>NZ_ACQA01000002.1:1235000-1919951 GCF_000182645.1 Brucella intermedia LMG 3301
GGAGCCGGTCGCCGCGCTGGATAATATAATGCGCGCGGCGAAGCAGGCCGTGCAGGACGCGGGGCTCGATGTCGCCATACTGAGGGAGACCTGCGCGGTGCTCGGGCTCGCGGGCGCAAATTCGCTTGCCGACAAGGACAGCATGGAACGCCAGTTCCCCTTTGGCCATGTGAAGATCGTTTCCGACGCGGTCAGCGCCCTGCAAGGCGCGCTCGGGCAGGACGATGGCGCTATCGTCATTCTCGGCACCGGTTCGGTCTTCGTCAAAAGGGAACGGGGCGCCTTCGAGATTGTCGGCGGACGCGGCTTCATGCTGAGCGACCACGCGGGTGGCGCGCGGCTTGGGCGGGAACTTCTCGAAGAAACGCTGCTCGCACTGGATGGAATGGCGGAGCGTACGGCACTTGTCGACGCCGTGCTGGCGCGGTTCAACGGCGAGCTTCGCCAGATCATCGCCTTCTCGCGCAAGGCAACAGCCGCCGACTACGCCGCCTTCGCTCCCCTCGTTTTCAACCACGCCCATGCGGGCGATCCGCTCGGCAATTCGATCCTGCAACACGCCTGCTCTTATATTGCACGCGGTCTGGAGCGGCTCGACACGGAAGCGCTTGGCCGGTTCAGCCTGACCGGAGGCCTTGCCTCTTCCTATGCAGCACTGCCCTTCCTGCCGTATCGGGGGCACTATCGGCCTGCACTTGGCGACGCATTGCAAGGCGCATTATCGCTCGCTTTGCTGGAGAATACGCACAATTAACCGGCGGTACATGTCACCACGCATATGAAGGGCGCCCTCCATATCGCCTCAGCAACAAAGGCACTAAAACAAAAAATAATCGAGGATGGCGTGACGAAACTACAATCTTTCGGCGGCAGCGTGAAAATTTTTGATCGACACCCCCGAAGCTAACATTACATTGATTTGCTGAATACGCTGACAGGTTGTCCGAACCCACCCATTTCCGGCAATATAAGACGGTAAATTAGCTGATTCTCAATATATTAAGGAGATTAGTATGCCAGATATTGCAAAAGAGTTTAAGCATATTAAAGTTACCGCATACCCAAATATCATTGCTCTATCAGTAGCAACAGATGATGTTTGGTTTTCATTTAGAAACAATTACGATGTCTCAGAAATGAATGACTTTGATAAAACCGTTATAGAATTTGCACTTACAGCTATCGCACAGGGTCGCGATCTTTATCTTTTAGGATCTTATGAGGGCGATGGCCACGGAAATGGGCCTCTCAATATAACGGCGGCAATTGTTGCCACCCCGAAAAACTGACAACATCTTCAGCGTCGAGCCGGAGATGTATCGCGCAGGGAACTTATTTAGCCGGGTGCTCGAGCAAGCAGATTTCTTGCCCTGGCGTACACAAACCTGAATGGCGTTATGATAGCGGAGGCGGTGGGTGTATCCGGTCGCCTCTGGATGCAGGCAGGTCGTGCATCAGACCCCCGCCAGGCGCAAAAAGACTTGTCGCAGCCGGGTTTAGCGCCTAACTTCCAGGGAGCAGGCTTTGGCCTGATGTTGCGAACGGCGCCGGTTTTGGCTGGCGGCGTGTGTTGCGTATTCTTTTCGTGCATTTCCGGACAAAGCCGATTTCGGTACTTCGAGGAAATGCCCCACAGGGGTGGCATGCTGACCAAAAAGGGCAAATATGGCCTGAAAGCCATGGTACATCTGGCGGGCGTTACCGATGGACAACTGGTTTCCGCCAGCGAGATCGCCGAAAAGCACCATATACCGCGCAAGTTTCTCGACAATATTTTCACCGAGCTTCGCAATGCCGGTTTCGTTCTGAGCCGCAAAGGCAAGGGCGGCGGCTTCTGCCTCGCCCGCCCGGCCAACGAGATCGCCATCGGCAACATCATCCGTGCGCTCGATGGCGCGCTTGCGCCTATCGCCTGCGCCAGCAAGACCGACTATCGCCCCTGCGACGATTGCGATGAGGACGAATGTGAAGTGCGCCAGATGATGCTGGATGTGCGCGAAGCCATCGCCAGCGTTCTGGATCACCGAACGCTGGCCGACAGCAGGGCTCTGGATATCGAGCATGCCCCCAAAAGCGGGAACCTGCTTTGGGATTAGGCATGCGTAGAAACAAAAGACAGAGCGGTTCCAGACGCCCCGATTCAATGGGAACCGCTCTGGAATCGCTGGCCAAACAGGCTCAGGCGGGCGACCAGTTCGGGAACGGATCGTTCAGGCCGGACCAGCGCTCCGGCACGAAGTCTTCTTCCTCAAGCAGACACTGGTCCAGCTCATCGATGAGCGCGTCTTCCTGCATCGGATCGACGCCGATGAACACGATTTCCTGACGCCGGTCACCCCATGTCTTATGGAAATATGGTTCCATGGCGCGCTGCCATTCGGGTTCGTCCGGCCAGTATTGCTTTGGCACGGACGACCACCAGCGACCCCTTTTGCCGGTGCGCACCAATGCGCCAGCCTGACTGATTTCGCCAACGAAATCCGGCCTTGTCGCCAGCCAGAAGAAGCCCTTCGCCCGCACGACGCCCGGCCAGCCCTTGTCGATGAACGACTGGAACCGTCCGGGATCGAAGGGGCGCCGCGCGCGATAGACGAAGGAGCGGACGCCATATTCCTCGGTCTCGGGCGTGTGCGCGGCAAAGCCGTGCAGTTCCTTGTACCAGAGCGGATGCTCATGCGCCTTGTTGAAGTCGAAGAGCTTCGTGTCCAGTATGGCGTCGAGCGGCACTTCGCCGAAATCAGCTTCCTCGATGCTGGCATCGGGATTGAGCGAACGGATGACCTTGTGGGCGAGATCACGCTCCTCTCGCGAAGCCGTCGATATCTTGTTCAGCACGACGACGTCGGCGAACTCGATCTGTTCGACCAGGAGGTCGACAAGCGTGCGCTCGTCCTCCACGCCGAGGGATTCGCCGCGATCGCGCAGAAAGTCGCTCGACGCATAATCCTTCAGCAGATTCGCGGCATCGACAACCGTCACCATCGTATCGAGCCGGGCGACATCGGAAAGGCTGTTGCCCTTCTCGTCGCGAAATTCGAACGTAGCGGCGACCGGCAAGGGCTCGGCTATACCGGTCGATTCGATCAGCAGATAATCGAAGCGCCCCTGTGCCGCCAGTTGCGAAACCTCCTTCAGGAGATCATCGCGCAAGGTGCAGCAGATGCAGCCATTGGTCATTTCGACCAGTTGTTCATCCGTGCGGGACAGATTGGCGCCGCCCTCCCGAACGAGGGCGGCATCGATGTTCACTTCGCTCATATCATTGACGATCACCGCAACGCGGCGGTTCTCGCGATTGTTGAGCACGTGGTTGAGCAATGTCGTCTTTCCGGCTCCAAGAAAGCCGGACAGGACCGTAACGGGCAGTCTCTTTCGCATGACTCCGTTCCTTGATGACGGGATGGGATCAATCGTGGTGATGGTGATCGAGATTGAAGGTCAGCGTGGTGAAATAGCTGAGCTTGTCGGCTTCCTTTGAATCGGAAAGCGGGCTGGAATAGGCCGCCCCGACGACATTGAGACCCGCATTGCGAATCCTGATCCTGGCAATGCCTTCCGCGTCGGTCTTCACCGGTGCCGCATGGCTGTCATTGACATAGTCCGCCGCGACTTCCACGCCTTCGACCGGCTTTCCGTCAACCAGAACCTGCACGGGCAGTTCGTTGCCCGCCTCCAAGATCGTCGGGTCCATCAGCGGCACGATTTCAAACGGCAGGCCCTGCGGCTCGGGCTTTTTGCGCAGATGGTCGAGAATGGCGACGGCGAACTTCCGGCTCTGGCTGGACTGTTTTGCGCCCGGCACTTCCGATTTCGGCTTGTTGACCCACTTGCCGTCCGGCCCCTCGGCCCAGAAGCCATTATCGAAGACGCTGCTGACCACGACCGCATCCCCGGGCACGCCGAGCAGGGCATGATCTTCCTGCCGCCTGATCTCAACGGCGAGTTCCTTGCCGTCCACATCCCGGGCCGTGACCGTCTTCAGCTTCTGCGGATCATAGGCCTCGTCGCTCGCGCCGTGACCGTAAACGACAGCCTGCGTGCCATGACGCTCGGCAATCCAGATGCCATGCGCACCTGCAAACGCAGGAGCGAGAAAAACCAAAACGGCACCGGCGTGAAGCGTCCTCAAAAAGCTGCGCATTCATTTCTCCTTTATGTTATATCGTAACAATTTTCGTGGTGAAAATGGGCGGTGGAAGCCGCCCTGAAATGTCCCGGAAAACCCGGAGCGCGTTTCGATCGGATGGAATCAGATCGACGCTCCAGCCCCTTCTACGTGGAGCAACATCTTGTCGACCCTCGTTCTCGGATCATGCTCCAGAGCGGTTCCGTTCAATATGGTATGGCGGAACCGCTACGCACTTTTTGGAAATGCTCCAGACCGTCTGGGCCTGACGAGCGCTCAGGCGAAGGGGCGAAGCCTTTCCGCTTTTGGTTCGTGAGTGCCGGGCTGTCGATAGTTGCAGCCCGGCACATTTGCAGCCGCGTTCTGAACGCGCGTGCATCCAGCAAAGGGAAGCGGCTGCGGCTGTTATTTCGACAGGCAGGTTTTAAGTGAATCCGCCAGATTGCGGATGAGCTGCGGGTAGAGATCCGGCCCGTCCTTCAGTTCCGCACCCAGAGGATCGAGAATACCGGTTCTGGCCTCGGTCCCGTCGATAACCGTCTTTACCAGCTTCGGCTCGAATTGCGGTTCGGAGAACACGCAGGTTGCGCCAAGCGACTTGATCTTGTCGTGGATTTCCTTGATGCGCGCTGCGCCCGGCGCCTTTTCCGGGCTGACCGTGATCGACCCGGCGGCCTTCACACCGAAGCGATTTTCGAAATACTGGTAGGCGTCATGGAAGACGATGAAGGGCTTGTCTTTGACCGGCTCCAGTTCGCTCGCGATTTCCCTGGTCAGCGCGTCGATCTTCTCGCCATAGTCCCTGGCGTTCTTTTCATACTGCGCGGCATGTTCCGGGTCGCTTGCGCCCAGCGTCTTCGCAATATCCGTTGCCAGGACCTTTCCGTTCTGCGGGTCGAGCCAGAAATGCAGGTCATATTCGCCATGGCCGTGGTCATGATCATGCCCGGCTTCGGAAGCTTCCGCGGCATGATCGTGCTTCTTGTCATCATGGCCATGGTCATGACCTTCATGCCCGTGGTCATGCGCTTCAAACGGACCGCCTTCACGGAACTTCAGCCGGGTGAGGCCCTCCGCATCGCCAAGCGCGATGACCTTCGCGCCCTCGCCCAGCGTATCGATCGGCTTGTCGAGGAAGGTTTCCATCGACGGCCCGGCCCAGAAGATCACCTTGGCATGCTCGATTGCCTCGGCATCGGAAGGCTTGAGGCTGTAGACATGCTCCGAACCCGCCCCCTGCACGATCAGCTTCGGCTCGCCCACGCCCTGCATGACCGCCGACACGATGGAATGGAGCGGCTTGATTGATACCACAACGCCTTCGCGCTCTGCGGCAAGCGAGATATTCGTCGCGCCGGTAAGGAAAGCCGAGGCGAGAAGAAGGGAGCGGAAGTGTTTCATGGTCTCTCTCTTGTGCGGTTGGAAACGGATATCATATTCAAGTGATATGTTATTTTATAACGTCTATTGCGTTATGCTATAACGTCTGTCATAAGGTGAGGCAACCCCCATTTTTGCAAAAATCGCAACCGGGGTGGCGCAACGAAAAGACACTGAGAAAAGCCCGGAACAGATGAGCAGGAAGACCGCCCTCCCCGTCCAAAAGGCGCGGGAAACCTTGATCGAAATGAAGGACGCTGGCGTCTATCGCGACGGGCGCTGGCTGGTGCGCAATGTCGGCCTGAGCGTCGAGCGCGGGGAGATCGTGACCCTGATCGGGCCGAATGGCGCGGGCAAGAGCACCGCCGCCAAGATGGCCCTGCGCATCCTGAAGCCCGACGAAGGCAGCGTGATCCACATGCCTGGACTGCGCATCGGCTATGTGCCGCAGAAGATCAATATCGACCGCACGCTGCCGCTTTCCGTCGAGCGCCTGATGACGCTGACAGGACCTCTCTCACGCAAGGATATTGAGACGGCATTGGAAGTGGTCGGCATCCCGCATCTTGCAAAGGCCGAGATCGCCAACCTGTCGGGCGGCGAATTCCAGCGGGCGCTGATGGCGCGGGCACTTGCCCGCAAGCCCGACCTCATGGTGCTGGACGAGCCGGTGCAGGGCGTCGATTTTTCCGGCGAGGCTGCGCTTTACGAGCTGATCGCGAAACTGCGCGACGATACGGGCTGCGGCGTGCTTTTGATTTCGCACGACCTGCATCTCGTCATGGCGGCGACCGACCGCGTCATCTGCCTCAACGGCCATGTTTGCTGCAGCGGGACACCGCGCGACGTGACGGCGAGCCCTGAATATATGCGCCTGTTCGGCAGCCGCGCCGTCGGGCCGCTTGCGGTTTATGAGCATCACCACGATCACACGCATCTGCCCGACGGGCGCGTGCTTCATGCCGACGGTTCCGTGACCGATCACTGCCATGCCGATGACGGCCATCATCATGAGCACGAGCATGACCACGCACATGACCACCATCATCACGAAGGGAGCGCGCCCCGTGCTTGACGATTTCTTCACCCGCGCCATCATCGCCGGTGTCGGACTGGCGCTCACCACCGGGCCGCTCGGCTGCTTCATCGTGTGGCGGCGCATGGCCTATTTCGGGGATACGATGGCGCATTCGGCCCTGCTCGGCGTGGCGCTGGCGCTCGTTTTCGACATCAATCTGATGATCGGCGTGTTTGCCGTCGCCGTGGCGATTTCCGCCATTCTGCTGCTTTTGCAGCGCCGCCATACATTGTCGGCGGATTCGCTCCTCGGCATCCTGTCCCATGCCACCCTGTCGCTTGGCCTCGTCCTCGTCGCCTTCATGACATGGGTGCGCGTCGACCTGCTGTCCTTCCTGTTCGGCGACATTCTGGCCGTCTCGCGCATGGATATCGCCTTCATCTATGGCGGCGGCGTGTTCGTGCTGGCGGTTCTGGCCTGGCTGTGGCGTCCCTTCCTCGCCGCCACCGTCAGCGAGGATATTGCCCGCGCCGAGGGCATGAACCCCGCCCTGTCGCGTATCGTTTTCATGCTGCTTCTGGCCATCGTCATCGCCATTGCGATGAAGATCGTCGGAATACTATTGATAACCTCGCTGCTGATCATACCGGCAGCGACCGCACGCCGCTTTGCCTCCACGCCCGAGCAGATGGCCATCCTCGCCTCGCTGATCGGCGCGGCAGGCGTCATCGGCGGACTTTATGGCTCCATTCATTTCGACACGCCCTCCGGCCCGTCCATCGTGGTCGCGGCGCTTGCCATTTTCATTTTGAGCCTGTTACCCCTACATAAGAGGGAACAAGCATCACCGAAACGGATCGCTGGACAATGAGCACCCATCACCATCATCACGCCCCGCAGGACCTGACCCGCAATCAGACACTGGTTTTCGACGTGCTGTCCAAGGCGGAAGGCCCGCTCAGCGCCTATACGATCCTCGACCAGCTGCGCGACGACGGCTTCCGCGCGCCGCTGCAAGTCTATCGCGCGCTGGAAAAGCTGCTCGACTACGGGCTGATCCATCGGCTCGAAAGCCTCAACGCCTTCGTTGCCTGCGCGCATCCGCAATGCCACCAGCAGGGTCTGGTGGCTTTCGCCATTTGCGAGAAATGCGGTCAGGTGACGGAGTTTTCCGACGCGGCAATCGAAAATCTCGTCAGCGCATGGAGCCTGCAGAACGGCTTCAAGTCGCGCAAGACGACGCTGGAGCTGCGCGGCCTCTGCGAAGCCTGCGGGGATCACTGAACAGATACGAACCTGTTCAAGGTAACCATGTCCGAAGGTTCCCGGTTTAAAAAGTAACGCATCGGCAATCGAAACCTGCTAGATTGCTCTCCTGAAACTGCGCATCGTGCTTTCTGAAAATCGTTTGCGATTTTCAGGCCGATGCCGGAGGGGAAAAGCAGGTAAGATTTCGATATGGCACGGGTTAAGCCATCCCATGAACGTCGCAGGGAAGAGAGGCAGCGCACAAGGCTGCGCTCCGGCAAGATCGTGGGCCTCGACGGGCGGTTTATCATCGAATGCCAGTTCAGCGATATCGCGCCCCATGGCGCCAAGCTCAGAACCGTGGAGGTCCCTACTCTGCCCGAGCGTTTCTGGCTGTTCGACGATTATTACGGTCGCGCGCTTCTGGCCCGCGTCGCCTGGCGCAATGGCCGTGAAATGGGTGTGGAACTCGTATCCGACCCGGCAGTCACGCCGCTGGACGAAGAACGCCTCGCCCAGCTTTCAGGAAAATATTATTCGCTGTGACCGACAGGCTGCGCGGCTGCCTGCTTTTCAGGAACCTGTTTCCCCGGCGCGGTCGGCGTCGGCGCGCCGCGCATGTTCATGGCGCGGATTTCCTCGGCTGAAATATAGTTGAACTGCTCGACCAGAAGGTCCTTGATGACCGGCTCTGGAAACCGCGCATTGAGATCGGCGATGATCGAGGCGCGCACATCCTCGAAGCTCACCTTTTCAACCTCTTTCGTATCCGAATAGCTGCCATAGAACTTGCGGAAGATTTCATCGCTGATGAAGAATTCGAGCGGCACGCTGAGCTTCTTGCGAACGTTCGAATCGATCGTATAGACGAGCTGCGTCACCACATAACCGGCGACGCCGCCGTTCGAGAGGATCGGCACGCTCATCACATCCGTCTTCACGTAGTCCACGCCTCCAAACCCGCCGACCGCGGCCTGCGCCCCATCCGGGGATGAGGCGTTCTGGCGAACCGCGAAGAAAAGCGAGCCGAAAGCGACAGCGCAGATCCACAGGCCGATGGCAATGATGCGGATCATCGTGCGTGACCGAGCCTCGCGCTCTGCATGGAATAGGTGCCGTCGGCTTCCTGCGTTTCCAGCGCACCGCGAATGAGGTCGGCCAGTTCGCCGACAGCCCGCAGATGCAGTTGCAGCGCTTCGCAGTTTTTCTCAAGCTTGTGCTTCAGGCTGTCGAGCAGTGGCTGAAGCGGCTTCATCGTCGCCGGCTCGGCAGCGCCGGCCGCCTTCTTGATCGCCTTGTTGAAATCATAGAGCCCGCGGCTCTTGCGTGCGTTGATTTCCGCAAGATCGGGGTTGCCGCCTTCCAGCAGAAGGCGCGTCTCCGTATCGATGACGTCTTCCAGACGCTGGATCGCCCGCACGACCGGCTTCAATGCTGGGTTCTCGGCCGGTTCCTCTGCCAGCGCCTGACCGGGTTCGCTCGTCACGGCGACGATCAGCGAATCCTCTGGCAGGCTGTTTTCAGAGCTTGTCTCGGTCATTTCGGGGGTCCTCAATTATGACGCTTGTCGTTACGGGCCAATCAGCCGCGCGCGCTGTCCGTGTCGCTATCTTTGTGTGGAACAGTTCCGGTGAAACGCAGTCCTCGGAACGGTTCTATCTCTCTATTTTCCCGCATGTCTTCATCCCGAAACCGGTTCCCCTTTTCGGGAGACATGCTCCAGCTGCTTTTGAATGAGCTTGCGTTCGAAACCATGCACGATGTCCTTCGAAACGGCGTTTTCGCTCAAATCGCCTCCCAGATTATTGATCACGTCTCCCAACGCTACCGTTGTCGGTGCTTCTGGCCGCGCGTTGCGCGCCGCCTGTTCCTCAAGCAACCTGGCAATGCCGACACCGCCGCCATCCGCCATCTTGTTTGCCATGGCTTCCGCCATCATGGACTTCCAGTATTCACCGGCGATCCCCTTCCCGAAGGTCGCCGTCGTGTCACTGGTAAACATCGACTGCACGAAGGATTGCAGCATGAAGGCCTCGAACTTGCGATAGGCCGGGCTGGCCGCATTCTGCGCATCCGGCCGCACGCTGACGCCCGCCGCAAGACTGTCGGAAAAGCTGGCGAAATTGTCCCGCGTCAGGCCAACGGCAGCCGAGGCCACCATGGTTCCCGGTGCCGACGGCGCTTTCAACCGTTCCGCCGCCATGCGATAGGCTTGCGGATCGGCGGCGCGCGCCACGTCCATCACCAGATCTGACGGCGGGTTGATCGCCATGCAATACACTCCCTCTTCTGTTGATTGCACCATAACGGGTCAAACTTGACTGAAACTTGTGCGTGCGTTCAGCCTCGTTTTTGCGCTCAATCAGGGCCTTGCGACCGGTTTGTCGTTTTCCGGCTAATAAATTCCTCGATAAGGCTGGAAAGTTCGCGCCGCTCGCGCTCGTTTCTGGTGTCGGTCAGGCGATCCTCCAGCAATTCGACACGCCGCTGTTCCTGCAACAGCGCCTTGCGCTGCGCCTGAAGACGCTGCTCAAGCTGCTGCGATTCGGCTGCGTTGCTGCCGAGGCGTCTGATAAGCAGCGAGGGATCGATATTGAGCGCATCGCCATCATAGCGGCGATCCTGCATGGCGATCAGCGCCTCGCGCTCCTCATCCAGCGCGCCCTTGCGCGCATTGGCTGCGGCAAGCGCCTGTTCCACCCGGGCGCTGCCAAGCTTTTGCAGTTCAATCAGCTTCTTCAGATTGCGCGGATTGGTCATCGCGGCCCTCAGAACAATTCACGCAACTGCGTGGCGGTCTCGTTGGTGAAGAAGCGCAGCAGTTCCGGCAGGATGAAATAGACCACCAGCAGCCCTCCCCCCAGCACAAACGGCATCGACACGAAGTAGACCGGTATGGTCGGCGTCAGCTTGTTCACCAGACCGATGGCGAAATTGACGAGGATCGCAAAGACGATGAAGGGCGCGGCGATGCGCAGCGTCGCCAGAAAAGCCCCCGAAAGCGCATCGGTGAAGTCGATCATCACTGCATCGGGACGAAACTGCCCGTCCACCGGAATGGCCACATAGGAATTGAGCAGCGCCCGGAAGATTTCCAGATGCATGTCGGTGATGAAGAACAGGAACAGCGCGCTGAAGGTGACGATCGTCGCCAATGTCGCCTGCGGTTCGCTTTCCGTGATGGCATCGGCGGGAGAGCCGGAATAGCCGATAGAAACGGCCATCGTGCTTGCCATGAATTGCAATGCCCAGAAATAGATATGCGCCAGAATGCCAATGACCGCGCCGATGAATATTTCGCTCGCCATCAGGCGGAACAGGGTCAAGGGCTGCCCGGCATCGACAACGGTGATGATGCGTTGCAGCACGAGCGGCAGAACCGCGAACGAACAGGCGAGCGCGATGAACAGCCTGACCTGCAAGGGAATGCGCGCGCTCGAAAGTCCCGGCATCAGCATCAGGCATGCGCCGATGCGGCAGAACGCCAGAACGGCGGCCAGAATGATCTCGTTAAGCGGCAATTGCGCGACAGGCACTCAGGGCCCTTTCATCGTATGTTGCAATAATTACTCCCCTCGTCCTTCGAGACGCCACGCCTCGACAAGCTCGGCATGGCTCCTCAGGATGAGGGGTGTGGGCGCTAGAACTCTTCCTCATCCTCAGGAGGTGCCCTGAGCGCGGGCAGGGCGTCTCCAACCCTCGCTCCCCTCATCCTGAGGAGGTGCCCTGAGCGCAGCGAAGGGGACCGTCTCGAAGGATCAAAAGACCGAAGGATCGACCGGTCATCACTACGAAATCGCGCCAAGTGACTTCACCTCCACGCCACGGGCGATTTCGACATGGGAGAGCACCGGCAAGGTGGCGAACAGGCGCTCGATAATCATGCGGATATATGGCCGAGCTTCCGGCGAGGACACCAGCACGAAGCGCTCGCCATTGTCGAAATGCTTGCGGATGACGGCGGAAGCCTCGGTGCCGAACTGTTCCAGCAGGCGCGGATCGATGTCGAATTCGACGATCTCGCCCTTGGCGTCACGCTTGAGGCTCTGGTGGAAAACCAGATCCCAGCGATTGCCGAGACGCAGAACATTCAGAACGCCATTGTCGGAAAGATCGCCGCAAATCTGCTGCGCCATGCGCATGCGCACATGCTCCACGATCATTTCCGGGCGGCGGACGAGCGGCGCGATTTCCGCGATGGCTTCGAGGATCAGATGCAGGTTGCGGATGGAAATGCGCTCGGCGAGCAGCAGTTTCAGCACCGCCTGCAAGCCCGAATAGGAAATATGCGTCGGGCAGATATCTTCCAGAAGCTTGCGATATTCAGAACCCAGACGATCCAGCAGGATGCGCATGTCCTTGTAGGACAGAAGCTGGGCCAGATTGTTGCGGACGATTTCGCTCAGATGCGTCAGCAGGACGGAGAGATTGTCCACGGTCATGTAACCATCGCGGCGCAGATCAGCCGCGAAGGTTTCCGGCACCGAATAGGCGCGCATGCCGAAGGCCGGCTCGCGTACTTCCTCACCGGGGATGGACGGGATCGGGCGCTCGCCCAGCACGACGAGCGTTTCGCCGACGCGCAATTCGTGGCTGGCGACAGCCGTGCCGTGTATCTTGATGCGATAGCTTTTCGGCGGCAGGGCAATGTCGTCCGTCACCTTGATTTCGGGAATGACGAAACCGTATTCCTGCGCGAACTTGCGGCGCATCTTGTTGACGCGGTGCGCCAGTTCCTGCTGCGAGGCGATCAGCCGGGCGGAAAGCTGCTTGCCGAGGCAAAGCTCGATCTGGTTGGTTTCCAGCGACGCCTTGACCGAGTTGCGCTCCTGCTCTTCCCCCTCGCGCTGCTTCTTGTCGGCTTCGCTCGCTTCCGCCTCGCGCTGGCGCGCCTGGCGGCGCGGCACGGCAATGCCGACAAAGGCCATTGCGCCGCCCAGCATGAAGAACGGGAAGGCTGGCAGGCCCGGCATGATGCCGAGGACGAAAAGCAGCATCGCCGCGACCAGAAGCGCCTTCGGATAGGCGCCGAGCTGGCCGAAGATCGCCTGGTCGGCGGAACCGCGCGTGCCGCCCTTCGACACCAGAAGACCGGCGGCGAGCGAGACGATCAGGGCCGGAATCTGCGTGACCAGACCATCGCCCACCGACAGTTTGGTGAAGACGTCGGCGGCGTGCGCAATGTCCATGTCGTGGCGCGTGGCGCCGATGATGATGCCGCCGAAAATATTGACGGCGGTGATGATGAGGCCCGCAATCGCGTCGCCGCGCACGAATTTCGAGGCACCGTCCATGGAGCCGAAGAAGGAGCTTTCCTCTTCCAGCTCGCGGCGGCGGCGCTGCGCTTCCTTTTCATCGATCAGGCCGGACGAAAGGTCGGCATCGATGGCCATCTGCTTGCCGGGAATGGCGTCGAGGGTAAAGCGCGCGCCCACTTCCGCGATACGCGTCGCGCCCTTGGTGATGACGAGGAAATTGACGATGATCAGGATGCAGAAAACCACCAGACCGATGACGAAATCGCCGCCCATCACGAATTGCGAGAAGCCGTGGATCACATGACCGGCGGCGAGATAGCCTTCATTGCCATGGGTCAGGATCACGCGCGTCGTCGCGATGTTCAGCGACAATCGCATCATGGTGGCGATCAGCAGCACCGTCGGAAAGGCGGAAAAGTCGAGCGGGCGCTGGATCCACAGCGCCACCATCAGGATCAGGACCGAAAAGGCAATCGAGAATGCCAGCCCGATATCCAGCACCACCGCCGGGACAGGCAGGAAAAGCACCGTCAGGATGATGATGATGCCAACCGCCAGACCCATGTCGCTGCCGGTCAGAAATCCGCCTTTTATGAAGGGTTTAGCCGCTGCCTGCTGCACGTCCGTCTCCTGTTTGCGGAGGGAACTTAGCTTGCGAAGCTTGCGCGAAGGCTACGTGCTAGAACCCCTTCTCGATGCGCGAATATGCGAGCAGCGTGAAAGAGTTGATCTGCGCGCCGACGAAAGGCGCGGTCAGGGCCAGCACGACGAAGATGACGATGATCTTCGGCACGAAGGTCAGTGTCATTTCCTGAATCTGGGTCAGCGCCTGGAAAAGCGCAATGCCGATGCCTGCCAGCATCGCGGCAAGCACCGCCGGGCCGCTTGCCATAAGCACGGTCCAGATCGCGGAATTGACGATATCGAGCGCGTCGGCCTCGTTCACCGCATCATGTCCTAGCTGATCTTGACGCCTGCGCCGATCATCAGCGTCTTGCCGTCTTCCAGTTCGGCCAGCATGCCGTTGGACTGGATGGTAACGGATTTCACGACGCCGGATATGCTGCCATCGGCATTGGTCAGCGTGCGGCCGATCCAGCCTTCGGCCTGCGTCAGCGACGTATTGGCGATTAGCGTTTCAAGCTTGCTGTTCATCTGCACGGCCTGTTCCACATTGGAGAAGGTCGCAAGCTGCGAGACATATTGCGTCGCGTCCATCGGCTGCGTCGGGTCCTGGTTCTGCATCTGCGTCACCAGAAGCTTGAGGAAGGAATTGTAGTCGACGCTTGCCTTGTTGGCCGCCGAATTGCTGTTGTTCGGCGTATTGTTGTTCGTCGTGTTCGTGCCGACCGGCGGTGTCGTGGTCATCGGTTTGCCTCTGCGGATTTCCGGATTGCAGCCACGGGCGAAGCCGGGGCTTCAAGGCCCATCAGTTCGGCCTCGCGTGGATATTGCGCGCGAATGGTCTTGAGCGCCTCAAAAACGCGCCCGTTATGAACCAGCTCGTCGACCAGCTTCAGCGCATTCAGGATTTCCACATCCTTGAACGTGGAGAACATGCCCCTCAGCATCTGCGCGAAGGTGGCGTGGGCCTGTTCGCGCATGGCCGGTTCGATCAGCATCATCTGCGCGGCGAAATAAAGCTGGCGCAGCGGCGTTGTCGTGTCTTCGGGCTGGAGAACGTGGTTTTCCAGAAGGAAGGTGGCGTCGTTCAGAAGCTCGAGCGAGACCTTGCGGTCGGCCTTCAGCACTGCACCATTGATAAAGATACGTTCGCCCGCGCGCAGCGAAAGGCGAATGGCCGGTTTTCCGTTGGGAGCCATTTCAAAGTCCGTCCCGGATCGACTGGGTGATCTCGATCAGCGTGGCGTAATCGTTGCTTTCGCCCTGGCGGATGCGCTCGATTTCCTTCAGCACGAAAATGCCGACGGAAATGATCGCCGCCTTCAGTTCCTTCGGCAGCACGTTTTCCTCCGACCCCAGATCGTCGATGATCGTGGTCCAGAGCTTCGTGGTGAAATAGGTCGCGTCGATCCCCTCGCGCGAGCCACTGCCGTTTTCCTTCGCCAGTTCGAGCATTGCGATGGAACGGTCGAACAGCGTCCGCTCCCGTTCCCTGGCGCTCGCCATATCGTCAGTCATGACATCTTCGTAGCGCATCTGATACATGGTTTTCTCCGTCTATCAGTCCGGACGGGCTCGCATCATGCTGCGTCCGTCCTGATCATCCCGACTATCTGAGATAGTTGAGCAGGCTCATATTCTGCAGCTGAACCGTCAGCGAATAGGAAGTCTCGATCTGCGTCTTCAAAGCGTTGACGCGGGTCGCCGCCTCGTAAGGGTCGACTTCCTCGAGATTGAGCACCGACTGGTTCAGTATCTTCTGCTGCGCCACGATACGCGTCGTCGCCGCCTGCGTGCGCGACTGCGCCAGACCGAGCGTCGTCTGTTCCGACGTCGTTTCGGTAATCGCCGTCGTCGTAGTCTGCATGGCTTTGCCAGTCAGGGCTTCGAAAGCCTGGCTGTTGAGGCCGATGGTTGCGAATTCGGCGACCATGACCGCCGACATGATCGTCCTGCGGAAGCCGTCGGCATTGGCCGAGATCGACGTATCGGCGGTTTCGGTGGGCGAGATGCGGCTCTTGATCACCGTGTCCGATGCATCCGACCAGTTCGCGGCCCAGTTGGCATCGTTGAACTCCTCGGCGAAATCGCCGTCGAGAAAGGCCGTCATCTCGTCGCCGGTGATGTTGGCCACCTGCGGATCGTCGATGGCGAAGCCAAAATGGTTCTGAAAGGCCTGGCGCACGGCGGTCTGCGCGGCGCTGCCCTCGGTATAATCGGCAACCGGCTTCACATCGGTGTTCACACCGGCGAAGATATATTCGCCGTTATAGCTGGTGTTGAGCAGGCCGGTGACGGAGTTGAGAATAGACTTTGCCGACTTGGCAATCGTGGCGGCACTTTCAGCGGTATTGTTGGCGCCCGTCAGGTCGCCCAGAAAGTTCTGCGTGTTTTCGATGATCGTGCCGGCAGCGGTCTGCGTCGCATTCATGCGCTGCTGCACCAGCTTGTTCATGTCCGTCAGCACGCTCAGCCGGTCATATTCCTTGCGCAGGGACACGGTCTGCCCGGATTTCGAGCCGAGCGACAGCCCGACATCGAACACGGTTCCCGTGGTCGCTTCCTGTTGGGCTTTCAGCATCTCGGCCTTGTTCTTCGCGACCATGGCCCTGAGGGCTGACGTTGCGCCATAGGTGGAAATCGATTGCGCTTTCATTGGCCTCACACCGCGTTGAGAAGATCGTCGAGCATTGCGCTGATCGTGGTCAGCACCCGGCTCGATGCCTGATAGGAATGTTCAAGATCGAGAAGCAGCGCCATTTCGGTGTCCATGTCGACGCCGTTGGCGTTGGAGAGGGCGGCGTCTGCCTGAGTGGCAACCGTCGCATTATAGGAGAATTCGCTGTTGGCCTTCTGGCGCTTGCCTTCAAGCCAGCTGATGGATGACGCGCTGTAGTCGATCAGGCTGGAGCTGGCCGAAAGACCTGTTGCCGGATCGAACGCCATCGGCTCCGAGAAGGCTTCGTTGAGCGCCCGCAGGCGCTCGCTGAACCCGGCTGCGCCTTCGATGTTATATTTGTAATCAGGCCCGTTGGCCCCGCCGTCACGCAGCAAGAGCGCGCTGCCCCCCTCGGAGGCAACGAAAGCCGAGGACACCTTGATGCTGCCTGCAATGCCCGCCGACATACCTGCGCCCGGAACATCCGGCGATCCGGCCCAGCTGAACAGACCCGTCTTGTCGGCGCCGACGCCGGTCTGGTCGCTTTCGGCAAACATCGTCACCAGATTGCGCGCAATCTCGTCAAGCTGCATCTGGTATTGCGGGGCGATCTGGTCGCGCAGTTGCAGCAAGCCGCTGAGACGGCCTGTTCCATAAGGCTGGTCGAATGTCTCGTGGTTGAGCGGAACCCCATCCACCAGCACCGCCTTGCCGGAAATGCCCGGCGCCAGCACCGTCGACTGCTCGAAGCTAACCTTGCGCGCCGTCGTCTCGAAAAGCGTCACGCCGTTTTCGGCAAAGATCACCATGTCATTGTCACCGCGCATCATGGTGGTGATGCCGATCTCGCCGGAAAGCTGCTTCAGGATCGCATCGCGCTGGTCCATATAGTCGGAAACATCGCGATTGGCGCGCGTGCCGCCGACGATCTCCTGATTGACCTTCTCGAACTTGGCCAGAAGATCATTGATATTGGCGACGGAATCCGCGATTTCCCGGTCCGCATCGTTGCGCAGCGACTGGATCTGCTTCGTTCCGGCATTGAGCGCATTGGCGAGCGACTGCGCCGTCGACACCACGCTGTCGCCAAGCGCGCTGTTGGAAGGCGAAGCGGCATAGGTCTGGAGCGCATCGCGCAGATCGCCGATGAGGGCCGAAGGCGAGCCGGAATAATTATCCGCCGAATAAAGCGACGAAAGGCGGTCGAGCCCGCCTGCGAGAATGGAAGAGGAAGAGGCCGTGCTGTTCGACTGGATGAACCTGTTGAACAAGGCCTCATCCGCCGACCGGCTGATCCCCACGTAAAGCGAGCCATAAGGCCCCGATACGAGAGAAGCGGTGCGTCGGGAATAATCCGGATCGTTGGCCCTGGCGATATTGCTGGAGACAACGGAGGTCTGCTTGGACGTTGCCGCAAGCGAACTTTTGGCCGTCAGAAGAGCAGAACTAAGCGACATCTTACCCCATCCTACAAGTGCATTCCCGGCAGGCGCGATGCGGTCTCGTGCCCGGAAATGCGGCTAAAACAAACACCTGGAAAGCCCCTGATAATTCCGCTTCTATCGGAACTGCCCCATCGTGCGTGAACCGTGCCCGTTGCCCGGACGGTCCGTATTCTCAATGCGCCAGTGGTCCGGTTCCGGCATTTGCGCCCCTCGGAAAGAGGTCCGGGCAAATGCCAAATTCAAACCACTGTTTCCGGGAAAGGCTTTTCACCCTCCCCGGAACTGGCCGGTTTAACGTTTCAGATTGACCAGCACGTCCATCAGTTCGGAGCCGGTCTGGAAGACTTTCGAATTGGCCGTATAGCTGCGCTGCGCCTCGATCATGTCGGTCAGCTCCTGCGCGATATCGGCATTGGATTCCTCCAGCGTGCCGGACATGACCTTGCCCATGCCCTCGCTCTGCGGGAAGCCGAGGCGAACGTCACCCGATTCAGCGCTCGGCAGGAACACGTTGCCGCTCACCACCGTCATGCGATCCGGGCTTGCGACATTGGCAAGCGGAATGCGCGCCAGAACCTTCTGCGTGCCGTTTTCGTAGATGGCGACGACCGAGCCGTCATTGGCCACATCCACGCCCTTGACCGCCGACGGCGCCTGGCCGTTGATCTGCGCCTGCGAGATCGTGTATTCACCGGCGCGCTGTGTCGAGGCGCCGAGATTGAGGCTGAGGCTCTGGCCGCCATAAGGCCCTAGATCGACCGTCACGTCGCCCGCGGACGTCATCGCGCCCGTGGTCGGATCGAAGGTCAGCGTCGTCGGGCCGCCGACCACTGCATTGTCGGCTGCGTTCTTGACCGTGACGCTCCATTCATCCGTGCCGGTCTTGCTGAAATAGACGTCGAGCGTGATCTTCTCGCCCTTGTCGTTGTAGGAGATCAGCGAGGTCTTGTGATTGAATTCGCCGGCTGCTGGAACCTGATCGCTAGACGGCAAATTAACCGTGAAGGTGCCCGACGTGCTGCCTTCCGGCGGAAGGGGCCGCGCTGTTGACATTGATGATGTTCAGGCCGGGAATCGTCAGCGCGCCGGCGGGGTCGTTCGGGCCTGCGCCCAGAAGATAATAGCCGGCTGAATTGACCAGATTGCCGTTCTTGTCGGGAACGAAGGAACCGGCGCGGGTCAGGAAGGTGGAGCCGTCCGCGCCCTGCACCACGAAATAGCCGTTGCCATCGATGGCAAGGTCGGTCGTGGACGATGTGGAGCGGATGCCGCCCTGATCGGAAATGCCGTAACGAACATTGGTCAGCACGCTGCCGGAATTATACTGTCCGCCTGTGCTGGGCAGAACGAGCGACGAAAACTGGGTTTCGGCGCGCTTGTAACCGACGGTGCTTGCATTCGCGATGTTGTCAGCGACCGCCGACAGGCGGTTCGCCTGCGCGTTCATTCCCGAAACACCGGTCCGCATCATACCGTAGAGGCTCATTAGCAGCTCCTGATTGGTTGTATCACCATCATTGTGTCACCGGCCAAAATCCAAGAGTTCTGGGCCGGAATCCGTGAAGTCCAGCGATGGAATCGGCGACCCGACCCACTCATCCGCGATCAAGCTAAAGAGCCACGCTTGCGTGAAACTGTAGCCTCGGGATGTTTTACGCTTTTACTGGGGAACCGACGCGGTTTCGGAAATCCGCAGACCTGCTCGAAATCGCGATACTGAAAGCATGTCTCCCGGAAGTGGGAACCGCCTTGGCGGGGAAGTCAGTCCGCCGGACTGGCCTCTGGTGTCGCTGCGATGCGGTGAGAACATGCGTGAAGACAAAGAGACAGTGCGCATCAACCTCATTCGATATTGATGCAGTAGCCCAGGAAGCGCTTGGAATCGATCGGATCGAAGCCCATCTGCTCACGCAGCTTCTTGCGCAACTTGCTGATATGGCTTTCAACGACGTTTTCTTCGACTTCACTGTCGAAAATGCCGTAGATCGCGCTGAAAATCTGCGCCTTGTTCAGGCGGCGGCCGCGATTGGCAATCAGATATTCCAGGATGCGGCGCTCGCGGCGCGGCAGCGGAAAATCGACGCCGTTGATCTGCGGATCGCGGCCATCGGAGAAAACGCGGATCGGGCCAAGCTCGGTGCCATCGTCGCTGGAAGCGGCGGATGCGCCCGCGCGGCGGCGGATCGCATTGATGCGCGCAAGGATTTCACGCACATGCACCGGCTTGCGCACAACATCGTCAACGCCTGATTGAAACAGCTCCAGCGTATGTTCCAGTGACGGACGGTCGTTGACGGCGATCACAGGCGCCTTGCAACGTTCACGAATCCGGGCCGGAAGGCGATGCTGATCGGCACATTCACCGATCAGGAAGGCCTCGACAGCCATGATATCCTGCTGCGGAACGCTCTCCACCCACTCATCGAAATCGGTAGGGGTAAAACCCGTCGTCGTGATGCCTTCGCGACCGAACCAGGATGAGTATCCTTCAGTCACAATATCTCTGTCGTCTACGACAACGATCATCGGCCCGCCTTCCGAATCAATATGTTAGCCCAAGCACGCTAGCAATAACTGGCGAGAGGAATCAGCAACAATGGCAATTAGTTGCCCGCAACAAATTGGGAGGCATTTTAGTAGATGCTAAAATAGAGGGAATCGCATTGATTGCAACGCGCCTCATCCTTTAGGCGCACAAACCTTAACCGAATATTAACGGCTCACGAACATTTACGATTCTTTACAAGGGCTTAAAATTTCGGTCGCTTTAACAGCACTTGCCGAAGACTGCAACCGGCAATTGAACAGGCGCAACATGGGTGCACCTGACACTCTGTTACAACCTGTTAAAATTGGCAGGAATCGGGTTTACCCGAAGCAGAAGTTTCGCGCCTGCGGCGTCCAGTTTCCGAAGCCGGTGGCGACCATATTCGTCATCACGCGGCAGACGTAACGCTTCTGGGCGGGGTCGTTGTTCGGCCCGGCGTGATAGCGCGCGACGGCCATCGTCCAGTTGCCTTCGCGCTGGCGGAGCTGCTTCAGGAATCGGGCCGCGTAATCGACATTGAGGCTCGGCATCAGCATCGCGGCAACCGACGGAAATTCTTTGCCGTGATAGTGAAAGTTGATCTGCATGCAGCCGAGGTCGATCAGCTTTGCGCCTTCGGCCCTGACCTCGTTGAAACGCCTCACCGCCGCCGTCTGCGACGGCATGAATTCGGCGCGCCCTTCGATGTTCATCGCATAGGGTTGCAGGGAGTTCTTGCGGCCGGTTTCCGTCAGCCCGACCGCGTAGAGAATGCCGAGCGGGACATCGTAGCGGGCCGATGCCCGGTGCATTTCGCGCTCACAGATATTCTCGGCTCTGGCCGGGCGGCTGTCAGACAACCAGGCCGCGATTGCGGTCGTTATTGCGAACAATACCGTTCCCGCCATCCTGCGCGCCCTGCATGTCCGAACGCTCGCGTCCTGCCTGACCGGATTCATCATTCCGCCTGCCCTCGCCGCCCATGAGACCCGCCTGGGTCTCGCTGCCGTTTCGCCCGTCAAAACCCTGCTGCATGCTGAAAGCCTGCTGCTGGCCCGATTGCTGGCCGCTGGCCTGCTGTTGCCCGGCATTATGCGATGCCTGCGCCTGCTGCACCGCGCCCGCCGCGTTGCGATCGGTGACGGTCACGGAAATTTTCGCATCGTCCGCGACGCCTGCCGCCTTCAGGGCTTTCTCGATCATGGAGCGGTCGGCGGCGAGCGTTTCTGCCGCATGGGTCTTTTCGGCGACGAGATGCACCTCGACCCCTTCCGATCCCACGCGGATGCGCGCCGTCACCGTCCCGAGTTCTGCCGGATCGAGCCTAATCTGCAAGGTCTTGACCGTGCCGAAGCTGCGTTCGGAAACCACCTGAATGTCGGCGATCCCGCGCCGCGCCCTGCGACGGCGTGGTGGCTGCCTTGCTTTCTCCCGGCACACTGCTTTTGGGCGCCGGTTGCTGTGGCTGGAGATCGGCCCTGTCGGGCGTCTGGCCCGACTGCCGCGTCTGCCCCTTGTCCGCGTTCGCGGGGCTGGCGAGATCGTCCACAGCGTTCTCGCTCGGATTGCCGCCGGTCTCCTTCGATGCGTCAGGAGCGATAAACTGCTCCGCCCTGGCGCTGGCCGAAGGCGTCGCCGGGGCTTGCCCCTTCTTCGGATCGACATGCGCATCAGGCAGTTCGCCAACCTGCTTCTCTCCCCCTTCCGGACCTGCTTCCTTAATTAAGGCAGAGAGCGGATCAGAGGGGTTTTTGTCGTTTTTGGCGATATTTCCTGTGGCAAAATTGTGATTTGGTCCCTTCAAATCAGGCGAAGAAGTGGCCAAAGAGAGGAGATTTTGCGGCAGAACGAAAATTGCAGCCTGTTTCGCCCCGTCTTCATCCCTCGTTTCAGCCTCATCCATTTTGGCTGCGTCGTCCTTTTCATCCTTCCTTTCGACCTTGCCCTGCGGTCGTTCCAGAAGCGAACTGAACAATTTCGCCGGGTCGGCCTGCCCCTCGCTTTCCGCCTCCGCCTTTGCCTGCGACGGACCGGAATTTCGGGCGAGCGAAGCAAGTCGGCTGGTCGAATTCAGCAAAATATCAACGCTCATTGAACGGTCTTTCCTAGCAAGGCATCGATTTCGGCAAGCTTGCGCCGCGCATCTTCCATCGTTTTCTGCAAATCGTCTTCCGGCTGGTTTTTGACAGGCTTCAGGCTGACGGCCATCGGAGCTGCCGCAGGGTTCGCAACCGGCTTTTCCGCCCGGTTTTCCGGCGGATTCGCTGTTGCCATCGGCGGCACATCCCTTTCGGTCAGGGCCGGTTTTGCGGGCGGCGAGGCATCCGGCGTGCGGGTGACGACCGTGCCGACCGCTTCGGCGGCCTTCAGCAGCTTGCGATCCGGTTCCTGCAGCTTGTCGGGCGAAATCTGCGACAGTTCCCGCAGCGCGCTGCCTGCCGAATCCGAGGCAACATCGCTTGCCGCCGCATAGAGATTTGCACGGGTGGGGTCGGTTTTCAGTTTGTCGGCAAGCTTTTTCGCCTCTGCCGACATGAAACGCGCCCGCTCTGTCTGACCATCGACAAGCGCTCCGCGCGCGATTTGCAGATAGAGCGAATATTGCATCACCGGATCAGCCGAACCGATCAACCTTGCCAGTTCCGCATTGCCGATACGGTCGTTGAGCTTCACGGCCGCATCGACAAATTGCGCCATGAAATCACGCATATAGGGCGAACGGGGAAAGCGCTGGAGATAATTTCGCGCCAGAAGCCTGATCTTGTCGGCATCGCCAAGCCGGGCTGCAATCGGCATCGAACGGCGGATCGCCGCTTCCTCGAACAGGGTGCCCGGCGCATCGAGCCGCACCTGATCGAGCCGCATCAGGGCCGTCGCCGGATCGAAGGCCGTCATCTGGCTGGCGGTGACGAGCACGATGGAGGCCTTCAGTTCCGACGGGACATCGGGCGCCAGCGGAACAGAGAAAAGCTTCACCACTTCAATCGTCTGGCCGGAAGCATAGGCAAGCGCTCCCTTGACCAGTTCCGGCGGCACGGCATCCGTCTTGAGGTCGGCAAGTACCTTGCGCACCGCTTCCGGATTGCCGCCATTGAAGAGATAGATGATCGCCGCATAGACATTTTCCGGATTGTGCCAGACGTCGCCCGACGCCCGCCCCATATCCGTGCTGACGAAGCCCAGAAGCTTGTTGAGCATGACCACCGCTTCCGGCTTTCCGGCGACGATCTGGTCCTGCAACATGCGCAGCGAACGCACGAGCTTGTAGGGTTCCAGCACCGGCAGCGTGCGGGTCTCGGCCACCGCCTGCGCCTGGGCTTGAGCAAAGGCCGGAGAGGCCGCTCCCGCCAGGGAAAGGCCTGCCACACATGCCAGGAGTGAGCGCGTGGCGAACCGCTTCATGGCGCGGACTTGAGGAAAATATCGATGCGGCGGTTTTCAGCCGCATTCGGATCATTGGCGTTCTTCGGCTGGCGGTCGGCATAGCCTTCCACGCGCAGCACGCGCTTTTCATCAAGCCCGCCGCGAACCAGCATGTAATAGGCCATCTGCGCGCGCGCCGAAGAGAGACGCCAGTTGTCATAGGTCGCGCTCTTGAACGGACGCGCATCGGTATGCCCGCTGATGATGACTTCGCCCGGCTGGCGGGAAATCACCTGGGCGATGCGCTCCAGCATCTGCACCACGCGGGCGTCCGGCTTGGCGGAGCCGATGGTGAACATGCCGTAGTCTATCTTGTCGGTAAGCTGGATCATCACGCCGCCATCGACGGGAACGACCGTCACATCGGGCATCGGCTCGGCTTTCTTTGCGGCCGTACCTTCCTTCGCGGTTTCGCCCTCAGCCGCCTTTTTCAGATCGGCAATGAGCTGCTCCTGCTTTTCTGCTGGCGTGTCTGCTGGCGCTTCCGCAGGCTTTGCAGCTTCCTCCGGTTTCGGCTGGGCCGCTTCCGGCCTGGGCGGCGTGGCCGGTGCCGCATCCGGCGGGGTCAGGTCCTCGACAGCCTTGCTCGACCAGTAATCGGGGCTGAACGGATCACGATAGGCTTCGCCGCCATCGGCGCCTGTTGCGGGGCCGGATTTCGACGTGCCGCCATCGCCCTTGGCAGACTGGTTCTGCAGAACGCCGGTTTCGTGGGCCAGTTCCGACAGCACCGCATAGGGTTCGCGGAAAAGCTGGCGCTCTTCCTGTTCGCTTGGCGGCGCGACGGTCGTATCGTTGATGACCTTGGTGCTGTTTTCGATCTTCTGGTCGCTTTCATAGCGAACCTTGCCGTCTTTCTCCTCGACATCCTGCACGCCCTTCGGGCTTGAATGCCGGTCCATCAGCTTGACGGGATTGAAATAGCTGGCAACCGCCGCCTTGGTTTCCTCATTGGCGGCATTGATGAGCCACATGACGAGGAAGAAGGCCATCATGGCGGTCATGAAGTCGGCATAGGCGATCTTCCACACGCCGCCATGATGGCTGTCATGGTCGTCATGCCCGCCGCGGCGCACAATGATGATCTCGCGCTTGGTTTCGGGATCGATGTTCATTGCACCGCAGCCTTCAATTCTTCAAGAAGCGGCGCGATGCGCGTTTCAAGCACCCGGTCGCCAAAGGAAAAGGAAAGTTCGTCCGCGCCGGTTTCCGAGAACCTGCAGCCGGACGGCAGCAGGGCGGCGTGATCGCGGAGCGGCGCAACCAGCCGCGCCGGGCCGGAAATTTCCGGCGCTTCGCCGTCGAGCGCCAGCGCCGCAATGCGGCGCGCAAATTCCGCAACCGCCTCGCGCTCCATCTTTTGCGCCAGCAATGGCATCAGGATTTCCGCGATCTGGCCGGAAAAACTGCGCTCCAGCGCGGCCAGCGCTTCGGTGAGGCTTCCTGCCAGAAGCAGGGCCTGCTCACGCGAGAATGCAGCGCGCAACGTTTCGATTTCGGCCTCATGCTCCCGCAGAAGCCGCGTCTTCTCCGCCTCGTAGAGCGCCTCGGCTTCGCGGTGTCCATCTTCCCGCCCGGCTTCAAAGGCAGCGCGCCTTTCTTCCTCGCCGGCGATGATGGCCGCAACTTCCGCCTGCTCGGCGGCAGCGGATTTTTCGGCAGAAGCCGCACGCTTCAGCGCCTCGCTTCCAGCTTGCGGCGCGGGCGTTTCCTTCAGCGGTTTCGGCGGCAAAGGCGCGGCAATGATCTCGACCGCCTCATCCTCTATGTGATGGGTCGAGAAATCGGGAAGATAACGGCTGAGGGAAAGCGCGCTCATCGTCAGGCCGCCTCAAGCTCCGGCATGACCGAAGCCTTTGCGGTCGATTCCCTCAATGGCTGGCCCTCGCGGCTGGCGGCGGTTTCGTGAATCCACTGCTTGAGAACGGCTGCGACGCGCTCTTCGTCCATGTCGATCATCTGTTCCAGTCGCAGCTTTGCGGGCATGCGCATGCGCTGGCGAAGATCGCTGAGGCTTGTCTTCATCTGGTCGGCATAGGCTTCCGGCCCACCGATGACGGCCTGTACGCCCTGCGCCCCTTGTACGCCTTCGCCTGCCGCCTGACCGCCGACGAAATCGGGTGCAGCCACGTCGCTTGTCTCGCGGATGGCGACTTCCGTGCCGGCAGTCCTGGCATTCTGGTCACGCAGCAGCGGACGCAGGCCGAACCAGATCAGCAGACCGACAGCGGCAAGGATCGCAAGCGCATTGACATAGGAGCCGCTCTGGCGAAGCACCGTGTCGGTCCACGGCGTGGAGACCGGTTCCATATCGGCACCGGCAGGATCGAGGAAGTTGACGGCGGTCACGTTGATGACGTCGCCGCGATCCGCGTTGAGGCCGGCGGCGGTTGCCACGAGGTCGCGGATCTTGGCGATCTGCTGGTCGACGAAATTGGCGGGCGGCGGCGTGGTGCCTGCGGTTTCCAGAAGCCGCGCCTGATCGATGACCACGGCGATGGACAGGCGCTTGACGGTATAGCCGTCGCTGACGGTGGAAACCGTCTTGCTGTTCATTTCGTAATTGGTCAGTTCCTCGCGGCGGTCGGTCTTTTCCGACGAGCTTTCGCCGTTGCGATTCTGGATTTCTTCCTGCGGAATGTTCTGTTCGACGCCGGTTGCGTTGTCGTTGCGATTGTTGCGGGAATCGCCGCTTTCACGGACAACGCGCACCGAACGCTCGACACGGGATTCGGGATCGAAGATGGTTTCGTTGGTCTGGCGGCGGTCCGTATCGAGCACTGCCTGAACGCTCGTCTGGAAATGCCCCATGCCGAGATAGGGCGCCAGCGCCTTGCGGATGCTGTCGTCCACATTGCCTGCGACCTGCTGCTCCAGCGAGGCGGTCATCAGCGCTGCGCCATTGGCGGCTTCGCCAGCCGAGGCCAGGAGGCGGCCATTGGTGTCGAGGACGGTCACGGCGGAAGCATCGAGCGAGGGAACGGCGGCGGCGACCAGCTGGCGGATGGACTGGGCAGATTCGGCGGCAAAGCCGCCTTCGGCGCGGATGACGACCGAGGCCGACGGCTTCTGGTCGCCACGGCGGAACGAACCCTTTTCGGCGAGCACGATGTGGACGCGGGCGGCCTTCACGCCGCGAATGGCCTGAATGGTGCGGGCGATTTCGCCTTCCAGCGCGCGCACGCGGGTGATTTCCTGCATGAACGAGGTCAGGCCGAGCGAACCCATATTGTCGAAGAGTTCATAACCGGCATTGTTCGAGGTCGGCAGGCCCTTTTCGGCCAGATACATGCGGGCGTTTTCCGCCTTGCCGATGGGCACGAGGATGGACGAGCCATCGGCCTTCACATCGAAAGGAATGCCTGCCTCGCCAAGCGCCAGACCCATGCGGTTCACATCGTCACGCGAAAGACCGACATAGAGCGTCTCATAGGAGGGGCGGCTCAGATAGATGCTCGTATAGAGGATCGCGGCCATGAGCGCGGCGCCCACAAGTCCGAGCGCCACGAGTTTTCGCGCGCCAAGCTTGCCGAGCGTACCCTTGAGCTGTTCGATCAATTGCTGGAAATTCTGCTGCATCCACACCACCGCCATAATGATGGATGCAACCTAGCCCGCGAAGCTTGCGCGAAAGTGGCGGCTGATGAAGCAAGTGCTTCCGGAAACTGGAAATGAGCGCAAAGAATTGGGGCGCGGAATGAATCCCGCGCCCCGTTTTCCGCCCAAAGACATCCGATCCGATCAGGTCGGTTCGGATGCGAACCCCTGATTTGCCTGAGAACTCGCGAGCGCCGGCAACCCGGCGCCCGTTGCAGAAGCGCGTCTCATTTCGGGACGCGCTTCCATGCTGGCTCAGTTATGATTAGCCGCGGAACAGCGACAGGATCGACTGGCTCGACGAGTTGGCGATCGAGAGAGCCTGAACGCCGAGCTGCTGCTGAACCTGGAGAGCCGACAGACGAGCCGATTCCTTGTTCATGTCAGCGTCAACTAGCGTGCCGACGCCCTTTTCGATGGAGTCGGACAGACCGGACAGGAAGCTTTTCTGGCTGTCGATCTGCGACTTCGCAGCACCAAGCGATGCAGCGCCGGTGGTCAGGCTCTTCAAAGCCGTTTCAACCTTGACCATCGCAGCATTGATTTCGGTGTCGGTCAGAGATGCGTTAGCAGGAACCTGGAAGAAATCAGCGGCAACAACAGCGGCAGCAGCGCCCGTCGCATAATCAACGGTGCCATCTGCGGCTTTGCCAAATACCTGCGTTTCAGAGGCCTTAACATCAATGGTGTCGACCTTCACGGTCGTGTCGGTACGATTGTACGAAGCGACAACCTTAAGATCAGTCGTGCCGTCGTTAACAAGCAGATTCGAACCTGCATAATTAGCGTTGCTGGCAGCTGATTTGATGTTGTTTTGAATCGCAGTGATCTGCGTTGCGATCTTATCCTGGTCTTCCTTGCTGGCGCCTTGCGCGCTAACAAGGAGCTTCTTCATTTCGTCGACCTGATCCTTGATCTTGTTCATCGACGTGTAAGCGGTATCGACCTTGCCAGCGCCGAGGCCAAGAGCGTCCTGGACAGCCGAGTTGGCCTTGTTGTCGGACTTCATCGAGGTCGCGATGGACCAGTACGAAGCATTGTCCGAAGCTTCGGAAATACGAAGACCGGTCGAAATACGGTTCTGGGTAGCTTCCAGCGACTTGTTCGTCGAAGCAAGCGTCTGGAGAGCGGTCAGAGCCGAAGAGTTTGTAAGAATGCTAGCCATAGTTTTTTGCCCCTTGGGAAAAACAATCTGAGGGACAGGCCGGGTTTCAGATTACCGGCATGGTGGAGCGGCATCATGCCTGTTGCCGCGTAACGCGCGGAAACCCACCATGAGCCGACAGTTAGAACCCAAACATTAAAGAAAGGCTAATTTATTCCGTCAAAATTTAACCGATTCGCAAATTCCCATTCGGAATTTTGCTTGGTGCGGTTTGAAGCGTACCAAAACGGGTCAGGAGAACGAACGTATCAGGCTTCCGACCAGTATGTTCCAGCCGTCGATCAGCACGAAGAACAGAATCTTGAACGGCAGCGAGATCACCGTCGGCGGCAGCATCATCATGCCCATGGACATGGTGAGCGTGGCCACGACGAGATCGATCACCAGAAAGGGCAGCACGATCAGGAAGCCGATTTCAAACCCGCGCCGCAGTTCAGAAATCATGAAGGCGGGGACCAGAACGCGGAAATCGACGATGCCGTCATCGCCGGTGCGGAAGGATGGATCGGCGAGGTCTTCAAAGAGCCGCAGATCCTTGTCGCGCACCTGTCCCAGCATGAATTCGCGGAAAGGCTGGGAAATTTCGGTGAAAGCCGCCTGCTGGGTGATTTCATTGCGCATCAGCGGCTGCACGCCGTTGTTCCAGGCCCGGTCGAAGGCGGGTGCCATGACATAGAACGTCATGAACAGGGCGAGCGAAATCATCACCATGCTGGCGGGCGCGGTCTGGAGGCCGAGGCCCGAACGCAAAAGCGAAAAGGCGATGGCGAAGCGCGTGAAGCTCGTCACCATGATGAGAATGCCCGGCGCGATGGAAAGCACCGTCAGCAGCCCGAACAATTGCACGATCTGGCCGCTCGCCGCGCCGCTGCCTGCTGGAAGCAGGTTGTCGAGCGTCAGCGCCTGCTGCGCCTGAGCGGACACCGTGAGGGCGAGCGTCAGGATGACGCCGAGGCCAAGGAGCTTCTTCATTCTACCACCAGCGCCGAGATGAAGACGCGGTCGACCGCGCCTTCCGAACGCAGGCGAGCGCGTTCTTCCAGATCGGCGCGCAGATAGGCAAGCCCCGCCGCGCCCTGCAATTGCATGAGATTGACGCTGCGCAGGAAGCTCAGGAAATCGTCGCCGACGCTTGCCGCCAGCGCCGCCGGAATTTCATGTCCGGGCTTTGCCACCAGCGACGCTTCGAGGCGCACCCAAGTATCCTGCGGAATGCCGAGATTGGTCACGATCGGCTGCAAGGGCACGACCGTGCCGATGGAGCGCGATTCGAAGTCGCCCTTTTTCGGCTTGTCTTCCTTGCCGGAGACCTTTGCCGACGCCAACTGATCGGCGGAAATCATGCCGCCCAGATACCAGCCGCCGCCACCGGCGATGACGGTCAGGACCGCGACAGCCGCAAGCAGCGTCGTCAGCGAGCTTTTCGCCTTGCCGTCCGTTTCCGTTGTCGTCGTGTCGCTCATATCCGGCATGCCTCAGAAGGGAGAAACCTGATCGAGAATCTGCTGGCCGTAAGGGGGCTGCTGAATCTCGCTCAGTCGTCCGCGCCCGCCATAGGAAATGCGGGCTTCGGCGATCTTGTCGTAGGAAATCGTGTTGTTGCCGGAAATATCGCGCGGGCGCACGACACCGGCGACGTTCAGCACGCGCAGTTCATTGTTGACGCGCACTTCCTGCGACCCGCGGATGATCATGTTTCCGTTCGGCAGCGTGTCGGTGACGATGGCCGCGACCTGCAGGCGGATGTCTTCGCTGCGCTCGATGGTGCCCTTGCCCTTCGACTTGCTGTCGGAATGGGTGTTGACCGAAGCGTCCATGTCGCCGCCGGCGCCAGCGCCTGTGCTGCTGCTGGTCGCAAAGGAACCGCCCGCGCCGTAAATGCCCTTCGACACGCGCTCGCGGTCGGTCTTGTTATCCAGATTGGCGCGGTCGTTGATGGAGATGATAACCGTCAACACATCGCCGGGCGTCGCCGCGCGCGGGTCCTTGAAGAAATTGGTCGAACGCTGGTCCCAGAGCGAATAGGACGCCTTGCTCGGGCGCGCCGGATAGCCGTTGGACTGCGGATTGTTCTGCATGCCGAGATTGGCCGCGACAGGGGACAGGTCGGGCGCGCGGCCGATTTCCTCCGGCTTGGTCGCGCAACCGGCAAGAAGGACCAGGGTTGCTGCTGCAAGGATGGCTTTGTTCATGCTGTTCTTCATTGCACCGTATTCCCGGTCTGCGCTGCGGCGCGCTGGTCGCTGACAGGCTGCGGCGCGGTCGAGGTGCGCTGCGAGCCGACGATGACGCGGGCGAGCTTGGCCGCCTTTTCCGGCGACATTTCATTGAGGATGATGCTGGAGACGCGTGGATTAAGCTTGAGGATCAGGGCTGCCGCCGCTTCATCGCCGATCAGCGTCATCTGCGCCGCCGCCGCCTCCGGCTTCATCTTCGAGATGATATCCACCAGCGAATCCTGCGCCTTGCTGACGAACTCGTCGCGGCGCTTCAGCCACATTTCATATTCCCGGCGCTTTTCCTCAAGCGCCCGCATCCGCTCCTCGACATCGGCCTTCAGCTCGGTCAATTGTCTGGCCTGAAGCGCATAGCGGGCATCCGCCGCCTGATCGTCGATATTGCCGCAGAACTTGCGGATTTCATCGAGATTGCCGAGTGATGGCGGATCGGCGAAAGCGGGAACGGACGCCGCCAGAAACAGCGCCACCGCCGAACCATACCGGATCATTCTACGAGCCTTGGTCATTGCACCACCAGTTCCGCATGAAGCGCGCCGGATGTCTTGATGGCCTGCAATATCGCGATGATGCCGGTCGGCTTCACGCCGATCTGGTTCAGGCCCTTCACCAGATTTTCAAGGTTGGCGCCGGTCAGGATGCCGATCTTGGCGTTCTGCTGATTGACGGCGATATCGGTATTCGGCTCAACCGCCGTCACGCCGTCGCTGAACGGCTCAGGCTGGACGACCATTGGCGTTTCCGTCACGCGGACCGTCAGGCTGCCGTGGCTGATCGCGACTTTGGAAATGCGCACCTTCTCACCGATGACAACGGTTCCCGTCCGCTCATCCACCACCACACGCGCCACTTCGTCGGTCGTGATCGGCAGACCCTCGAGTTCGGCCAGAAAACGCGCCGCAGGCACGTTCTTCGGACGCGACAGGCGGATCGTCTTGGCATCGCGCGCAATGGCCACGCCGCGACCATAACGGCGCTTGGCGAAGACATTGATCGTATCGGCAGCGCGCACGGCAGTGGTGAAATCGGGATCGCGCAGCTCGACGATCATTTCGCTTTCCTTGCCGAAATTGCCGGCCACTTCGCGCTCGACCAGCGCGCCGTTGGGAATGCGCCCGGAGGTCGGCACGCCCTGCGTCACGCTTGCAGCTTCACCTTCCGCTGAAAAGCCGGACACGATCATGTTGCCCTGCGCGACGGCATAGATCTGGTTGTCGGCACCCATGAGCTGGGTCATGACGAGTGTACCGCCTTGCAGCGAGGTCGCATCGCCGAGCGACGATACCGTGACGTCGATGCGCGAACCGGCACCGGCAAAGGCGGGCAGGTTGGCGGTCACGATGACCGCGGCCGTGTTCTTGGAACGGGTGGAATTGCGCGGCGCGCTGATGCCGAGATTATCCAGCATGGCGCGCATGGACTGTTCGGTGAAGGGCGAATTGCGCAGGCTGTCGCCCGTGCCCTTGAGGCCGATGACGAGACCATAACCCACGAGCTGGTTTTCGCGCACGCCCTGAATGGTGGCGATGTCCTTCAGGCGCGCAACCGCGCTGCCGCGACCAAGCTCCGCATAAGCCATTTTGGACGGATCGCCGCCGGAGCCGAGCCAATCGGCATCGGCATCCACTGCGGAACCGAATTCCCGCGCATTCTTGGACGACTCGTCCGCAAGGCTTGCGGCGGGCTGGGAAACAAGCGCCAGGACGGCGAGCAGGATGGCGAAAGTCTTTCTCACTGCATCCCCACCTGAATACGCCCATCTGCCAGCACCGTGCCGGACACGATGATGCCGCTATCGACGTTGCGAACCTTGATGAAATCGCCAGCCGCACCGGATTCGAGCGGCGTTCCCATGGCGGTGATTGTCAGCGTACCGGCGGTAAACACCAGCGGCGCCGGAACCCCGCGCGTGACCAGCGACGGCTCGCCCAGGGCCGAAACGAGGATCGGCTTGCCCGGAAGCAGCGTCTTGCGCGCCACCTTGCCCGCCGCCTGATCGAGCGACAGCACATATTGGCTTGCTGCGGGCGCATTGATGAAGAACTGCTTTTCCAGAAGGGCCGTGTCGCTCACGATCTGGCCGGGATAGACGGTGGCCGAAGGCACGACAAAAGCGATGCGATCGGCAGCATTCGCACCGGCTGTTGCCGCGAGCAGCAATCCGCCTGCAAGCGCCAGCCCTGTTTTCCGGAAGATTGCTTTCGCCAGCCCCATCGCCATCACCGTCAGCGCAGGTTCTTCGACACGGTTGCCGCCATTTCGTCGGCAGCCTGAATGACCTTGGAATTCATTTCATAGGCGCGCTGCGCCGTGATGAGATCGGTGATTTCCTTCACCGGATCGACATTGGACGCTTCGAGATAGCCTTGCTTGATCGAGCCGTAGCCGGGATCGCCCGGAACGCCGACCAATGGGCCGCCGGATGCTTCCGTTTCGCGGTAGAGATTGCCGCCGAGCGGCTCCAGACCCGCTTCATTGGTGAAGTTCGCAAGGGTGAGCTGGCCGAGATCGACCTGATTGATCTGGTCCTGCAATTTCGCGAAAACCTGGCCCGTATCGGTGATCGTCACTTCAATGGCATCCGGCGGAATGGTGATCGCCGGTTCGACCGGATTGCCGTCGAGCGTCACGAGCTGGCCGTCAGGGTTCTTGTTGAACGCACCGGCGCGCGTGTAAAGCGTCTCGCCGGTCGGGCTCTGGATCTGGAACCAGCCGCGCCCGGTCAGCGCCACGTCGTAGGGATTGCCGGTCTGGTTGAAACTGCCCTGAATGTGGAGGTTGCGCACCGCCGCCGTCTGCACGCCAAGGCCGACCAGCGCGCCCTCCGGCACGATGGACTGGTTTGCCTGATTGGGGCACGCCTGCCGTCCGCTCGGACTGGTAGAGAAGATCGGAAAATTCCGCACGTGCGCGCTTGAAGCCGGTCGTGTTGATATTGGCGATGTTGTTGGCGATCACTTCCAGATTGAGCTGCTGGGCGTTCATGCCTGTTGCGGCAATCGTCAGGGCTTTCATGGCGCGTCCTTAATCTCTCGTCTGGACAGAAGTCTGAATCATAAGTCGCCATGCGGGTTGCAAACGGCGACTTCCGGATCAGACGCTAGATGGGCATGCGACTGATTTCGAGATAGGCCTGCACGATCTTGTCGCGGATCGCGATGGCGGTCTGAAGCGACTGCTCGGCTTCCATGACGGAGCTGACCACGTCGCGCACCGGCGCATCGCCCTTGATACCCTGGATGGAGGTTGCTTCGGCGGCCTCCAGCTTCTGGCCGACGGAATCCGTCATCTGCGACAGGACCTCGCCGAAGGAAGCGCCCGGCGTCGCCGGAACGGCCTGCGGCGCGGAAGCCGAGCCCACGCCCTTTTCGACGACGGTTTCGGAAAGGCGCGACAGGGCATTGCGCGCCGAAATACTCATGATCGAGTCGTACATTATGTGCTCCTCAAGAGATCGATGGTCATGGAAATCAGCTCACGGGCTTGTTTCACGACCTGCAAATTGGCTTCGTAGGAACGATTGGCTTCGCGCATGTCCGCCATTTCAACGACCATGTTGACGTTGGGATAGCGGACATAGCCGCGCTCATCCGCTGCGGGATGGCTCGGCTCGTATTGTTCGATGAAGGGCGACGTGTCCTTGCCGACTTCAGCAATGCGGACTTCGGCGGCGCCGGTGCCCTGCTCCAGCTCGGTGCGGAAGGAAACCGTCTTGCGGCGATAGGGATCGGCATCGGCGGTCTTGGCAGTCGACTGCGCATTGGCGATGTTTTCGGAAACAATGCGCAGACGCGTCGATTGGGCCGAAAGGCCCGACGCTGCGATCTTCAATGTGCTCTGCAAGGCATCGGAAGACATGACTATCCCTTCGCTACCGACAGCATCATGCGGTGGAACGCCTTCACGATGCTTGTGTTGAGCGAATATTCGCGGGCGATCTCACCGGCCTTCATCATTTCCTGTTCGACATCGACCGTGTTGCCGGAATGGGTCTGCTCGGTGATGTCGTCGGGGCGCAGGCGCGCGCCGGCGATCCCGTCGGCTTCGGCTTCCAGGTGCAAAGGGCTGGTGGCAGCCATGGTGAGCTGCGTCTTGTCCAGCACATCCGCAAAGGGCTGCACGTCACGCGCGCGAAAATCCGGCGTATTCGCATTGGCGACATTGCCCGCAACCGTGGCCTGCCTTACCGACAGCCACTGCGCCTGCCTTGCGGCCAGATCGAAGAGATGAATCGGCCCCATATCTATTACCCGCCATCCTTATTCACTGTTCGTTAACCTACAGGGCGAATCTTGTGCGAGACTTGCGTGATGCTGGGAAACCGGCTAACTGCCAGCCATCGTCAACGCGAACCGGGAGGTGCGACATGCTGAACAAGACAGAATTTGCCGCGCTCGCTGGTTTCGGATCGCGCGGAGGCGCGACCGTTTAAGGCGTTTCCGACGTTTCCTGTCGGCCAGCGGGCATTCTTCATCGAAACCCGGAGCGTCGTGCATCCACCGGATGCATGAAATCGCTTCATGGCGCGCACATGCGCCTTACAGGAACCCACTGTCATGAAACAGAATGGACAGCCTCGCGCTGCAGACGATACCGCCGTGACCCTCGAACCGGTCAGGCAGACGGACTACCAGCAGGTGATTGCCCTCAATCCCCATCCGCATCAGCAGGGCTTCGTGGCCAGCAATGAGGAATCGCTTGAAGATGCCGGGGAGAATCCGGCCTGTGTTCCGCTCCTTGTCAGGGCTGGAGGCGAGCCGGTCGGCTTTGCCATGTATGCCCTTGATGAGGACGATGGAAACTACTGGATTTATCGCCTCGTGATCGATGCGCGCCATCAGGGCAAGGGCTATGGGCGCGCAGCCCTCAGGCAATTGCTGGGCCTGCTGTCGGAACTGCCGGATTGCCCTTTCGTCATCCTCGGCCTTCAGCCGGGAAACGATGGTGCCCGGAGGCTCTATGAGCAGACAGGCTTCCGGATGACGGGAGAGGTCATCGGCGGCGAACTCATCATGAAATATGAGTTCTGACCAGAGCGGTTCCTGTTCTGACAGAAAGCCGGAACCGCTCTAACTATTTGTTTTGTCGCATTATCCAGCGCATCGAAGCGGGATAGAAATCAGTCCAGTGAACTGATTTCCCCGCCTAGACGTTTCACACTTTTGCTGGAAATGCTTTAGCTGCCCCGCCCTCTGGGGGCGGGGACCTGAAAAATGGCTTACGGCGCCTTCTGGATCACATCGCCCGATGACGTCGTAAGCTGCCATGTTCCTGCACCGCGACCGATGGAAACGAGGCGGCTGCCATCAGGCAGCAGCGAGCCTTTTTCAACGAACCAGTAGCCGGACGTATCCTCGATCATCGCCATGCCGCCGACAACCTCGCGCAATGCGAAAACCGGCTTGGGCATGGCCTGCCCGTCGCCGCCATTGCCGTCGCCGCCGCCAGCCCCCGTTCCCGGAAGACCCTTGCCGTTCGACATGACGGAACCCGTCATCGTATCGTCCACATCCGCATTCGGCGCGACCTGTTCGGAAGGGCGGAAGGACGGGAAGCGGCGCACCGTCTTCTGTTCGGAACGGTCGAGCGGATCGATGATCTTGCGCTCGGCCTTTTCCGGCGCGCCCAGATCGGCCCGCTGCAAATAGGTGATGAAGGGCAGCATCGCACTTCCGGCAGCAAGCGTGATTGCCGCGATCTTCAGATAGCGGTCCACCTTGCTCTGCGGCTTCTTCATGCCCTCGAGCCGTGCGGCGGCTTCCACCTCCGCCGTAAGCTGGGCAAGGTTCTTGTCTTCTTTCGACTTTTGAAAGCCCGTCATCATGCGTGTTGCGCCTGTCTGTCGCCGCGCAGTGCCGCGGCAAGGTCGTTATAGGGATCGTCCGATAGGCCGGTTTCCGGCGATTGCTGCAAGGCGTCATATATGCGCGGCACGAGATCGACCGCCTGGTCCAGAAGGCCGTCATGGCCTTTCTGATAGGCGCCGATGGCCCTCAGATCGCGCGTTTCCTCGAAACGGGCAACCATGCCGCGCAGCTGGCTGACGAGCTTGCGCTGCTCCGGCGTCCAGTTGTGCTTTGCAAGGCGCGAAACCGAGCCCGGAATATCGACCGCCGGAAAGCGCCCCTGCGCCGCAATTGCGCGGTCGAGCACGATGTGGCCATCCAGCGTGCCGCGAATGGTGTCGGAAACCGGATCGTTATGATCATCGCCATCGACCAGCACGGAATAAATCCCTGTGATGCTGCCGCCGGCTTCTGTAATGCCCGGTCCCGCCCGCTCCAGAAGGCGCGGAAGCTGGCTGAAGACGCTCGGCGGATAGCCGCGCGAAACCGGCGGCTCTTCCGCCGCTATCGCCACCTCGCGCGCGGCATGGGCAAAGCGCGTGACGGAATCGACGATCAGCAGCACATTATGGCCAAGGTCCCGGAAATATTCGGCAATCGCCGTCGCGGTGTTGGGCGCGAGGCGGCGCATCATCGGGCTTTCGTCGCCCGTCGCGACGATGGTGATGGTCTTGTCGAGATGGCCAGCCATGGTTTCTTCCAGCATCTCGCGCACTTCGCGTCCGCGTTCGCCCGTCAAGGCCAGCACCACCGTGTCGAAATCCGCCGCACGCGTCATCATGGCAAGCAGGGTCGACTTGCCGACACCCGAACCCGCAAAGATGCCGATACGCTGGCCGAAGCAGAGCGGCGTGAAAATATCGATGACATTGACGCCAGTGCGCAAACCCCGATCCACCCGCGCACGGCGCAAGGCGGCGGGTGCAAGGCTCTCGGACGCCATGGGCCGGGTCCCGGGCTGCAATGCGCCCTTGCCGTCAATCGCCCTGTCCCAGCGCATTGATGACCCGGCCGCGCCATTCCGGCGCGGGGCGGATCTGCAGCGGGCCTTCCTCGAAAACCGCAGCGCCGAGCGAGGGAATGATGCGGTCGTCAAAGGGTTTCACCAGCACCTGTGCGTCCGCTACCCGGATGATCTCGGCAAGGCATTGGCTGCCCTGCGCGTGGATCGCCACCGCATCGCCCAGCCGCGCATCCCGCGAAAGCCCGCGCACCGCAATCGCCGAACGCGACACGTCGCTCACCGTTCCGCCGATACCGGTGAGCGACTTCGGCGCTACCGATTGCCGGCGGGCAAAGGCGGCCACGCGGGAGAGCGGCAGATCAGGCGTCATCCGTTTCTGGAGCCCAGGATCTTGATGGCTTCGGAGACGGTCGTCTCCTGCTGCGCCAGCAGGTTGTTGACCTGCTCGAAGGCGCGGCTGACGCTGATGAGGCGCGTCATCTCCGTCATGGCATCGACATTCGATCCCTCGATCATGCCCTGCACGACGCCCACGCTGTTGTCATCGGCCACTGGCTGGGCGGGCTTGTTGGGGATTACGCCGGATGTACCGGCATAGGTCAGCTCCGCATCGGCGGGGATGGTGAAAAGACCGATCGCGCCGATCTGCGCGCCGTTCTGGTAGATCGCGCCATCGCTTGAAATCTTCGGTGCGCCGCCTGCCGGGTTGAGCACGATCGGCGCGCCGCCGACATCCAGCACCGGATGACCGGTGACGGTGACGAGATCGCCCGTCGGCAGCATGTTCATGCGCCCGTCACGCGTATAGATCTGGCCCTGCGGCGTGGAGACAGACATCCACACATCGCCCTTGACCGCAACATCCAGCGGATTGTCGGTCTTGATCATCGGGCCCGCCTCGGTGCGGATGAAGCTCTTGCCCGCGGTCGCGAAGCTCACATCGTCGCTGGCCTTGTCCGAAACAATCGAGCTGAACTTGGTACCCTCGCCCCGGAAGCCGACCGTGGAGACATTGGCCACATTATGGGCAATGGCATCCATCCGCCGTTCCAGCGTGATGAGCGAGGAAAGCCCGACATAGATAGAATTGTTCTGCATCGCTTAGCGCCCGCCCGGCTTGAAGTTCTGCAAGGTGCTCAGAATATCCATCGAAATGCCGACGGAAGAAGTGCCGCCCAGAAGCAGGGACGCAATCGACGCCGGGCTGCTCGCGGTCGGGTTGTTCATCTCATACATAGCGGTAAAGCGCGAAATGAGCTTCGAGACGTAATCGGGGTCCGACATTTTGGTGAAGTCGATCTTGTCCTCGATCATCTTCGCCTGCTTGTCGATATCGGCATTGGATATGGTGGATGGCCAGCCGAAGGTCGTCTGGATCATCGACACCAGCGCCTTGTCGCCCAGAATTTCATAGGCATTGGTCAGCGTCGGGGCCTTGCGCTGGAAATAGAGCGCCAGCCGCACGCCTTCATTCTGGCTTCCGGCTTCCGTCTCCAGTGTTTGGCGGAGATATTTGTCGACCACGCCCTGCTGCGCCGCCGTGCTCTGGGTCGCCTCCGCGCCCTTGCCCTCGAAATCGAAGACCGTCGCAAATTCCTTGTATCGCTTGTCGGTCAGCTTGTTGGCCATGGCATCATCGCTTTTGATGCCTTCGGTCAATATCTTGCGCACGAACGCCTTGGCGAAGGCCATGTCTTCCAGACCGAACGCCTTCAGCGCATAATTATAAAGGCGGCTGTCGGCCATGAAATCATCGACGGATTTCACCTTGCCGATATTCTCCTTGTAGTAGGCGGTTTCCCGCTCCACCATCGGTTCCTTCGAAACACGCTGCAACGACCGCGCCATATCCGACGCGATCAGGCGATAGCTCGTCATCGTATCGACCATGCGCATGACCCCCTGACTCTATTTCGATCCTTATGCAGGACCAAGCTTGTCCGAAGCTGATTTTATCTGCGCGCTGCAGACAAGGTTCGCGCAAGGCGCAGCACTTAGGTTCCCGGCAAACAGAATGTAGGCGGGAGTCTCGAGCTTTGGGCATTATTGTCGGTCTTGTCATCACACTGGGCTGTATGCTGGGCGGCTTTATCGCCATGGGCGGACATGTGAGCGTGCTTATCCAGCCCTGGGAGTTCGTCATCATTCTGGGTGCCGCACTCGGCACCTTCTTCATCGCCAACCCCTTTTCGCTCGTGAAGGACACGGGCCGCGCCTGCATGGAGGCATTCAGCAATGCCGTCCCAAAGCAGCGCGATTATCTGGACGTTCTGGGCGTGCTCTACAGCCTGATGCGCGAACTGCGCGCCAAGTCGCGCAATGAAGTTGAAGTGCATATCGACAATCCGAAGGAATCGCCGATCTTTCAGGCCTATCCAAGCGTATTGAAGAAAGAGGACCTCACCAATTTCATCTGCGACTATTGCCGCCTCATCATCGTCGGCAATGTGCGCTCGCATGAGATCGAGGCGCTGATGGACGAGGAAATCCACACCATCGCCCGCGACAAGCTCAAGCCCTACCATGCCATGGTCAGCATTTCCGAAGCGCTTCCGGCGCTCGGCATCGTTGCCGCCGTCCTCGGCGTGATCAAGGCCATGGGCGCGCTGGATCAGTCGCCGGAAGTGCTGGGCCACCTGATCGGCGCGGCCCTCGTCGGCACCTTTGCCGGTATCTTCTTCTCCTATGGCGTGGTCGGCCCGATCGCAGCCAAGATCAAATCGACCCGCGAAAAGAACAATCGCCTCTATATCGTCGTGAAGCAGACGCTCCTCGCCTATATGAACGGCTCCCTGCCGCAGATCGCCGTGGAATATGGCCGCAAGACCATCTCCGCCTATGATCGCCCGACCATCGATGTGGTCGAGCAGGAAACCATGGCGAGCGCGGCGACACAGCAGGCCGCATAAGATGACCACCGCCGAAACCGCCACATTGGGACAAAACCGCAAAACCGATGTTCTGGCCGAGAATGTGCTGCGCGCAGCCGGTCTTTCGGGCGACGACCTGAAATCGCTTGCCCATGTGTTCAAGGATGCCTCGACGCATTTCTGCGACCGGCTGAAACATGGCTGCGCCGCCGCGTTCGACATTGATGCGGGTCAGGTGGAAAGCACCGACGAAGCCGCCTTTGCCGACATTCTCGACAAGGCTGCGATCATCGCGCCGCTGAAGGCCGAGCGCTGGGGCTGCACGCTTTATCTGACCGCCGATGCAACCCTCGTCTTCTCCGTGATCGAGGCGATGTTCGGTGCGCAAGGCAATATCGGGGGCAATGTCGGTTCCGTCGATGAGGACCGTCCCTTCGGCATGCTGGAGCAGAAGATTTCCGCACTTCTGGCCGGTCATCTTGCCAAATCGCTCGATCAGGTGTTCGCCGGAAACGGCCAGACGCTTTTTGCTGCCGGTGAATGCATCGATACCGCCGAATTCGATCGGGAGAATTTCGAGCGCTCGCGCCTTTTCGCCTGCCGCATCGATGTTACCGCCGCAGGCAAGACCGGTCGGGTGCACCTGCTGCTGCCGCGCAGCACGCACAAGCCGATGCAGGATGCCGTGGCCGCCTTTTTACGCCGCCCGATGAATCAGGCCGATCCGAGCTGGGCGAAGAAGATGCGGCACGAGGTCAGTCGCGCGCGCATCGAGCTTGAGGCATTCATCCAGCAGGGATCGATGACGCTGGACGCATTGTCGATGCTGGAAATCGGCCAGGTTCTGAAACTGCCCGCCGACGCCATGGAGCAGGTGCGCCTGCGCGCCGGCGATCAGCAGCTTTTCAAGTGCACGCTCGGCAAATCGGGCATTCATTTCACAGTCAAGGTCGGCGACCCGGTCAATCAGGAAGAGGATTTCATCGATGAGCTTGTTGCTGGCTAACGTGCTTTCCACATTGATGGCTCTCGCCTCGCTTGCGGCCCTGATCGTGGTTGGCCGCAAGGCTAATGAGACGATCAAGCTCGGCAAGCTGCTGGCGCTGCGCGTCGCAGCCGCCTCCAACGGGCTGGAGCGCGCCGTCAAGGCCATCCAGAGCGAGCGCACCGATCTTGGCACTGCCCTGGCTGACGAAAACACCAGGCTTGAAGCCCGCCTTGCCGAAACGCAGCGCGTGCGCCGCGAAATGGAAGAGGCGATCGAGGAGTTGAACCGGCTGCGCAAGGCGCTGACCCGCGACATCCGCCATGCGCGCAATGTCGCCGACAGCGCACGGCGCACCGACGACCGGACCGCCGCCGCCGAACAATCGCTCCCGAAGGAAAAGAACGCACTGCCGGTCTTCGTGCGCCGCACGGTCAGGAAGGCAACGGTCGAACTCGCAGGCCAGGCATGAGCAAGGAAACCGAGGACAAGAACATGCAGCAGGAACTGGACGAAGCCATTGAGGAACTGCGCGAGGAAAAGCCGCGCAGCGCGCAGAAGGGGCCATCCAAGCCGAATCTCGAACTCATCATGGGCATTCCCGTCGATGTGCAGGTTGTCCTTGGCGGCACGACCATGCCGGTTGCCAATCTGATGAAGCTCGGTCGCGGTGCGGTCATCACGCTCGACAAGCAGATCGGCGATCCGGTCGATATCGTGGTCAATGGCCGCGTCATCGCCCGTGGCGAAGTGATCGTCCTTGAAGACGATTCCTCGCGTTTCGGTGTCAGCCTCACCGAAATCATCGGCAAGTAACGGACGTGACCATGGCCGACAATGAACAGCAAGCCCTCGCGGAAGACCTTGAAGGGACCGCCAGCGGCCTCGTCGATACGCTGACCGGCCCGCAAAAGGCGGCGGCGATCCTCGTTGCCATCGGTCGCCCTGCGGCCGCGCGTCTTCTCAAGCATTTCAATGCCGAGGACCTGCGCAAGCTTGCCGGTCATGCCCGCACGCTGGAGCCGATTTCACCGCTCGATTTCGAACATCTGGTCAAGCAGTTCGAGGATTCCTTTGCCGAAGGCGCGCCGGTTTCGGAAGCTGCCCAGCGGTTCGAGGGCCTGCTGCGCGAAACGCTGCCGCAGGAAGAGGTCGATGCGGTTCTGGAAGAGCGCGTCCAGCCGCAACTCGTTCAGGAATCCGTCTGGGTGCAGCTCGGCCGCCTGCCGGTGGAAAGCCTGCAGGCCTATCTGACGGACCAGCATCCGCAGATCATCGCCTATATCGTGTCGAAGCTGCCGTCCGACCTCGCGGCCCGGCTGTTCGTGGTATTGCCGCCGCAGTTGCGCAACGCCGTCGTGCAGCGCTCGCTCCATATCGGCAATGTCGCACCGGCTGCGGCGGAACTTCTCGAAGACGTGCTGCGGCGCGATCTTCTGGGCCGCAGCGATTCCGGACCGGTAAAGGCGCATCACGGCCAGATCGCCAATATCTTCAACCAGCTCGACAGAAGCGAGATGGAAGAACTGATGGCGAGCCTTGAAGACCTCAACCGCGACGATCTCAACCGCATCAAGGCCAAGCTCTTCACCTTTGAAGACATCGAGCGCCTGTCGCAGCGCGCGCGCCTGCTGCTCTTCGATGAAGTGCAGACGGAACAGATCGCAACGGCGCTGCGCGGAGCGGACACAAGGCTTCAGGAACTCGTTCTCTCCTCGCTCTCGACCCGTGGCCGCCGCATGGTGGAAACCGAGCTTGGCGCCGAGCAGGGCAACATAACCGCGCAGAACATTGCCGATGCGCGCCGCACGATAGCCCGTATCGCCATCGATCTTTCCGAACGCGGCATCATCACCCTCGACGCTGGCGAAGCTTCGTCCTGATTGCGGTGACCCATGGCAGATGATGCTGACAAGGAAAGCAAAACAGAAGAAGCCACCGAACAGAAGATCCGCGACGCCTTGGAAAAGGGCAACATGCCCTTTTCCCGCGAAACGCCGATCCTCGCTGGCATCGCTTCCTTTCTGATCATCGCAGTCTTTGTCGCTGGACCTGCCACAACGAAGCTTGCCGTCTTCCTGCGGGAACTGATCGACCGTCCCGAAGACTGGCTCCTCAACAGCGCCGAGGATGCGAGCCGTCTGTTCGGCGTTCTGGCGCTCGCCGTCGGCGCGGCCCTCGTGCCGGTATTCATCATCATTCCGCTTGCCGGCATTGCGGCCTCCGCGTTCCAGAATGCGCCGCGTTTCGTTGGCGAGCGCATCCGCCCGCAGGCCTCGCGCATATCGCCTCTCAAGGGGTGGCAGCGTATTTTCGGGCGCAGCGGTCAGGTCGAGTTTCTCAAGTCGCTGGCCAAATTTCTGGCGGCGAGCGTCATCGTCTTCGTCGTCTTTTTCAGCGGCAACAGCCTTTTCACCGATGCGGTCGCCTCGGACCCCAGCGCCTTGCCCGAATTCCTGCGTGAGAACATGGTGCGCCTGCTGGTCGCCAATGTTCTGGCCATCACGGCAATTGCCGGTTTCGACCTTGCCTGGTCGCGCATTCACTGGCGGCAGGAACTGCGCATGACCCGGCAGGAGGTGAAGGACGAACTGAAGCAGTCGGAAGGCGACCCGCTGGTCAAGTCTCGCCTGCGATCGCTCGGTCGCGACCGTGCGCGCCGCCGCATGATCAACACCGTTCCGACGGCAACGCTCATCGTCGCAAATCCGACTCATTTTTCCGTAGCACTGCGCTACAAGCCCGATCAGGATGCGGCCCCGGTCGTCGTGGCAAAGGGGCAGGATCTGATCGCTCTCAAGATAAGAGAGATCGCCGCGCAGCATTCCATCCCGATATTCGAGGACGTTCCGCTGGCGCGCGCGCTCTATAAACAGGTCAATGTCGACCAGATGATCGCACCGGAATTCTACAAGGCCGTGGCCGAGCTGATCCGGGTCATCAATACGCGGCATGCATTACATTAGAGCATGTCTCAAAGGTGGGAACTGGGAGTGAGACATGCATAAGAACAATTGGATAATCATGATATTTATATGTTCCGGAACAGTGACGGCCTGTTCCCCAGATTGGCGGTGAAACCATGAAGAGCCTGCAATTCTCCAACGAGCGCGAGGCGATCATTGCCCGGGAACCTGCGCGAAGTCGCAACCGATCTTCGTCTGGTCGATCCGGCCGACTACATCGCCCTTCATACGCTGCGAGCTTTTTGCCAATATCGCCGATATCGTCAGTTCGGCGACCGAGCTTTATTTCTTTCCCGGCACGCTGGAACTCGGACATGGCGGGGAATATCGCTGCGACTGGCAGTCGCCACCGGCCATCGTGCTCGACATGGAGTTTCGCAATCAGGGCGTCTACGCCTATTTTCGGCTGACGCTGACCGACAAGACGGCGGGGATTGAGCTGAACCACATCGCCTTCGAGGACGCCGACGAAGACCCGGCCAGGAACACGGCGCGGCTTGCCAACGCCTTCGACGCCGCCCGCCTGCCGCTCAGAAAAAGGGCCTGAAAGCACAAAACACCGGATGCCTGAAACATCCGGTGTTCTTGTCTCTGCAAGTCCGCTGGCATCAGTCCAGATGATGGACTTCCGGCATTTCGATGATGCCGAGCGACAGCGCCGTCGCCACGGCTGAAGTGCGGTTGGAGCAGTTGAGCTTGATCTTGGCGTTCTGGAGATAAGTCACCACCGTCCAACGCGCGATGTTCAGGATTTCCGCGATCTCGCCATCCGTCTTGCCATTTGCGGCCCAGCGCAGGCAGTCGACTTCGCGCGGGGTCAGAAGACTGGACACCGTCGCCACATCCTTGCAGCCGCACAGCGCCGAATGGATGATGCCCGACAGGCTCAACAGGCGCGGGCGAAGCTTCGCCACGAACTGTTCACGGTCCTCGTCCGGGCTGATCTCGAAGCTGAACAGCGAACAGCCGACCGCACCTTTCTGGCCGCGGGCCGAGACGGCGATGAAAATATTGCCCAGCCCGTGCTTTTCCGCATCCTGCAGCATGTCGGCGACAGCCGGACACTGGTCTGCGTCTTCCTGGAGATTGCGAACGATGCCGCTTACATCGTCTTTGAAATAGGGCGCATCTTCCTGAAAGATCGGGTCGACAACGAAATAGTTCTTGGTGGAGTAGCGGGCGGCCCAGTTGGCGGGCACAGTCATCACGACCGTCAGGTCGGAAGAACTGGTTTTCGAGCAATCGCCCATCCGTCCACGATAAGTGTGCAAGATGTGACGACAACCGATCTCGTCGCGAATTCGTGTCAGCAGAGCAAGCGTATCGCTCTGGAAGGAAGTGCCAAAAAATGTCTTCTTAAAATTCGGAAAATGAATCAGATCGAGTGTCATTAATATAATGTCCTTAATGCTGGCAGGCGATTATTACCGTGTCCAAAAAGGGGGCCGAATCGGGGCCTGAAGCCATTCAATCTTTTGTATAAGTGACAAAAAAAACAGGGGGTCTGACAACCTTCAATTAATCGATAGCAAAGAATTGCACACAAAAGCGGTGCCGAAATAAGGCCTAAATGAGAAGTTAATTGGTGTGGCGGTAAACTTTTTTTGAGAATCAAGCAATGCCATGCTCAACTTGTTCTATTTCAGAACAGTTTCATTCTCATTTCCGTAAGCTCTGTAGAAGAAATCCACTGCCAGCTCGACATTGCTGCGAATCGTTTCCGCTGATGGCGGCTCCGACAAGGCCCCGAAAAGCCGCGGCCTGTAGAGGCCCGACAGGAAAAGATCGGAAAGCTGATAGGCCATCCGGTCGGCATCGAAAGGCTTGAGCTTGCCGCTTTCGATCATCCGCCTGAGATAGTCGGCCATCACCACGAGGCTGCGCTTCGGGCCACGCTCATAGAACCGCGCGGCAAGCTCCGGCTTGCGCTCGCTCACGCCCAGCACGATCCGCTGGGCGCGGATGGCGGTGGAGGAAGTGATGAGCGTCACCAGCGCCACGCCGAAATCGGTCAACTCCTGACGGTTCCCGAAACCGCTGTCTAGAGTGGCGATCAATTCGCTGAACATCGTGTGGCGATAGTGTTCGCACAATGCGACGAACAGGTCTTCCTTGCTGTTGAAGTAGACGTAGATCGTGCCCTTCGACACGCCAGCTTCACGCGTGATGTCGTTCATGCTGGCTGCATCGAAACCCATGCGCAGGAACACGTCCTGAGCGCCTTCGAGAATCTGGCGGCGTTTTGCAGGGTCCTGACCGGCACCCAGCCGCGTGCGACCGCATTCCGTTTCGGAGCAGGACGACTTGCTTTGACCCATAATGCCGACATCTTTCCCATCATGCCGGTTCCGGTCATGCATCATCGTATCCGTTGTTCCTTTGGTCTTGCGATCAGGCTTCATTTTAGAGACTCTTGAATTTTTTCGAACCAAGCGGTTCGATATGCTCTTGATATGCGCATCTTATTGATCTATGTCAACATCGAACCGAGCGGTTCAATCCCAAGGATGTCCAGAGAGTTTCCCTATGTCCGCCCCGAAGTCCGTTGATAAGGCCGATATTCATCCGTTTCCCAACGCCAAGAACTTCGCCTCGGCAACCCAGCCGGCGACGAATGAGGCGCCGCTGAGCGAGAGATCGCAGCCCCATACCGCGCCGAACCCGCAGGAAGCCGCACCCAGGGAAACCGGGGAAACCGCCAAGGGCGGCAAGAAGAAGGGCTTCGGCAAACGCGTACTTTTGCCCGGCATTCTGACGGTCGCGGTCGCAGGCGGCCTCTGGTTCGCCTATGACTGGTGGACGGTCGGACGGTTCATGGTTTCGACCGACGACGCCTATGTGCAGGGCGACATTGCGTCCATCGCGCCGAAAGTTACCGGCTATATCGAAAACATCCCCGTGGCCGCCAACCAGCAGGTCAAGGCTGGCCGATGTGATCTTCCAGCTCGATGCAGGCGACTACCAGATCGCGCTCGATGAAGCCGAAGCCAAGCTCGCGACCCAGAAACAGACCCTCGTTCGCATCAAGGCCCAGACCGACGCCGCGCAGGCAACCCTGCAACAGGCCGATGCCGACAAGCAGGCCGCAACGGCTGTTCTGACCAATGCGCAGAACACGATCGCGCGCGTGCAGAAGCTGCACGACACGCGTTTCGTCGCGCAGGCCGAACTCGACACGGCCCAGTCCTCGCTGGACCAGGCGCGCGCCAAGGTTGCCGGCAGCGATGCGCAGATCGCTTCTGCCAAGGCCAATATCGAAGTGCTCAACGCCCAATATAGCGAAGCCGAAAGCACGGTAAAATCGCTGGAACTTGCCCGCGACAAAGCCGCACGCGACCTGTCCTTCACGACGCTGCGCGCGCCCTTCGACGGGGTGGTGGGCAATCTTTCCGGCAAGAAGGGCGATCTCGTTTCGCCGGGCCAGAAGATTGCGGCGCTTGTCCCGGTCAATGAGCTTTATATCGACGCGAACTTCAAGGAAACGCAGCTCGCAAAGATCAAGACCGGCGAAACCGCGCATATCTATGTCGACGCTATCGACGGCACGAAGTTCGACGGCAAGGTCGCGTCCATCGCTCCGGCTTCGGGCGCCGTGTTCTCGCTGCTGCCGCCGGAAAACGCGACCGGCAACTTCACCAAGATCGTGCAGCGCGTTCCCGTGCGCATCATGATCCCGAAGGAAGCGCTGGAATCCGGCAAGATCCGCGCGGGCCTCAGCGTCGTGGTCGATATCGACACGCGCACGGCCCCCGAGCAAAAGGCCGACTGATCGAGCCCTTTGGCTCACTTGAAATAACAGATGGCGGCGCGGCGAAACGGATTTCGCGCCGCCTTTCTCTTCCATTCCGGAGTGCGCCGTCATGGCCGCAGACACGACAATGGGGCCGATAGCCCCGGCAGAAGACCGCATCGACCCCAAGAAGGCCATCGGCTTTCTGGCCATGGTGTTCGGCATGTTCATGGCGATCCTGGACATTCAGATCGTCTCGGCTTCGCTGGCTGAAATCCAGGCGGGTCTCAGCGCCAGTTCCGACGAAATCTCCTGGGTCCAGACGTCCTACCTGATTGCGGAAGTCATCATGATTCCGCTGTCGGGCTTCCTTGGACGCCTTTTGTCGACGCGCGTGCTCTTCACCGTTTCTGCGGCAGGCTTCACGCTGGCCAGCATGCTTTGCGCGACGGCGACGAACATCGAGCAGATGATCGTCTACCGCGCAATTCAGGGCTTCATCGGCGGCGGCATGATCCCGAGCGTGTTCGCAGCCGCCTTCACCATCTTCCCGCCTTCCAAGCGTTCCATCGTTTCGCCGATGATCGGTCTGGTCGCAACGCTTGCGCCAACCATCGGCCCGACGATCGGCGGCTATCTGAGCCACGCCTTCTCATGGCACTGGCTGTTTCTGGTCAATGTCGGCCCCGGCATCCTCGTTACCATCGCCGCATGGAACCTCATCGACTTCGACGAAGGCGACAGCTCCCTTCTGAGCAAGTTCGACTGGTGGGGCCTTCTCGGCATGGCCGCATTCCTCGGCTCGATGGAATATGTTCTGGAAGAAGGCCCGCGCAATGACTGGCTTCAGGATGAAGCCATCTTCGTCCTGACCGGCGTTATGATCGTCGGCGGCATTCTCTTCTTCTTCAGGGCCTTTACCGCAGAAGAGCCTATCGTGGACTTGCGAGCCTTCAGGAATGTCAATTTCGCATTCGGCTCGGTGTTCTCCTTCGTGATGGGCGTCGGTCTTTATGGCCTCACATATCTATATCCGCTCTATCTGAGCACTGTTCGCGGCTATGATGCCCTGATGATCGGCGAAGCGCTGTTCGTCAGCGGTCTCGCCATGTTCTTCACCGCGCCGGTGGCGGGTTTCCTTTCCAACAGGATGGACCCGCGCCTGATGATGATGATCGGCTTCCTCGGCTTTGCGGCAGGCACATGGATGGTGACGGGTCTGACGGCCGACTGGGATTTCCACGAATTGCTGTTGCCGCAGATTCTGCGTGGCTGCTCGCTGATGCTGTGCATGGTGCCGATCAACAATCTGGCGCTCGGCACGCTTCCGCCTTCCCTGCTGAAAAACGCATCGGGCCTCTTCAACCTGACGCGCAACCTGGGCGGCGCCGTCGGCCTTGCCGTCATCAATACGATCCTCACCCGGCGCGGCGACATGCATTATGAGCGGCTGGCCGAACATGTTCGCTGGGGCAATGCCGAAGCGGAAAGGATGATCGCCAACCTGACCGCCAAATATAATGCGGCAGGCATGGACGGCGCGACGATTGCCATCGCCAAGCTTTCCGGCATGGTGCGCCAGCAGGCCACTCTTCTGTCCTTCATCGACGTGTTTTTCATCCTCACGATGATGTTCTGCTCGCTTGCCGTCTGCGCCATCATGCTGCGCAAACCCAAGCAGGTCGGCGGTGGCGGTGGAGGGCATTAGCTCTCCGCCTCCCAATTTCATACGAAACCTATTAGGGTTCGATCATCTTTCAGAAATTTTCGTTTATCGCAGAAATTCGACCGTGATGCCGCGCGGAGACAAACCCCTGTCGCGCAGGGAAAAGCCTCTTGCAGAATTATGACAACGACGAATTTACTGTCACATTTCCTGTCATAAAAATGCTGCTCCCGCAAACGGATGAATTGCTAAGTCTCTGAAAACGTGTTTCACTTTCCACCGCTGGCAGTTTGTGACAAGCCACAAACTGTCATCCAACCGTCATATAGGGCGGGTATCGGGAATGCGCGAGCACCGGAATCGACCGGGGGCGTTCGCCGGACCTTAAACAGGGGAGTCAAACAATGCTTGCTTACACAGCGCGTCTGCTGTCGCTTTCGACGGCAATCGCCGTTGCCGGGGTTTCCATCGCCGCTGCCGAACCGTCAGCCGAACTGATCGCCGCTGCCAAGGCGGAAGGCGAACTGACCACCATCGCACTCCCGCATGACTGGTGCGGCTATGGCGAAATCATCAAGAGCTTCAAGGACAAGTACGGCCTCAAGGTCAACGAACTGAACCCGGACGCCGGTTCGGGCGATGAAATCGAAGCCATCAAGGCCAACAAGGACAACAAGGGCCCACAGGCTCCTGACGTCATCGACGTCGGCTTCGCCTTCGGCGCTTCGGCCAAGAAGGACGGCCTGATCCAGCCTTACAAGGTCGCGACCTGGGACGAAATACCAGACAGCGCCAAGGACCCTGAAGGCCACTGGTATGGCGACTATTACGGCGTGCTCGCCTTCGAAGTGAACAAGGACATCGTCAAGGACATCCCGCAGGATTGGGAAGACCTGCTCAAGAGCGACTACGCAAATTCCGTTGCGCTTGCAGGCGATCCGCGCGTTTCCGCACAGGCCATTCTCGGCGTTCATGCCGCCGGCATCGCCCGTGGCGGCGAGCCGGGCGAAGCCGCAGGCAAGAAGGGCCTCGAGTTCTACAAGGAACTGAACGCCAACGGCAATTTCGTTCCGGTCATCGGCAAGGCCGCTTCGCTGGCGCAGGGCTCGACCCCTATCGTCATCCGCTGGGACTATAACGCGCTCGCCGACCGCGACACGCTCAAGGGCAATCCGGAAATCGAAACCGTCATCCCGAAGACGGGTGTCATCGCCGGTGTCTACGTGCAGGCGATCAGCGCCTACGCTCCGCATCCGAACGCTGCGAAGCTGTGGATGGAGCACATCTATTCGGATGAAGGCCAGCTCGGCTACCTGAAGGGCTACTGTCATCCGATCCGCTTCAACGCGATGGCGAAGGCTGGCAAGATCCCGCAGGAACTGCTCGACAAGCTGCCGCCAGCAGCAGCCTATGAAAAGGCTATCTTCCCGACCCTGGAACAGATCGAGGCAGCACAGGCCACGATCACCAAGGAATGGGACAGCGTCGTGGGCGCAAACGTCCAGTAAGCGCTTCTGTCGCATCGAACACATGTCGCGTCGGCCCCAAACGGTCGGCGCGACATCAAACTGGTTTCATTTGCCCTCCCGTCCTCTTTTCCAAACAGCGCCGCGCTCTTTGGCAAACAGGATGGGCAGACTGCAAAGATGCAATGTAATTGCCCCAGGGGCGAATGACCGCCCTGCCGATCGCAAGATATAAACAAGAAGTCGGAACGGTTCTGTCAGTTTCCGTTCTGCCGGGAACCGGTCCAAAGAAAGAACCTATGAGTTCAATTGCCGAAACATCAGCCCCCAGCGGAGTGCGCAAGCGCCGGCTTCCGTTGTCCTGGCTTGGCGTGACGCCGTTTTTCATCTTCGCCATCCTGTTTCTGATCTGGCCGACGATGTACCTCATCATCGGCGCCTTTCAGGACCCGGCTGGAAACTTCACGCTCCAGAACATCCATGATCTCTTTCAGCCGCAGATCATGAGCGCCTACTGGATTTCCATCAAGGTCAGTCTGGCCTCGGCCATCGGCGGCGCGATCATCGGCTTCTTTCTGGCCTGGGCGGTTGTCCTCGGCAACCTGCCCTCCTGGCTGCGGCCGACGGTGCTGACCTTTTCGGGCGTTGCCTCGAACTTCGCAGGCGTGCCGCTTGCCTTCGCCTTTCTTGCGACGCTGGGGCGAACCGGCTTCGTGACGATCCTTCTCAAGGAATGGTTCGGCTTCAACCTCTATGCGACAGGTTTCAACCTGCTCTCCTTCTTCGGCCTGACGCTGACCTATCTGTTCTTCCAGATACCGCTGATGGTGCTGATCCTGACGCCCGCCCTCGACGGACTGAAAAAAGAGTGGCGCGAGGCATCTTCCATTCTGGGTGCGACCACCGCGCAATATTGGCGCATGGTGGCCTTTCCGATCCTGTGGCCGAGCCTGCTCGGCACGACGCTTCTCCTGTTCGCCAACGCCTTCGGCGCCATCGCCACCGCCTACGCCTTGACGGGTTCCTCGCTCAACATCGTGCCGATCCTGCTCTTTGCCCAGATCCGTGGCGACGTTCTGCATAACCAGAACCTCGGCTATGCGTTGGCCCTTGGCATGATCGTCATCACAGGTATCTCCAACCTCATCTATATCTGGCTGCGCATTCGCGCCGAGAGGTGGCAGCGATGAAAAAGAAAGGCATAAATGCCCAGAAAATCGGTGCCTGGATCGCCTTCCTGATTGGCGCGATCTATTTCCTCGTGCCGCTCATCGGCACGTTCGAATTCTCGCTGCGCATGCGGCGCGGCGAATATTCCTTCGATGCCTATCGCGTCGTGTTCTCCGACCCGAATTTCCAGGCGACCTTCGGCTATTCCATCCTGCTTGGCCTGTTGACCATCATCTTCGGCGTGCTTCTGGTCGTGCCGACCGCCTACTGGGTGCGCCTGCGCCTGCCGCAATTGCGCCCGGTGATGGAATTCATCACGCTGTTGCCGCTGGTCATTCCGGCCATCGTCATCGTGTTCGGATATCTGCGCATCTACAACTCGTCATCCTGGCTGCCGTTCACCGCATCGACACGAGCGACCGACCTCCTGTTGATGTTCGGCTATATGACGCTTTCGCTGCCCTATATGTATCGTGCCGTCGATACGGCAATGCGCACTATCGACGTCAATACGCTAACCGAAGCCGCGCAAAGCCTCGGCGCTGGCTGGGGCCGCATCATGTTCAAGGTGATTTTTCCGAATGTGATTTCCGGCGTGATGAGCGGTGCCTTCATCACATTCGCCATCGTCATTGGCGAGTTCACGCTGGCCTCGCTTTTGAACCGCCCTGCCTTCGGTCCCTATCTGCAGCTGGTCGGCGCAAACCGCGCCTACGAACCGTCAGCGCTGGCGATCATTTCGTTTGGCATAACGTGGCTCAGCATCATCATGCTGCAGCTCGTCTCGCGCCTCAATAAATTCAAGACAACCGCCGGGTAAGATTCATGGCTTTTCTGAATATCAAAAACCTGAAAAAGAGCTTCGGCGCCAATACCGTCGTCCACGATTTCAACCTTGCCGTGGAAAAGGGCGAATTCGTCTCCTTCCTCGGCCCGTCAGGCTGCGGCAAGACGACCGTTCTGCGCATGATCGCCGGTTTCGAGATGCCCGACAGCGGCGCCATCGAAATCAACGGCAAGGATGTGGTGGACCTCAAGCCCAACCAGCGCAATATCGGCATGGTGTTTCAGGCCTATGCGCTTTTCCCTAATATGACGGTGGCGCAGAATGTTTCGTTCGGCCTGCGCGTTGCCGGAAAGTCGAAGGCAGAAATCGACGCCACGGTGAAGGAAATGCTGGGCCTCATCCGCCTCGACCATCTGGCGGATCGCTATCCCTACCAGATGTCCGGCGGCCAGCAGCAGCGCGTCGCGCTGGCGCGCGCGCTTGCCACCAAGCCGCAGGTTCTTCTGCTCGACGAGCCGCTATCGGCACTCGATGCCAAAATCCGCATATCCTTGCGCGAAGAAATCCGCGCCATCCAGCAGAAGCTCGGCATTACGACCGTCTTCGTCACCCACGATCAGGAGGAAGCGCTGTCGATCTCCGACCGCATCGTGGTCATGCATGAAGGCCGCGCCGACCAGATCGGATCGCCTTTCGACATCTATAACCGCCCTGCCTCGCGCTTCGTGGCGTCGTTCGTCGGCACGCTCAACATGCTGGAAGCCTCGGTCAGCGAACCCGGCCGGAACAGCATCGAGCTCGACGGCCGCACCATCACGGTGCAGGAAACGCTCGACCATCATCCGAAGGGCAAGCCGCTGACGCTGGCCTTGCGCCCGGAAGCTGTCAGCCTCGAAGCGCGCAAGAGCCACGATACAGCGCTGGAAGCAACGATCGACGATGTTCATTTCCTCGGTTCCGTCATTCGCACGCGTGTGACGCTCGGCAAGAACCGCCTTTCGTTCGACACGTTCAACGATCCGACTCATCCGCCGCCGCAGCGCGGCGACAAGGTGACCGTGCATTTCGCCTCACGCGATCTGCTCGTGCTGGCAGATTAAAACAAAAAAGCCGCCCAGTGGGCGGCTTTTTCAATTACAGCGAATTTTATTCGCCCCAGGGACCGTGGAAATCCCCGTCCTTGTCGATCCGCTTGAAGCCGTGCGAACCGAAGAAATCGCGCTGGCCCTGGAGGAGATTGGCGGTGCCAAGCGCCTGCGTAAAACTGTCGAAATAGCTGAGCGCCGAGCCCAGTGCAGGCAAAGGCAGGCCAGCGAGCGCCGCCTTGGCGACGATCTGGCGAAGGCCGTTGGAAGCCTTGCTCATGCGTTCGACAAAGGCGGGCGCCAGCAGCAGGTTGCGGCTTTCGCTGTCCTCGAAGGCGTGGGCGATATCGTCCAGCAGCTGCGAACGAATGATGCAGCCCGCGCGCCAGATGCGGGCGGTTTCTGCAAGCGGGATGTTCCAGCCGTGCTCCTGCGATGCGGCTTCCATCACCGCGAACCCTTGAGCGTAAGCGGCGATCTTGCCCGCCAGCAGACCCTGCTCCAGATCGGCGAGGAATTTTGCCTGATCGGAAATCTCGAGGCTGCGCTGGCCGGGATTATAGGCCTTTGCGGCAAGCGCGCGCGCCGCCTTCAGCGAGGACAGGGAGCGGGCAGCGACCGCAGCTTCAATCGCGGTTGCCGGAACACCCAGCATCTGCGCCTCGATGGCCGCCCAGCGGCCCGTGCCCTTCTGGCCGGCTTCATCGAGGATCATGTCGACCATCGCCTTGCCGGTTTCCGGATCGGTCGCCTTCAGCACCTTGGCGGTGATCTCGATCAGATAGGAGTTGAGCGGACCCTGGTTCCACTTCTCGAACACATCGCCGATGGCAGGGGCGGAAAGCCCGAGACCGTCACGCAGGATGCCGTAGATTTCGGCAATCATCTGCATGTCGGCATATTCGATGCCGTTATGGATCGTCTTGACGAAATGACCGGCGCCATCGGGGCCCACCAGCGCACAGCAAGGTTCGTCCTTGTATTTGGCGGCAGCGGCAAGCAGGATCGGCGCGATGCGCTCATAGGCTTCCTCGGTGCCGCCGACCATCATCGACGGACCGTGGCGCGCACCTTCCGCACCGCCGGAAACGCCCATGCCGACAAAGGTCGGATCATTGGGGCCGAGCGCCTTCAGACGGCGCACCGTGTCGCGATAATCGGAATTGCCAGCGTCGATCATGATGTCGCCCTTCTCAAGATAGGCCTTGAGGCGGGTGGTCTCAGCATCGACGGGAGCGCCTGCCTTGATGAGGAAGATGATCGGGCGCGGCTTGCGGATATTCGCCGCGAGGTCCTCGAAAGTAGGGCAAGCAATGATCTTGTCGCGCAGCGGGCCAGCCTTTTCGAGGAAGGCTTTCAGCACAGGCTCATCACGGTCATAGACGGCTACCGTATAGCCCTTCTCGGCTATGTTCAGCGCCAGGTTGGAGCCCATGACGCCAAGGCCGACCATTCCGATATCTGCTTTTTCCATTTTGTGCCCTTCGCAAATGCAACCGACCGGCCGTCGTCTAGACACATGCAGAACATCGAACGCCGACAAGCCGAACCGATAAGAATAGGCCGCCGCCGGATTTCGGCAGCAGCGCATGTCAATCTGTATCCTATTGTGGGATGATCTAGGGCATATGACGCAAAGTTGATAGACCTCCCGTCACGAAAATCACCGGTTTTGCCCGCATAACCGCCTTGTTAAATCGGTTAGCTGGCCTGAAAACCCGTGTTTCGCGATTTTCACACCCGTTCCAGCTTGTGATGCGGCAGCGGCGGCAATTCGATAGTGATCGCGTCGTCCGCCTTTACCATGCCACCTGCAAGAACGATGGTCATGATGCCCGACTTGCGGACCAGTTCGCCATCGGGGGTGCGGTCCAGCACAGCATTCAGAAGCCCGGCCTGGAAATTCTCTATCTGGGCGCAGGGGTTGCGCAGGCCGGTCGCTTCCAGAACGACTTCATCGCCGATCCTGATCAGCGCGCCCTGGGGCAGACCCAGCAGATCGACACCGCGCGTGGTGATGTTCTCGCCAAGGTCGGCGGGCGCAACATCGAACCCCTTTTCGGCCAGCTCGTCGAAAAGCTCGGCATGGATGAGATGCACCTGCCGCAGATTGGGTTGTGTCGGGTCGGCCCGCACGCGGGAACGGTGCTTTACCGTCACGCCCTGATGCGCATCGCCTTCGACGCCATGCCCCGTGATGATGCGGATTTCCGGCACGACCTGTTTGGAAAAACGATGCTCACCATCCCGCGCTACAGCCACGACAAATCCGCTCATCAAACCCACCTTGTGAAAGACATCCTGACAGGACAAAGAAACTTCGTTAGCCGCATTACATGAGCTATATAGCACCTGTATGAAGTTGCGGGGCAAGCACGTGAATCAGGACAGGCAGGCAAAGACAGACTTTCGCTGGGGCATATGGGGCACGGGCACGATAGCCAACGCCTTTGCGGACGATATTCAGGCAAGCACGGGGATGCGTGTCACCGCTGTTTGCTCGCGCGCGGCGGAGACCGCCGAAGCTTTCCGCCGGCGGATCGGCGCTGACAAGGCATTCAGCGATTCAGGCGCGTTTCTCGCCCATCCGGATATCGATGCCATCTATATCGCCACTTCGAGCGCGATGCATGTGCTGCAGGCCATGCAGTCAATCGCGGCCGGCAAGCCATGCCTGATCGAAAAGCCGCTGTCGCTGGATGCGGCGGGCGCACGGCAGATCGAAGCCGCTGCGAAAGCAAAAAACGTCTTCGCCATGGAGGCGATGTGGAGCCGCTTTCTGCCAGCGATCCGCGCCGCCAGGAAGCATATCGACAGCGGTCGCATCGGCGCGGTGACGCGCATTGAAGCCGATCTGTCCTATATCCGCGCCTATGACCCGCAAAGCCGCTTCTTCAGTCCGGAACTTGGCGGCGGCGCTGCATTCGATCTCGGTGTTTATCCGGTTTCGCTGGCACTGTATTTCCTTGGCTTGCCGGATCATGCGGACGGCCGCTGGCAGCGCGCCAGAAGCGGCGTCGACATGCGTACCGATTTCCAGCTCGGCTGGCGGGGCGCTACAGCCAGCCTTTCCTGCGGCTTCGACCGCGACGGCGAGAACAGCATGCTGATCGAGGGGACCAAAGGCACGATCCTGATCCATTCGCCATTTCTGAAAGCCCAGAGGCTGACGCTGTTTTCTGCCTTTGCCGCGCGGTCATCGCTCGGCCCGAATGGCGGCAAGGGGTTTGTAGGCAAGGTCATGAACCGCCTGCCCCTGCCGGGCCGCACCATCGAAACCTATGCTTTTTCCGGCAACGGATTGCAGTTTCAGGCCGAAGCGGTCCGCGATGCGGTGCGAAGCGGCCGGATATCCGATGCGATCATGCCGCTCGACCATAGTGCAGCCGTTGCCGACATCATCCGCAAGGTGCTGTCGAAGGGTTGAAAAGCGTATCCCGAAAAGTGTGAAACGGTTCTCGGATAAGATGCGCGCCAGGACAAATTTTCAGAAAGACGAGCTGAGATCGGCTCTCTAGAAACTGCTTCTCATCCTGTAAGGCTGCGCATTTTCACCGGCATTGTTCAGGGCAAGCGCGATTTCGGTGATATGCAGCGCCACATCGCCAGAGAAGAACGCCTTGTCGCCCGTCTGGATTGCGCGGGCCTGATCGGCGATGCCCCGCACGAAATCGATCTGTGAGGGATACATGGGCAGCGACCGCTTGTCGGCCTTCGGATAGGACAGCTTTGTGCCGACGGTCGGTTTCCAGGACAGAAACTTGCCGACGCGCATTTCGATGATGCCGAACAGGCGCGCGAGAAAACGGCGCTTTTCCTCCGTGCGTTCAAGACGGACGACCGAACGATTATCCCAGAGATCATCCACCACTATCGAGCCCTTGTCGGCAACGATTGTCAGGCTGCGATCCTTCGGCATGGCAAGCCCCGATGTGAGACGCGCCACCAGCCCCGACTTGAAAACGAGACAGCCGACCGAAAAATCAGGCGCCATATGCAGATGCTCGGTTCCCGGCCCCTTGTCCGGAAAGGTTATCGCGGAAAATGCCGAGACACTTTCGACCGGACCGAACAGCGACACCAGCCATGACAGCGCATAGCCCGCATGTTCCAGCGTGCAGCCGATCTCAAATTCGTGCAGGCCGGGCCACGGCGCTCCCGACTGCGAACGCCAGCTTGACCATTTGTCACGAAATACCGGCCCGTCTTCCATTTCCGCATAGACAAGACGCGGCACGCCGATGCCATTCATTACGCTTGCTACCAGACGATAGGCATCGCTGAGGCCATTGGCCGGGAGCTGCCGCGAGCGTGAGCCCTGCCTTCCGCGCAAAAGCGACCAGCGCTTCCGCATCGTCATAATTCATCGCCAGCGGCTTTTCGGAATAGACGTGCTTTCCCGCCGAAAGCGCTGCATGGGAGATTTCAAAATGACTTTCAGGCGTGGTCAGGTTGACGACGATCTCTACGTCCGGATCGGCGAGGACTGCCTCGAAACTCTCATAAGCACTGACCGAGTAATGCGCGCAGAACGCCTTCAGCCGCTCGGGAGAGCGGTCATAGGCGCCGCGCAGCGTCAGTTCGGGATAATTGCGCAGCGTGGTCATGTAGTAGTCGGCAACAAATCCGGTCCCGACAATTGCGATATTCATGAAGTGGCTCCGGCTAAAAGCATTTCCAGCAAAAGTGCGAAACGGTCCTGCGTTGGATAATGCGTGTAAACAAAGAGATAGAGCGGTTCCACGATTCTGTTTTCACTGGAACCGCTCTATCGTTTCGGGATGATGATTTTCGCGGTCAGCCTGAGGCCGAAGATCGCAAAGACGAGCGTGAGCCAGACCGGGTCCATGCGGCGGAAGAAGAAGCTTTCCAGCATGGCGTTCAACGTTCCGAAGAACACGACCATCAGGAAGAAATCGGCCAGCAGCAGGTTTTCCCGCACCGGGCGGCAGCGCGCGTAATTGACCAGCGGCATGACGATGATGACGAAAATAGCACAGATGAGCGCCGGAACCCCCATCGACAGCGCGATATCGAGATAACCATTGTGCCCATGCACGATGCCGCGCACATCCCAGTCGAGATAATACGGATTGGCGGCTTGCTTCGCGATCGGTGTGCCCCAGAAGCTTTCATAGCCGAAGCCGGTCCACGGGCGCTGGGACAGCGCTTCCACCGCAAAGGCCCAGATGGAGGTGCGCCCGGTAAAGGTGGGATCGACATCGAGTTGCAGAACGAGCTGATGCATCGGCTCGAACAGGACCGTGCCGAAGGTAAACAGCGCAAGCAGAAACTGGATCGTGAAGACTGCCACCGGCGCGAGGAAACGGAGGCCGAAAAGACCGGGGGTGATCACGAGCAGCATGGCCAGCGGCACCAGCGCCGCCGTCGTCTTCGATCCGGTCTGCGAAACGAAGACCAATGCGGAGACGGCAATCAGGAAACCGCTCACCCGCCAGCCGCGCCGCCACAGATAGACACCGGCGAAGGAAAAGGCGGCCATGACCGGACCGGCAATGTTCTTGTGCGTGAAGACACCGCGCCAGAGATAGGCGTTCTGCGGTTCCAGCGCGTCGGCGCCGTGGGTGCCGAGATTTGGCAGAAGCACGACGCCCGCATAGGAAACGACGATGACGATCGAAGCCACAGTGACCAGCATGGCCGAATAGGCGTCGCCATCCTGCGGCAGGCTGAGGACGGCAATGACCGTCAGAATGCCGATCATCGTCAACAATACGCCGCGTATCGCGGTTGCCGGATCGGGGCTTGCGAAAACCGACGCCAACAGGAAGGCAAACATCAGCAGCCAGCCGGGGCTGACGATTTTGGCCACCTTCTTCGGATCGGCGAACATGGCAAGCGACAGCAGGGATACGGCTCCGAGACAGCCGAAACCGAGCTGGTTGATGGCATCGCCGCCGCCCGACGCATCCCCGCTCGCCGCGGCGCTGAGCGGATTGAAGGGACGGAAGGAAATCAGCAGAATGCAGAATGTTATCGTGGCGATAACGAGCGCAATCGTGCGGACTGTCGCCCGCACGTTGGCTTGCGCCGCAACATCGGAACGCGCGTCAGTTCTTGTCCGGGTTGCGATATTGCTCATTCAGATATCCAAAATGGGCCATGACGCGGCCCAGCCCGATATGGATGAAGTAAGTCCCGACCGGCACGAAGCGCGCCGCGATGCCGCGCCGCAGGGCCTTGATCGGAGAATAAGCCAAAAGAGCGAGACTTTTCAAAAAAACACGCACCTGACCCAAAGGCTCGTCCTTGCGCTGGCGTTGCTCGATCAGCGTTGACAGGACGCCGTTGCGCAGGCCCCGCGCCGTGATCCAGTCGCTCTCCAGCCGCCGTGCCGGAATAGTCTCCCGCACGATGCCTTCGTTGCACCAGGCAATCGTGAAGCCTTTGGCGCGGGAGCGGTTGATGAAATCGGAATCGCCGCCGCCGGTGAAATTGAACTTCAGGTCCATGAACGGATAGCCGATGGCTTCCAGAACCGGGCGGGCGATCAACAGGTTGCCGGATGAATAGATGATTGGAACCGGCCCGGTCTTGCTGTAATGCGGCAGGAAAACCGGATGCCTTGCCCATTTTTCCGAACCCGGCTTCTCAAAAATCGGATATTGGGGACCGCCGACGAGGCTGGCATTATAGCGCTCGGCGGTTGCCACCATGTTTTCGATCCAGGCCGGATCGGCGAGTTCGTCATCATCGATGACGATGACATATTTGAAATTCGGGAAATAGGTCGTCGCCGTCAGCCAGCCTGCATTATAGGCATTGCAGTTGCCGCGATGGGATTCCACGATCAGCATGCCGTTATATTTTCCGGCCTCGAACTGTGGTGCCGCAACCTTGGCGCCTTCCCGGTCCTCCGCCTCGTTTTCGATCACCACGACCGCGAAGCGGCGGCTGGTGACTTGGGCATTGAGCGTATCCAGCGTGCGGATGACATGCTCCGGACGGCGAAATGTCGGCAAGGTCACCACCACCTCTACTTCATCGAAACGAAGTTTAGGTGTTTTAGCAATTACTTGTATATGATCCGGTAATACAGACATTACGCCACCCAATATTTAACGACCCATGTTTTCACCGGGCCTATTCAAAAACAATTAAAGAAAAGTTCACCGCGTGGTTGTAAGCACAGCCTGAAACTATCATAGAGAACGCTGATCCGTAATATGCAGGAGCTGACTTGCCGTCCCCTCACCTTGTTTTCGTAACATCGATTGTTCCGCATGGAATCCCGACTACCGGTTATGAAGTGGCGAATTCGGCTGTGGTCGATGGCCTGCGGCGTTCGGGTGCAAAGGTGACCGTGCTTGGTTTCACATGGCCGGGCGTGAAAGCCGATGCTGCGGTTACGGTCGTGCTGGGCGAGGTGGAAGTGCGAACCGAAGGCGCTGGCATCAGGCGCAAGATCGGCTGGGTGGTGAAATCCTTCCTGACCGGCCTGACTGTCTCCTCGGCGAAGTTGCGGGTGATTCCAGCGCAGAAACTGCGCGAGGCCATCGGACGGATCGGCCCTTTCGATGCCTATGTGCTGAACGGGGTGACCCTGCCCGGCGCGTTTGAAGATATTTTCAAGGACAAGCCGTCGCTCTTCGTGGCGCATAATGTGGAATATCGCTCGGCGGAGGAAAACGCCGCCGACGCCCGAAGCTTCATTCAGAAATTCCTGTTCGCCCGCGAGGCGCGCATTCTCAAAGGGCTGGAAAGCCGCCTCAGCGGAACGGCGCGTTTCGTCTTCACCTTTGCCGAAGATGACGGCCCGGCGCTCGGACTTGCTCCCGACCGGTTTGCGACGATGCCGCTCGTCACGCCGGGCGGAATGCAGGCGGCTCAGCCACGCCCGGCAAGGTACGACCTTGCCCTCATCGGCACATGGACATGGCACCCGAACCGCATCGGGCTGGAATGGTTCCTGCGCGAGGTAAAGCCGCATCTCCCCGGCGATATTTCCATCACGATTGCAGGCAACACGCCCGCTGATCTCGTCTCTGCCTGGTCTGGCGTCAACTTCGTCGGCAAGGTGCCGGATGCGACGGAATTCGTGGAAAGCGGGGCGGTTGTTCCGCTCATCAGCCGGGCGGGAACCGGGGTGCAGCTGAAAACCATTGAAACATTCGAGCTGGGCATGCCAAGCGTCGCCACGACGCATTCCGTGCGCGGTATCGACAATATCCCGGCCAATTGCACCATTGCCGATGACCCGCGAGCCTTCGCGGCGGCAATCATCGAGCGGATCGGGAAGGCAAGATCGGGGGACAGCCAGAGACTGGACGGCAAGGCCTTCACCCGGTCACAAATCGAAGGCATGGACCGTGCGGTTGCCCGCGGTCTGCAAGCACTTCGCAGCGAAAATAGAATGACGGACTAGGCATGATGCATACCGAAAATGTAACCTACCGGAACATCCTTGGCGTGAAGGTCGCCTGTTTTGATTGGGACGGCGCCTTCGCCTTCTTCGAGAACCGTATCAATGAGGGCCGGTTCATGAAGCAAGGCTGGCTCAACGCCAACAATTCCAACATTGCGGATGAAACCCCGGATTATCGCGCTGCGTTGCAGGATTTCCTGATCCTGCCCGACGGGGTGGGTGTCGATATTGCCAGCAAGGTTGCCTATGGCAGCAAATTCCCTGCCAATCTCAACGGAACGGACTTCATTCCGGGGCTCTTGCAGCATATGAAACGCCCGCTGAAGGTTGCACTTCTCGGCGGCGGTCCGGGCGTCGCTGCCGACGCCGCACAGCTTTTCAGGCAGCAGATACCCCGCCATGAATATCGCGTCATTTCCGACGGCTTCTTCAAGCCCGCCGATCTCGACGGCATTCTGGCGCAATTGAAGGAATTCCACGCCGACCTATTGCTCGTCGCGATGGGCGTCCCGCGCCAGGAACTCTTCATCGACAAGCATATCACCGCGGAGCACTGCACGATAGCGAGCGCGGTCGGCGCGCTGTTCGACCTGCATACAGGCCGCGTGCAGCGCGCGCCGCACTGGATGCGCAAGATCCAGATGGAATGGGCGCACCGGCTGTTGCAGGAACCGCGAAGGCTCGCGAAACGCTATCTCATCGGCAATCCCGTATTTCTGTGGCGCGTCGCCAAAGGCTGGATGAAGGGAGAACCCCGGTGAGAACCGCAATCGTCACGGCCAGCTGGGATCAGGATTTCGAGCGCTGCAAGCTGCTTTGCGAAACCGTGGACAAATATGTCAGCGGTTTCACGAAGCACTACATCCTCGTAGACAGCAAGGATGTTGCCCTGTTTCGCAAGCTCGAAAGCGCGCACCGGGTCATCATCGATGAGCGCGATCTTCTCCCCTCCTGGCTGCACGCCTTCTGGGATCCGACCTATCTTTGGCGCAGACGGGTCTGGCTTTCGCTCCGGACCAAGCCGCTGCGTGGCTGGCATGTGCAGCAGTTGCGCCGGATCGCGCTTGCCGCTGCCGTGGAGGAAGACGGTTTTCTCTACACGGATTCCGACACGGCCTTTCTGCGCCCCTTCGATTGCGGCACACTCTGGCATGGTGAACAGCTTCGGCTTTTCGTCCGCCCCAATGCGCTCGCCAATCCCGAATGGCCGGAGCATCCGGTCTGGGCGGCCAATGCAGCGAAACTGCTCGGCATCGAAAACGGCAAAAGCGGGCTTAACGACTATATCGGCCAGCTTGTTTCATGGCGGCGCGACAGCGTGATTTCGATGTGCGAGCGGATCGAAGCTCATACCGGACAGCATTGGGTGGCGGCCCTTGGCAATATAAGACGCTTTTCCGAATGCTTCATCTATGGCCGCTATGTCGATGACGTGCTGCAAGGCTCGGGCCATTTCAGCGACACGCATGATCTCTGCCGGATGCAATGGTTCGCCCCGCCACCGAGCGAAGAGGAATTCCGCACCTTCATCGCCGAAATGGAACCCCATCAGGTCGCTATCGGCATGCAATCCTTTCTCGGCCTTTCGGTCGACGATATCCGGCGCATTATCGGAGCCTGAACCTTAAATTCGTTTAGCTGGCAAACGAATGCTGGAATAGGTGAAAACCAGCGACAGCAGATAGAGGCCGCCAAACACGATATTGAGTCCCAGAATCCAGTCGTGACTGTCGGCATAGTTCACCAGCAACAGCCAGACGAAGAATGCCTTGGCCGCAGTCATCAGCACCATGCTCAAGGTCCTGAGACCGGACTGACCGCGCGCATACAGAATTTCGGTCTGGTATTCGATCAGGTTGCGGAAACCGGGTACGAGCAGCACCAGCGGCAACAGGCCGACGATGGGCGCAACGCTTGAACCGAGTGCGTTCGGGAAGATTTGCAGGAACACGACCATCGCGCCGAGACCTGCCACCGAGACGGAGAAGACCGCAAGCTCCAGTCCGGCGCGGATGCGCAAAGAAGACAGCATGTCCGGCGCGCGCATGAGCTTTTGCACCAGCATCATGTTGAAGGAGCGAACCGGCAGGGCAGTAAGGTCCACAAGGCGCATGATGATCGCGTAAAGCCCCGCCGTCGCAGGCCCGCCGACAGTCAGCACGAGAAGCTTGTCCAGCTCGGCCTGGATATAGAACAGCAGTTCGGCGCCCATCACGGCAATCGCATCGGAAAGCCGCCGCATATAAAGCGACGGTCTGAAGCGAAGCCGGATCGACGGGTAAAATCGCAGCGCGGCAAGCAGCGCGACCCCGTTTGCAGCCGCATACCACCATGCCCAATGCGCAATATCGTGGGCGCTTGCCAGCCACATGAACAGTAGGGCTGCGACGGCTCGCGTGGCCGTGCCGAAAATCACCAGTCCCGCCGATATGCCGAAGCGGCGCAGGCCGTTATTGACGATGATGACGATTTCCGTCGACCGCCAGAACAGGGCCTCGGCAAACACCACAACGGCAAAGGGCAGGAAGGAAATATCGCGGCTGAAAAAGACGAAGTAAACCAGCCAGGACGCCAGCGCGAACAGCGGCAGCGACACCAGAATGGCGACGAGAAAACCCGCCGTATAGATGCCGAGCAGGCGCGGCTTTACTGTCGATATGCGGTAAAGCGGCGAACTGAACCCGAGGGAAACGATGCGCGACAGCACCACGCCCGTGCCCGATGCAGTGGCGAATATCCCGAAATCGCCCGTGGGCAGCGTGTTTGCAAGCGCGATGAAATAGACGAGTGAAACCACCAGCCTGCCAGCGGAGCCGGAAAACAGGGACAGGTAATCGCGCACTATTCCGGCATTATTGCCTGACAGTTTCCGCAGCGCTTTCGCTATCAACAGGGAGCCTCATCCATCGTGGTCTCGTGGTGCGTTCGACCCATTGGAGCGGGACGAGATAAAGAGATTTAGCTAAAAAGACTTAAACTCTTCTTTGCAAGCTCAAAGAGCAGACAAGCAAAAGCTAAAATAAGAGGGCCGAGCATTTCGCGGTTCAGGCCGACATTATTTTAACTTTTTGTTTTCTATAAAAAATTACATTCGGCCATCAGGTTTGGGGCGAGCGGATTCCGGTTTGGCATGTGCAAGCCCTGTTTAATGGATTTCATGGCGGCAGCGGGCACCTGAAACGGCCGCAGCGGCTACAGATGCGGACGAATTCGACAATGAGCGATCATGAGGGGCGCAGAAAGGCGGGAGTTGAGAAACCTCTTCTCGCATTTTCCGACGTGCGCCCGACGGATCGCCCCACCGGTCGCCCGCCTGCTCCACGTGATAGCGAAGCCGCGCCGCCATGGACACCACCCGCCACATCGGATGAACGCGCTGCGTTCTTTCATGAACACGACCATGATGCGCAAGAAACGCCAGAACCCGTTATCGAGGAAGAACTGGACGATGCGGACGTGGCCGAGTTGCAAAAACGCGTGGCGCTCATCGAAGCGGAACTGGAGCGCAAGATTCAGGAACGCGAACGTCGCAAAATCGCAATCGAGGCTGACGCTCCACCCCCGGAGCCAGCCCGCGAACCCGTCATGCGCGAGCATCCTGTTGCCGACCGCCCGGCACCGGATGCCGAATGGAAACCGCTGATCGATCCGCGCATCGCCATCGATGTAGTGCGGGGATCGCGCAGGCTCCTGCTGGTCAGCACGATATTGGGCGGTGTGGTCGCCGCGCTCTATGCATTGTCGCTGCCGCAGATGTACGTCGCTTCGACCGATATTCTGGTCGATCCGCGCAACATCAAGACGGTTGGAGACGAACTGACCCCGGGGCAACTCCCGACCGACGCATCGCTTGCCGTCGCCGAAAGCCAGGCCCGCATCATCGATTCCAGCAGTGTTCTGCTGAAAGTGATCGACAGGACGGACCTGACAAAAGACCCCGAATTCAACGGCACGCTGGTTCCGACCGGCATTGCCGGACTGTTTGCGCAGATCAAGGATATCTTGTCCCCCCAAAAGGCGAGCGACAGCCAGACGCTGCAAACCCGCGTTCTCTATAACCTGCACAAGAGTATCGCCATCGGGCGCGACGCCAAGACCTTCATCTATTCGATCTCGGTGAAAACCCGCGATCCGCAGAAATCGGCCTCGCTTGCGAACACCATCAGCACCGTTTTCCAGAGCGAGCTTGCATCGCTGCAATCCGATGCCGCACGGCGCACTTCGGACGAACTGTCGAACCGGCTTGCAGACATGCGCGCCAATGTCGAACAGGCGGAGCGCGCAGCGGCTGATTTCCGCGCATCGCACGATCTCGTCAATGTGGATGGCAAGCTGATCAGCGATAACGACCTGACGCGGCTCAACGATCAACTGACCAACCAGCGCGCCGAAACCATGCGGCTTCAGGCCCGTGTACAGGTACTGAGCAACGCCACTTCCGACAGTGTGGTGACCGGGACTTTGCCGGAGGATTTGCGATCCAACACGCTGACGGCTCTGCGGGCGCAATATGCGCAGGCGCGCCAGACGGCAAGCGGCTTATCCACCCAGCTTGGCCCCCGTCACCCGGCGCTCATTCAGGCACAGTCGCAGGCGGGCACGGTGCTGAGCGACATCGACGCTGAATTGCGGCGCATCCGCTCCTCGCTGCAAGTCGAGGTCTCGCGGTCCGTGCAGCAGGAAAAAGACCTGACCACGCGTCTGGCGCAGCTCAAGTCACAGCAGGCAAACAATAGCGGCGATCTGGTGAAATTGCGCGAGCTTGAGCGCGAGGCGACCGCGCGCCGCTCCGTCTACGAAGCCTTCCTCCTGCGCTCGCGCGAGACGAACGAACAGGAAGGGCTGAATACCGCCAATGTCAGGGTGTTGTCGGAAGCCCGCCCGCCGCTCGATCCGGCCAGCACATCGCGCAAGCTGATCGTCATCGCCGGGCTGATTGCCGGCTTCCTCGCAGGGCTTGCGATCACAGCCGTCCGCAATTTCGGACGGCTGCTGCGCCTCTAAGCGGTTCCTGTTCCAACAGGAACGCCGGAACCGCTCTAACTATTTGTTTTATCGCATTATCCAACGCATCGAAGCGGGATAGGAAATCAGTCCAGTGAACTGATTTCCCCCCGTAGACGTTTCACACTTTTGGTGGAAATGCGCTAATCTCTTCCATTTGAAGTATAATCTTATCGATCAACTCATGCCGACCGGCGTGCAAGCACCTCGGCGCGAGGCACCTTGCGCCCGCTGGCGCGCAAGACACCATGTGCGCCGTCCAGATGGCCCGGCTTCAATTCGAGCGCCAGAAAACGGCGCTTTTCATATGGGCCTGGCATGGCAAGCTCGCCGGTCTTTTCAGCGGTAAAGCCGAAGCGCCCGTAATATTCCGGATCGCCGACGAGCAGGATCGCGCCATGGCCAAGGCGCATGGCCTCGTCGATGGCATGACGCATCAAGGCCGAACCGATGCCGCAACCGGCGGCGGAAGGTTCGACGGCCAGCGGACCGAGCAGCAAGGCGGACACGGGAAAACCGAAGGCGTCGAGCCCGGCATGGACATCCCACAGCCGCACGGTGCCCTGCGAGCGCTCTGTCTTCGCCAAGTGCGGCAAAGGCCAGCCCCTCTGCGGGCAGGCGACCACGACGCAGTTTTTCCGATGACTTGCGGCGGCGGCCTTCACCCATCGCGCGGTCCAGCAAGGCTTCGCGCGCCAGCACATGCTCCAGCGCCTCGCCCGCGATCGAAAAAGCCGGGGCAACGAGGGTTACGGTGTTTTCCTGAATTTCAAGAGTTGCGTTCATCACATCTATCCCCGCAAAGCGGCAGCAGCACACCCCGCCCGACGCCTTGCAGCACCGGGCGGATTGAGAGGATCTTTCAGACTTTCAAAGGTATGATCGAGGTCGGAAAGCGTTCGCGCTTTCCGGGATCATATCCCGGCCTCAAAGATCAGATGACGTAGGATCGGAGCGGTTCGAAGCCGTTGAACGCCACCGCCGAGTAGGTGGTGGTGTATGCGCCCGTGCCTTCGATGAGGATTTCATCACCGATGGTCAGCGAGACCGGCAGCGGATACGGCGTCTTTTCGTAAAGAACGTCCGCACTGTCGCAGGTCGGGCCGGCCAGCACGCATGGTTCGGTTTCGCTGCCGTCATGCGGGGTCACGATCTGGTAGCGGATCGCCTCGTCCATGGTTTCGGCGAGACCGCCGAACTTGCCGATGTCGAGATAGACCCAGCGCACATTGTCGTTGTCCGCCTTGCGCGAGACCAGAACCACTTCGGTCTTGATCACGCCTGCATTGCCGACCATGCCGCGGCCCGGCTCAATGATAGTTTCCGGGATGCGGTTGCCGAAATGCTTGGAGAGCGCGTCGAAGATCACCATGCCATAGGCCTGCGCGGTCGGTACGTCCTTGAGGTAACGGGTCGGGAAACCGCCGCCCATATTGACCATGCGCAGCACGATGCCTTCATCGGCAAGGGTGCGGAACACCTTGGCCGCATCGCCGAGCGCACGGTCCCATGCGGTGAGGTCCGTCTGCTGAGAGCCGACGTGGAACGACACACCGTAGGAATCGAGACCCAGCGACTTTGCATGGCGCAGAACGTCGATAGCCATCGCAGGCACGCAACCGAACTTGCGCGACAGCGGCCATTCGGCGCCTTCACCGTCCGTCAGCACGCGGCAGAACACGCGGCTGCCGGGGGCGGCGCGCGCAACCTTCTCCACTTCTTCCACGCAATCGACCGCATAAAGGCGAATCCCCAGCTCGAAAGCGCGCGCAATATCGCGCTCCTTCTTGATGGTGTTGCCATAGGAAATGCGGTTCGCCGTCGCGCCGGCTTCCAGCGCCATTTCGATTTCGGCGACCGAAGCGGTATCGAAGCACGAGCCGAGCGAAGCGAGCAGGCGCAGGATTTCCGGCGCAGGATTTGCCTTCACCGCATAGAAGATGCGCGAATAGGGCAAAGCCTTCTCGAAGCTCAGATAGTTGTCGCGCACGACGTCGGTATCGACGACGAGGCAAGGACCGTCCGGACGGCGGGTGTTGAGGAAGTCGATAATACGCTGCGTTGCCATGGTCGTTCTCCCGCGCGGTTGTCTTCACCGCTTTCAAAGGGACAAAGTGTGCATGAACGCATCCGCCGTGAAGCCAGCCTTTGGAGGTGCTGATGTCACGCGAAAACTCATGCGGCGATGGAACAACGCTAAACCCGCGTTACTCCGCTTTGTCTGCCTTGGATTGGAATTGGAGAACCGCATCCGCACTTCTGGCAATGAAGGTGTGCCTCTTCAGTAATTTCGGCTTTTGGACAGCCGAAAGACACTAGAAAGGCCCGCACCGTCGTTGCTTCAAGATGTCCTCGATCTGGCGGTTGGCCATCAGATCGACTGGAGCGGTTAGGTCCAGGTACCGTACCGAATTCCTCACCATTCGAGGATCGGCGGACACCCACAGGCACGTGCGACTTTGGGCAAGCGCGATATAAGCGCAAAGTCGTGTCCATTCAATGACAAAAAATTGGTTGAGCGAATTTATTTTTGGCAGGATCGCAGTGCGCTGTACGCTTGCCATTGTTCAATATTAGTGAAACATTCAACAGGCAAATCCGTCTCGAAAGAGCGTAAATATCCCGTTAATTGTTGCATGTTGTGAACAATGGCCAGTTTCGATCCCTTCAACGCCATCATTGCAAAAGCTGAAAAGCCGCCCGTTCACGCATTGGAAGGGCCGCTTGAAGGCGAACGGCTCGCCGTAAAAGACATTTATGACGTTGCCGGAATGGTGACGGGATGCGGCAATCCGCAGATCGAGGCCGAATCACCGCGCGCCGAAAGATCGGCTCCGGTGGTGGAAAGGCTGCTCGCCGCCGGGGCGGAATTTGTCGGTAAGGCACAGACCGACGAACTTGCCTTTTCCCTGATGGGGCAGAATTCGCATTTCCCCTATCCGATCAATCCGGCAGCGCCGGACCGCGTTACCGGCGGCTCATCCTCCGGCTCGGCGGCGGCCGTTGCAGGCAAGCTCGCCGACATTGCGCTCGGTTCGGATACGGGCGGCTCCATTCGCGCTCCTGCAAGCTTCTGCGGTCTGGTGGGCTTGCGCAGCACCCATGGCCGCATTCCGCTCCAGGGCATCATGCCGCTTGCGCCCTCGCTCGATACAATCGGATGGTTTGCGCGCGACATAGAGCTTTATGACCGGGTTGGCGCCATCCTGCTTGGCGACGACGCCCGAGAGTTCAATCTGACGAAGCTTCTTTATATGCCGGTTCTCGAACAGCTTTTGCTGGGCGAGGCCGAAACGGATGCCTATCGCGCCATGTTTGCCGAAGTGCGCCCGCACTTCACGGGCCTCAAGGCGGCAAGCCAGCCGACGCTTTCAATAGATGAACTCTATCTGGTCTTCCGTCACATTCAGGGTGCGGAAGCCTGGGCGACGCATGGTGGCTGGATTTCGTCGGGTGATCGCAAGCTCGGCCCCGGCGTCGCGGACCGTTTTGCCTTCGGCGCGGAAATCGCCGCAGATCTCGTTGCCAGCCAGCGCCTGCGCCGGGCGCAATTCACGCAGGAACTTGAAAAGATCATCGGGAACGACGCCGTGCTGGCGCTGCCGACCGTACCGGGTGCGGCTCCGCTCGCAAAAGAACCTTTCGAAACCTTGCAGGCCTATCGCGAGCAGGCATTGCGCCTGCTGTGCCTTTCGGTGCTTTCCGGCCTGCCGCAAATCACATTACCCCTGGGGCAGGTGCAGAGCGCACCTTTCGGCATTTCTTTCATCGGACCACGCGGCAGCGACCGGGCGCTGATCGCGCTGGCCAGAAACATCATCGGGAAGCGGGGCTAGACCATGGACACCCTCACACGTATGCGCGCCTTCATCGACGTGGTCGAGGCGGAAGGATTTTCCGCCGCAGCGCGAAAAATCGGGCGTTCCAAGGCACTCCTTTCCAAATATGTGCGCGAACTGGAAGACGAGCTTGGAGCGCGTCTTCTCAACCGCACCACGCGGCAATTCTCGCTGACGGAAGCGGGGCACACCTATTATCACCGGGCGGTCGAAATCATCCGCGAGATCGACGCGCTGCAGGATGCCGTCAGCGAAACCAGTTCCGATGCGCGCGGACGCATCAAGCTGTCGGCCCCGCGTACCTTCGCCGATGCCGTCATCGGCCAGTCCCTGATCGATTTCTGCCTCGCCCATCCCGAAATCGTGCTCGACGTGCGGCTGGATGACCGGTTTGTCGATCTGGTGGAAGAAGGCTTCGACCTTGCGATCCGCATCACGCGCTTGCAGGACTCTTCCCTCATCGCAAAGCGATTGTCGCCGTTCCACTCCGTCCTGTGCGGCGCGCCGGAACTCATTGCCCGTGTCGGCAAACCGGAGCGCCCCGAAGACCTGGCCGACCGGCCCTGCATCATCGACACCAATGCGCGCTCGCGCAACAACTGGCATTTCCGCAATACGGATGGATCGATGATGACGGTTCCCGTCAACGGCCCGATTGAAGTGAACAGCCCCGTCGCCACAAAGAACGCCGCACTCGCCGGTCTGGGCTTTTCCATGCTGCCCGCCTTCATCGCCGAAGAAGAAATCGAGCGCGGCAGGCTGGTCTCCTGTCTGGACGAATTTATCGTGAAGGATGGCGGCATCTACGCTGTTTATCCGCATCGGCGCTATTTGCCGGCAAAAATCCGGGCGCTGGTCGATTTTCTGACCCAATGGTTCAAGGACAGGGAAAACAACTCCAGGGAAATGCAGTAAAGCATTCCTGTCTGCCTTCTCCCGAACCCGGTCAAACTTTCGGGAAACATGCTCTGGATTTTCCAGAGACGTCGCACTTTCGCCGCCTTCGGGCATAAGCGTGTTCTAATGGAATTTTCGATGGTGGTTTCATCCTTGTTCAAGCGCGGTTTCATCCGGCCTGCAGCAATCGCGTTGCTGGCGGGCTGTTTGCCCACGGTTGCACTTGCCCACCCGCATGTCTTCGCCGAGGCGCGGCTGGAACTCTCAATATCGCCCGACGGCACGGTGCAGCAGCTTGCCCATGTCTGGCGCTTTGACGACGTTTTTTCCTCCACCGTCCTCATGGAATTCGACAAGAATGGCGATCTCAAGCTCGACAAACAGGAGTTGATCGACCTTGGCCATGTCATCAATGGCTCCATTGCCGAATTCAAATATTTCCAGACTGTTCTGGACAATGGCAAGGATGTGAAAATGGCAAGGCCGACCGATCTTGCCGCTGATTTCACGGACAATCGCCTGCTCATCATCTTCACCAGCAAGCCCGAAAAACCGTTGAAGCTTGCCGCGGGTCACAAGATCAGCTTCGGCGTCTATGACCCGACCTTCTATACCGCCATCGATTACATGAATGACAGCGACCTGATCGTGAAGGGCCTGCCCGCAGGCTGCACATCCAAGGTTGTCCGTCCTGATCCAGACGAGGCGCTTGCCCAGAACCAGGCGACACTGACCGATGCCTTTTTCAACGATCCGACAGGCACGGACATGTCGAAGATATTTGCAACCCGTCTCGAGATCGACTGCGAACCGAAAGGAAAGACTGGCTGATGAGAAAAGCGGCAGCCTTCGTTCTGGCCCTCTGCCTTACGATGATCGTTGCGCAAGCCTATGCGCAGTCCTCGCTCGGTATCGGCGCGAATGAGGTGGCGATGAAGCCGACCGGGCCTTTCGCGCATATCATCCTCTGGATGAACGAACAGCAGCGCTCTTTCTATCTCGCCATGACCAACGCTCTGAAAGCCATGCGCGAAGACCCATGGCAGGCTTCGGTTCTCGTGGGACTTTCCTTCGTTTACGGCATTTTTCATGCGGCGGGGCCGGGCCACGGCAAGGCGGTGATCTCGTCCTATATGATCGCCAATGAAACGGCGCTGCGGCGCGGTATCTTCCTTTCGTTCATTTCGTCGCTTTTGCAGGCACTCATGGCGATTGCCGTCGTCGGCCTCGCATGGTTCCTGCTGCGCGGCACCGGCATCTCGATGAACCAGACAGCGCGCTACATGGAGATCGCCAGTTTTGCGCTTGTGCTGTTTTTCGGCCTTTGGCTGCTGGCGCGCAAGCTGCCGCTGCTTTTCAGGAAGCGCGAAGATGCAGGCCCTGGCCCGACCGCATCGCTCTTTGCCGCCGCGCCCGAGCCGGCAATGGCTTCCGGCCCGGCATGGCAGGGCACGATTTCGCAAGCCACACGCGCGGCTGCGACCGGCAGCGCGGTCAAGCTCAATTACAAGCCCGCAACTACTGCTGCATCGGATCATATCTTCATCGGCGAAGGGGACGTGTGCGCCGCATGCGGCAATCCCCATATTGCCGATCCTTCGACGCTTGGCGACGATTTCAACTGGAAGACGGCGTGGTCGGCGATTTTGTCGGTGGGCCTGCGCCCATGCTCGGGCGCGCTGATCGTGCTGACATTTGCGCTTTTGAATGGCTTGATGGTTGGCGGTCTGCTTTCGGTCTTCGCGATGGCCTTCGGCACGTTCATCACGGTGGCTGTTCTTGCCACGCTGGCCGTCACCGCCAAGAACACGGCGCTGCGCTTTGCGGGCAGCAAGGCCATGTCGGGTCGCCTGAAGGCGGCAATCGAAGTGGCCGCCGCCCTGTTCATCGCCCTGACCGGTGCGCTGTTGTTGAGCGCTTCGCTGGTGAGTTAGAGCGCGCGTTTCGATCTGAGTGAATCAGATTGGCGCTCTATCTCTTTGTTTTGACGCGCATCTTTTCCGAAAACCGTTTCACACTTTTCGGGATGCGCTCTAATCTTTATTTTGCCGCTTCGAGCGCAGCCAGAAAATTGCGAAGAAGCCCAGAACGAAGACAATCGGGAAGATGATCGCCGCGATTTGTGAGCGCTCGCCCAGCGCCAGCATGATGCTGGGTACGAAATAGGCAAGCACCCCGAAGCCGATCAGGATGACGGCGGCGGCAATTGCCGGATTGCTCTTCTTGCGCTCAGCCACGGTCACGAAACTCCTCCAGCTTCTTCTTCTGCTGGCCGTCACTATCAAAGTTTTCCGGTGCAAGCCATGCCTGATAGGCTTTCTTCAAGGCAGGCCATTCGCTGTCGAGAATGGAAAACCATGCCGTATCGCGGTTTCGGCCCTTGGCCACCATATGCTGGCGGAATACACCCTCGAACTGAAACCCGAAACGCTCGGCGGCACGCTTGGAAGGCCCATTTTCATTGTGGCACTTCCATTCGTAGCGGCGATAGCCAAGCTCATCGAAAATATACTGCATGAACAGGAACTGCGCTTCCGTGGCGGCGGGTTTCCGCGAAATCTGCGGCCCCCAATAGATGCTGCCGATCTCGATGACGCCATGGACGGGATCTATGCGCATCAGCGCCTGCCGCCCCGCCACCTTGCCGCTCGCCTTGTCGATGACGGCGAAAAACAGCGGATCGTCGCTTTTGGACGCTTTTTCCAGCCAAGGCTCGAATTCTTCGCGCGTTGCAGGCGGAAACTCGAACAGCCAGGTAAAGCGCCGGTCCGCATCCTCCACCGAGGAAGCGGCAAACAGTTCGTCACCATGCTTCCCGGGGTTCAGCGGTTCCAGCCGCACATAGCGGCCTTCAAGCACTTTGCGTTCCGGCTGTGGACGCGGCGTCCAGTTCTGCAAATCAGTCATGCCAATTCTCCCATTCGACCGGACAGGAGCATAAAAGAAGCGGGACGAAAACCGGATTATTGTTTCCGTGTCATTTTTCCCGAATGGCCGCACGATCAACCGAAACGGCCTTCACCAGCGCCACCACTTCGTTACCGGCGCGCAATGCCAGTTCGTCGACCGAGCGTCGCGTCAGCCGCGCAACCAGATGACGCCCCCGGAAGTCGAGCGCGACATAGGCGTTGGGACCGCCATCCATCGTGATTGCCGTGACCCTCACCGGCAGCACGTTGCGGATGCTGATCGCTTCAGGCGCCTTGCGGGCAATGGAAACATCGCGCGCACGCACGCGCAGCCGCACATGCATATCCAGTTTCAGCCCCGCATCGCTGAGCTGAAACGATGCGCCACCAAGATCGATCTCCGCCAGCTTGTAATGCTCGTCATAGGACGAAACCGTCCCTTCCAGCAGCACGCCGCCGCCCTCGCCCTCGGCGTCGATCAGCGGAAACACATCCGCCGCCGCACCGCTTGCCGTCACCCGGCCAGCGGACAGGAGCACGATCTGGTCGGCAAGCCGCGCCACCTCGTCGATCTCATGGCTTACATAGACGATCGGCACATGGCTTTCATCACGAAGACGTTCGATAAAGGGGAGGATTTCCTGTCGTCGCGCATGGTCGAGCGAGGAAAGCGGCTCGTCCAGCAGCAGGAGCGCCGGATCGGACAGAAGCGCGCGACCGATGGCGACACGCTGGCGTTCGCCGCCCGAAAGCGTCGATGGCCGCCTGTCGAGAAGATGGCCAATGCCAAGCAGCACCACCACTTCGTCAAAGCTGCGCGTCGCCTGCCTGCGGCCTGCCCAGCGCGCGTAAGTCAGGTTGCGCTTGACGCTCATATGCGGAAAAAGCCGCGCCTCCTGAAACACATAGCCGATGCGGCGCTTTTCCGGCGGCAGGTTTATGCCTCGTTCGGCATCGAACAGCGTGAAGTCGCCCACGGCGATACGTCCACTTTCGGGGCGAAGCGTTCCGGCAATCATTTTCAGGAGCGTCGTCTTGCCCGCACCGGAGTGGCCGAACAAAGCGGTCACGCCCCAATCGGCCGCGAAATCGGCTTCCACAATGAACTTGCCGTTGCGGCCATTAATCGAAACAGCTAGCCCGCTCATTTCGTTGCTCCCGCAAGCCTGCGCTGCAACCATTCGGACAGCACCACGGCAACCACTGAAATGGCAGCAGATATCGCAATCAGACGGAATGCTTCCGCGTCACCGGACGGGGTCTGCATCAGGGCATAGATGGCAAGCGAAAGGGTCTGCGTCTCGCCCGGAATGTTGGACACGAAAGTGATCGTGGCGCCAAACTCGCCCAGCGCCTTGGCAAAGCCAAGCACGGCGCCTGCGAGCACCCCGGGTAGAAGCGGCGGCAGAATGACGGTGAAAAAGGCGGTGAAGCGGCTGGCGCCAAGCGTGCGGGCAGCTTCCTCCAGCCCGCGGTCAAGCCCTTCTATCGAAAGCCTGATCGGACGGACGAGCAACGGAAACGCCATCACACCGGCGGCAAGGGCGGCACCCGTCCAGCGAAAGGAAAAGGAAAGGCCGAACCATTCCTGCAAGGGAGCACCAAGCGCCCCCCGCGCGCCAAACAGGATCAAAAGCAGATAGCCTGTCACCACCGGGGGCAGAACCAGCGGCATGGTGACAATGGCCTGCGCCAGAGACTTGCCCGGAAAATTGAACCGGGCAAGAATCCACGCGACCACAAAAGCAACCGGCAGAGCGACAATGATGGCTATTCCGGCAACCCGGAGCGACAGAGACACAATCTGCCAGACATTACTCTCAATCATTTTTGGCGATCATTTATTCAGCAGCCTCCGACGCGCCTACGAACCCCTTGTCCTTGATGATCGCCTGACCGGCATCGCTTTCAAGGAAAGCGAGGAAAGCCCTGGCGGCGTCGGTTTCGTTTTTCGCTACAAGCGCCGCGGGGTAGAGGATCGGCGCGTGGCTGTCAGCCGGGAACCGATAGGCTTCGACCAGTCCGGGTGCCGCCGCACGGTCCGATGCATAGACGATGGCCGCCCCGACTTCGCCCCGGCTGACATATTGCAGCGCAACGCGCACATTCTCGGCGAAGACCGCGTTCTTTTCGACATCCTTCCAGATATCGAGCTTTTCCAGCGCTGCCTTGCCGTATTTGCCCGCCGGGACATTCGATGGGTCGCCCATGGCGAAACGACCACCGCTCAAAAGCTCCTTGGCCTCGCCCTTGGGCGTGTCCTTCTGCGTTGCGATCACCAGCGCATTGCCCGCGATCACCTTGCGCGAAGCCTTGTCGATGGCACCAGCCTTTTCGACATAATCCATCCAGTCGAGATCGGCGGAGATGAAAATCTGCGCCGGAGCGCCCTGCTCGATCTGCTTGGCCAGAACCGACGAAGAAGCAAAGGACGCGACCACTTCGGTGCCGTCCCGAGCCTTCATCTGCCTGGCGGCTTCCTCGATAACGTCTTTCATGCTGGCAGCCGCGAAAACGGTCACCTTTTCGGCAGCATGAGCAACCGAGGCGGCACCAGCAGCAACAGTGATGAGAAATGCGGCGATCAGTTTCTTCACGAATATCCTCCATATCACCTGCAACAGTAGGCAAACCATCATCCGCCGGAGAACCGGCGCTGTTTCTGTTCGGACATGGGAAATTTCCATGCCCTGACTTGCGATGATGGGTGTGATGGAGGCAAACGCGACCCGGATGCCGTCAAACCCTTGATGCACGGGCGTCCATGCAAAAGCCGCCCAAAATTCCGTAACGAATTCAGATCGTTCCGGAACCAGAGCCACCATAATGCGGTGAAATCTGTTTGACCAGCCCCATGCGGGCATATGCGGCAATAGATCATTGCCGCAAAATGCCATCAGCTACCGATGTGTTTATGCGCCCCGCGCTTCTCGGCAAGCTTTACCTGCTTCTGGCGCTCCGCATAACGGGCGCGATCTTCCGGCGTGCGTTCGTCATAACAACTGGCGCAGGAAACGCCTTCCTCGAAATACTGCGAAAGCTTGTCTTCCGGCGAAATCGGGCGGCGGCAGGCGCGGCAGAGTTCGACGTCGCTTTCGGCAAGGCCGTGGCCAACGGCCACGCGCTCATCGAACACGAAGCATTCGCCGTTCCACATGCTTTCTTCACGCGGGACTTCTTCAAGATATTTCAGGATACCGCCCTTGAGATGGAAGACATCCTCGAAGCCCAGCCCCTTGACGAAGGCTGTCGCCTTTTCGCAGCGAATGCCGCCGGTGCAGAACATGGCGATCTTCTTGCCTTCGAACTTGTCGCGGTTCTGCTCGACCCATTCGGGAAACTCGCGAAAAGTCTTGGTCTGCGGATCGATCGCTCCTTCAAATGTGCCTATGGCATATTCGTAGTCGTTTCGCGTATCGACCACGACAGTGTCTTCATCCGCGATGAGGGCGTTCCAGTCCTGCGGCGCGACGTAGGTGCCCACGCTTTTCAGCGGGTCGATGCCCTCGACGCCCATGGTGACGATCTCGCGCTTCAAGCGCACCTTCATGCGATGGAACGGCATTTCGCTGGCATGGGAATATTTGAGTTCGGGCTCTGCCAGGCCGGGAATGGCCGTGATGTGCTGCACGAGCTTTTCAATCGCCTGGGCTGTGCCCGCAACTGTCCCGTTGATGCCTTCCGCCGCCAGAAGCAGCGTTCCCTTGATGCCATTCGAGCAGCAAAGCTGAGCCAGCGGCTCGCGCAGGCTCTCATATTGCGGCAGCGGCGCAAAGCAATAAAGGGCGGCAACGGTGAAAGGCAAATTGCTCATCGGTTCTGTCTTCTTTGAAAATTCACCTCGCAACTAATCCCCGCAAACGGCGAATTCAAGTCAACTTTATCCTCGTGCGTCGAAGTCGCCCCAAAATCGGCCTCGCAGATCAATTTTTCGAGGAGCAATAGATGTTCGACAGCCAGACGATTGCAGACCTGACAATGATGGCGAACGAGGCGAAAATCGAACCGGCGGCCTTGCTGGCGATCGCGGAAGTGGAAAGCGGCGGTCGTGCGCTTCACAACATCAATGGCGGCAAGGAACCCGCCATCCGGTTCGAGGGACATTATTTCGACCGCAGGCTTTCCGGACGCTTGCGCGAATACGCAAGGAGCAACGGCCTGTCGGCGCCCATTGCAGGCCGGATACGCAATCCCAAATCGCAGGGCGAACGCTGGCTTCTGCTTGAACGGGCGATGGGCCTGAACAAGAAGGCAGCGCTTGAATCCACCTCCTGGGGGCTGGGACAGGTCATGGGCGCACATTGGGAATGGCTTGGCTACATGACCGTTGACGACCTTGTGGCAGAGGCACGCGGGTCGGTTGCCGGGCAAGCGCGGCTGATGCTGCGCTTTATCGAAAAGGCGGAGCTTCTTGAAGTGTTGAAGGCCCGCAACTGGCGCGAATTCGCCCGACGCTATAATGGCCCTGCCTTTGCCCGCAACGAATATGATAAGCGGATGGCCGAAGCCTATCAGCGCTGGCAAAAGCAGCTCGACACGCTTAAAAGAGCCGCATGAACCAGTAACTTTCGGTGGTGGACAAACCGCCGACAGGGATTTAAATCGATTTATCCACTCAAACAGCCGAGCAAGCCGATGTCCCAGAAAACCGACCTTCTCGTTCCCATCATGACAGGCCAGCCGGTCATTCCGGTTTTGTTGATCGACAGGGTAGAACATGCTGTTCCGCTGGCACGGGCGCTTGCCAAGGGTGGATTGCCCGCTATCGAGATCACCTTGCGCACGGCTGCGGCGCTTGACGCCATCCGTGCGGTGGCGACGGACGTGCCGGAAGCAATCGTCGGCGCTGGCACTATCCTCAACGCCAAGCAATATGAGGATGCGGCGAAGGCGGGTTCGCGCTTCATCGTCAGCCCCGGCGCGACCAAATATATCGTTGCAGCCGCCAATGACAGCGACGTGCCGCTGCTGCCCGCAGCCATCACGCCGAGCGAGATGCTGGCGCTGCGCGAGGAAGGCTACACCCATCTGAAATTCTTCCCGGCTGAACAGGCTGGCGGCGCATCGTTCCTGAAGGCGTTGTCCTCGCCCCTCGCCGGAACCGTCTTCTGCCCGACAGGCGGCATCAGCCTTGCCAATGCAAAAAATTACCTGTCACTGCCGAACGTTGTCTGCGTCGGCGGCTCGTGGGTTGCACCGAAGGAACTCGTCGAGGCAGGTGACTGGGATGCGATTACCCGGCTTGCGAGCGAAGCGGCTGGCCTGAAAGGCTGAGCGAGCCCAAACGGGAAAATAAAAAGGGGCCTCCGGGGCCCCTTTTATTTTGCCTTGCTTCGATCCGACCGACGATCAGTTGGTTTCCGTGAACTTGGCCACCGTCAGGAAGGTAACGGCGTTGCCGCTGAACTGATTGGCGCGTTCGGTCGGCAGATTGCCGCGCTGGAAACCTGCCGTGTAGACCATGGCCGGTGCGGACCGCAGCGCATCGTTGCGGAGGACCGGGTTTGTCACGGGCACGGCGCTGGAAACGGATTCCGCCGAGAGGGCAACTTCCGAAGTCGGCATTACGGCAGGCTGAACCACCACACGCGGCGTGGATTGGGCCTTGGCGATATAGCGTCCGCCCTTTGCTGTGGCGCGAACGCCCGTCTCGGCTGCCTTGCCAATCGCTGCGACCTTCTTCTGGACAGCGGCGGAAGCCGTAGCAGTCGCCTTGGCTGACGCGGTCCGGGCCACAGAAGCCGTCTGCACAGCTGCCGGCGCCTGCTTCGGTGCGGCGTCTACAACCGGCTTGCTGTCATAATAATCGTCGGAAGGCGGTGCGATCAGCTCACCGATCTCATCCTTCTTGGAAAGCAGGGCAAGCTGCGTATTGGCGCGCGGCGCTTCCTTCGGCAGCGGGAAAGCTGCCGTTTCGCCCGGCTGCGGCACTGCCACATTGCCAGTATCGGCGACTTGTGTCGGTTCGTTCTGCTCGCTGTTGACCAGCGCGGCAATCGCATCCTGGCCGCTTGCGGCAGGTTTTTCGCCCGGGCGCATCGGACGTGCTGACGGGATCACCGCGGCGGCAAGCTGCATATTATCCGTCTCAAGCTGCGGACGGGCCGACGGCACCGGCACAAAACCGTTCATCAGCGGTGAAGGCGTCCCGGCATCGGCAACCTGAACCGTGTTCGCATCCACGGCGGCGCGGGCCGCGGCAGCAGCATCGGCGGCCGGTTCGGCTGCGGCAAGCGCCACGGCATCTTGCGGCGCCATCGCCGGCTTGCGAGCCGGTATCGGAACATTGAGCGCGGCCACCGGAACTTCGGCTGCGGCCTGCGCCTGGGCATCGAGCCCGGCTTCGGGACGCGGCGCCTGCATCGGCACCGGAGCCTCACGGGCGGGCAAGGCGGCAATCATCGTTTCACGCGGCTGCTGGACCGGCTCTTCCGGAACCGCCGGAGCCTGACGCGCAGGCACTGCGCGGGCAGGACGTGCGGATGCCGGTGGAGCACTCACCTCACCGCCGCTTTCTTCTTCTTCGTCGGCACCACCACCAAACAGCGCACCGAACAGGCTCTTGCTGCGGCGTGGGGATGTATTGCTGGCCACCATGACCTCGCCGCCACCAGCCTTGCGCCTTTCGATCATGGCCAGTGCCTGCTCATAACCCGGCAATGGCTTGCCATCGGCGGGAAGGTGAGCGGTTTTGCCATCCGGGAACAGCGCGAGCAGTTCGCGGCGGCTCATGCGCGGCCAGGAGCGGACATTGCCGACATCCATATGGACGAAAGGCGAACCGGAGCGCGGATAATAGCCGACGCCGCCGATCTGGTAGCGCATGCCGATGCCGCGCAGCTTGGCCAGGGGAACGCCGGGAATGTAGAAGTCCATCGCGCGGCCAAGCATGTGCTGGCTCTTCTTGGCAACGCCGGTGTTGGCGGAACGCGAACGCAGCATGGCGTTGGTTGCCGGCGAACGATAAGCGGAGACGACGGTGATATACTGGCTCGAACCGGTGGAGCGATAAACCTGCCAGATCAGGTCGAACAGGCGCGGGTCCATCTTGGTCGGCTCGTTACGGCGCCAGTCCCGCAGGAAAACATTCAGCTTCTTCAAGCCCTGCGCATCGAAGCGACCATTTCTCTTGAAGACGATTTCGGCCTTTTCACCGGTATGAACGTAATAAAGCTTGAGAGAGCGGGTTTCAGCCGATGCCTGCGAAGGAGACAGCGCCAGGACAACCGCAGCGACGGCAAGGGCAGACGGAGCGGACACAGATACCTTCATCGTGGCCTTTATTCCGGTCCAAACCTTCGCAAAGCGCGCTTTAATGGTCGATATGCTGTTCATCGAATCGTATCGCCTTACCGTTTTCCGCCCCCAGAGGCATTCTCCAGGCTTCCCTCGGGGCTTTCTTTGTGGTGCCACAAAAAGCCTGCGTCCCAGTTCCGCTTGAACTCCGATTGTCGGATTTAATGGTTAATGGACGCTTAGTGAACAACAAATGAGGAAACACCATGGCAAAAAAGCCACACACGTGCATCTATTTTCGCCATGGTTAAAAAATTATTAACAGTCTTTAATTCGCAACAGTACCTGCGAGGACCGACAGTATGTTTATTATAAATGACTGAAATTCAATATGTTAGGCCGGATCGATCAGCCCGCAACGCGGTTGAAAGGGGTGATACCGGCCTCTTCCTCGGCGCCTGATCCCTTGCCGGAAATCGACGCCACATCGATGCCATATTCCTTCAGCTTCCGGTAAAGCGTGGTTCTTCCGATACCCAGACGCCGGGCCACTTCACTGATTTGTCCGTCATAATGAGCGATGGCGAACCGGATCATTTCCTCCTCGGCTGCGGCAAGCGTGCGAACCTCGCCCGCTCCGTCTATTCCACTGAACAGACCGGCCGAAGTCACGCCTGGATCCTGATCGACAAGGTTGAACCGGGCGGATTGCTGTGCAGGCCTCATGGACTCGCTGCCCGCACCTATCTGCGCGAAATCACCCGCTGTCAGCTCGCCAGTGTCGCAGAGGATCACCGCACGGTAAACGGCATTTTTCAGTTCCCGCACATTGCCGGGCCAATGATAGGCCTTCAGCTTTTCCAGCGCGTGGGTGGTGATGCCAGTGATATGCCCCATGCGCTCTTCGCTGACAAAGCGCATCATGAACTGATGCAGCAGGATCGGAATATCTTCCGGACGATTGCGCAGGGGCGGCATGGCTACCGCAAAGGAGCCGAGCAGATGATAAAGCCCGGCATGAAAACGTCCCATATCGACGAGATCGGCCAGCGGACGGCTGTTCGACGCCATGATGCGTGCATTGGAAAGCGTGCGCTCGCCGCCGCTTTCGAACTGGCCCGATTGCATTGCCGCAAAAAGCTTGATCTGCGTGTGGCGCGGCAGCGCACCGACTTCGTCAAGGAAAAGCGTGCCGCCATCGGCTTCCGCAAGCTTTCCGAGGCTGCGCAGGGCATCGCCATCGCGACGGTCGCGCCGTGCTGTCGAAACGCCGAAAAAAACCTCGTCGGCATTATCCACCGTCAGGGTGCGGCAATCGACGGTCACGAAAGGGCCGCGCCAGCGGACACTGCCGCTGCAAATGGCGCGCGCCAGCGTCTCCTTGCCGCTGCCGGGTTCTCCCTCAATCAGAAGCGGCGCATCCAGCGCCGAAGCCCGACGCGCCAGAATCCCGACCCGCTCCATCTCGGGGCTCTTGATCGCCATGTCGGAAAGCGTCAGATGAGCCTTCAGAGAGGAACGCGCGCGGCGGATTTCCTGCGTCAGCGCATCGATCTTCAACACATTGGAAACGGAAACCTGAACGCGCTCGAAGGCGACCGGCTTGGTCACGAAGTCGACCGCACCCATTTTCATGGCCTGGAGAACCGGCTGGAGATCATCGTTCTGGACGAGAACTATCACCGGCACGCTGTTTCCGGCTTCACGCATGCGCCGCAAAACGGTCAGGCCATCCATATCCGGCATGGAAAGATCGAGCAGCATCAGCACAATGTCCTTGCGCTGGCTGACGAAGCTGAGTGCGCTGGCCCCGCCATCTGCCAGGATGGTCCGATAGCCCATGCGCATGACTACCGCTTCCAGATTGCGTCGTTGGATCGGATCGTCATCCGCTATGAGAATGCGCGTGGCCATTAACCGTTATCATTACCTATGGAGTTCCCGCGCCCGAAATACTTAAACAGTTTAAATGTCTCATATTCTAGGCGCGTTATTTGGTGCCAAGCCTTCAGCGAATGCAAGGTACTAAAATGTGCCTCGGTGTCCCATTTCACAAAATTTGTATCCTGAATCCACTCCCAGCTTCAACCATCTGCCTGTCGAGCGGCCTGATCGGGGCGGGCCATCACAAATGATCGAAGCCCTTTTCCCACCTCTTGGCGATCCTGACAAGACGTGCGAGAAGGAGCCTGACAGAGCGGCTCCAGTCAGCGCCGGATCGTGGAGCCGCGCTCTCTCTTTGTTTGTACGCATTATCCGACGAAAAGCCGCTTCGCACTTTTTCTGGAAATGCTCTTGGAGAATGTTCATGACCCGTTTTTCAGAATCCGTTTTCTTCAACAATGCTTCGCATGCGCCTGCCGGCGATGCGGCTGCGGCCGAAAAGGCTGATCTCGGCAACCTGCCGGAATGGAATCTGGGCGATCTTTATCCGTCTGCCGACAGCCCGGAACTGAAAAACGATATTGAAAAAGCCATGAAGGATGCAGCGGCCTTCGAGGAGCGCTGGAAAGGCAAGCTCGGAGACGAAGCGGCCAAGCCAAATGGCGGTAACTTTGCCGATGCAATCAAGGAATTCGAGGCTCTGGACGAGCTGATGGGCCGTATCGGCTCTTTCGCCGGCCTCTATTATTACGGCGACACCACAGACCCGAAGCGCATGAAGCTTTTCGGCGACACGCAGCAAAAGCTGACCGACGCCAGCACGCATCTCATTTTCTTCGGCCTCGAACTGAACCGCATCGATGATGCCGTTCTCGAAAAGGCTATGAACGACAATGCGGCAATCGGTCATTACCGCCCATGGCTGACCGATCTGCGCCTGGACAAGCCTTACCAGCTCGACGACAAGCTGGAGCAGCTCTTCCACGAAAAATCGATCACGGGCTATAGCGCCTGGAACCGGCTGTTCGATGAAACCATGTCGGGACTTCGGTTTGAAATCGACGGCAAGGAACTCAGCATCGAGCCGACCCTGAACATGCTTCAGGACGCCGATGGCGCTGTGCGCAGGAAGGCATCGGAAGCGCTGGCAAAGACTTTCGCAGCCAATCTGCGCACATTCACGCTGATCACCAACACGCTGGCCAAGGACAAGGAAATCTCCGATCGCTGGCGCGGTTTTCAGGACATCGCCGACAGCCGCCACCTTGCCAACCGCGTGGAACGCGACGTTGTGGATGCGCTGGCAAAGGCGGTGGAAGACGCCTATCCGCGTCTTTCGCACCGCTATTACGCCCTGAAAGCAAAATGGCTCGGCCTTGAAAGGCTTGAGAACTGGGATCGCAACGCACCATTGCCGGAAACGCCGCAGGCCCTGATCCCATGGGACGATGCACGCGAAACAGTGCTTTCCGCCTATGGCAACTTCGCGCCGGAAATGGCCGAGATCGCGAAGAAATTCTTCGACAAGAACTGGATCGACGCGCCGGTCCGCCCCGGCAAGGCTCCGGGCGCATTCGCGCATCCGACGGTTCCGTCGGCGCATCCCTATGTGCTGCTCAACTATATGGGCAAGCCGCGCGATGTGATGACGCTGGCGCACGAATTGGGCCACGGCGTGCATCAGGTTCTGGCGGGCAGCCAGGGTGCTTTGATGGCTTCAACGCCGCTGACGCTCGCTGAAACCGCATCCGTGTTCGGCGAAATGCTGACTTTCCGCTCGCTTCTGGCCGCTACACAGGACAAGCGTGAACGCAAGGCCATGCTGGCCCAGAAGGCCGAAGACATGATCAACACGGTCGTGCGCCAGATCGCTTTCTACCAGTTCGAACGTCGCGTCCACACCGAGCGGCGCGAAGGCGAGCTGACGGCTGAGCGCATCGGCGAAATCTGGATGGATGTGCAGCGCGAAAGCCTTGGCGATGCCGTCAATCTCAATCCGGGTTACGAGACCTTCTGGACCTATATCCCGCATTTCATCCACTCGCCGTTCTATGTCTATGCCTATGCTTTCGGTGACTGCCTGGTGAACTCGCTTTATGCGGTTTACCAGAACTCGGAAAAGGGCTTCCAGCAGAAGTATTTCGACATGCTGAAGGCTGGCGGCACCAAGCACCACAAGGAATTGCTGGCGCCATTCGGCCTTGATGCGAGCGATCCCGATTTCTGGAGCAAGGGCCTGTCGGTGATCGAAGGCATTATCGACGAGCTTGAAGCCATGGAAGACTGAGGCGACAGTGACCCGAACGGGTAACAAACCGCTCATTCTCTTTCGGGACGACAAGGCGGGCCGCGACGTGCTTTTCGCGGCCCCTTCATCGATCATCCGTGCCGACACGCCGGATGAATTCGAGCCTGCATGGGATGCAATGCAAGAAGCGCACGAGGCCGGAAGATGGCTTGCGGGCTATCTTTCCTATGAAGCGGGCTATCTTCTCGAACCCAAGCTCAAGCCGCTTCTGCCCGAAGGACCCAAGGCGCCGCTTCTCTGCTTCGGCGTATTCGACGGCCCATCCGATGAACGGATGCACGGTCGCAGCGAAGACAATGCCGCCTCCCCGTCCACCTTCCTGCGCAATCCGGTCGCGCAATGGTCGTTCGCAGACTATGCGCCGCGTTTCAAGCGCTTGCATCAGCATTTACGTGAAGGCGATTGCTATCAGGGCAACCTCACCTTTCCCATCCACGCGGAATGGGGCGGCGATCCGCTGGTCCTGTTCAACATGCTTGCGAAGCGTCAGCCGGTTCGCTACGCGACCTATTGCGATCTGGGCGGACCGATCATCCTGTCGCGCTCGCCGGAACTTTTCTTCGAGGTCGATGGGGAGGGAGGGATCGAGACCCATCCGATGAAGGGCACCATGCCGCGTGGTGCTACGCCTGAAGAGGACGAGCGGAACCGCCAGTTCCTGCTGAACGATCCCAAGAACCAGGCTGAAAACCGCATGATCGTCGATCTTCTTCGCAACGACATTTCGCTCGTAAGTGAAGTAGGCTCGCTCGACGTGCCGGAACTTTTCCGCGTCGAAACCTATCCCACCGTCCATCAGATGATCAGCCGCGTGCGCGCCCGTCTGAAAGAGAACCTGCCGCTGCGCTCGCTGTTTGCCGCCCTCTTCCCGTGCGGGTCGATCACCGGCGCGCCCAAGATCAGCGCCATGGAAATCCTGCGTAAACTGGAGACCGGGCCGCGCGACATCTATTGCGGATCGCTCGGCTGGATCGAGCCGGGCGGACGTATGCGTTTTAACGTTGCCATTCGTACGATCTCGCTTCTGGATGAAAATCGTGCGATCTTCAATGTCGGGGGCGGTGTGGTCTTCGATTCCACGGCGCAAGCGGAGTACGAGGAATGTCTTCTGAAAGCACGGTTCGCGGCACTGTCGAGCCACAAGGGGCGCAAGCCGTGACGATGGAACCCGATTATCAACTGATCGAAACGATGCGCTCGGAACCGCTCTCCGGCATTCTGCGCTTCGATCTGCACATGGCGCGCCTTGAGAATTCCGCCCGTGAACTCGGCTTTGCCTGCAATATGGAAGCCATTCGGCAGAAGGTCGCGGAAGCCGGGGCTGGCGAACAGGCCTTGAAACTGCGGCTGACGCTCGCTCCGGATGGTGTCGCCACTGTCTCGAGCGCTCCCTACGAACCGTTGCCGTCCCAGACGATATGGCGGGTTGCGATAGCCCGCACGCATCTCAATCACAACGATCCCCTGTTGCGCCACAAGACGACCCGGCGGCAGGCCTATATCGCGGCTCGCGAGGAATATTCGCCCGCAGAGATTGACGAAGTCATCCTGCTCAATGATCGGGGCGAGGTCTGCGAAGGCACGATCACGTCGATATTTCTCGATATCGGCGGCGCAGCCTGCATGACGCCCGCGCTTTCATGCGGCCTGCTCGACGGGGTATTGCGACGTGAATTGCTGAACGACAACGTCGTTGAAGAAGGTATCGTGACCGTCGAGACGCTGAAAAACGCGCGCAACATTCTTGTCGGCAATTCGTTGCGCGGCATGATCCGCGCAAAGCTTGTCGACCTCTGAAATCCTAATATCCATTAAACATGTATTGATGTCATAGCCTTGTGACGTTTCTTTCTTTCTATGAAGTTGTGTTATCGTTCCGGCACATCAGCTAAAGCGGGTGATAACCTGACCGCAATTCTGCGGCATCTGAGAGGAAGAAAATGGCGAAAGCGAAATGGCAAGTCTATGGCGAGATAACTGGCCCTGTCATCATGATCGGCTTTGGGTCGATCGGGCGCGGTACCCTGCCGCTGATTGAACGTCATTTCAAATTCGACAAATCCCGCATGGTCGTGATCGATCCGAGCGAAGCCAACCGCAAGATCCTCGACGACAAGGGCATCCGGTACCTCAAGGAAGCGATCACCAAGGAAAATTACAAGAAGGTTCTCGGTCCCCTTCTGAAGGGAACGGAGGGCCAGCCCTTCGTCGTCAATCTTTCGGTCGATACCGGATCGCTCGATCTGATGCGTTATGCCCGCGAGCATGGCGCGCTTTATATCGATACGGTGGTGGAACCCTGGCTCGGCTTTTATTTCGATGAAAAAGCCGACAATGCCTCGCGCACCAATTACGCGCTGCGCGAAACAGTCCGCGCTGAAAAGCGCAAGAACCCCGGGGGAACGACCGCGGTTTCCTGCTGCGGCGCCAATCCGGGCATGGTCTCCTGGTTTGTCAAGAAAGCACTGGTCGAGCTTGCGACCGATCTGAAGCTCGATTTCACCGAACCGGCGGCGGATGACCGTCACGGCTGGGCGAAACTGATGAAGAAGGCTGGCGTTAAGGGCATCCATATCGCGGAACGCGACACCCAGCGCGCCAAGGAGCCCAAGCCCTTCAACACTTTCTGGAACACGTGGTCCGTCGAGGGCTTTATTGCCGAAGGCCTGCAACCGGCGGAACTCGGCTGGGGTAGCCACGAAAAATGGATGCCCAAGAACGCCCGCAAGCAGAAGAAGGGCAACAAGGCCGCGATTTTCCTCGAGCAGCCCGGCGGCAATACCCGCATCCGCACCTGGTGCCCGACGCTCGGCGCGCAATATGGCCTGCTGGTCACCCATAATGAAGCAATTTCCATCGCCGATTTTTTCACGCTGCGCGACAAGAAGGGCAAGCTCGACTTCCGCCTGACCTGCCATTACGCGTATCACCCCAGCAACGACGCCATTCTGGCGCTTGACGAAATGTTCGGTGCGGGCGGCAAAGCGCAGCCGGTGCAGCACGTTCTGGAAGAGCATGAAATTCTCGATGGCAGCGATGAGCTCGGCGTGCTGCTTTATGGCCACGATAAGAATGCCTATTGGTATGGCTCGCAACTGACGGTCGAGGAGGCGCGCAAGCTTGCGCCCTATCAGAACGCAACCGGCCTGCAGGTTTCCTCCGCCGTTCTTGCCGGTATGGTCTGGGCACTGGAAAATCCGCAGAGCGGGATCGTCGAGACGGACGAAATGGATTACCGCCGCTGCCTTGAAGTCCAGATGCAGTATCTGGGGCCCGTGAAGGGTTATTACACCGACTGGACGCCGCTGGAAGGACGCGGCCACCTGTTCAAGGAAGATCTCGATACCAAGGACCCATGGCAGTTCCGCAATATTCTGGTGCGTTGATTGAACCGGCCCGGTTTCGACCGGGCCATTCCATGAGGATATGCGTCTGTCCTTCTCTGCCCGCAACATGACGAGGCTGATTGCAAGCCGGTTTCCCGATCTGGTGGCTCTGCTCTGCGGGCTGCTCGTTCTGCCCTGGATTCTGGGCGTGCCGGGTCATCCTGCCCATATGGTACGGCTTGGATGGACAATCGGACTGATCTCGATTGTCGTCTATCTCGTCCTTTATCAGATAGCGAAATCCCTTGCGTCCAAGGCCTCGTTCAGGAGCAATAATGCGGCCGGGCGCTATCTCCACCGCATGCTTGCAACGTCGTCGGTCATCGCAACCGTCATGCTGGCGATATCCGTCATGCTCGTTTTGGGATCGTAATCGCGAAGCGGAAGGACCCGGCGCACCCTTTGCCCAGCGCGGCGATCTTGCATCATTGCTAACAAATCGACAGGCCCAGCAGCTATTCCTCGCAATGAGGACTTGTTTTCGTGCAAGTTTCCATACATCAAACTAATCATCCCGAGCGGTTCCCATCAGCACGGTATCGTTGATACCGCTCAAAATATCTGGTTACGCATTTCAGATGCCAGCTAAGCTATGGTTCTGGCTCGGAATGCTCTAATGGAGAGCATGGATATGAAACGCTTCCGCATCATTGCCCCTCTTGCAGTCATGTCGCTGGCGTTGGCAGCGTGCGAAACGACTGGGCCGGTCGGCGGCAATGTCCCGGTCGTCTCCCGCGCGCCGGCTGGCATCGAAGGGAGCTGGGTCGATCCCAACGGCATCGTTTCGTCCTTCAATGGCGGCATTTTCGAGACCCGCGCCACCGACACGAACGAAAAGCTTGCCGAAGGCAACTATCGTTACCAGTCACCACAGCTTGTCGAAATCGACATGCGCTCCATCGTGCGCGGCACCTCGTCGAAGGTAAACTGCGCTCTCGTCTCGCCGACGCAGCTGAACTGCACGTCCTCGTCGGGCTCGCGCTTCTCCCTCACGCGTCGGGCAGCCGGTTAAGCAGCGGATATTTCGCGTAAATCTCGAATATTGACGGCGCGGGCAACACCCGCGCCGATAGAATTTCGCCAGCGGCAATTGTCAGGATTGTAATTTGTCTTTTTTTTCTCTAGTTTTCCGGCTGAACAGGAGTCGGACGATGAGTGAGATGGACAAAGTGCAGGAGAAGCCCAACCAGACAACCAGACCGGAGGCGCAGGGAAAGCTGCCGAAAGTTGGTGTTCTGCTGGTCAATCTCGGCACGCCGGATGGCACGAGTTATGGCCCGATGCGCCGCTATCTGGCCGAGTTTCTCTCGGATCGCCGCGTCATCGAATGGCCGCGCCTGATCTGGTACCCGATCCTTTACGGCATCGTTCTCAACACCCGCCCGAAACGGTCTGGCAGGCTTTACGACCGCATCTGGAATCGCGAGAAGAACGAATCTCCCTTGCGGACCTACACCCGCGCACAGGGTGAGAAACTTGCCAGGGCGCTCGCTGAATATCCCAATGTGGTGGTTGATTGGGCGATGCGTTACGGCCAGCCGTCCATTGAAAGCGTCACCGACCGTCTTCTGGAGCAGGGTTGCGAGCGGATCGTCATGTTCCCGCTCTACCCGCAATATTCGGCGACGACCACCGCGACGGTGAACGACAAGTTCTTCGAAGCGCTGATGAAGAAGCGCTTCCAGCCGGCGGTGCGCATCGTGCCATCCTATGAAGCGGAACCGGTCTATATCGAGGCGCTGGCACGTTCCATCGAGAAACATCTGGAAACGCTTTCCTTCAAGCCGGAAGTGATCCTGGCTTCCTATCACGGCATTCCGAAAAGCTATTCGGACAAGGGCGATCCCTACCGCCAGCAATGCCTTGAAACATCACGCCTGCTGCAGGCGCGGCTGGGTCTGGATGATAGCCAGTTTCGTTCCACCTTCCAGTCGCGTTTCGGGCCTGAAGAATGGCTCCAGCCCTATACGGACGAAACGGTGGAGGAATTGGCCAAGCACGGGGTGAAGTCGATGGCCGTTCTCAATCCGGGGTTCGTTGCCGACTGCCTGGAAACGGTGGATGAGATCGGCAACGAAGCAGCCGAAGAATTTCTTGAAAATGGCGGCGAGAATTTCAGCCACATTCCTTGTCTCAATGACGGCGAGGACGGCATGAAAGTCATCGAGACGCTGGTACGTCGCGAGTTGCAGGGTTGGGTCTAGATTGAAGGGAGTAAGGCAATAGGGCAGTAAGGCAGTATGTTCTGATCTGTGCTAGATTCCACCTACTGCCTTATTGCCCTACTGCCCTATTGCCTTAAGGAAAAACAATGACCGGTTTCGATATCACGTTACTCATTCTGGCCGCGCTGGTTCTGGCGACACTGTTTGCCGGCATCAAGACCGTGCCGCAGGGTTTTAATTATACCGTCGAGCGGTTCGGCCGCTACACGCGCACCCTCAATCCCGGCCTCAATCTGATCGTGCCGTTTTTCGACCGCATCGGCGCCCGCCTCAACATGATGGAGCAGGTGCTGGATGTCCCGACGCAGGAAGTAATCACCCGCGACAATGCCATCGTCGGCGTCGACGGCGTGGCATTCTATCAGGTGCTGAATGCGGCTCAGGCGGCCTATCAGGTCGCCAACCTCCAATATGCAATCCTCAACCTGACCATGACGAACATTCGTACCGTCATGGGTTCGATGGACCTCGACGAGCTTCTTTCCAACCGCGATGCGATCAATGACCGCCTGCTGCGTGTCGTCGACGAGGCCGCCCATCCGTGGGGCATCAAGATGACCCGCGTGGAAATCAAGGATATCAACCCGCCCGCAGACATAGTTACCTCAATGGCCCGCCAGATGAAGGCCGAGCGCGACAAGCGCGCGCAGGTTCTGGAAGCGGAAGGCGACCGCAACGCGCAGATTCTGCGCGCCGAAGGCCAGAAGCAGTCGCAGATTCTCGAAGCAGAAGGCAAGCTGGAAGCGGCCAAGCGCGAGGCGGAGGCACGCGAGCGTCTTGCCGAGGCCGAGGCGAAAGCCACGACCATGGTTTCCGAAGCTGTCTCCAATGGCAATGTGCAGGCGCTCAATTACTTCGTCGCGCAAAAATACACCGAAGCCCTGAGCAATATCGCGAGCGCCAAGAACCAGAAGGTCGTGTTGATGCCGCTTGAGGCAAGCTCTCTCATCGGTTCGCTTGGCGGCATTGGCGCAATTGCCAGGGAAGTCTTTGGCGATGGCAACCGGCCGGTCGATCCGACACCGCAGCCGCCAGCCCCGTCCCGCCCACGCAGCGTTCCGCCAGCAACGCGCTGAAACCAGGAAAGAGGGCGCCATGATTATTGAGTTTCTATCCGGTCTCGGCATATGGAACTGGCTCGTCTTCGGGCTGGTCCTGCTCATTCTGGAAATTCTGGCGCCCGGTTTTTTCTTCATCTGGTTCGGGCTTGCGGCTCTCGTGACAGGCGGCCTCGCCTTTCTCCTGTCTTCAACGGCGGCATTCGGCTGGCAGTTTCAGACCGTCGTGTTTCTTGTTCTGGCTGTCATCTTCGTGCTGGCGGGGCGCCGGTTGTTCGGCTCGCGCAGCACCGATGCCGACGAGGCCTTCCTCAATCGTCGCGGGGAGCAGCTGGTCGGCCGGCGCGCCACATTGACGGAACCCATCATCAACGGGCGTGGACGTATCCGTATCAACGATACGATGTGGCGTGTGAAAGGACCCGACCTGCCAGCCGGCACTGAAGTCCGCGTGATTGCCTTCGATCCGCTGTCGCTGGAAATCGAAGTTGCCGAGTAAGACGGCACCGGCGTGTATCCGCCGGTCGCAATGCACTACGACTTGACGGTGCGATTAAGTATCTCCGTGAAATAACCGTGGAGATCGTTGTTCGCCTGCCTTTCGAACTGGAGACGTTCGCGTTCGATCTGCGCTTCTTTCGGCGTCATGTCGAAACGCGCACGAAAGCCGCGCAGCAGTTGGTTACCGCTCGAAAACCCTAAACTATACGCAATCTGGCGGACCGAACGGGACTGCTTGGACGGCTTGGTCAGTTGCTTGAATGCTTCATCCAGTCGCCGGTCGCGAATGATCTTCGCCACGCCGCCATCCTCTGCGAATGCACGATAAAGATGGGAGCGCGAAACCCTGAGCTTTTGCTGAATAAGCTCAGGAGACAGCTCCTGCTCACCAATATTCTGATCGATGAAGGCCAGGACCCTCTGACGAAGAGCTATGCTCATGGAAGGGTAATCTTCCAGGGACTCCAGCGCATCCCCTTTCACGGCTCCCGCCAAAAGCGCGATCAGTGCTTCCTCCGATGCCAGAGCCTCCACCGGCGAAAGGGAGCGTTCAAGAGACCGTATCCCCTTGAGGTAGGTTGCGATCAGCCGGGTCATTGGCTGATCCCCACGCAGGACGACCCCATGGAGGCTGCGCGGCCCGATCACCTTTTCAAGATCGCGCCGGGAGACTGCAAGCGAAATCCTGGAGCCCGCATCGACCTCGCTCTTGAAGGCTTTCGAAAGGTCGAGAAAGCAGATATCGCCAACGTCGGCGCGCACGCCGAGACCGTTGAAATCGCCGTTCATCTTTCCCGATGTAAAGAGCTGGATAAGATAATAATCCAGATCGCTGTGCACGATAGTGCGGTGATCGCGGATATATCGCTGGCCGTTGAACGATACCGTTCCGATTGCAATCGAACCCAGCGGACGAGAACTTATCGCTCCCTCCAGCGGTTCCTTGCTGTCTGGCGAAAGGGGCATGGTGTCGAATACGGGCCGAGTGGCCTCGCGCCAGAAATCATTGCGCGCTTCGACTTCCACCATAGCGGTTGAAATAAAGGTTTCGTTACTCATTGCCCCTGCCATCATGCAATGCGCCGCCAAGACACCGATAACAGACCGTAACGCCAGCCGACGCTCATTCCCGGCGCGGGATGAGAGCAAAGCCTTCGTTCGCACGCATGACCGCTAAAACTACAAATAGCGGGCACTTATTTATGCAAGCGCAGGCACGTTAAAGCACATTCGTGAGATAAAATGAAGAATAAAATGAGACGTCCCGCCGTGAAAACTTCTTCTAACTGATACAATTGCTTGTTTTGTTATGAGATGAAATTCAAGGACACCCAACCGGGCGAAGCGCTTTCGCTCCAATGAGGGATCGTGTCACCGCGGGCAACAGGACAGCCGAGGTTCGGCACAGACGACCAACCGGACACCCACAACGTCTTATCCACATACAATGAGGACTAGTACAAATGATGCAAAGGCGAGCCTTTTAAAAAGTTTACGTCCATCGCCGCAGCCTGCGCCTTGATGCTGGGAAATGTAATTCCGGCAGCTCAGGCGTGCACCGGCATCAGGTTGATCGCGGCAGACGGCAGTGTCGTTTACGCACGAACCCTCGAATTCGGCCTCGACCTCAAGTCAAAAATCATGATGGTGCCGCGCGGCTTTTCGCGCACCGGCACCACCCCTGACGGCAAGGGCGGCCTGAAATGGACTGCCAAATACGCATCTGTGGGCATGAATGGCGCGGGCCTGCCCGACCTGTTCGATGGCCTGAACGAAAAGGGACTGGGTGCGGGAATGTTCTATTTCCCCACTTCCGCAGGTTATATGCCCTATACGGCTGAGGTTTCGGACCGAACAATCTCCCAATGGGAATTCGTGTCATATGTCCTCGGAAATTTTGCTACCGTCGATGAAGTGAAGGAAAATATCGGGAATATCGTGGTAGCGTCCTCGGTATTCTCCCAATGGGGCTTTGCCCCGGAAGCACATTACATCGTGCATGATGCGACGGGAAAAAGCATTGTCGTTGAATATGTCGGCGGCAAGCTGAATGTCTATGACAATCCCCTCGGCGTTATCACGAATACACCGGGCTTCGATTTCCATATGAACAATCTGCGCCAGTACACGAATTTTTCCATGACGGGAAAGCCTTCGATCAAGCTCGGCTCGGTTGAAATTGTCCCGACGGGTCAGGGCTCGGGCATGCTTGGCTTGCCGGGCGATTTCACGCCGCCATCGCGCTTCGTTCGCGCGGTTGCATTCTCACAATCGGTATTCCAGCCAAAGACTGAACAGGACGCCGTCCTTCAGGTCTTCAAGATTCTCAACCAGTTCGACATTCCTAAGGGCTCGTCGCGAGACGGCGAAAAGGATGCGAACGGCAATGTAATGGCTGACTATACGATCTGGACAGGCGCCAGCGATTTGAAGAGCAAGCGCTACTTCTTCCGCACTTACGACAACAGCCAGATCCGTTCTGTTGATCTCATGAAGATGGATATAGACGGGAAGGACATGGTGAAAGTGTCGATCCAGGGCGATGAGAAGATCGAGGACGTTACCCCCGCAGGCCGTCCCTGATCTCGGAATCATCGTCGCCCCGTCGGCTTGCTGACCGGGCGACGAATGCAGGTAGCTCCCCAAAATGAGCCTCTATGAGGCTCGCAAATCGACCTTCACGCAATCCGGCTATCGTTTCGATGGCCGGATTGCGTAAAGCATTGGCGCGAAAATAAACGGCTTGAACGCCTTGTCAGGCTGCGCCTATGCGCAGCAGATCGTGGAAATGCACGAGCCCGATCGGGCGACCGGCCTCGACGACGATCAGCGCACCGATGTGATTTTCGTTGATCGTATTGAGGGCTGCGGTCGCCAGCATGTTCTGGTCAACCGTTTTCGGCTTGCGCGTCATGATTTCATCGACCGACAACGCAGCAAGGTTGCGACTCAGATTGCGCGAGATATCGCCATCCGTAACAATGCCGGCCAGATCGCCGCCATCATCCACAACCACGACGCAGCCAAAGCTCTTCTGGGCTAGTACCTTCATCGCATCGGGCATGGAGGTGCCCATCTTTACCAACGGCAGGCGCTCGCCGCGATGCATGATATCGCGGATATGGATCAGACTTGCGCCCAGGGAGCCGCCGGGATGAAAAGTCTTGAAGTCGCTCGGGGTAAAGCCGCGCGCTTCCAGCAGCGCAATTGCCAGCGCGTCGCCGATGGCGAGCTGCATCATGGTCGAGGTCGTGGGCGCCAGACCATGCGGGCAGGCCTCGGCAGTCTTCGGCAGCAGCAACACGACATCCGCCGCGCGGCCGAGGGCCGAATTCTCGCCTGCAGTGATCGCGATCAGCGGAATACGGAAGCGCTGCGAATAATTGACGATGCCCTTCAGTTCCGCCGTTTCGCCAGACCATGAGATGGCCAGAATGACATCATCGCGGCCGATCATGCCGAGATCACCGTGATTGGCTTCTGCCGAATGCACGAAAAATGCAGAGGTGCCGGTGGAGGCAAAGGTGGCCGCAAGCTTGGAACCGATATGGCCGCTTTTGCCGACGCCGGTCACGACCAGGCGTCCGCGCGAAGCGACGATCAGCTTCACCGCTTCGACGAATGGGGCGGAAAGGCCATTGTTCAGCGCGTCTTCCAGCGCGGAGAGACCCGCATTTTCGGTTTTTATGGTGCGCAACGCTGACGCGATGGCCGCTTCTGCGTTTGCCGGAGGGGTGATCTGATCGAGCTTTTCCATGGCCGCAAGGGTTAGCTTCTTCGCAGGCGCTTGTCCAAACATTTGTGTGGCCGGAACCGTCGTGATGCGGGCCGCAGCAACCAAGAATTAACCATGTGCCTTTACCGTTCATCCACCACGTTGCGACGGTTTGAAAACACGACATGCTTTTTGCCAAGGCCCCATCTGGCGGTTCGACGCCCATTGCCCGCAGGCTGCGATGCCTGTTTTTGTCGGGCGTCGCGCTGGCAATTTGTCATGGTTCTGCATTTGCCCAGGAAGCCTATCTGCGCGGAAGCGTTGCCGAGGACGTGCTTTCGGCCTCTTCGCCGGAGACATTGGCAAATCGCGGACTTGCCGCGCCGGGATATGATGACGGCTCTGGCGAGACGACCGACAACGACAGTTACCCCCCGCCTGAAAACACCACGGCGGCAGACCCGGCCACTACAATCCAAACCGTTCCAACGGTTCCCGTGCCACAGGACCGCCAGCCCATTCCACCCGACAACATGCGTGTCGGTTCGGTCGATACCGAAGCGGGCGAGGAAACGGGGCGGGCACAGCGCGAAAATCTGCGGCAGTTGCCGGAGCAGGGGCGCGGTTCTACACAGGACGCTGATCCGTTCGCACCGCTCGGCATTCGCACCGGTTCGTTTGTCCTGCGACCCTCGCTCGAACAGGGTATCCGGGCTACCACCAACGGTGACAATAGCGCTGCCGGTTCCAGCGCCGTTCTCAACGAAACAACATTGCGGCTCAATGCGCAGTCGGACTGGGCACGCCATCAGGCAACGCTCGACGCATCAGGCACCTGGTCCAAATCCATTTCGGGAGAAGATGTTTCCGAACCGCGCGTTGATATTCAGGGTAAGCTTCGGCTCGATCTCGGCGACCAGACGACGGTCAATACCGGTGCCGGTTATCAGTTGCGCCGTGAAAGCGCGTCCAGCCCGAATGGGGTGGTCGGCGCGCTGCAACGCCCGCTGGTTCATACCCTCAACGGAAGTCTCGGCATCGAACGCGATATGGGCCTGCTCTTCGGCAGCGCCACCGGGCGGGTAGAGCACAATATCTATGGCGACGCCGAACTGTCGTCCGGCGGCACTGTCAGCCAGAAGGACCGCGATAACACCTATACCAGCATTACGCTGCGCGGCGGCTTCAGCCTGTCGCCGGCGATCAAACCCTTCGCGGAAGTCGAATTGGGCAAGCGCGTCTTCGACGAGAAAGTGGACAGCAACGGCTATGAACGCAGCGGATCGCAGTTCGCACTGCGCGGTGGCCTGATGCTCGATATGGGCGAAAAGCTGAGCGGCGAGTTCGCTGCCGGATACATGCGCGCCAACAGCGATGATTCCCGTCTCGGCGACGTTAGCGGTCCGTCTGTCAATGCTGCGCTCAACTGGTCACCGCTGCGCGGAACCGATGTGCGCCTTTATGCCCAGAGTACGGTCGATACTTCCACCACGCCGGGTATTGCCGGGTCGCTTCTGCATTTCGCAAGCCTGGAGGTGAGCCGCCGCATACGTTCCGACCTTAGCCTCAATGGCAGGCTGGACGCGAATATCCGGCAGAACAAGGACGGGACCGGCACCGACTACACCCTTGGCGCGCAGATTGGTGCAACCTACTGGATCAATCGGTTCGTCGGACTGGATGCGCGCCTGCGTCACGAATTCCTGACGAGCCGCATCTCCGACCGCGAATATAGAGCCGACAGTGTCTATCTTGGCGTGAAAGTTCAGCGCTAGAAAAGAGAACGGCATCCCTTCCGGGATGCCGTGTCGTGGTGCGTTCAGGCGAGCCAGAACAGCAAACAGGCGATGCCGAATCCCAGAAGCCCGATAAGGGTTTCCAGAACCGTCCATGTTTTCAGCGTCGTCTTCACATCCATGTTGAAGAAACGTCCGACCAGCCAGAAACCGGAATCGTTGACGTGGGACAGCATGACAGAACCCGCAGCAAGGGAGATCACCATCGCTGCGGTTTCAAGTCCGTGATATCCGGCAGCCTGAACGGCAGGCTGAACAAGCCCGGCAGCAGTGATCAGCGCCACTGTTGCCGACCCTTGTGCTACACGCAAAATCGTTGCGAGCAGGAATCCCGCCACAATGACGGGCAATCCCGTATTCGCAAACGCGGTGGACAAGGCATCGCCAATGCCGGAAGCGCGCAGGACGCCGCCGAACATGCCGCCTGCTCCCGTGATCAGGATGATGGAGCAGACCGGGCCCAGCGCCGAATCGAGTATGCGTTCCACGCTGGCTGCATCTGTGCCGCGCCGTGGTCCCAGCACGTAGGAAGCCACCAGCACCGAAATAAGGAGAGCAACCGGCGTCGATCCAATCATTCGCGCGAGCTGATACCAGTTTGCATCGGCGCTGACCCAGCCTTGCGCGCGGGCGAAGTCGAGACCCGTATTGATGAAAATGAGGACCAGCGGCAGAAGAAGAAGCAATACGACCAGGCTGGAACTCGGAGGGTTCGCCGCCTCTTCCACGTCCCTTCCGGCATCGAAATTGTCGGGGATGGGAAGATTGATCCGCTTGCCGATCCACGCACCGAAAAGGTGCCCGGCGATAAACCAGACCGGGATGACGACGACGATCCCGACGAGAATGAGAAGCCCCACGTCAGCGCCCAGAAGCTCGGATGCCGCGACCGGACCCGGATGCGGGGGCACGAAAACATGCATCACCGAAAAGGCTGCGGCAACCGGGATACCATAAAGCAGCAGGCTTCCCTTGAGGCGCCGCCCGACCGTGAAGACCACCGGGAGCATCACGACCAGCCCCGCGTCGAAAAAGATCGGAAATCCGAAAATCAGCGATGCGATGCCAAGCGCCATGGGTGCGCGTTCTTCGCCGAAACGCCGGATGAGATCATCGGCGAGCGCCTGCGCTCCGCCCGATATTTCAAGCAAACGGCCCAGCATCGCGCCAAGGCCGACCAGAAGCGCCACCCCGCCAAGGGTAGATCCGAAGGCCGATGTGATGGTGGTCAGGATGTTGCCCGCCGGGATGCCGGTCGCGAGTGCCGTTAAAAGACTGACGATCACAAGCGCCACGAAAGCATGAACGCGAAACCGGATGATGAGCAAAAGCAATAAGAGGACAGCGCCAACCGCTATCGAGATGAGCGCACCCGCACCCATCGTCTGCTGGAATTCCTGCATGCTTTATTCCTTATTTGGGGAGGAGCCCGTTTATCATTGCGCCCAAAAATGTGTTTCACACTTTTTGGGATGCATACTAGGCAAAATACCTACTATCGTCGTCCGGAAAAGCAAATTTCACGAAATAGTGCTCAAATCACAAAAAAACGCCCCCTTTTCAGGGGGCGCCACCAGAGTCCAGACCGGATTTAATCAGGCTGGCTTGATTGTATTCAGCAGATGGCCGATGGAACCTTCCACCGAGGGGCGAATATCGTTGCGCCACAAGGCGAAAGCGACATTGGCTTCGATGAAGCCGGCCTTGGAGCCGCAGTCGAAGGTGAGGCCCTGATAATTGAAGCCGAAGAATTTCTGGGCGTCAGCAAGCTTCAGCATCGCATCGGTCAGCTGGATTTCATTGCCAGCACCTTTTTCCTGCTTGCTCAGAAGCTCGAAGATTTCCGGCTGCAGGATGTAGCGGCCATTGATGTAGAGGTTGGATGGCGCTGTGCCCTTGGCTGGCTTCTCGACCATCTGCGTGATCTCGAAACCGCTGCCGACGGTTTCGCCCTTGCCCACGATGCCGTATTTATGCGCCTCTTCCGGATCGCATTCCTGCACGGCAACGACATTGCCGCCGGTCTTTTCGTAAAGCTCGACCATTTCCTTCAGGCAGCCCTTCTTGGACTGCATGACCATGTCCGGCAACAGCAATGCAAACGGCTCGTCACCGACGAGTTCGCGCGCGCACCAGACCGCATGGCCAAGGCCGAGCGGCACCTGCTGGCGCGTGAAGCTGGTCGTTCCCGGCTGCGGCTGGATATCCTGGAGATGCTCCAGTTCCGCCGTCTTGCCGCGCTCGGCGAGCGTGGAATAAAGCTCCACCTGCGCATCGAAATAGTCTTCGATAACTGCCTTGTTGCGTCCGGTGACGAAAATCAGATGTTCGATACCAGCTTCGCGCGCCTCATCGACTACATACTGGATGACGGGCTTGTCGACGACCGTCAGCATTTCTTTCGGGATCGATTTGGTGGCGGGCAGGAAACGGGTGCCAAGACCTGCGACAGGGAACACGGCCTTGCGAATTTTTCGGATCGAACTCATTCCTCTCCTCGATTTCACTATTTCAGATTTGCTATCAAAGCATTGAAACGACTGAATTTCAAATAAGGCCTTTTCATTAAAGAACGACGAAATTGCGGGACCGATCCCATCACATTCAATGACCCGCCCTTAATGTTGCTTGATTCAAAAATTTTTCGAAACTTCGGGCAAATTCTTACCTGAAGCGGCGATGGTAAACCAATTGCTAACCGACAGGTTCTAATTTGAACGTTCAACGGTTCGACCAGGAATTTTCCGCTGGCTCAAATTCAACACAGGATGGTATTAATTGATTAATGCAATCCGGAGCGAGCAGAATCCAGGTCGAAGGGAAACGCGCCGGTATCGGCTAAATTTGATTGCAGAAGGGAAACACAGAATGCTGCGATTTCCATTCACGGTGAGCCCGTCAATGAAGCTGAAAGCTGCAACGGTTGCGATAGCTGCGCTCGCCTCAACTCTTACGACCGGTTCTGCACTGGCTGATGCGCAATTTCGCCAATGGGTCGCGAGCTTCCGTCCTGTCGCCATAAAGGCAGGTGTTTCGCCTTCCACGTTCGACCGCGCATTTCGCGGCGTGGATGCGCCGGACCCGGTGGTGCTGCAGAAGGCGCGCTATCAGCCTGAATTTACCGAGCCTGTCTGGAACTACATCGACAATCGCGTGAACGAGCAGTCGGTCTCCGTTGGCCAGAGCATGGCCCGCAAATGGGGTCCGTGGCTCCAGCGCATCGAGCAGCGTTTCTCGGTTGACCGCAATATCCTGCTTGCGATCTGGTCGATGGAAAGTAATTACGGCGAAATCCTCAAGCGCGACGACGTCATGCGGGATGCAGTGCGTTCGCTGGCAACGCTTGCCTATGCGGACCAGCGCCGCGCCAAGTACGGCCGCACGCAGCTCATTGCCGCAATGAAGATTCTCCAGACCGGGGATATCGACCGCGGCCATCTTTCCGGCTCGTGGGCCGGTGCGCTCGGCCACACGCAATTCATCCCGACCAGCTATCAGGCTTATGCCGTCGACGTGGACGGAAATGGCAAGCGTGACATCTGGAACTCGGTTCCCGATGCGCTTGGTACGGCTGCGAACCTGCTGCATCGCAATGGCTGGCAGCCCGGCCGCACCTGGGGCTACGAAGTCGCCCTGCCGCAGGGACGCAAGTTCCCCAACGGCTCGCTCTCGATTGCCGAGTGGCAGCAGATCGGCATTGTCCGGGCCAACGGACGCCCGTTCCCCGATCCGAATGAAAAGGCGACACTGAAAGTACCCGATGGCCGTCAGGGGCCAGCCTTCCTAATGACGAAGAACTTCTTCGTGTTGAAGCGCTATAACAACGCCGACAAATATGCGCTGGCCGTGGGCCTGCTCGCGGACCGTATCGGCGGCTATCAGGGGCTTCGGCAGGACTGGAACCGCCCGTTCACGCCCATTTCCATGAATGAGCGGCTGGAATTGCAGACCCATCTGAAGGCGCTCGGTTATTATGACGGCAATATCGACGGCAAGATCGGCTCCACCTCCCGGGCCGCCATCGAAGCCTTCCAGCAGCGGAATGGACTTCAGCCGGATGGCCATCCGAGCAAGGAAGTTCTGTCGGTCCTGCGCCGCCGTTAAACTGGCGAATTGATCAAATGGGCGCGCTTCAACAGAAGTGCGCCCATTTTGTTTTTCAACATCGTCGAGCTAATATACAGGCATGAAGGCGAGACGAATGCACGAAAATCGAAAGTTGCGGAAGCTGATGAAAGCTGCTGGCATGGTGCTCGCACTGGCAGCGCTGCTGTTTTCAGCCGTCGCCACGGCCTCTGCGCAGGAGCGCCCGCGCACGCTTTTCGATCTGTTGTTCGGCCCCCGGCAAGCGCAACCGCAGCGGCAATATCAGCAGCCCGCTCCCCAGCGTGCACGGCCTAAGCCGAAACGACCCAAGGCGGCGTCGCCCGCATCACGCCCGACACCGCCGCCAGTGGCGAGCCCCGCTGTCGAATTCGTGGACAAGAAGCCGGATGCCAGGAAGATTCTGGTTGTCGGAGATTTCATTGGCAATGGTCTTGCGGAAGGGCTCGACCTTGCCTTCGCTTCTGACCCCGATCTCAAGGTCGTATCGCGCATAAACGGCTCTTCCGGCTTTGTCCGCAATGACCATTTCGACTGGCCAGACAATATCGGCAAGATACTGGATGAGGAGAAGCCTGCTGCCCTTGTCGTGATGATCGGCTCCAATGACAGGCAGGCAATGACAGAGAAGGGCGTGAGCCTGCCGCCCCGGTCACCGGAATGGAATGAAGAATACCAGAAGCGCGTCGCGGCTTTCATCAAGGCGATCGGTGACCGGCACGTCCCGTTCGCCTGGATCGGCCAGCCGCCTTTCCGCCCGAAGGGCATGTCGCAGGACATGCTGGCGCTCAACGAAATCCACCGCACCGCCACCGAGAAGGCGGGAGGCAAATTCGCCGATGTCTGGGATGGTTTTGTCGATGAAGAAGGCAATTTTACCCAGACTGGCTTCGATATCAACGGCCAGACCGCACGCCTGCGCGGCAATGACGGCATCAACATCACTTCGGCAGGCAAGCGCAAGCTTGCTTTCTATGCCGAAAAACCGCTTCGCGCCTATCTCGGCGGGGCGAAGGAAGAGGATCAGACCCTGCCCGCGGCGGGCGCCCACGATCCGTCTAAACCGGTTGATCGCGTAGCGCCGGTCAGCATTCGCGATATCGACAAGGATGAAAGCGGAGTCCTGCTGGGCGGCAGCCTCGCAGCGCGCCCGCAAGCCGCACGCCTCCCCCGAAATGACGGCAAGCCGTCCCCCGGTCGGGCAGATGATTTTTCCTGGCCGCAGAAGAGCGCAAATCCCTAATTTCTGCACCCATATCAGTATGATTGAACTATCACCTAACTGATAGCCAGCGGCTTCCTCTACCCAATATGATTCTAATTGCTACATTCCGCGCTGTTTCCAGAAGCGTCTGCATCGTCTATCAGGAGGCACCGTCGGCCTGAAAAGGCTCAAGGGAGGGCGCAATCACTCGCATGAGCGGGGAATTGTTCTTGGCGTCCATCAGAAAACAAGAGGCGTTTGAATGAATATTGCATCAAAGCCTTCTGTCGATCCACATCGGGAGGAGGAACCCCATCTTGCACGCAATCTGTCCAACAGGCACCTTCAGCTGATTGCCATTGGCGGGGCCATCGGCACCGGCCTTTTCATGGGCTCGGGCAAGACCATTTCGCTGGCAGGCCCTTCGATCCTGCTCGTCTACGCGGTGATCGGCTTCATGCTGTTCTTCGTCATGCGCGCACTGGGCGAAATCCTGCTGTCCAATCTCGAATATCGCTCCTTCGCGGATTTCGCTGGCGATTATCTGGGGCCTTGGGCGCAGTTCTTCACCGGCTGGACCTATTGGCTTTGCTGGATTGTGACCGGCGTGGCCGATGTTGTCGCCGTTTCGGGCTATGTCTCGTTCTGGTTCCCGGAACTGGCGCTCTGGATACCGGCCCTCGGCCTGATTTTTACGCTTCTGGCGCTCAACCTGCCAACGGTGCGCAATTTCGGTGAAATCGAATTCTGGTTCGCTCTCATCAAGATCGTTGCCATTGTCGGCCTGATTATTGCCGGCGTCTACATGCTCTCGACCGGCTTCACCCTGCCGAACGGCAGCCAAGCATCGGTCGCGCATCTTTGGAACCATGGCGGGTTCTTCCCCAATGGTTTCCTAGGCTTTGTCGCCGGTTTCCAGATCGCGGTCTTTGCTTTCGTCGGCATCGAACTGGTCGGCACCGCCGCTGCGGAAACCAAGGACCCCGTGCGCAATCTGCCCAAGGCGATCAACTCCATTCCGATCCGCGTGGTGCTGTTCTATCTCGGCGCGCTCTTCGTCATCATCACCGTCATTCCCTGGGGATCAGGTTGACCCGAGTTCAAGCCCGTTCGTCGCCATGTTCTCGCTCGCTGGTCTCGGCATCGCCGCCCATGTCGTGAATTTCGTCGTGCTGACCTCGGCAACGTCGAGCGCGAATTCCGGCATCTATTCGACGTCGCGCATGATCTACGGTCTCGCCACGTCCAAACTCGCGCCAAAGGCGTTCGGCAAGCTGAACAAGCGAAAAGTACCGGTCAACGCTCTGTTCTTCTCGTGCATTTTCCTGCTCGCAGGCGTGGTGCTGCTTTATGCTGGCCAGAGCATCATTGAAGCCTTCACCATCGTCACGACGATTTCGGCGTTGCTCTTCATCTTCATCTGGTCGGTCATTCTGGCGTCTTATCTTCAATATCGCCGCAAGCGCCCGGACCTGCATGAAAAGTCTACATTCAAGATGCCCGGTGGACGCGCAGCCGTTGTGATGGTTTTTGCCTTCTTCGCCTTCATTCTCTGGGCATTGGCACAAAAGCCGGATACTGCGGCAGCACTGAAAATCACGCCAGTGTGGTTCGTGCTTCTCGCCGTCGCTTATCTGGTGATGAAGTCACGGCGCAGCCAAAGCTGACCGGCTAGAGCGGTTCCTGTTCTAACAGAATCGCCGGAACCGCTCTAACTATTTGTTTTATCGCATTATCCAACGCATCGAAGCGGGATAAGAAATCGGTCCAATGAACTGATTTCCCCGCGTAGACGTTTCACACTTTTGCTGGAAATGCTCCAAGATACGAAAAAGCCCGGAGGAGACCCCGGGTTTTTTATTTTCAGTGCGCTCTTTAAAGCTGATGAGATTGCGGCGCTGGCGAGCCGAAAATGGTGGAGTTTGAGAACCGGAGCGGAGTGTACTTAAAGGTACATGAGCACCGGAAGCGCAAAACAACGCCATTTGCAGGCCGCCAGAGGCGGAATATCGCAGCTTTAACGCGGTAAGACCGAACTCCCCATCAGATCGGCATCGATGGCGTGCGCTGCCTGACGGCCTTCGCGGATGGCCCAGACGACGAGCGACTGGCCACGGCGCACATCGCCCGCCGCATAGAGCTTGTCGACATTGGTGCGGTAATCCCGCTCATTGGCCTTGACCGACTTTGAACCACGGCGGTCGGTGGCAATTTCGAGCTTGTCGCCCAGTTCCTTGACCACGCTGTTTTCTGCCGGGCCGGCAAAGCCGATAGCGATGAAGGCGAGGTCGGCCTTGATGAAGAACTCAGAGCCGGCAATGGGTTTGCGCTTTTCATCGACCTGACAGCACTTCACATGGGTAAGACGACCGTCTTCGCCGATGAATTCCAAGGTCGCCACCTGAAACTCGCGCGATGCGCCTTCCGCCTGGCTGGAGGACGTGCGCATCTTGGTCGCCCAATAGGGCCAGACGCTGAGCTTGTCTTCCTTTTCCGGCGGTTGCGGGCGAATGTCGAGCTGGGTGACGTTGACCGCGCCCTGACGAAACGCGGTGCCCACGCAATCCGAAGCCGTATCGCCGCCGCCGACCACTACGACGTGCTTGCCGCCAGCCAGAATTGGAGCCGAAGCCCAGGCGACGGATTCGATATTTTCGCGGCCCACCCGGCGGTTCTGCTGCACCAGATAAGGCATGGCATCATGCACGCCTTCCAGATCAGCCCCCGGAATGCCCGCCGGACGCGGCGTTTCCGATCCACCCGAATAAAGCACGGCATCATAGGTATCGAGGAGGCCGCGCAGCGGCTTATCCACGCCGATATTCACGCCGCACAGGAAGCGGACGCCCTCGCCTTCCATCTGTGCGATGCGGCGGTCGATCAGGTGCTTTTCCATCTTGAAATCGGGAATGCCGTAGCGCAGCAGGCCACCGGGACGGCTTTCGCGCTCATAGACGTCGACCATGTGACCGGCGCGGGCCAGCTGCTGCGCGGCCGCGAGACCCGCCGGGCCGGAACCGATGATGGCGACCGACTTGCCGGTCTTGTTGGCGGCGGGCTGCGGCACGATATAGCCCAACTCATATGCCTTGTCGCCGAGCGCCTGTTCGACCGTCTTGATCGCAACCGGCGTATCTTCAAGGTTCAGCGTGCAGGCTTCCTCGCAGGGCGCAGGACAGACGCGACCCGTGAATTCCGGGAAATTATTGGTCAAATGCAGGTTGCGGATCGCCTGATCCCAGTTGTTGTTATAGACGAGATCGTTCCAATCCGGGATCTGGTTGTGCACCGGGCAGCCCGTCGGCCCATGGCAGAACGGAATGCCGCAATCCATGCAGCGTGCCGCCTGCTTCTGCACTTCACCATCCGTCATTGGAATGGTGAACTCGCGGAAGTGACGGATACGATCCGACGCTGGCTGGTACTTTGCCACCTGCCGGTCGATTTCAAGAAAACCAGTTACCTTACCCATATTATTCTCCTCTCGCTGTGCGAGGCTCGCGGTGCCGTGCGCCATCCCAGGCGCACAAGCACTGCGTTTTGACGATAGCACTTACTCAGCCGCGACACCGATCCGCATACGCTCCATCTCTTCCAGAGCGCGGCGGTATTCAACCGGCATGACCTTCACGAATTTCGGGCGATAGCTCTCCCAATTGTCGAGAATGTCCTTCGCCCGCGTCGAGCCGGTGTAATGCAGGTGATTGGCGATCAGCTGCACGAGACGTTCCTCGTCATGATGGGTCATGTTGGCGGAAACGTCCACACGGCCCTTATGCATGAGGTCGCCACCATGGTGATGCAGCTTTTCGAGGATGTCGTCCTCTTCCGGCACAGGCTCGAGTTCAACCATCGCCATGTTGCAACGCTGGGCGAAATCGCCTTCCTCGTCGAGCACATAGGCGACACCGCCTGACATGCCCGCCGCGAAGTTGCGGCCGGTCTGCCCGATGACCACGACAACGCCGCCGGTCATATACTCGCAGCCATGGTCGCCCACACCTTCGACAACCGTCACCGCGCCAGAGTTTCGCACGGCAAAACGCTCGCCTGCCACGCCACGGAAATAGCACTCACCTTCAAGCGCACCATAGAGCACCGTATTGCCGACGATGATGGAATCTTCGGCAACGATACGCGTGTCTTCCGGCGGACGGATGACGATGCGACCGCCCGAAAGACCCTTGCCGACATAATCATTGCCGTCGCCGATCAGCTCGAACGAGATGCCGCGCGCCAAAAACGCGCCGAAGGACTGGCCAGCCGTACCGCGAAGCGTAACGGCGATGGTGTCTTCCGGCAGACCCTTGTGGCGGAAGCGTTTTGCCACCTCGCCGGAAAGCATAGCACCGGCAGAACGGTCAACATTCTTGATCTCCACGTCGATCTTCACCGGCTGGCGGTCTTCCAACGCTGGCATGGCCTCGGCAATCAGCTTACGATCGAGAACATCTTCAATCGGATGATGCTGACGCTCGGTCCAGTAGATCTCGTGCTTTTCGGCCTCAGGCTTGTAGAAGATGCGGCTGAAATCCAGCCCCTTGGCTTTCCAATGATCGATCATGGCCTGCTTTTCGAGCAGCTCCGTTTCGCCGATAATCTGTTCCAGCCTGGTGAAGCCCATTTCGGCCAAAAGCGCCCGCACCTCTTCCGCCAGATAGAAGAAGAAGTTGATGACATGTTCCGGCGTACCCTTGAAGCGCTTGCGCAGAACCGGATCCTGCGTGGCCACGCCCACCGGACAGGTGTTCAGATGGCACTTGCGCATCATGATGCAGCCAGCCGCAATCAGCGGTGCGGTCGAGAAACCGAACTCGTCGGCACCGAGCAGCGCGCCGATGATGACGTCGCGACCGGTACGCAAGCCGCCATCCACCTGCAATGCCACGCGGGAGCGAAGCCCGTTCAGCACCAGCGTCTGGTGGGTTTCGGCAAGGCCGATTTCCCAAGGGGAACCAGCATGTTTGAGCGAAGTGAGCGGCGAGGCACCCGTGCCGCCATCATATCCCGACACGGTGATATGGTCGGCGCGCGCCTTGGCGACGCCCGCGGCAACAGTTCCGACGCCTACTTCCGACACCAGCTTGACCGAAATATCAGCAGCCGGATTGACGTTCTTCAGGTCGTAGATCAGCTGCGCCAGATCTTCGATGGAGTAGATGTCGTGGTGCGGCGGCGGCGAAATGAGGCCGACACCCGGCGTCGAATGTCGGGTCTTGGCAATGGTCGCGTCGACCTTGTGACCCGGCAACTGACCGCCCTCACCGGGCTTGGCGCCCTGTGCGACCTTGATCTGGATCAGGTCGGAATTGACCAGATATTCCGTGGTCACACCGAAACGGCCCGATGCCACCTGCTTGATTGCGGAGCGTTCGGGGTTCGGCGTGCCGTCAGGCAGCGGATAGAAACGATCCGGCTCCTCACCGCCCTCACCCGTGTTCGACTTGCCGCCAATGGCATTCATCGCTCGGGCAAGTGTGGTATGCGCTTCCCGCGAGATGGAACCGAACGACATCGCGCCGGTGGAGAAGCGCTTGACGATTTCCGCCGCCGGTTCAACCTCATCGATGGAAACCGGCTTCAGACCGCGTTCTTCGGCGAAGCGGATATTGAACAGGCCGCGAATGGTCTTCGCCTGCGCCGACTTGGAGTCAAGCATGGAGGTATATTCGGTGAAGGTCTCCGGATTGGAGGTACGCACCGCATGCTGTAACCTTGCCACCGCATCCGGCGACCACAAATGCGCTTCGCCGCGCATGCGGTATGCATATTCACCGCCCACTTCCAGCGCGGTCAGCAGAACCGGATCATTGCCGAAGGCGTCGCGGTGGCGGCGTACGGTTTCTTCCGCGATTTCATCGAGGCCGACGCCTTCGATGCTCGTTGCCGTGCCGAAGAAGAATTTATCGACAAAGCTCGACTGCAAGCCCACCGCATCGAAAATCTGCGCGCCGCAATAGGACTGGTAGGTCGAGATGCCCATCTTGGACATGACCTTGAGCATGCCCTTGCCGATGGACTTGATGTAGCGCTTGACCACTTCATCTTCGTCCACCTCCGGCGGAAACTCGCGACGGCGGTGCATGTCCAGCAGCGTGTCGAAGGCGAGATAAGGATTGATCGCCTCCGCGCCATAACCGGCAAGACAGCAGAAATGATGGATTTCGCGCGGCTCGCCCGATTCAACCACAAGGCCGACCGAGGTACGCAGGCCCTTGCGGATCAGGTGATGGTGCACGGCTGCCGTTGCCAGAAGGGCGGGGATCGGAATGCGGTCCGGCCCGACCTGACGATCCGACAGGATGACGATGTTATAGCCGCCGTGGACGGCTGCTTCCGCGCGGTCGCAAAGGCGTTCGATTGCGCCATGCATGCCCGCAGCACCTTCGCCGACATTATAGGTGATGTCGAGCGTCTTGGTGTCGAAACGGTCTTCCGTGTGGCCGATGGAGCGGATTTTTTCCAGATCGCCATTGGTCAGGATCGGCTGGCGCACTTCCAGACGCTTGCGGCGCGACGTGCCGACAAGGTCGAAGATGTTGGGGCGCGGGCCGATGAAGGAGACCAGGCTCATCACCAGTTCTTCGCGGATCGGATCGATCGGCGGGTTGGTGACCTGCGCGAAGTTCTGCTTGAAATAGGTGTAGAGCAGCTTCGACTTGTCGGACATGGCCGAGATAGGCGTGTCCGTGCCCATCGAACCGATGGCTTCCTGACCGGTCGTGGCCATGGGAGCCATCAGTATCCGCGTGTCTTCCTGCGTGTAGCCGAAGCTCTGCTGGCGGTCGAGAAGGCTTACATCCTTGCGCAGCGCACGCGGTTCGACCGGGTTCAGCTCTTCCAGAATGAGCTGCGTATTGGCGAGCCACTGCTTGTAAGGATGCTTCTGCGCGATCTGCGACTTGATTTCCTCATCCGAGACGATGCGGCCTTCTTCCATATCGATGAGCAGCATACGGCCCGGCTGGAGACGCCACTTCTTGACGACCTTCTTTTCCTCGACCGGCAGCACGCCTGCCTCCGAAGCCAGAATGACGAAATCGTCGTCGGTGACGATATAGCGTGCGGGACGCAGGCCATTGCGGTCGAGCGTCGCGCCGATCTGGCGACCATCGGTGAAGGCAACGGCGGCGGGTCCGTCCCACGGCTCCATCAGTGCTGCGTGATATTCGTAGAATGCGCGACGCTCATCCGACATCAGCTTGTTGCCGGACCACGCTTCCGGGATCAGCATCATCATCGCATGGGCAAGGCTGTAGCCGCCCTGATGCAGGAATTCGAGCGCATTGTCGAAGCAGGCCGTATCCGACTGGCCTTCGTAGGAAATCGGCCACAGCTTGGAAATGTCGTTGCCGAACAGTTCCGAGTCGACCGAAGCCTGACGCGCCGCCATCCAGTTGACGTTGCCGCGCAGCGTGTTGATCTCGCCGTTATGCGCAACCATGCGGTATGGATGCGCCAGACGCCAGGATGGAAAAGTGTTGGTGGAGAAGCGCTGGTGCACCAGCGCCACCGCGCTTTCAAAACGGGGGTCCTTCAGATCCTGATAATAGGCGCCGACCTGATAGGCCAGGAACATGCCCTTGTAGACGACCGTGCGGGCCGACATGGACACGACATAGAAGCCCTTATCGTCGCCGTCGTTTTCCTGATAGATGCGGTTGGAAATGACCTTGCGCAGAACGAACAGGCGGCGCTCGAAATCGTCATCCGTCTCCAGCATCGGATTGCGTCCGATGAAGACCTGAACGTGAAAAGGTTCGGTTGCGGCAATGTCAGGCGCCTTGGAGAGCGATGAGTTGTCGACCGGAACCTCGCGGAAGCCGATGAAGGTCTGGCCTTCGGCAGCGATTACTTCCTTGACGATCTCTTCAATATGGGCGCGCAGTTGCGCATCGCGCGGCATGAACAGATAGCCCACGCCGTAGTGACCCGGCTGCGGCAGATCGATGCCCTGACGCGCCATTTCCTCGCGGAAGAAGCGATCTGGAATCTGCACCAGAATGCCAGCGCCATCGCCCATCAGCGGATCGGCACCGACCGCACCGCGATGGGTGAGGTTTTCCAGCATCTGGAGGCCGCTTTCCACGACCTGATGCGACTTCTTGCCCTTCATATGCGCAATGAAACCAACGCCGCACGCATCATGTTCATTGCGCGGATCATAAAGTCCTTGCGCTGCGGGCAAACCCGCCGCTTTCGTTTTTCGCGTCGTTCGGTTGGGAGCGGTCGTCGCAGCTTTGACCGTTCCGTTCTGTACGTTGTGAGAAACCACAGTCGATACAGATGGCGTCAAATGCGTCATCGTCATTCCCTCCGTTTGGCCCTCATCATGAGGTGCGCGATCAGTATATACCGAGATGGTGTGACAACCATCCCGCCGTTGCTTTGCATATAAAGGAAGCCTTATCGACAAGGCGTTGGACGAGGTTCCGGACGAGCGGCAAAGCCGATGCGAGGAACGATGTTTAGCGCCTTATTCTCATCAGGCTTGGACAGACGACACCCAGCCCGCCGGAACGGCGCACTCGAATTCCTCCTGTCGCGGTCGGGGCGCCTGTTACCGCCAGGCGATCTGCCTGCGGGTTCCGGCGCCTCTTTCTGAAACTTTCGGAGAGCGTTGCGTCGCTTCCGTTCGCATCAGCTTCTAATTGGACAGCATTGCTGTCCTAATTACGTATGACAGAATTCAAATTGCCTCACAAGATGGAAACGCAATTTTTCTCGGCAACTTCCGTAATAAAATATCAAAAGCGGTGATTTTGTGGGCTTTAAATTGCGTTTGGCGGCCATTGCGTCAGTTTGGTCTCACGCCGTTTTCGTCTTTGATGCCTAAAAAATAGGCAGCGTGGCGGCATTTTTATCACAAGCAGCCCCAACCGCTTTTGCAGAAGGTTGCGCGCTAACGGATACGCTCGAGCGCAGGAACCCAGTGAAATCGGCGCGTCGTGCTTTCCGAAAAGTGATTCCGATTCTCCAAACGATGCTGTAGACAGCCATAGACACGAGGGCTGGCGACAGCCTGATTGAACGCATCCGGAGGAACACGTGCATTTTGCGTCAGACAACTGGGCAGGTGCCCATCCGAAAATCGCCGAGAGCCTTTCATTGCATGCTGCGGGTTTTGCGGCAGCCTATGGCGCAAGTGAAATCGACAAGCGCGTCGAGCAACGGTTCAACGAACTGTTCGAGCGTGAAGTTGCCGTATTCTTTGTCGGAACCGGGACCGCCGCCAACTCGCTGGCGCTTGCCAGCGTCAACCGGCCCGGGGGTGTTTCGCTGGTACACCGCGAGGCGCATGTGATCGAGGATGAATGCGGCGCGCCGGAATATTTCACCGGCGGGGCCCGTCTGCATCCGATTGACGGCGCACATGGCCGCATCGACCCCGAGCTTCTCAAGCGCGAACTGAAGCGGTTCAATCCGGCCTTCGTTCACGCCGGGCAGCCCATGGCTGTCAGCATCACGCAGGCGACCGAAGTCGGCACACTCTACCAGCCCGAGCATATCGCCGCCATCTCCAAGATCTGCCGCGATGCAGGCCTGCCGCTGCACATGGACGGTGCACGCTTTGCCAATGCACTCGTTTCCCTGGACATGACGCCTGCCGAAATGACCTGGAAACAGGGTGTAGACATTGTTTCCTTCGGCGGCACGAAAAACGGTTGCTGGTGCGCCGAAGCTCTGGTCTTCATGGACCCTGCACGCGCCAGGGACCTGCCGTTCATCCGCAAGCGCGCAGCGCAGCTCTTTTCCAAGACCCGTTTCGTGGCCGCCCAATTCGATGCTTATCTGCAAGACAATCTCTGGCTGGAACTGGCGCGTCATTCAAACGCGCTCGCAACGCGCCTTGCCGGCCATATCAATGCGTCGAGCCAGATGCGCCTTGCCTGGAAACCGGAAGCCAACGAGGTGTTCGCCATCATGAAACAGTCGGTCTATGACCGCCTGCGCAATGCCGGAGCGATTTTCTACGACTGGAACCCGCCGCATTCGGAAGTAAACCGCATCAGCGACGGCGAGATTTTCGCCCGTTTCGTCACGAGCTTCGCCAATACGGAAGAAGACGTGGACCGCTTCGCCGAATTGATTGCCTGACGCCTTTCAATAAGCATGGAAACTAAAAAAGGCGGCGCTTTGAGCGCCGCCTTCTTCGTACTTTGCAGGGAATGCTTTAATGCGCGGTTTTCGCCTCGATCTGCTGGGCGCTTTCCGAGCCAGCCTTGGTGACTTCGATCTTGCGCGGCTTCATCTGCTCCGGGATTTCGCGCTTGAGATCAATGTGCAGGAGGCCATTCTTGAGGCTCGCACCGGCGACTTCCACGAAGTCGGCAAGCTGGAAACGGCGCTCGAAAGCACGTGAAGCAATACCGCGATAGAGAACTTCACCGATATCGGAAGCATTCTCGTCGGCCTTCTGACCCTTCACGGTCAACTGGTTGCGATGTGCTTCGATTTCGAGTTCGCTTTCGGAAAAGCCCGCAACCGCCATGGTGATGCGATAGGTGTTTTCACCCGTGCGCTCGATATTATACGGCGGATAGGACTGGTTACCTTCCGGCGAAGCGAGCGTATCAAGCATGGTGAAAAGGCGATCGAAACCGACCGTGGAACGATAAAGCGGGGAAAAATCTACGTGACGCATGTATTAGCCCTCCTTTAGAGCGACAAGATGCTTGTTCAGCATGATCTTTTCCAAACAGCGCCGGGGCTTGTCCGGGATCATGCAGGGCGGCGAAATTCCCTTATGGCGAATTCCTTGTTGCCGGCGGCCCCTTCCAGGCGACCGCAAAACTCATTTGGGAACGGTTCTTTTTCATTTCAAGACCAGTAGCGCGCGAAGATTCATGAAACACGGGCTGTCACGCTGCGTAATAACTCCTGATCGATAGGGGGCTACATTCTTGAGGATTCGCCGCACAATGAACCCAAAATGAACATCATCTTTGGCGAGCGTTCAGCCGCTTGGGGCTAATGTCCCACCATGCCTGCTGCAAAGCGGGTTCATCAAAGGATCACGGTTATGAAAAAAGCTGTTCTTGCTTTTGCCGCACTTGCCACCGTCGCGACCGGTTTTGCGACGCCCACACTCGCAGCCGACAGCGGCCTGCGCGTTCAGGTTCAGTATTACGATGATGACGGCTATCGCCCGCCGCGTCCTTATCCGGGTCCCCGTCCCGGTTGGGATGGTGGCCCGGACCGCCGCCCGGGCTGGGGCGATGACTACGGTCGCCGCGACATCATGAGCCCGCGCCGTATCGCGCGCTCGCTGGAACGCCGCGGCTATGATGTCGGCGATATGCGCCTTAATCGCGACACTTATTTCGTCCGCGCCACACGGCCAAATGGCCGTCGTGTCATCGTTATGGTCGACGCCTATTCAGGCCGCATCGTCGGCGAACGTCGTCCGGGCGGTTACTGATCTCTCTTCATGTTTCTGAACAGATCGGCTGGCGTAACGTCCCTTGCACCGGCTGTTCTTTGAACCGGAAGTTCGCTCTCGAACTTCCGGTTACTTTTTGTCATCAATTGCTCCATTATGCTGGCAGCGCATATCCCAACCGAACAGAAAGGCTCGCAATCGGATGTCGGAACTGCTTTTCGAAACCGATGCGAACCCCGTCCCGCATGGGATAAGAGCCGGACTGCTTGAAGCACATGGGGGCAGGACGTTGCGCTATGCCATCCTGAAAGCCGAGACAAGGCCGATGCGGGGAACGGTGGTCCTGCTGCAGGGGCGCAACGAGTTCATTGAAAAATACTTTGAAACCATGGCCGACCTGAGTGCTCGCGGTTTCACGGTCCTGACTTTCGACTGGCGCGGACAAGGCGGCTCGACCCGACTGCTGAAGGATCGCCAGCGTGGCTATGTCCGCAGTTTCGATGACTATTCCGACGATCTCGATCTAATCTTGAGCCAGATCGCTTTGCCTGACTGTCCGCCGCCCTTCTACGTCCTCGGTCACTCCGCAGGCGCGCTCGTGGCGCTCGCTTCAATGGGCAGGCTGACATCCCGTGTCAGCCGCATGGTGCTCTGTGCGCCCTTCATGGGGCTCGATGGTCAAAAACTCAGCGACGACAACGTACGCCGCATCGCCTCCGCCTTTCGATGGCTCGGCCTCGGGCGGGTTTATGCCTCCGGCGGACGCAGGCTTGCTTCCCGCCCCTTTGCAGGCAATCCGCTGACCAGCGACCCGGAGCGCTTCATGCGGAATATGGAAATTCCACGTCTTCACCCCGACCTTGCGCTTGGCGGTCCCACAGCCCGCTGGCTCTGGAGCGCGCTCGAAACATCGCGGCGGATCAACCAGCCGGATTTCTACGAAGGACCAACGGTGCCGGTTCTTATCGTCGCCGCCGGCGCGGATCGTGTGGTTTCCACGCCGGTGATCGAACGTTTTGTGGCGCGAACGCGCAATGTCTCACTGACGACGATTGCCGGCGCACGTCATGAAATGCTGCAGGAAGCCGATTTTTATCGGGAGCAGCTCTGGGCTGCCTTCGATGCCTTCATTCCCGGATCGTCGGAAGTCGAGACCATGCCGGAGACCATTGAACCCGTAGCCTCCGGTATTTAGCTAGCTGTTGAGCAGATCGAGCGCTGCCCTGTGCAGTTCGGGAGAAGCGGCGGCGACAATGTCACCGCCCTTTTCCGCCGGGCCACCATCGCGTTGCGTCACCACACCGCCCGCCTGTTCAATCAGCGGGATGAGGGCAACGATGTCATAGGGCTGCAAACCGGCCTCGACCACAATATCGGCAAAGCCGCTTGCCAGCATGGCGAAGGCATAACAATCGACCCCGTAACGCGACAGACGGACAGCATTTTCCAGCCGGTCGAAACCTCTGCGGTTGTCTCCCTTGAAGAGAGCAGGCGTCGTCGTGAACATCGTCGCATCGGCCAGGGCGGCGTTCTTGCGCACCGACAAACGGCGCGGCACATCTTCACCGCTGTGGCGGGCGAGATAGGCCCCATTGCCGTCGCTGTAGAAAAGTTCGCCGGTAAACGGCTGCGACATCATTCCCGCCCTGGCATCGCCGTCGACGGTGAGGCCCAGAAGCGTGCCCCACACCGGCAGGCCGGAAATGAAGGCGCGGGTTCCATCGATGGGATCGATAACCCAGACATGGCTGCGGTCGATATTCTCTGGTCCGTATTCCTCACCCAGAATGCCATGGTCGGGAAAAGCCTCGCCAATCACCGCCCGAATCGCACGCTCCGCCGCGCGGTCTGCTTCGGTCACCGGATCGAAACCAACGCTATATTTGTTGTCTATTTCCGTCAGCTGACGAAAACGCGGAAGCGTTTCAGCAGCCGCAGCAGCAGCCACTTCGGAAAAAAATGCCTTGTCGATCAGCAACCTCGAACTCCTGTTTCCAATGCATGGCGCGCGCTTGTGCAAACCTTGCTAATTTTGCCTATATAATGAGCATGACAAAATCAGCTCAAAAAATATGCTTGTTTTCTTGACGTTAGCGCCATTCAGACGTAACTTAAATTCCTGACAGGTTTTCCTGTCTATGCCTTTCGGGGCATTTCCTCCCTAGTCTTTGGCCGCGCTCGTATCGTTCGGGCGCGGTTCTTTTTATCTGCGAGAGGAGCTTAAAGGAACGGCTTATTCCGCCGCCAGAGGAGGCGCGACAAAGAGATCATCCGGCAGGGATGTCAGGTCGCTCAGAAATCCATAGAGATCGGCGCAGAGCGTTTCAAAACCGGCAAGCTTATGCAGGCTCTGTTCATTCACATAGAGGCTTCTGTTGATCTCGATCTGGAGAGCATGGCAAGCGGTAGCTGGTCGTCCATAATGCTCGGTGATAAAGCCACCTGCATAGGGCTTGTTGTGCGCAACCGTGTAACCCAGGTCCTGGAGGAGATCGATGGCAGCCTGCGTCAGCCTTTCGCTGCAAGAACGGCCGAAACGGTCGCCGACGATAAAATCCGGCCGTGACCCGACTTCACCGGGACGTGTGCCGCCCGGCATGGAGTGGCAGTCTATCAGCACCGCATAGCCAAAACGCTGGCGCGTGGATTGAAGCAAAGCATCAAGCGTCTGATGATAAGGCTTGTAGAGATCTTCAATGCGGTAAAATGCTTCCGCGAGGGAAATTCGGCCCGGATAAATCAACTGGCCCTCGCCGACCAGACGGGGCACCGTGCCAAGCCCACCAGCGACGCGCGCCGACTGGCTGTTCACGAAAGGCGGCAGCGGCTCGGCGAACATGCGCGGATCGAGCTCGTAGGCTTCACGATTCACATCCAGAAAAGCCCGCGGGAAATGCGCCTTGAGCAGGGGCGCCCCGAGCCGCACCGCCGAAGCAAACAAGTCATCGACGTAACAGTCTTCCGAATGGCGAATGCTCAAGGCATCCAGACGCGACGCTTCGATGAAGGAATGCGGGTAATAGCGTCCGCTATGCGGGGAATTAAAGACGAACGGAATGCGCTGTTCCGCCGGAGCGCATATCTCGAAGGGCGGTATCAGACTAAAATCGCGCTCCAAACTCATTCTTCACCCGTTCTCGACCGCAATAGTCAGGCCATTCGCCAACGATCCACGTTAATAACGTAACAAATTACGTCAGACAGCCCATGCGCGCAAATGGCCGGAAGACGAATCTTTCGAACCCTTCCCGGTGTCCATATGCGACAATCCTGTCACACTGAACAGCTTGTTGCCAAATACGCGCCATAACAATTAACATTCGTGCGAGCATTCATTCCATATTTACCAAAGAAGCGTTTTCTACGGTGGATATTGAGTCGTTAAGGGTCAGCTTTTGAGCGATGAACACGACACAGAATTCGGACGGAACAATGAAGAGAATCCTTCTAGCTGAAGATGACAATGATATGCGCCGCTTCCTCGTCAAGGCGCTGGAAAAAGCCGGTTATCACGTGACGCACTTCGACAATGGTGCGAGCGCCTATGAAAGATTGCAGGAAGAGCCCTTCTCGCTTCTGCTGACCGACATCGTCATGCCGGAAATGGATGGTATCGAACTGGCGCGTCGCGCGACAGAAATCGATCCTGACCTGAAGATCATGTTCATTACAGGCTTTGCCGCTGTCGCGCTCAATCCCGATTCGGACGCACCGCGTGACGCAAAGGTGCTCTCCAAGCCGTTCCACCTGCGCGATCTGGTGAATGAAATCGAAAAAATGCTGATCGCCGCCTGAGGCGATCCGGCGGATTTGCGGCCCTTTGTTTTGTCATCAACAAAAAGACGAAAAAACTTCATAAAAGGGCATTGACGGGCGCAACGCGATATGGTGTATGCGCCACATCGAATGGGCGTGTAGCTCAGCGGGAGAGCACTACGTTGACATCGTAGGGGTCACAGGTTCAATCCCTGTCACGCCCACCATTCGAACTCCAAACAAATCAATTGGTTATGGAAAAGTAGCGTTGCTGATATGTAGCGCACTTCAGGTTTGTCGAGCCTGAAATGAACCTATTGGTTATTCGACCAAATCCACACGCCCAATAGCTTCAACCCATGCCGCATGATGTGTTCGCCTCCATCAGGGAACGCTGTGGACCGCGCGGTATGCACCGCGAATGGGTGTTGGGGGCGCCAAGCCGCCCCTCGAGCTTCAAGGCCAATCAAAATTGGCGGATCGTCTCACGCACCTGTTCATCGATAAGATCCGCGACTTTCTGGGCGGCTTCGCGTTTTTCAACAGCCCGAGCGATACTCGTTTCGCTCTCTTCAAGAATTTTCAGATACTTGGTTTTCAAGTCGCTATTTTCAGGAACGGCACTGATGTTTTCGCGAATGCGCTCCTGCTCTCCGGCAAGGCGCTGAATATCTTCACTGGATTTTTCCAATTCCCTGTGCGCATCGACCTGCTTCCTGCGTGCCTCGGCAAGCTGTGCAAGCTTTTCCGCCACTCCCTTGTCGCTGGCGGACGACGACCAGCCCAGCAGAACGTCCGGTTCCGCATCAGCCAGTGTGTAGCTGTTACTTAGGAGCAGTTCGTCTACCGCAGTGACGGAAGCTTCGCCCCCCGCTTCGACATTTGTCTGCAACCGGTGATGTGTGGCAGTCCGACCGTTCTCTGCCTGCGACACAAACGACCAGCCCTCACGAACCGGATGTTCGATCACTATTGTCCGTTCACCATCCAGAGCACCCGAAATCGTATAGGTCGTGGTTTCCAGCAGTTTTTCTGTCGTGCGGATCGCCCCATCCACGACTTTGATATCCACGATCTTCTGCGTTGGCTTGCGATCCTCGGTTACGGTCACTTTCCGGTCCGTGGCAAAACTTGCCATCCGTATATCGCCCTTGGGCAAACCCGTGAGTTCGGCATCACCAATATAGCCTGCATTGGCATCATAAACGGTCAGGATACCGCCCGGCATGCTTGCGCCCGTCGAATTGCTGATCTTGATCGCCGCAATCGGATGGCGCAGCTTGCTTCCCGCGGTATAGACAGAAACCATCTGTGCCTCCACTGAGGCATCCGCAATAGGAACCGAGAGGGTATCGCCATTTGCCAGATCATAGCTGCCGGGCAAATCGAACGTGGCTGAAGTGTCGCTTTCGGTGGCAGTTGCGCCAGTCTCCGCCTCCCCTGTCCCACCCCCATAGTCCGCGGGAGCCGGCGCTACTGCCGCCTGCTCCGCTACAGTCTCCATGGTTGGCGCCATCATGGCTTTTTTATCGGAAGCGGCGCGCGTCCGAACTCGATTTAACAAGTTGCCTGTATCGGGTGCCGCCACATTATCCGACGCCGTGTTGACGACGACTTCTGACCGCTCTTTCCAGTAGAGCTGATGCAAGCGCTGTTTCAACGTAACGGGATCGGCCGAGGACAGCGCGATCTTCACACCTTTCCAATCTACTCCGCTGGCATTTTCAAGTATGGCCCACGCCTGAAGACGAGCCTTGGCGTCCTTGCCGACAACCACCCGATAGGCTGTCTTCCAGATCGGCGCGGCGATCACATAGTTAAGCCGGACTTCTTGTCCACCAGTTCCGGCAATATGCACATTAACGACACGTGCACCGTCATTCTTTGCGCGTCCCGTCGCCGCAACGGCGTCGGCCAGTTTCTGGCGCATTTCCGGATCTTCGACTGTCAACGCGGCATCGTCGCCAAGTTTGAGTGTGTCAATCCGGTCGTCCTTGCCAAGCACTGTCAGCAGTGCACGTTCAGCCGTTTTCTCGCTGTCGCGCGTTTCCACGCCAAGAACCTTGCCCGTCACTGTTTTTCCGCCACTCGTGACCGATACCACCGTACCTTGCATGGACGCGAGAAGTGCAGGCGCTGACGCTAAAGTTTCAGGCGTGAACGGCAGGCCCTTGAAAGTTTCCTCGAGAGGCCTTGGTCCGGCGAGCGATACCCGATCGATCGTTCCAGCGTTGCCATTCAAGACGAGGCTTTTCAGAACGTCGTCGACCTGGTCGAAAGGCACTTCGATCTGTATCGTTCCGTCAGCCGTTGGGACGGCTTTTCTGGAAATTTCCGCCAATCCGCCAGAGGACAGCCGGATCGCGTCGATCCCACCGCCATCACCCGCTACGGCGATACCGGAAAGTGCAGTACCAAGGAGCAGTGCGGCAGCCCCGGCTACATGGATGCGTTGGAACACTGTAGATCTCCTCAGAAAAGAATCAGCGTAGGGCCTTATCGTTTTCGGAATTTCGGTCAAAACTTCGGCTTCGTCGTGGCTTTTCAGCCATAGAGACGTTAATCATCCATTTGATCCTCGAACAGGAAGCCTGCACAGCCATCCACAAGTGTATTATGGAGGATGAGGAAGCAGTCAGCGAATGATCCCTCTCCGGCCCGGATACGACGGAAGGCGGGACGGCAACCTTGTTGGGTTATGCTTTCAGCATGATCGTGTGCACAGTCGCAGCCTGCACGGCATTTGGTGAATAGACCAGGGGACAATGGGCGCCCTCGTGCCAGCGGGGAAGAAGGTCCTTGTAATGGGGCGAGCCGGGCAAGCCAGACTGTCCCGGATTGTTGACGAACAGGCTGTTGTCCCATTCTCCCACATCGATCACCATCCGAACCGATGGGCCAGCCAGAACAGAAAAATCATTGAGGCGGTAATTGGCATAATTGAGGGTGGAGCTGCTACCGCCCAACTCCAAAGTCGCGAGGGACCAGTCCTCGTCCGTCAGGGATTGCAGGGGATGAGAGAGCTTGAGTCGATGAACACGGCCCCACGACCACTCGTCCGGCTTCTCTCCCATCAATGACACGCATTCTGCCCAGGCATCATCAAGACTTTGTGCAATATTCTTGTGGACCTCTCCTGCCGGCACCGCTTCTTCCAGCCATTCCACGATGCTGGGAGCATCGAACGGCATGAGCATCGGAATGATATGAGGCTCCGCGCCTTCCCTTCGGGCGACAAGCGGGCCGAGATGCTTGCTGAGCCAAACTTCAAACAAGGCGGCAGGAGCTGAATCTGCTGCCAGATTACCATCCCAGTTTCGAAGCAGTTGCCATGCGGCGGGCTCGCCCGTTACACCCATCGCTTTCAGGCATTTCAGAGCGCGCGTAGCAATGGGCGAAAAGGTCGAACATTGCAATCTCACGCAATCCTCAAGGGAAATCGGCGTTTCACGCGACAGTTCTCGATGCAGCGTGTCGTGCCTGCTGCTGTCGAGCCATTCATAGCCAATGGCCGGGCTTGCGGCAGCCCAGTCATCCGGCACGTTCATCGCATTGGCGGTCGCGATGAAACCACGCGCGGGATTGACTTCACACGGTCCTGCTTGCGGGAGCAGATAACCGTTCCATTCGTAGCGCCCATCACCGGGAACGGGTAGCAACCCATCCCAATTCTGACGTATGGGCGACGCACCGGAGGGTTTCCATGCAATCTTATTGGTCGTATCCGCGTAAATGTGATTGACGGACGGACAGCCCCATCCATTCAACGCTTTGACATATTCCGCATAGTTCCTTGCCTCCATGACGGAGAGGCTGGCCATGTAAGGTGCCATACCAGCATCCATCCAGACGGTTCGCAGTCCAAAAGCCCTATTGTTCACAGCATCCCGATAGATGACAGGGCCATGGCGGGTAAACTCCAGTGTCACTGACTGGTCTGGACAACCTTTTACTGGAATGGCTTCCGTAATGGTCGTGAGTTTTTCCCAACCATCCCGATACACATATCGTTCAGGATCATCTTCACGGGTCCGATAGACATAGATGTCTTCCTGATCCGCCCCGAAAATGGTGAGCCCGAAAGCGGCAGTCCCGTTATGACCCATCGATATTCCCGGCACCATCGGTTCGCCTGCGCCAATCACATCAAGGCCCGGCGCCGACAGATGCACTACGTAACGAATAGACGGCAAGACATGCGTCCGATGCGGATCAAGCGCCAGTATCGGGCGCGCTGTAGTGGTTTTCTCGGCTGAGATTGCCCAATTGTTTGAGCCTTCTTCGAAGGAAGCCCTGATGATCTCACCGGATGGTGTAACGGTCGTCCAGAGTGCTGCATCCTCAAGCGTGGCCGAAAGCCTGTCACGGGAGTATGTCGCCGGACTGACCGCAAGATTGAAATCACGCAAAACTCGATCCGTCATGATCGCCGGATCAAACCCATCGACCGGCTTCGACACAACGCCATGCGACAACTGCTTGCGCAATCCATCGAGCCTTGCGCCAAGCTCGCTTCCAACAGCGGCCATCACCTTTGACCGCAATAGTTCGGAAGATGCATTACGTGTCAGCGAGTGGGTGCGCACGCGCACCACATCTTCCGCCTTCCATCGGTCGGGGCGATGGCCAAGCAGCGTAAATTCCGGCGGAAGTGGTATCGAACCTGCATCGCAGGCATCGATATAGGTATTGATCCCATTGGCGAATGCGGAGCAGATTTCTTCCGCGTGAGCCCCGTAGGCTTTCCATTCGGGTGCCATATCGCCGCGATAGAGAAACAGCCGCGCCGCCCTGTCCTGTTCGAGATAGCCGGGGCCGAAATCACGTGCCAGCAGGCCGAGACCGCGCTTGCGCGCGATATCGATCTGCCAGAGGCGATCACGTGCGGCATTCCAGCCTTGCGCGAAGAAAAGATCATGAAAATTGTTCGCCTGAATATGGGCTACGCCCCACCGGTCGACCCTGATCGTGACGTCTTCCTTAAGACCTGGAACCTCATGGGCTGCAAGTCGCTTCTTGTCGCGCATGGCTGTATCCGTTTGTTCAGTTGAGCCGCAGAAACAAGCCCGCGTGGAGACGCGCCCGTTCTATGAGGCTGTCCTCGAAGATATGTTCACCCAGGGTATGAAGACCTTCCCCCCGAACGCCGATGGAATCGAGCGTCGGCACGCCAAGCGCGCCTGTGAAATTGCCGTCCGAACCACCGCCCGAACTCTGGGCCGTCATCGTGAACCCGATCTCCTTCGCAATATCATTGGCGAAGTTGAAGAGCTCCATATCTTGCGGCTGTCCGTGTTCCCAAACCGGGCGCGTGACGCCGCGCGTCACGATGAATTCCACATCGTCTTTCACGCCGGCAAGCGCCAAGATGCGAGAAACACCCTCTTCCAGATCCCGCTGGGTCTTGGCCATGCTGAGTGCTTCCGCCTTGCAGCTCGAAGATACGCAATTGACCCATTGTCCCGCATGAATGACACCGACCGAGAAGGTGCAGTCGTCTGTCGTCAGAGCTTCGATCTCCAGTATCTTTTCCGACATGCGGCGGATTGCAGAACGACCTTCCTTGAGCAACCAGCCAGCATGGCTCGGACGTCCTATCGTTTCGAGATTATAGCGCGCAATCGCGTAACGTCCCACGACGGCACCACCGTCGCGGCGCGCCGGCTCAGGGACAAGCACATATTTGTTTTTGAGTGCTTCCTGCTCAATCAGATCACGTGTGGAGGGCGTTCCGACCTCCTCGTCAGGGGTCAGCAGGAACGTCACAGGCAGCTTTGTCGTCAGTCCGGAACGGGCGATCTGGCGCATTGCCTCAAGGGCCACGAAATTGCCGCCCTTCATATCCTGGATGCCCGGCCCGTAAATCTTGCCGTCCTCGCGGCGATAGGGGTTCACATTGATGACGCCGAGCGGATGGACCGTATCGAGATGGCCGGAAACCAGAATGCCCGGCCTGCCTTGATCCGCATGGGGAAAACGGGCACGCAACGACCCGCCAAAGCCCATGCGGCCGGGTATGAATTCCACGCTCGCACCGGCAGCAGCAAAATCATAGGCCGCAGTGTCAACCAAGCGGTTCACGGCGGCCGCGTCGAAGGTCGGACTTTCTGTTTCGATCCATGGACGCAAGCGGGCAATCATCTCATTGAGATCGAACGGCAATTCATGCGCACTCATGCGGAAAGTTCCTTATTCACTGGCAAACGGGTTTCCACGATCCGGGCATAGATCGACGATCCGATGGGCAACGTCGCGGGATCGAGCGTAAAGGCAGGATTGTGGAGGGCGGCTTTGCCGCCGTGCAGCACATTGATGTAAGCACCGGGAACGCGGGCTAGCATGTCGGCGAAATCTTCGCTGCCCATGAAAGCGGGGCAATCCTCGGTCACGTTTTCCTCGCCCAGCACATCGCGTGCTGCAGCGATATAAGCGTCGGTTAATTCATGATCGTTGCGCAGAACATCAAACACGTTGCGGATATCGACATCGACAGTAATGCCGTAACCTGCAGCGATACCGGAACAGATCTCGCGCAGGCGGGTTTCGGCCAGATCGCAGACCCGCTTTTCGAAATAACGGATCGTGCCGGTGATCGTCGCGACTTCCGGCACGATGTTGTAGGCGCTGCCGGTATGGAATTGCGTGCAGGAGACGACACAGGCTTCCGTAGCTGGAATATTGCGGGAAACAATGGTCTGCAGTTGGCCCACGAGATCGGCACCAATCACCAGTACGTCACGCGCATTATGCGGCTGGGCCGCATGGCTGCCCTTGCCGGTCAGCTTGATGTCGAAGAAGCTGGCGCCCGCCATGGCTGCGCCCTTGCGAATCGCGGCTTTGCCCAGTGTTCCGAGGGGCTGATTGTGCATTCCATAGATTTCATCACAGGGAAATCGCTCGAAAAGCCCTTCCGAAATCATCCTGCGCGCTCCACCAAGGCCTTCTTCGGCTGGCTGGAAGACAAAAACCGCGCTGCCTTCGAAATTGCGCGTTGCCGCAAGATACTGTGCGGCGCCAAGCAGCATCGTCGTGTGTCCGTCATGGCCGCATGCATGCATGCGCCCCGGATTTTGCGAGCTGTAGGGGACGCCGGAAATCTCATCGATGGGCAATGCGTCCATATCGGCGCGCAAGCCGATACGGCGATTGCCACCATTGCGCCCCTTCAATATGCCGACGACGCCGGTCCCGGCGATGCCGATATGAACTTCATCGAAACCCCATCTTTCCAGCAGAGCGGCCACAACACCGGAAGCGTGCTTCTCCTCGAAGCCGATTTCGGGATGACGATGGAGATCTTCGAAAACCGCGCGCATCTCGCCGGCTTTCTCCTCAATAAACGGTATGATGGGCATGATTTCATTCCTGTTTGAAACTTTGAAGACCAGGGCTGCCACCTGCAGCCCTTCGATTAGGCTGCGGGACGTCCCGCGGCAAAATCCCAGAAGCGGCCCGGGGCGGCTTCGATCAACGAGCGCGTATAGTCGTGGGAAGGATTGCCGAGCACGTCCGCGGCGTTACCCTGCTCCACAACCTGACCGTGCTTCATTACCAGCACTTCATCGCAAATCTGTGCCGCAACACGCAGGTCATGCGTGATGAAAATAATCGCGATACCGGTATCCTTCTGCAATTCAGCCAGAAGATCGAGAACCTGCGCCTGCACGGACACATCGAGCGCAGACACGGCTTCATCAGCGACGAGAATGTCCGGGCGAAGAGCGACGGCGCGCGCAATCGCGATGCGCTGGCGCTGCCCGCCCGAAAACTGATGCGGATATCTCTTCAGCGCATCTTCCGGCAATGAAACGATCTTGAGCAGACGCCTCGCTTCAGTGACCGCATCCTCATAGGGAACGCCATAGTTCAGCGGCCCTTCGGTCAGGCTCTGTTCGATGGTCCAACGAGGATTGAGCGAGCGAAACGGGTCCTGAAAGACTACCTGAAGTTTTTTTCGGAACGGCTTCATGTCGCGTTTTCCAAGGTGGGCAATGTCGCGTCCGCCCACGACGATTTCTCCCTCCGTCGGCTCGATCAGACGCATGATCGAACGCGCCACGGTGGTTTTGCCTGAACCCGATTCGCCAACAATGCCCAGCGTTCGCCCCGGCTGGAGATCGAAGCTGACCGCGCGCGATGCCTCGACGCCTGGCTTCCTGCTGAAAAGCCCGCCGCTTCGATAAGTCATACCGAGATCACGCACCCGGATGACGGCTTCCCGCTCTTCCTGTCCGCGTGCAGGGCGAGGGATGAGACTTGGAACGGAGCCAAGCAGATCCTTCGTGTATTGCTGTTGAGGTTCAGACAAAACCTGACGAATAGTGCCACGCTCCACGATTTCGCCGCTGCGCATGACGCAGACCCGGTCCGCGATTTCGGCAACGACGCCCATATCATGCGTGATGAACAGCACCGCTGTTCCGTGCTTTTCCTGTAGTTCGGCGATCAGGGACAGAATCTGCTTCTGTGTCGTTACGTCGAGCGCTGTGGTCGGCTCATCTGCAATCAGAACCACGGGCTCCAGGATAAGCGCCATGGCAATCATGATGCGCTGGCGCTGGCCGCCCGACAACTGATGCGGATAGCTTTGGTAGATGCGTTCCACGTCCGGCAGATGGACCTGCTCCATGATATTGATGACTTTGGCACGCTTGGCGGCAGCCGAAAGCCCGGTATGGATATCCAGAACTTCCGTGATCTGCTCTCCGACCCGCATCACAGGATTGAGCGCGGTCATCGGCTCCTGAAAGATCATCGAGATGCGCGTGGCACGCATCTGCTTCATATCAGCCGGCGATAGTTGCAGCAGGTCCCGCCCGTCGAGGCGGATTACACCACCCGTCACGCGCAGTGCATTTTGCGGCAAAAGCCCCATGGCCGTGAGGGATGTGACGGATTTTCCCGAACCCGATTCACCTACCAGACAGACGGTTTCGCCTTTTCGAATATCGAAGCTCACGCCACGAAGTACAGGCGTGCCTGCGGGAAGTGCCACGGCAAGATTATCCACTTCCAAAACGACAGGTTCTGCCGAAAAGTCACGATTTCGCAGTTCCATGTCAGCCCTCCCGCTTTTTCAGGCGCGGATCGAGTGTGTCGCGTGCCGCATCGCCCAGAAGGTTGATAGAAAGGACGCATAGCGTCAGCAAAAGTCCCGGCCAGAGCACGATCGACGGCTTGATGCGAAAGAACTGGCGCCCTTCCGCCATGATGTTCCCCCAGGTCGGTATCTCGGTGCTGATGCCAGCTCCAAGGAAGGAAAGGATTGCTTCGGTAAGGATCGCCGATGCAACGATATATGTGCCCTGCACGATCAGCGGTGCCATTGTGTTCGGCAGAAGATGTCGGAACAGGATTTTCGGCGTGCTGGAACCGAGCGCCAAGGCGGCCTCGACATAAGGCTCCTCTCTGGCACTGAGAATGACTGAACGGACCAAACGCACCACCCGGGGAATTTCCGGAATGGTGATCGCCACGATCACCGAACCAATGGAGGGCCCATTAAGCGCGACCAGCGCAATGGCGATCAGGATCGAGGGCATCGCCATCAGCGCATCCATCATACGCATGATGATTGCATCAGCAGTACGGAAGAATCCGGCGATGAGACCGATGAATACACCGACCATTATCGAGGAAGCCGCCGCGAAAAGCCCGATGAGGAGGGAAATGCGCCCCCCGAGGATCATACGCGAGAAAAGGTCCCGACCGTAATTGTCCGTGCCAAGCAGATATTCGTCTGAAGGTGGCTTGAGACGCATCATCGGGTTCATGGCCAGCGGATCATGGGGTGCGATCCACGGAGAGATCAGGGTGAGAATAATGATTGCGGCGAGAAGCAAGGCAGCAATCAGCGGTCCGATGCCAACGCGGGCGACGCGCGGCAGCGAAAACAGGCGAAGCATCCAGTGCATGCCAGCCGATGTCGATTCTGTGCACATCAATAACGAATCCTCGGGTCGAACAATGTGTATGAGAGATCGATCAGCAGATTGACGAACACATAGAGTGCACTCGTCAGCAGGATCATGGCCTGAATTACCGGATAATCGCGGGCAAGCACCGCATCGACCGTCAGGCGGCCGATACCGGGTATGTTGAAGATGCTTTCCGTGACCACGACGCCGGAGATCAGCAGCGCGAAGCCCGTCCCCACAATGGTAACGACAGGCACGGCCGCATTCTTCAAAGCATGCACGAACAGAAGACGGCGATCACTGACACCTTTGGCACGCGCGGTCCGGATATAATCCTCGCCCAGCACGTCCAGCATCCCCGCACGGGTCATGCGGGCGATAAGAGCGATATAGATGGAAGCCAGTGTCAGCGCAGGCAGGATGGCCCGTTCCATGAAGGCGCCCAAACCCGCCGAGATCGGTTTGAACCCCTGTACCGGCAGCCAGCCCAGATTGACGGAAAAGACCAGCAACAGCACATAGCCGACCAGAAAAACCGGGACGGAGAAGCCGAGAACGGAAAAGCTCATTACCAGATAGTCGATCCATGAGCGGTGCCGCCATGCAGCAAGTACACCCATCGGTATCGCAACAAGGATCGCAATGATGATGGTCAGGACAGCGATCGAAATCGTCGGTCCGATGCGCTGTGAAACCATATCAAGAACAGGCACGCCCGAAATCAACGAAACACCAAGATCTCCCTGAAAGATCTTCCCCATCCATGTGAAATATTGCGTCAGAATCGGTTCATTAAGGCCCATGGCCTCACGAATACGCTCCAATTGCTCCGTCGTCGCGGCATCCCCCGCGAGAATTGCAGCCGGATCGCCCGGCGTCAGTCTCAGGAGGAGGAATACGAAAATCGATACCAGCAACAACACCGGCACCAGCGCAAAAATGCGTTTTATGAGATAGACAGCCATATGCACGCCCCGCGTGATGCGGAACCGGCTGAAAAAACCGGCTCCGCGGTGGACTGGGAGTTATCGCGCCCAAAACAGATGGGTAAGATAACGGCGGGCAAAGTTACTCTTCGTTCTTCTTCACGTTCCAGAAGACCGGCACGGGCGAACCAAGCATCTCAACGATATTGGCACGACGTCCCTGAGGCGGGTTGTATTCGCCGAGCGGGATGTAGAGCACATTCTCAAGCGTGTGCGCCTGGATCTTCTCGACCACAGCTTTCTGATCTTCAGGCGTCTGGGCTGAAATATATTCTTTCTTCAGCGCTTCGATCTTGTCATCCTGCGGCCAGCCGAACCAGCCTTGATCGCCACGGCCATTCATCATGACCGAGTTCAGCGGCGTCCAGATTTCCGGTATCTGCCAGTTCGTGAAGAAGATATTCCATCCACCCTTGGACGGTTCGTCCTTGGACGCACGACGGCCGACCAGCGTTTGCCAATCCATCGGCTGCATGTCGACGTTAAACCCGGCGGCTCTCAGCTGTTGTGCGGCAACAACGGGCTGCGGCGACAGGCTGGTAACATCCGTCGGCTGCATCAGCACAACCGGCTTGCCGTCATAGCCCGCCTTCTGCAACAGCGCCTTCGCTTCTTCGATATTGCCCTGCCCTGTGATGCTCTCGGAGCCGACATTAGTGGCATTGGGCGTTCCGCAACCAAAAATCGCCCCACAAACCTTGTAATAGTTCGGATCAGCCATCAGAGCGGCAAGCACCGGCTCCTGCGACATGGCGAGAAAAGCTGCCCGGCGGATATCGGGATTGTCGAAAGGCGGATGCTTGAAGTTGAGACGGCCCATCGTTTGGTATCCCAACGGATCTCGCTGCTCCAGCACAACACTATCGTCACCTTCGAGCAATGGAACGAGATCAACCGGTACCTGCTCGATATAGTCGATCTCGCCGCTGGTCAGGGCATTTACGGCTGTCTGCGCATCGGTCATCGTCACCCAGCGAACCTTGTCGACATTGACGACCTTGCCGCCAGCCATCCAGTTTGCTGGTTCCTTACGCGGAACATAATCCTCATTCTTGACGTAGCTCACGCCGACGCCGGGCTGGAACTCACCCGGCACGAATTTGAACGGCCCAGAACCTATATGTTCGGTGATGGCTGTATCGGCGGGCGTCGCCGCGATACGCGCGGGCATGATGAAAGGAGGCAGTGCCGCCTGCTTGGCAAGTGTATCGAGGAAGGGCGCGAACGGCTCTTTCAGGGTCCACACAAGGGTTTTGTCATCGGTCGCCTTAAGCGAATCTGTGATGTCCATGATAAGCTGGCCACCAGCATCGCGCTTGGACCAGCGTTCCAGTGAAGCCACGGCATCAGCAGCCGTGACGGGCGCTCCATCGTGGAATTTCAGACCGTCGCGCAGCGTGAAAGTATAGACCTTCTTGTCGTCTGAAACGGTCCAGTCGGCCATCTGCGGCTGAGGCTTGAAGTTCTCGTCTACGGCGATCAACACGTCATAGATCATATAGGCATGATCGCGGGTGATATGCGCAGTCGTGATTATCGGATCGAGGATGCGCAAATCCGAATGCATTACGGCAGTGAGTGTGGTTTCCGCCCATGCGTTGCCAGCGCCCAGAGCAAACAGGGAAGCGGCAAGGCCAAATTTAAGCCTGCGAAGAACGGGGCCAGGTTCAGGAGATTTGAAAAACTGCATCTGCTTGGGTTCCTCTGAAGGTTGTTTTTGTTTTTATTTGAATTCCAGTCCGAGCGGCTCCAGCCGTATGCCCGAACGCAAATTTTTCCATGATAGTCTGGCCGGGCTGAGCGGCATCGCGCCCGGTGCGGTGCAGACCAGGAGTTGTTCGGCAATGGGTGCAAAGTCTGCACGAAAATGTACCGAGCTCTTATTGACGAGAATGGCTTCCTTTTCCGGCTCGATACCCACCATGCGATAAAGCGCACGATCCGCCATCTGGGCGAGATTGGTGGTGACGACGATCCGTGTGCCGCCCACACGCAGGCATGCTGACGGCCCCATGTTCAGCCAGGTTCCACCGTAGTAGGGTCCTGTCGCATGAGCCTTGCCGTCCGAAAGCTTTTCCACGGTAAACAGGGCCTTGAACGGCGCGTCGCCCTCAATCCCCGACTTGCCGCCGAGCGCGATTTCCACCGCCGCTCCCTCTCCGGCCTGATGTGCAATCCTTGCCGCTTCCGGGTCGTGAATGCACCCGATGGAAGCCCGCTCCGCACCACAGGCCACGAGTGCACGAAGCATCCCGGTCGTATCGGAACTGCCACCTGCTCCCGGATTATCCTGAGTATCTGCGATGATGATCGGTCGGCGTGCGTCTCGCGCCAGCTCAATCGCCTTCGCCACTCCCTCCTCTGGCTGATAAGCCGTGCCCGCAAAGGAGGGTTCGGCAGCGGCCAATGCGGCAATGATCGCGTTTGCGTGGGCCTCAACGGCCGTCCGATCCCAACCATAGGCGAAAACGGACGGACCGCATTCGGCAAAGTCTGCTGCCGGAAAGCCCATGAACAAGGATGCCGTCAACACATTCTCAGGCAGCTCCGCCGTCAGGGCATAAAGGCCTTTAGCCGGCTCCTCATCCGTGCATTGCCAGGCAATCGGGATTAGGTAATCACCCTGCCGCATCGCCTTGTGCCAGCCCTTCGGCTTGTCCATCAAGGCTTGCAACGCTTGTGCCGCCCGGTAGCCGGTTTCGGCCATATCAACATGAGGATAGGTACGAAAACCTACCATCACGTCGCAGTGTTCGAACATCCTTCGCGTGATATTTCCGTGGAGGTCGAGGGCGACAGCTATCGGTTCGGTCGGGCGAACCGCCCGCACACGCTCAAGCAGCTCCCCCTCGCCATCGTCGACATGCGCGGCGACCATAGCACCATGCAAGTCGATGAATATCCCGTCGAGGCGGCCGCAATCCCTGAGCCCTTCGACAATTTCTGAAACGATAGTTTCATAGGCATCCCGGGTGACCGGGGCGGACGGAATAGCACCGGCCCACAAAATGGGAACGACTTCCCACCCGGCTTCGCGAGCGAAATCCAGCGCACCGGCAATGCCAAGATTTACATTCCGCGCATTTTGAAGAACCGCCTCGCCGCGAGAGAGCGGAATATATCCGCCCCCCTGGACAAACGCCGCCATATCGGCTGGCGCCGAGGCGAAGGTGTTCGTTTCATGCAAGAAGCCAGCCACAGCCACGCGCTTGAGCACGAGCATACTCCCATATACCGATTTTATCCCCAGAGCGAAAGTGTGTATCTGTCAGCGATACATCTATATTGTTTTTATGATAGGAATCAATTTTGCTCCTTGTCAATCTATGAATGGCGACTAAAGCTTGCGCCCATGAACCAATTTCGCGACCTGACCGGATTGTCCACTTTCGACCCTGACGAAGCGGATGAATTCAAAGACGACCCCTTGTTTCTACGTTCGGTTGCGCGCACGGTCGCTGTACTGTCCGCCTTCCAGAGCGCTCGACACCCCCTATCCCTTACGCAGATTGCGACCGCATCGGGACTCGATCGCAGCGCGACGCAGCGCATCGTCAATTCGCTTATGAAACTCGGCATGGTTGCGCGGGACCCGGAGGATCGCGGCTATCTTCCCGGCTTGCGAATTCTGGATATGACACATGATTTTCTGCGGCTGAACCCGATGCTCCAGCGAGCCAATCCGGTTATGCTGGAACTACGCCGAAGGGTGCGCGAACGTGTGGATCTATCGCTTTTCGATGATATACGGCTGGTCTATGCCCTGCGTATGCCGTCAAAACACGAAGTCTTCAGCGCAACCATCGTCGGTAATGCGGTTCCGACTTACTGCACGGCGGGCGGCATCGCAGTCCTGTCGCGCCTGCCGGACGACCGAATTGCGGATATCGTAAACCGTTCCGACCTCACCCCGTTCACGCCCTATACCATCACCGATCTTGCTGGCGTAATGGAACAGGTCGATGCCACGCGCAGACGGGGACACTCCGTTCTCTGCCGTCAGTTGCTGGCCCACGAAATAGCAATCGGCGCGCCGGTTACCGATGCAAAGGGCGTGCCCATCGGAGCAATCCATATCGCTGGCAATCTACAGGAATGGTCGGTAGAAAGCTTCAGCGACAATTTTGGCCCCTTGATTGAAAATGCCGCCCGTACGGTTTCCGAGCGTCCCAGACCTTTCGACGCCAGAAACGCACCCATCGTCTAATCCGGCTTTGACGATTTCTCGGTTTCGGCCATAGCCTTTCGACGTGACCGATTGAACTGATCTCCCTTCGCTTCATCTTTCCTCGTGAAGCTGTCAGAGACTGGTGACCGAGTACCGAGATTTTCGACCATTAGCGGTCGATTAGTGGCTAAAGGTGAAATCGCTCGCATTCGCGCCCTTCCAGCCCAGTTTTGGCGCGTTGCATTTTTCCTTGAATGTTTCACCATGCCCTGCAAGAGCACATTCTGCAACGGAAACGTCTTTTTGCCCGGAACTGACGCAGCCAGCTGCGAGTACCACCACAGAAACAAGTAAAAATCCTCGGACGACCTTCATCATATTGTAAAACTCTTGTTATCTATTTTGAACGCGGAACAGGAAAGTTCAATTTCGACACTTGATCGCAGAAATATTATTCACGTTCATTGTTGTTGACGATTTATACAAAATATGTGAGTGTTTACTCGCATTGTCTACTCGCATTAGGAAAATCGAGGATATGAGCAAGTTCAGCGCCACAACCCCCAGAAAATCGGCCTCGCAAGAGAGGTCACGGATGACTGTCGAGGCGATACTGGATGCCACTGCTCGCGTTTTGGTGCGCGAAGGATACGCTCGAACCAGCACAAATCGTGTCGCCGCCGTGGCAGGCGTGAGTATTGGATCGCTCTATCAGTATTTTCCCAACAAGGAGTCGCTTGTGGCTGCGCTCGTCGCCAGACATAATCGTGAAATTCTGGCTCTGTTGGAAAACGCGATGCAGGCATGCGCCTCAGACGACCTGAACAGTGCCATGCGGGAACTCATTCGCGCGATGATTGCTGCACACCGGGTCGACCCGGATCTCCACCGCATCTTCAAGGAAGAAGTGCCCAGAATTGGAAAACTCGCCGAGGTGGAAGCCATCCGAAAGGATACGCTGGATTTGGTTCGGCATTATCTCGAAAAATGCAAGGACGACATTCAGCTCAAAGACCTGGATACGGCCGCATTCATTTGCGTGACGACCGTGGAGACATTGACCCATGCCATCGTTCTCAATGACTGCGGCCACTCCCTTTCCGATGAAGCGGATATTGTGGAACATATCACCCGGATGGTTGCGGGTTATCTCGGCACCGCACCCCAGCCTATCCGCGCTATTTTGAAAGAAGCAGCCTGATCTCTATGGTACAAGGCGCGCTTGAACCGAGCGCTGCCGTGAACTGTAATGGCTGTCTCGCCATAAGTGAGTTCGGTCCCCGGCCGATGTGTCTACCTTGCCGAGGTGGCAATCACAGTTTTCCGCAGCATGACGCGATCAAACTCAGCCTCGGTTCGCAGCTTTTTCTGTACTTACGAGATGGCCGGGCTGGAACGCCACCCGGGCGGTCGTGATCGGGCCCAGGGCGTTCCAGGTCGTGCGGTGCATGATCAGCAATGCCTGTCCCGGTTCGGTCTGCAGTAATCTGGCATCGCGGCGATTGGCATTTTCGGCTGAAAATGTCAGGTCAGCTCTCAAATAAGGCGCGTTGCGCACCAGCCATTCATTGGCATTCAGTTGCCAGAAGTCGGCCTTTTCAAGTTCTGGTGACGCGCGCAGATTGACCCAGCGGTCCTCCAGCTGGAAGGGCTGGCCATTGCCGTAATGCACAGCCCGCATATGAACGAGAATTTCCCCTTCCGGAAGACCAAGCCGCGCCGCAACCTCTGCCGGGATCGGACTTTTCCGCTGCGCAACGACGCGATAACTGTAGACCATGCCGGCCTGTTCGACCTGTTCACGCACAATCGAGATTGAGACTGTCGCCTTGCGCACCGGATCGATCGCGATACGGGTACCCGCTCGGCGGCGGCGGTCCAACAATCCTTCGTCAGCCAGAAGCTGCAATGCCTTGTTGACGGTCGCTCGCGCGGCGTCAAACTCGATCGCAAGATCGGCCTCGTCTGGAATTCGGTCGCCCTGACGCCATTCAAGTTCAACGATGCGGCGCCGCACTTCGCTGGCAATTTTCTGTGCTTTTGGAGACGTTGAGCCCAGATGGCCGCCAGATCGCTTGTCGATCACATGCACTCCTGCAATCCGCCGATAGAAATCAGGTAATCAGCGATCATACGATCATGGTCAAGATGCATGCCATTTCGCACCCCATGACGCCTCGCAGCCCGGACGTCGCTGGCTAGCCTGTTTGGCATCGAATTTACGTCCTGCAGCCGTCGCTCCTGCATCAATTCCCAGCACACGCAGCAGCAATTCAACATGCTCAGCGCCGAACGATACATGTCCATTCCGACTTTCGCAATACGAACGCCCACATCGCGTCCGCCAGTTTACCGCACCGATAAGTTTAAACATATAGAGAAATAAGTTTAGACATATACAATTTTTTATGATTAGCTCACAAAAAATAGCGAGGCTTTCGGGAGCAAGCCCAGATGCAGATATTGACGCATGCCACCGCGCGTATGGAGGGAAAGCAGAGGAGCTGTCTCCCTGCAGAACGTACTTCCATCATTATCGTAGACGATCGAATCGAACGGACCGAAATCCCGGGCCGGGAGTGGAAAATATGAGCGGCCCGCTGACGGGAATCCGGGTGCTCGATCTGTCCCGCGTTCTCGCGGGGCCGTATTGCACGGCACTACTCGCCGATCTGGGCGCGGAGATCATCAAGCTGGAGCCACTTTCCGGCGACGACTATCGACATGTCGGGCCGTTCAAGGAGGGTGAAAGTGCCTTGTTCACGCTCAACAATCGCGGCAAGAAAAGCATAGCGCTCGATCTTAAAAACCAGGCCGATCTTGAACTGGCGCAGACACTTGCGGCCCGCGTGGATGTAGTCGTCGAAAATTTCCGCCCGGGCGTTGCCGCCCGGCTTGGACTTGGCGCAGCCGCCTTGCGCGAAGCCAATCCCCGGCTCATCTATTGTTCCATTTCCGGTTTCGGGCAGGAGGGGCCGTTCAGGGACCTTCCAGCCTATGACCTCGTGGTGCAGGCCATGTCCGGCCTGATGACAGCGACCGGCGAGGAAGGCGGCGCGCCACTGAAAACCGGCGAAAGCATCGCCGATCTGATCGCGGGCCTGTTTGCCAGCTGGTCGATTATGGCCGCACTGGTTCAGCGCAACGCGACGGGGCATGGCGCGACGCTCGATGTTGCCATGTATGACGCGCTGTTTTCGATGTTGACCACCAGTCACGCCCAGCATTTCTACAGCGGCGTTCTGCCAAGCCGTGTCGGCAACCGACATCCGATATCCACGCCTTTCGGCTGTTTCAAGACAAGTGACGGAGAGGTGGTAATCGCAGTGCTGAACGGAGGGCAGTTCGGAAAACTGGCAAAACTCATGGGCAAACCGGAGATTGCGGACGATCCGCGTTTTGCCAGCGACAGCAGCCGTACCGAACACGAACCGGCTCTAAAGGCATTCATCGAGGAATGGTCGGGCAGCATGACCACTGAAGATGCGGTGACGGCGCTGGCGGCGGAAGGCCTGCCCGCGGCGCCAATCTGGAACATCGCACAGGCAGCTGATAACGAACATGCGACCGCGCGCGGCCTTGTTACCCAGCTTGCCCATTCGGTTCTGGGCCAGGCGCCAGTGGTTGGACAGCCAGTTCGTTTCGATGGACACAAGCCCGTCGCTGCGACCGCCGCACCACGGCTTGGCGGCGACATCGCCACGGTGTTGAAGGAATTCGGACTGAAGGAGCGCGCATGACGCAGATCAATGATCCCTGGCATATGCTGGCCGAAGAAGAGAGCATGTTCTGCGATGTGCTGGAGCGGATATGTGCTGACAAGATTGCGCCGCTGGCGGCAGAAACCGACGAGACATCGCGCTTTGTCGACCGGCAGATCGCCACACTCGGCGAAGCGGGCATGATGGGAGCCAACTTGCCGGAAGCCTATGGCGGCAGCGGCATTTCCGCGCCGGCCCTGCTGCGAGCCGTGTCGATCGTGGCGGCCGCCTGCGGGTCCACGGCCTCGGCACTGACAGCGCATTATCTGGCAACCGATTCCATCCTGATCGGCGGCACGGAGGCTCAGAAACAGGAGTGGTTGCCCAAAGCTGCCAGCGGCGAAGCGCTCGCCGCCTTCGCGCTCACCGAGCCGACGGCGGGCTCCGATCCTGCGGACATGAAGACACGTGCCAGGCGAATAGAAGGCGGCTGGCATCTCAAAGGCACAAAGTGCTTTATTTCGAACGGCGGTGTGGCCGACTTCATTGTGGTTTACGCAGTGACTGATCCTGAAAAGGCGCATCGTGGCATTTCTGCTTTCATTCTGCCGAAGGATACGCCTGGTTTCGAGGCGGGTCCGGCGGAAAAGACAATGGGGCTCAAAGGCGGCCATGTCTTCACGCTCAATCTGGACTGCACGCTTCCCGAACATGCTTTGCTCGGTGAAGAGGGCAAGGGCTTTCGAACTGCCATGCAGGTGCTCGACAATGGCCGCATTGAAGTGGCCGCCCAATGTCTCGGCCTTGCTGGCGCGGCGATGAATGCCGCCATCGCCTACGCGAAAGAACGCATCATCGGCGGCATGCCGCTGTCGGAGCGGCAGGGCATCCGATGGATGATCGCCGATATGGCCCTTGCATATCATTCTGCACTTTTGCTGTCGCAGGAAGCCTCGCGCCAGCGCGATCTGGCGCATCACCAGGGTGGACGCTTCTCGCTGGCAGCATCCATGGCCAAGCTCGGCGCTTCCGAAGCAGCCGGGAAAATAGCCGATATAGCGCTGCAAATACACGGCGGTTACGGTTACACGCGTGATTTCCCCATAGAGCGGATCAATCGCGACCTGCGCATCATGCGTATCTATGAGGGGTCCAGCGAAATCCAGCGCATGATCATCTCCGGCAATATGCTGGCCTGACGGGTTCGGTTATCATCCCGCTCGACTTTTCTGTGAGCGGCCATATCCGGCGCCGCGTGAAATGTGCTTAATAACGTTCTGTAGGGCGAACATCGCCACGCAGTTTATCTGGGAGAAAATAAAATGACGTTTTCGGGAACATTGAAATCCGCCCTCCTCGGTATCGCAGTGCTGGGCTTGACCATGCCTGCAATGGCCGACCAGCTGTCGGATATCAAGGCTAAGGGGCAAGATCGAAACAGCTACCGATATGCACTATGCGCCGTTCGACATGCTGACCAACGGCACGTATGAAGGCATGACGAAGGATCTCTTCGACGGTGTCGCCAAGGAACTCGGCGCAGAGCCGGTTTACCAGGATATTCCGTGGACTGCGGAACTTCCCGGTCTCGAGGTCAAGAAGTTCGATATCGTGATCGCGCCCGTCACCATCACCCCCGAGCGTCTCGAACGCTACGCCTTCAGCCTGCCGATCGCCGACGCCACGGTGGCGCTGGTGCACGCTGCCAGCAACACCGAACTGAAGAAGCCAGAGGATATCAAGGGCAAGACCGTCGGCGTCCAGCAGGGCACCGCACAGTTCAAGCAGTTGCAGGCCTTCGGGGAAAGCCTGGGCGGCGTCAACGTCAAGGAATACGGCACCACCGACGAGGCTTATGCCGACCTGGCGGCCGGACGTCTGGATGCCGTCGCCGGCTCCTTGCCCAACCTCACCTATCTGGTGAAGACACGGCCGGAAACCTTCGCGATGTTCGACAAGCCGACCTTCGGCAACCCGACCTACTTCGCCTGGGTCGCTCGCAAGGACGCCGACAGTGCAAGCTTCATCAAGGCCGTGAATGACGCGATCCTCAAGATGACGGATGACGGCCGCATCAAGACCATTCAGGAGAAGTGGCTGGGCACCTATACCGAACTGCCTCGCGAAGTTCCGACCAAGTGATACGACATGCGGGCAGGAGAAATCCTGCCCGCCACCAAACGGAGCAGCGATGTTTTCCACCTCGACCTTCCTGGCCAGTTTCGGGCCGCTCTTCTGGGCGGCGCGTTTCACGCTGCTGATATCCCTGCTGGGTATCGGACTGGGACTGGTGATCGGCGCGCTGATCTGCGCGGCGGCACTTTCCCGCAGAGTCTGGCTGCGCAGGTTTGCTGCACTCTGGGTTAGTTTCCTGCGCGGTGTGCCGCTGCTGGTGCAGCTTCTGCTTTGCTATTATCTTCTGCCCGTCATCGGCATCAATGTTCCCGCGCTGGTCGCCGCCGTGGTTACGGTCGGCATCTGTTCCAGCGCCTATGTTTCGGAAATCTGGCGCGGTGCGATCATCGCCCTGCCGCCCGGACAGGCAGAAGCCGCAACCGCCATCGGCATGGGGCCGCGCGATATCTGGACCCGGATCATCCTGCCGCAGGCGGCCAGGCTTTCACTGCCAGCCCTTGTCAATGAGATGATCCTGCTGGTCAAGGCTTCTTCGCTGGTTTCCGTGGTCGGCATACTGGAAGTCACACGCGCCAGTCAGGCACAGGCAGCAACCACTTTCCGTCCTCTGGAAGTGTATGTTGCAGCCGCGTGCATCTATCTGCTCATCAATCTCTGCCTCGCCGCAGTGGGGCGCTATCTCGAACACAGGATGAGCGCCACATGAGCCTGACGATCCTGGAACAATATTGGCCTATCCTGTCGAACGGCTTTGCGCTGACGATCCTGTGCTGGGCGCTGGGTACTCTCTTTGGCATGGCGCTGGGTCTTGTCATTGCGCTCGTGCAGCGCTACGGGCCGCGCCCGGTGTCCTGGCTGATCCAGGCCTATATCGAGATCATTCGCGGCACGCCCTTTCTGGTGCAGCTCTTCGTCCTCTATTATGGCGGCCCGCTGATCGGATTGCGGCTCGAGGCGCTGACTGCCGGGCTTGTAGGCCTGACGGTTTACGGCAGCCCCTATTTCGCCGAAATCTTCCGCGCCGGCTTCCTCGCCGTGCCGGCGGGACAGCTGGAGGCCGCCCGAGCCATCGGCATGTCGGAACCAACCATCGTGCGTCGGATTCTCCTGCCGCTCGGCCTCGTTTCGGCCCTGCCCGCACTGGTCAATTTCTCGATCATTCTGACCAAGGAAACAGTGATCCTGTCGATCATCACGGTGCCTGAACTCATGTATTCAGTGCAGCGCATGTCCACGGAAACCTTCCGCTATCTCGAAGCAAATCTCGTGCTGGCGCTGTTTTTCTGGGCACTGGTCGAGACAATCTCACGCGCCGGCCGTTGGCTGGAAGCGCGCATAACGAAACATCTGGTTGAAAGGACGTAAGATGCTCGCCGCGTCATCCGTCGAGATCCGCAAGGTCAACAAATTCTACGGCCCCTTTCACGCGCTGAAAGATGTGAACCTGTCTATCCTGCCCGGCAAGGTCACCTGTCTGATCGGGCCGTCCGGCTCGGGCAAGTCCACATTGCTGCGCTGCATCAATTTTCTGGAGGAATATGATTCCGGCGAGATCAGCATCGATGGGCAGATGATCGGCTATGTCAGCCCCGGCGGCCGCAAGATGCCGGGCAGCAAGCTGCGGGAGATGCGCCGCTCCATCGGCATGGTGTTCCAGCAGTTCAATCTGTGGCCGCACATGACCGCGCTCCAGAATGTCGCCGAGGGACTGCTGCGCGTGCGTGGCCTGCCGAGGGCGGAAGCAGAGGCGCGCGCTGCCGAGGCATTGAGAAAAGTGGGATTGTCTGACAAGACAGCGAGCTTTCCTTCCCGCCTGTCCGGCGGCCAGCAGCAACGGGTGGCCATCGCCCGCGCCATCGCCATGGAGCCGCGGCTGATGTTATTCGATGAGCCTACATCGGCGCTCGATCCTGAACTGGTTGGTGAAGTGCTGAGCGTGATGAAGACGCTTGCTGCCGAAGGCATGACCATGGTCGTGGTAACCCATGAAATGGGATTTGCGGCCCATGTCGCCGATCAGGTGGCCTTCATGGAAAAGGGCGAACTGGTGGGCGTGGACGCTCCTGCCAAAATTCTGCATCAACCTGAAGACGCCCGTATCCAGAGCTTCCTGCGCACTTATCACGAACGTAACAGCTTCTGATCTCGGTTCGTACATCTCAGAGACGCGGCATGACTGCGATGCGCGTGTCGAACGAAATTACCGTTCGACACGCTCCGCACCAATTATACGCGAATGGTGAAAACATACCTTCCGGAGATGTCTAGCTCCCTGTCTGTTCGTCAGGAGCGCTGACGGGCTTGGATTCCGGCGAACCTTTTTCGCGCAGGAAGATGGAGAGGACTACAAGGACTGCCGTGGATAGGAATTCCGACTGCCAGTTCTGGAAGGATTCAAACCATAATTCGGCGTCCAGCAAATATTGCAGGTAACCTGTCGAAGCGGCACCGTGGCGAGCCATATCCATTTCCGACGCACGAGCACTGCCGAACCAGTGCAGTAAAAAGCTGGCAATAAACAGCCCGAACAGCGTCAGCCCCAGCGAATGCGAATAAAGAAAAGACGGCTGCCCGATCCGCTCCTTCTCCGGCTTTTCCTCGTCCGGGTCACGCGATTCCGCCGAACCGCGCTGAAAGAGCCATGCTGTCAGCACAACATAGACCCCCATCTGCAAAAACTCGCTCTCCCAGTTTTCAAAAAGGGCCGAAAGAAATTGTCCGCTTATCAAATATTGCAGGAGGGGGAGAGGAGCCTCTCCGTGTTTTGCAAGCTCTTCGTTGTAGCTTGCAAAGCCTGCCGCTGCCATGCCGAGGATCGATATGCCGAAAAAAATGGCGAGCGCAATCGTCAATCCGTTGTCTCTGAGAAACGAACGCATTCCATTCCTCCATTGGACTAACGGTCCTGCTGCAAGCCCTGGTGTGTCGTATTGATCCTGGTGTTGGCCTGCTGGCCTTGTTTTCCGGATTTATTATCCTGGGGCGACAGGCTGCTTTTCAGCGGAACATGTTTCTGTTCGCCGGTGCCTTTTCCGCTGCGGTTGCCTTTGGGTACAGGGGGAAGCTTTGTGCTCATTGTCTATCTCCTTTGATAGACCTAACTGCGGAGCATCAAATCTTGTTCCTCAAAGGAGATTGAACCGCCTGCCGCGTTCTTGCAGATACGCCGCATATCCAAGCGAAATGGACGGAGACGCTCGCCGGTTCAGCCAGAGGCTTCACTTCTTGGTCGCGGGATTGTGCGTATGGTGGATGTCCCTTTCTCCGCCACCGCCGGAAACCTTGCTGCGGCGGCCTTTGGTTTCCCCATCGGCTGGCGGTTTGGTAATCTTCAGATCGTTTTTTGCATTTTCATGAGCGGCTCCGGGGCCGCCCTGTCGGATCGTGTTTGGAGATTTCGTTGACGTAGACATATTTATGAACTCCGATTAGGCCCCTCGCCGATGGTTCAGTCGGGTGGATCGGTCTGCAGGGAATGCGGTGGGCTCTGCCCATTGTCCGCACCCGGACCAATGCCACGCCAAAGCGCCCCCGCCACCAGCAGGAGCACTATTCCAATAACAATCATGAAAACGGTTCTCATCGACATCACCGCAATGAAGCGCCTCCGGTGCTCTCCACCCTCGGGTCCACATCGGCCGCGCGCGCCGGGTCGGTTTTGACGTTGCCGCCGGATGCCTGGCCTCCGTTGGAAGCAATCTCGCGCTGCTTTTCAGCGCTGGACGCAAAACTGCAGTTCGCCGTCTGATTAGCCATTGGGCTTCTCCTTTGCTTGAGGTTTCCCCTTTCGAACAATGTTCGCAGAAGGGTGTTCCCCAAACTTTTTATTTTTCGAAGCCCTGTCGAATACAGCGACAAGACGTTCGAGGATTAACGGCAGGGGCTATCTGAATAGAGATCGAAAATTCCAAGTTCAGAAAGCGGAACAATCGCGAGTTGCCTTTGTTACGACGCGGTGGGGCTGAAAACGGAGGAAGATAGATGAACATTCCAGCTATTCTATTGGCAAGCGCACTCATAATTGTTCCAACTGTCGGCAGCGCTCAGGATGCGACGACGACGCCGAACACGCCATCCACCAATGCGCCTGCGCCCAACGCCAATGCGCCTACTTCCGCTACGCCGACGACACATGACGACAAGGCGCCCGATGCAGGCCAGAACAGCTTCACCGAAGAGCAGGCCACCGAACGCTTTACCAAAGCCGGCTATACCGGAATTTCCAATCTCAAGCTGAACGACAAGGGATTGTGGGAAGCGTCAGCCATGAAGGGGACCGAGACCGTCATGGTAACGCTCGATGCCGACGGCAACGTAACGGCGCACTCCATGTGAGTGCCAGTTCGGCAGAAGCATGCCGGAACTCAATCGTCAGCAGCTCTTTCTTGGCACTCGCGGCAGAGGAATTTGCCGCGAGTACGCGACGAAACAACATCCTTATCAAGGGCGACCGGGCTGGCAGCTCGGGCCCGGCTGCAAGAGCACAGCCCTTACAGCCCATGGAGGTAAAAATGGAATATCGGGACAAAAATGTTTTCACCGAATGGAAAGAAACGCCGGACAGCGGCGTAAAGGTCCAGACCGATTACCAGTGCTATGCCTTTCTGCTCATTCCCTCACCGGGAGACGACAATGAGCTTGCTCCCAAGCATGGAACGGCTCTGGTTTCTGCCCGCTCCGAGGCCGATGCGAGAGTAGTCGCCAGCCAGGGAGAGACGGAGGCCTTCCGGGGACAGGTAGCAATAGGGGATACCGACCTTACGACCAACGATTTCAGTGCATTTCGCAACGAGAAATCCTATCAGGTGCATCGCGTCAGTGACGAGCCGATAGACACGCCACGAGGCGTCATCACTATGGAACGAAACGGCTCCAATGACTGAATCAGCATTGCTGCTTTTGCCGGGCGGGGGCTCGCGATCCGCATTGCATTCGGCATCGCCATATTGAGCGCCGCACGCCGCCAATCGCGAGCCCTTCCCGCTTATTCGTTGAGTTTCTTCGCCATTTCGAGATGATGCTCCAGCGCGGGCCGGGTTGCATTGGCCCAGGCCCGCAGGTCGGCATTCTCGCCGCCTTCTCCATATCGCTTGAACAGATCGACAGCGTCTTCGTGCACCTCTTCCTGATCGCTTCGATACTGCTTCGTGAAATCCTCGCCTTCGAGCCCCTTCAGCTTGTCCAGCATTTCCTGATGATCATCGGAAAGCGCGGTCGGGGCCTTCACCGAGTTCACTTTCGTGCTCAGGAGCGCTTTCAATTCCTCGCTGGTCTTTTGATGATCGGTGATCATCTGCTGAGCAAAGCTCTTCGTGGTGGGATCGGCCTTTGCGAGCGCGAGTTTGCTCGATTCAATCTCGAACATGTCGCCGCTTCCGCTCAGTGTCACGAAATCCTGGGTGGACGGCGCTGATCCGACGAGAGAATTGATCCCTGTCTTTTCGCTCGTCGACTGGGCATATACCGGAGCCGACATGAGAAGAATTGCCGAGAAGGCAAGCAATACTGTTTTCATGATCCTGTTTCCTTTCCCTTGAAAGAAATTCGAACCCACGCCGGAGAATTATGTTCCGGCCCATCGCGCGCAGGCAATGGAGGGACAAGCTTCATGGGTTCTCAAAGATAGCGAACGAGCAAATCCGCCTGTTCCCGCAGGGTTTTTGCGGCGTCCTGCGGCGTTTCGGTGTCGAGCAGAGCGCTGATTGCTGCTTCCAGTATCAGCATATTGCGGGCTCGTAGGTAGCGAAGGCGCGCCTTTTCGGCGATGATATCCAATTCGCGCGTGGCTTTAGCACCCATCGTGAAATTCCTTGAAAAGAACGCTCATTCCTGCGGAGAGGCGTGCAAGGCGGCCCGAAGGCCGCCCTGTCTGTTTGCCGGTGTCCAGAGCATTTCCTGTTCCAAAACCGGGTTTCCGCTTTGGGGAACTCATGCTCTAGCGACCGCGACGGTTGTCGTAATCATCGTCCCGGCGCTCTTCCCAACCCCTGCGGGCAGCTTCCGCATGGCCGCGAGAGTCGCCGAACCAACCGCCATGACCCCGACCGCCGCCCGAGCGACGATCATCGTCCCGGCTCGAATATCCGCGGTCATCGTCGCGGCTGGAATATCTGCGACGGTCGTCATAATCCTGGTCGCGTCGCTCGTCCCATCCGCGCCGTGCGGCTTCCGCGTGGCCGCGGGAATCGCCATACCAACCCCGTCCGCGGTCATCGTCATCATATCTGGAACGGCGATCATCGTAGTCGTCTTCGCGGCTGGAATAGCGGCGCCGGTCATCATAGTCACGATCGTCCCGACGCTCGTCCCATCCGCGACGGGCAGCTTCAGCATGGCCGCGGGAATCCCCGAACCAGCCTCCGTGGCCGCGGCCGCGGTCGTCGTCGTCATAACGGCTGGAACGGCGGTCATCGTCATCCCGGCGGCTGCTGGCATATCTGCGGCGATCATCTCCGCCCCGACCCCGGTCGTCATCGCTTACGAAACGGCCCTGATCGTCACGTTCTGGCATATTGCGTGGCATTTCATCCTCCAATTGTTGTGAGTTTTCGCGCCCCAAGGCGCATGAGCCCCGCCAGGGGCTCATCTCCGGCTGCGTTCTCCAGCCGCGAGTTTCAAATTTCAGGCAGTACCCTTTGACGAAGCCGATGTTGCTGAACGGATTTTGATGTTGTTCTGAACATCAACAACGCCGGCGCACATTTCTGCGCATTCTTCTGCTCTGCGCTTATCCTGACGATTTCCAACCTGCCCCTGCAGGATCACTTCGCCCTTCTTGACCGTCACCTCAATGTCGGATGCATCGAGTTCCGCATCTTCCATCAATGCGTCCGATACGTCTTCCTTGATGCGGTCATCGGAGCGTGTGTATCCCTTCGGTCCTTTTCCCCGATGCTGGCCGCCTGACGCGTAGCTGCTTCTGGATTGGCCTTCCGTCCGCTGACGGTACCGGTCACTTTCCCGCTCGCGGTTTGGCTCTCGCCGGGAAGCATATCGTTCGTCATTGTCGTCGGAATAGCGTCCCCGGGCATAATCGCTTGAGTAGCGGTCATCATAGCCTCGGTAGTCACCTCCCCGCGCTTCATAATCCCGGTAGGGTTCGTTGTAGTAATCGTCACGATCTTCGTTCTGATATCGACCTGGCATGAGATTGCTCCTCTTCACAGTCGTGATGACAGCACTCCGAACCGCACTCGACCGGGTTTGTTCCTGAAGCAATTCGATTTAATGAAGAGCGAGCCGCACCCATGGATTTCAGCGCGTTATTTGGATAGAGACACAGGACCGACGGTGTGGGGACGCGAACAACGATCCCCGAGATCGGCTACGGTAAAACCAAACCGTTGAAACGATGCACTGGAAAATGGAGAAATCACTTGGCGGTCGGTCGTCAATCCATGCCTCCCCTCAATGCGCTGGTTGCCTTCGACAGCGCCGCCCGGCTTGGCAGCTTTTCGCGCGCCGGTCTGGAACTCGGCCTCACCCAGAGCGCCGTCAGCCGCCAGATCGGCAAGCTGGAAGCGTTCATCGGCTCTAAACTGTTCAACCGCCTGCCCGCAGGTGTGCAGCTGACTGCCATCGGCGAAAGCTACGCTTCCGAAGTGAGCCGTCTCCTGGGTGACCTCAGTGCCGTCACCGATGGCCTTCGTGCATGGATCGGGCCCCGACAGATCACCATCGCCTGCTCGCGCGGGATCGCCGACCAATGGTTCCTGTCGCGGATCGGCAAGCTGAAAGCCGATATCCCCGGCATCGAAATCCGGCTGCGCGTAACGGATGACGTCGCACATCTGCGACTGGACGAGTTCGATCTTGCCCTGTTCTACCGCAAGGAGCGGCCCATCGGAGTCAATCTGACGGTGCTGGGTCGGGAGGAAGTGGTGCCGGTTTCGGCACCCGGCGCTCCCGGCATCATGGAGCAGGAAGCACCGGTTCTGCTGGCGATCGAGGATACAATGCGCGAATGGCAGGGTTGGCCGGAATGGTGGCACGATGCCAGGCTCTCGCCGCCGCCCGGTGCTCTGGAATGGCGGCTCGGGGATTATGGCCTTTGCGTCGCCGCCGCAGCACAGGGGATCGGCATTACGCTCGGCTGGACATGGCTGATCCGGGAACAGCTCGCCAGCGGAACACTGGTGGCCGCCCATGACCATATGATGCGGTCGGACGCCTATTTCTATCTGATGCGGCCTGCTGATCGCCACCAGCGGAAAATCGTGCGCGAGGTCTCGGAGTGGCTGATCGCCAGCAACGGAACCGATCCGATCACATAAAGATGATCGGATCTCCGGCTCGCTTCATTCCTGCGGAAGTGCGGAGCGGCGACGCGAAACCAGGCGAAAACGGATGTAACCGATAACGGTAATGATGAGCCAGGCGACCTGCGAGATGAAGGAACCGAGGTTGAAATTCCAGGCGAGTGAATAAATCAGGGCGACCCCCCCCAGAACATTCAGCAAGGGAATGACCGGATCGTCGACGGTAAAAATACGCAATTGAATCAGCGCGTAGCCCAAAAGGTAGAAGAACGCGCCCACCAAGCCGATAATATCCGGCAAACCCATTTTTGATCTCCAGGATCATCCAAATCCGAAAAGGCAGCGACCACGTTCCTCAAAGAAAGCGCCCTGCCATCACTGTTGGACGCTCCTTTATTCTTGTTCGCGCAAATGCCAACACACACATTTCGCATGGGGGTATGCACAAAAGTCATACCCATCAACCGGACATCAACCCTTGAAAACAAGGGGTGCGGTAAGTTACCCACCCCTAAAAGCCAATAGGCTATGACTTAAACACAGGGGTACGAAATGCCTGAGCAAAAAAGCCAGTTTCAATTGACGCGTCGCTCTTTCATGGCGGGTGCAGCCGGCATCGGCCTGATCAGCCTCAGCGGCATGGGCGGTCTGATTACTTCGCCAGCTGCCGCAGCAGGCGACGGCACGCCCAAAAAAGGCGGAATGCTCAAGCTCGGCATCGGCGGCGGCTCCACCACCGACAATTTCGACCCGCGTCTCTTGAAGGATTGGGTTCCGGTCAATCAGGCCTACATGCTGATGAACGGCCTCGTGGAAATCGACGCCAACAACAAGGCTGTACCCGAACTGTTCGAGAGCTGGGAACCGTCAGCCGACGCCAAGGAATGGACCTTCAAGGTTCGGCAAGGCGTGACTTTCCACAACGGCAAGACACTGGACGCCGATGACATCATCTATTCCATTAACCTGCATCGCGGCGAAACCACCTCGGGTGCTCGCTCGCTCGCATCGGAATTCACCGATGTCATCAAGGTTGATGCCGGGACGGTCAAGATTACGCTGAAGAGCGGCAATGCCGATCTGCCTTACATCCTCTCCGATTATCACTTCCTCGTGGTTCCCAAGGACTGGACGGATTTCAACAAGCCGGTCGGCACCGGACCTTTCGTCTTCGAGCGTTTCCAGCCGGGCGTGCGTTCGCGTTTCACGCGCAATGAAAGCTATTGGAAGCCGAACACGGCCTGGGTCGATGCGGTGGAAGTCATCGTCATCAATGATGTTTCCGCCCGAACCAATGCCATGATGTCCGGTCAGGTGCACGCCATCAACCAGCTCGACTTCAAGACCGTCGATCTGTTGAAGCGCAACCCAAACCTTAACATCGTGCAGTCTTCCGGTGGCCAGCATTTCTCCTTCCTGATGGATTGCACGCAGGCACCGTTTAACGACAACAATGTCCGCCTCGCCGTCAAGCATGCCATCGACCGCGAACAGCTACTCAAGACAGCCTTGCGCGGCTACGGACGTCTGGGCAACGACAACCCGATCCCGAGCACTGACCCGTTCTTCGATACCGCTCTGCCGCAGCGCGCCTATGATCCTGAAAAGGCCAAGTTCTATTTGAAGCAGGCCGGCATGGATTCGCTGAAAATTCAGCTCTCGGCTTCCGATGCGGCCTTCACCGGTGCCGTCGATGCAGCGGCGATCTTCCGCACCGCCGCGGCCAAGTCAGGCATCGAGATCGATATCAAGCGCGAACCGGCTGACGGATATTGGGACAATGTCTGGATGAAGGCACCGTTCTGCATGTCTTATCGTGGTGGTCGTCCAACCGCCGATCAGGCCCTGTCGGTCGCTTATGCCTCCAATGCATCGCAAAACGACACGCATTGGAAGAGCGCTGATTTCGACGCCAAGCTGCTCGAAGCCCGCGCAATGCTCGATCAGGCCAAGCGGAAGGACATTTATGCTGAACTGCAAGCCATGATCAGCAATGATGGCGGCGCGCTTATTCCAATGTTCGGCGACTATCTCGACGCCACCTCCAAGAAGCTCAAGGGCGTGACCACGCATCCGATGTTCAATCTGATGGGTGCGCGCCTTGCCGAAAAAGTCTGGCTGGAAGCATAAATGTTCGTTCTAATTCTCAAGCGTGTGGGGCTCGGGCTCCTCACGCTGTTCCTCGTGTCGGCGTTGATTTTCGCCGGCACGCAGATCCTGCCGGGCGATGTCGCATCAGCCATTCTCGGTCAGAATGCCACCCCGGAAGCGCTCGCCACGCTGCGCGAAAGCCTCGGGCTTAATCAACCGGTCCTTGCGCGCTATTTCTCGTGGCTCGCCGGGTTTGTTACCGGCGATCTGGGCACCTCGCTTGCCAACCAACAACCGGTAGCTGATCTCCTCTGGCCACGTTTCTGGAATACGATGGCGCTCGCAGCCTTTGCTGCCGTCGTCAGTGTTCCTGTCGCCATTCTTCTCGGTCTTGTCACTGCGGTAAAGCGCGGCGGCCTTTTCGACCGGGTGATAAATATCGTGGCGCTGGCTTTCGTGTCCCTGCCTGAATATTTCCTTGGCCTGCTGCTGATCCTGTTTTTGTCGATCCGCTTCAACCTGCTGCCAAGCCTTGCCGACACCTATGAGGGCATGACATTCCTCGAATGGGTTCAGGCAACCGCCCTGCCCGCACTGACGCTGGTGCTCGTGACGGTTGCCCAAATGATGCGCATGACCCGCACCGCCGTTTTATCGGTCATGGATCAGGCTTATGTCGAAACGGCATATCTCAAGGGTCTTCGCACCAAGCGCGTTGTGACCAAGCACGCACTGCCGAATGCAGCGGCTCCAATCGTCAATGTGGTGGCGTTCAACATTGCTTACCTCATAACTGGCGTGGTGCTTGTCGAAGCTGTCTTCAACTATAACGGCCTTGGCCGCTTCATGGTTGATGCCGTTTCCAAGCGTGATCTTCCGCTCGTGCAGGCAGCGGCCCTCGTCTTCGGTGCGGCCTATGTCATTCTCAATATCATCGCCGATGTCGCTGCCATCGCGCTCAATCCGCGCCTGAGGCACCCACGATGAAGACTATGAAGAAATCTATTCCCCTGACGGCATGGGTCGGTCTCGCCATCGTCACCATCTGCCTGCTGATGTTCCTGTTTGGCCCGCTGATCGCGCCCTATGGTCAGGAAGAAATTGTCGGCGCACCATTCGATCCGCCGTCGGCACAGTTCTGGTTCGGGCTCGACCAAAACGGCCGCGACATGCTTTCGCGGCTGCTCTTTGGTGCGCAAATGTCCATTGGCGTTTCGCTTGCCGCATCGCTCCTGTCGTTCAGCGTCGGTATGCCCGCTCGGCTTCCTTGCCGCCATTTTCGGTGGCTGGGTCGATACGGTTCTCTCACGCATTGTCGATACCGTCATGTGCATTCCGGTGCTCATTTCGGCCCTCGTCATCCTGCAGGCGCTCGGCTCGTCATTGCCGGTGCTGATTATCACCATCGCATTGCTGGATTCCACCCGCGTGTTCCGTCTGGCGCGCATCGTGGCGCAGGGCGTCAATGTGTTGGAATACGCAGAAACCGCGCGTCTTCGCGGTGAAGGTCTGGGCTGGCTGATCTGGCGTGAAATCCTGCCGAACACATTGCCGCCGCTGATCGCGGAATTCGGTCTGCGTTTCTGCTTCACCTTCCTTTTCGTTGCCGGCCTGTCGTTCCTGGGGCTTGGCATCCAGCCGCCATTCGCGGACTGGGGCGGCATGGTGAAGGACAACCAGCAGGCTATTCTCTACGGCCTCTACGCACCGCTTTTCCCGGCGGCTGCGATCGCTATCCTCACTGTTGGCGTCAACCTCGTTGTTGACTGGCTTCTGGCCGGACGCACAACCACGCAGGGAGCGGACCGATGAACAAGGATATCGTTCTTTCCATCTCCGATCTTGTCGTCCAGGCACCCAACGGCGCAACGCTTGTCGATCATGTCGATGTGACGCTGAAGCGTGGCGAAGTGCTGGGCCTGATTGGCGAGTCCGGTGCGGGCAAGTCCACCATCGGGCTCGCTGCAATGGGTTATGGTCGCGGCGGTTGCAGGATCGCTGAAGGCACCATCGTCGTCGACGATGTTTCGCTGATGGATGGCACCCGCGAAACGCGTGAAAAGGTGCGCGGCGCACGCATCGCCTACGTGGCGCAGAGCGCGGCAGCGTCGTTCAATCCCGCGCATCGCATCGGCGACCAGATCATGGAAGGCCCGCTCTATCATGGCCTCATGACCAAAGGGGAAGCCAAGAGCTGGATGCTGGAACTGCTGCACGCGCTGCAACTTCCGGACCCGGATAATTTCGGCGACCGCTATCCGCATCAGGTCTCCGGGGGTCAGCTGCAGCGCGCCATGGTGGCCATGGCTATGTCCTGCCGCCCGGATATTCTGGTTCTGGACGAGCCTACCACAGCGCTGGACGTGACAACCCAGATCGAAGTGCTGGCACTCCTGCGCAGCCTGATCCAGCGTTACAACACCGCTGCACTTTACATCACGCACGATCTTGCTGTGGTGGCCCAGATCGCTGACCGCATCATGGTTCTGCGTCATGGCAAAATGGTTGAGCTTGGTTCTGCGGAAGAAATCCTGGAAGCGCCAAAGCAGGACTACACGCAGCGTCTGGTGTCCGAACGCGAAGCCAGCATTTCGGGCGAACAGGCCGAGCACAAGATGGGCGAAATCCTGCTCGAAGTGAAGACCGCGACTGCCTATTATGGCAAGAAGCTCGTTCTGACCGATGTAGATTGTTATGTCCGTCGCGGCGAAACGCTTGCCATCGTTGGTGAATCCGGGTCGGGCAAATCCACGCTCGCGCGGATTATTGCGGGCCTACCACCCCATTCGAGCGGCATCATTTCGCTCGCCGGACAACGTCTGGAAGCAAGTTACAAAAAGCGCAGCCGTGAAGAACTGCGCCGCATCCAACTCGTCTATCAGCTTCCGGACGTGGCGCTGAATCCGCGCCAGACTGTTGGCGAAATCATTGGACGTCCGATGAAGTTTTATTTCGGCATGAATGAGGATCAGCGTGAGATCGAGGTCAGGCGCCTGCTCGAACTCATCGGTCTGCCTTCCGATTTTGCAAGCCGCCTGCCCGGCGCGCTTTCGGGCGGGCAAAAACAGCGCGTGTGCATCGCCCGGGCGCTGGCGGCAAAGCCGGATCTTATCATCTGCGATGAAGTCACTTCGGCGCTCGACCCGCTGGTCGCGGAGGAAATCCTGAAGCTTCTGCGCAAGTTGCAGGACGAATTGCACGTGTCCTATCTCTTCATCACCCACGACCTTGGCGTCGTCCGTCGGCTCGCCGACCGCACCATGGTGATGCAGAAGGGCAAGGTGGTCGAAACCGGCACCACGAAGGCAATCTTCGAACCGCCTTACGAGCCCTATACGGAGCAGCTCATCACATCCGTTCCGGAGCTGCGCCGTGACTGGCTGGACGACATCCTCAAGGCTCGCGCCGCCGTCTAGCACCAGTCGACCTGTCGATGCGGCGCCAATGCCGCATCGAAACTCTCATTGAACAAGTGGAACCCATCATGACCGTAAACGTCACCGAGCATCTGTGGATCACCCTCAAGGATGGCACCCGTCTTGGCGCGCGCCTGTGGCTGCCTGAAGGCGCCGAGGAAAATCCCGTTCCTGCCGTGCTCGAATATATTCCGTATCGCAAGCGTGACGGTACGCGTGGCCGCGATGAGCCGATGCACGGCTATTTCGCGCAGAACGGCTATGCCGCAATCCGCGTCGATATGCGCGGTACGGGCGAATCCGATGGTCATATGGCGGACGAATATATCCAGCAGGAACAAGATGATGCGCTGGAAGTCATTGCCTGGATTGCGGCCCAGCCCTGGTGCAGCGGCAATGTCGGCATGATGGGAAAAAGCTGGGGCGGCTTCAACGGCCTTCAGGTCGCCGCCTGCCGTCCACCGGCACTGAAGGCGATCATTACCGCCTATTCGACCGATGACCGTTTCCGCGACGACATTCATTACATGGGTGGCCTGCTGCTCAACGATAATCTGTGGTGGGGCACGATCATGCTCGCCTATCAGTCGCGTCCGCTCGATCCGGCGATTGTGGGCGCTGGCTGGCGCGATGCCTGGATCGAACGTCTGGAACGCCTCCCGTTCTTCCCTGCCCTTTGGCTCGAACACCAGCATTACGACGAATATTGGAAGCATGGCTCTGTCTGCGAAGACTGGTCTGCGATCCAGTGCCCGGTTCTGGCCATCGGCGCATGGGCCGACAGCTACACCAATGCCGTTCCGCGCCTGCTCGAAAACCTTCAGGTTCCAGCGCGTGGCATTATCGGCCCTTGGGGTCATGTCTACCCGCAGGACGGCTTGCCAGGGCCCGCTATCGGCTTCCTGCAGGAAGCAGTGCGCTGGTGGGACCAGTGGCTCAAGGGCGAAGAGACCGGCATCATGGATGAGCCGAAGCTCCGTGCCTATATCTGCGACACCATCGAACCGACCGGCTCGCGCGACTTCACCAATGGTCGCTGGGTTGGCGAAAAGAACTGGCCATCGTCCGAAATCGCCCTCAAGCCTTTTGCTCTTGGCGCAGACTTCACGCTCGGCGAGGCCGATGCCGTGCACGGTGTGCTTTCGATCTCTTCACCGAACAGTCATGGCAAGGCAGGTGGCGAATGGATGGCTACGGGCTGTCCTGGTGAGCACCCGACCGACCAGCGCCTCGACGATGGCGGCTCGCTCAACTTCGACACTGCTGTTCTTATCGAAGATCTCGAAATTCTTGGTGCACCGGTTGCGCGTCTGAAGTTTACTGTTGATCAGCCGGTTGCGCAGGTTTCGCTGCGTTTGAGCGATATTCTACCCGATGGCCGTATCACCCGTGTCAGCTATCAGGTCTTCAACCTCAATCACATCAATGGCCACGACAAGCCGGAAATGCTGGTGCCGGGCAAGACCTATGAAATCGCGATCAAGCTCAACGACAGCGGCTACAGCTTCAAGAAGGGACATCGCATCCGTCTTTCGGTTGCCACCGGCTATTGGCCGATGGTCTGGCCATCGCCAAAACGTGTGACACTGACACTCGATACCGCAGCGTCGGTCCTCGATCTGCCGCTACGTCCGGCTTCCGCCGACGATGCAAAGATTTCCTTCCAGAAACCCGCTCATGGACCTGCGACGCCGATCACCCAGCTTGATCCGGGCAGCGTGCGCCGCTGGACCGAGCAGGATCACGTCACCGGCGAAACGCTTTATGTGACGGAGGGCATCGGCGGTCTTTTCGGTGAGGGAATTCTGCGCTTTGACGATATCGGCACTCAGTTGAGCCACAGCCTCAAGCGTGAACTGCGCATCAATGATAACGACCCGCTGTCCGCATCCTACGTGCTGACACAGGCCTATCAGATGGGCCGCGAAGGGTGGCTGATCGACATCGACAGCACCACGAAAATGCATTCGGATGCCGAAAACTTCTATATTTCCGGAGTTCTGACGGCAAAGGAAAACGGCGAAATTGTCACGACCCGCGAATGGAACCAGACCATTCCGCGCGATCATCTGTAAACACTCCCGTGGGCGTCAGTTCGCTTACCGGATTGACGCCCACCCCCTGTCGCCGAAACTTGGGATATCGCGCGCTGCATCTGGCGGCATGCATGCTGACCAGCGTCCGACGGAACCATTCGAACCATTGCTTCGTTAACTTCTTTTCTCCGGCATTTGCATCAATGGTGGCTCGGCTTCATCTGGAGCCGGGCGGCCTCGAGCAGATCGACCATGGGTACCCGTTGAATTCGGGCCCATCGAGTTTGCCGGAGACAGGCCGCGACGGGAGACGACCATGGTAGAAAACGGGTACAAACTTCAAAAGAATGGCGATGGCACCTGGTCGGTGATCGATGCCTTCAAGGGCAACCCCATCACGTTCGAGGGGCGGTTGCAGATCGCCTTGAACGAAGAGGAGGCGCAGCGGGTTTTCGATTGCCTCAACCGCCAAAACCTTGAGCGCCATCCCGAACAAGGAAGCGGCCGCCTGCCGTGAGCCCAGGCAGCACCGAAATATGAAGTGATCAATCGTGCCTATCTTAAATAATTAAGAAGCGTATTGTTGATGTGTCCCGAAGGAGGATCGTATGCCGCTCTTCAACGAAGCGAGCCGTATCTATAAGCCGGAAGAAGTGACCTTCATGCGCAGTTGCTTTTCCCATGCCGCGATTATTCTTGAGGAAAGCGACAGGGAATATGCTGCGACAGATCTTTCTACCGCCATCATAATGCTTTACCAGAACGGCCTGAGGGACCTGAACTACATTGCCGAACTGGCGTCGCGACTTGCCCACAAGCGATATCAGGACCGCCACGCAGAGACACCCGCCACCGGCGGATCTTGTCGTGATCGCGTGTGATCTCAGCCATTGTTCTATCCTTCCGCTTTAAACTTCTTCGCTTCTTCAAGCAGCTTTTCCCTGTCCCTGCCGAAACGTTCGATCAGCTGGCGCGCCTGAAGCGGTGAAACATCGGAATTCTCGGCAAGAAACTTTACGTCTTCATCATCCGTAAGCGGGGTGGTTGGTTGCTTGTTCATGACGACCTCTTTTTTGATCTCCGTTTCCGCCCTTCATTTCTGCCCTTCTGGCGGATTGGTCGGCTGGTCGCCTCCCGTGCCCGTCTGCGGCCGCTGGTTTTCGACCGGCGGATTCTTGTCCGGCTGGTCGCTGGAATCCGTCGCGGGGGGCGTCTCTATGCCCTGCTGCTGCGATACCGATCCGCCGCCGGTCAGGCTCCATCCAAGGAACAGAAGCAGCAGAACCGCCAATATGACCAGGGCGAAGCGCGGAAAGTATCCGAGCGTTCGCGAAGGCTCGGCTCTTTTGTCTTGCTCAGGTTTCGATTGCATATTCATCGCCACACCCATGAGATTATGAAATAACCGATGACGACCATCGCGATGATGAACCACCAGACGAGATAGACAGGGCCTTCCCTCAGTGGGGCTTTTCCTCTTGCGGTTTGCGGGTTTCCTTCGGACGACCACGCCCGCAGGCCGGATGCATGGCTGGAAGCGTTGCTGTCATCAGCCTTCGCGGGCTGCGGCTGGGGCTTGCCAGCAGGCTGGGAACTGCCGCCTGCCTCGGCGTCCGTTTCCATAGGAGCTGCCGCAGGATCGAAACCGGGAACCTTGTCGCCGGTCTCGCCCCGTTGGATCGCGCCTCGCGTGCGGGCGCCAATGCTTTTGTCTTCTGAAACTGTCTTCATCGCTGTGGACCTCTGGGTTCCAACCATGAGGCGGGCCAATTGTTCCGGAACTTTATCTCGGCAATTGTGCCGCTTGCCTTCACGCAGCGTTCGCGTCGTTCAACGAAACAATCAGGCGTTTGCTCGGTTGGGGATGAGTTTCAACAAATGGAGGCTGCAATGAAACACGACCCGAAAGCCGGCACCACGGACCAGAAGCCGAAATGGGAAGGCCCGCCGGAAAACAGGCCTCGCGGCTATGAACCCGCCGTTGATGACCCGGCAAAAAAGCGCGACGCCGCCGGACACAACCTGTCCGATCCCGACCGCAAGAACCTTTCCGATGCGCTGAGTGAGCCGAAGCATGCGGGACGGAATGACGACGACGGATGACGACCGTCGCTCCATTCACCCCGATGCTTCTTGCTGCATTGTCGGCTGGTCCGGACTTGCCGGACCGCGCGAAGGATGTTCGGGCATCGGAAGCGGCGGTATCTGTTCCGGTTCGTCGGGGCTGAACGGTCCCTTGTCTGGTTGCGGAATGGTTTCAGGCGGCTCGACGGGAATGCCTTCCGGCTCCTTTTCGGGTATTTCCGGTGGGTCGGAAGGCAGCTCAGGGTCTGCGGACAGGACGAACCTCAATGCCGCTCCCCTTTCTTCGATATGAATTTTCATGCGATTTCTCCCTTCAGCGGGTGTCAAGCGTGGTCCGGCTTGCCGTAGGCCTTGCGCAGTTCGCCCTTGGCTGCTTCCAGCACATGCCTGCGTTTTTCCGGTAGATTCTTGCCCGCGCGATTGATGTAGAAAGTCAGCATGGACATTGCCGAGCGGAACGGCTCCGCCTTGCGCTTATGGCTCTTGTCGGCTGAGCGCTTCAGGGAAGCTGCAATTTTCTTCGGATCGTCCTGTTCGAACACATGCGGCTCCAGATCGAGGGCGTCGCTGTGTTCTGTTACTTCGCCTGACCATTTCCTTGTCTGGGCCATATCAAAACTCCTCTCTTGCGGGTTTCGATAACTGCCGAAGGCTGCCCATGTTCCTTTTACCTGTCCGCGACATCGACCGGTTTCGGTGCCTCGATGGAACAAACTGCTCGCAAGCCGGTTCGGAGGCACGTTCAGCCGTCATGACACCCATGGGCACTCCATGGCACCCAACTGGAGGAACCGTCATGTTCTACGATGCCGCAAGCATCCGATTTCCTTACTTCGACAAGGATCGCGTCGGGGCGGGCGAACCGTCCGAGCACGAACCACGCGATCATCAGGCGCGGCCGACGCATGAGCAGTCGAACGCGCCGGGCAACCCGCGCCAGCCGCAGTCGGACGACCCGCAAACGGATTTCGATTTCGACAGCCCCAACGGCAAGCGTCCGAATGATCTGGCCAACCCCAGCGCGCGTGAACTGCGGCGGGAAAGCCGTGGAACCGAACAGAACTGACCATCACAGGAGGTGAAGATGCCTGCAAAATCCAAAGCGCAGCAACAGGCTGCCGGTGCGGCTTTGGCGGCGAAGCGCGGAGACAAGGCAAAAAGCGAACTGCGTGGAGCGTCCAAGGAAATGGCCAAATCCATGAGCGAAAAAGAGCTCGAGAAGATGGCCTCCACCAAGCAGAAGGGCAAGCCCGAGCACAAGTCGAAATCCTGACGGGACGTAACGATGACCACTTTGAAATGGCTTGCCGTCGTGATGTTCGCCGTGGCGCTGCTGGGGTTGGGCAGCCTGTTCATCACTTCCGACAAGGGGGACGTCTCGCCGGAGAGCCCAACCCAACCGGCCCGCTCTCCCACGCAGCCCTGACGTTTTGATTTTTGTCCAACGGGCGAAACAAAACGATCGCTGGGGAGTTAGGTGTGCCGTCGTCGGGATTTTCAGCCGCACGACAATGACAGTTTCGGAACCATAGGAGGAGCCTGAAATGGCCAGCACCAAGCTACGCAATCTCGAAGATCTTTTCTACGATACCCTCAAGGACATTTATTACGCGGAGCGCAAGATTCTGAAAACGCTTCCGAAGATGTCCCGCGCGGCCAATGATGAGAAGCTGAAGAGCGCGTTCGAAAAACACCGGGAACAGACCGAAGGACATGTGGAACGTCTGCAGCAGTGCTTCGAGATTCTCGGCAAGCGTGCGCAGGGCAAGACCTGTGACGCCATTGAAGGCATCATCGCCGAGGGCGAGGAGATCATGGAGGAATTTTCGAACAGCCCTGCGCTCGACGCGGGTTTGATCTCCGCTGCCCAAGCCGTGGAACACTATGAAATCACCCGCTACGGCACGTTGAAGCGCTGGGCCGAAACCCTTGGATACAAGGACGTGGCGAATATCCTCGATCAAACCCTGCAGGAAGAAGGCCAGACCGACAAGGACCTGACCAAGCTTGCCGAAACCTCCGCCAATCTCCGTGCGGAAGCGGCCTGATCGCAGCCTGTGCGCAACCGCTAGCCCGGGATCGACAGCGAGGTGACGACATGGAAAGCGCCCTTTTGCGGGAAGACCCCATGCGGGAAAATTCGCGTCGTCTGCCGGGCGTCGGACAGCCACCACACCGTAGCCAGCGCGGAAGCGCTGGCTACGCGTCTCTCGGCCCTCACAGGCCGGCAACTACTTCCCACTGGGCAAGACTTCGACGAAGATGGCGAAACGTTTTTTATCCCGACCTACGCCCTCGCCCGGCAGGAGGGGAACCCCGACATGACCGTGGATCGCTTCTATGGCGGCATCGTTCATCGCGGTTTCATGGCGACAAAGCTCGTTACCCATCCACATTGGCACGACCACGACGACCTGCCCGAGGGATGGACGGGACAGTTCGCGGCATGTTTGCAGGATTGCGTTCTGCCGGGCTTCTCGGTGTTCTCGCACCGCCACGCTCTGGAAGCGGCGAGTGCCTTGCTGAAAAAGCACAAAATTCGGTTCAAGAATCCCTATGCGTCCGGCGGCGAGGACCAGAGCGTCATCGACACCGTCCGCTCGCTCGACAGTTTTCTCGCCGAGGTTTCAGAGGTCGATATCGCAAACGGACTGGTTCTCGAAGAGGATGTGGACAATTCCACGACCTATTCCGTCGGGCAGATCCAGCTTGGAAACCATGTCGGAACCTATCTGGGCCGTCAGTACAGTTCCCGCGACAAGGCCGGTAAGGAATTTTATGCCGGCAGCCGGTTGCGCGTGGTGCGCGGCGACTGGGATGCGCTTCTTCAGCTTCTGCAATCGCCAACTGCACGCAAGGTCGTGGAGAATGCCCGGCGCTACGATGAAGCGGCCCGCGAGCATCTTGGACTGGTCGCGTCACGCAGGAATTATGACGTGCTTGTCGGGCCGATAACCGAAAATGGCGTGCGCTGTGGAGTGCTTGAACAGTCGTGGCGCGTGGGAGGCGCTTCCCCCGCTGAACTGCTGGCAATGGAAAAACTGATGCAGGATGAAACCGTGACCGCCGTGCAGGCCGTTCTGCACGAGAGCCGCGACGAAGCGCCGACGTTCCGGGACGATGATTTCATCGTCTATTCCGGTGAGGACGATCTCGGTCAGCCCCTGCATAAATATGCGAGAATCGAGAAAATCTATCATGATCCGTAACGATACCGCCGTCCGTGTCGACCAGTATGAACTGGCCGCGACAGTAATCTCTCCAGACACTACCATTCCCGGCGTCCTTTTTCTTCATGGCTGGGCCGGCAGCCAGGAACGCGACATCGAAAGGGCGAATGCAATATCCTCGCTCGGCTGCGTTTGCCTCACCTTCGATATGCGCGGCCACGGGGATTTGCTCTCCGGCAACAAGACCGTGACGCGCGGCGAAAACCTCGACGACGCAATCGCCGCCTATGACAGCCTGGCCAGCCTCAAGATGGTCGAGGACGACTCCATTGTCGTCATAGGCAGCAGCTATGGCGGATATCTCGCGACATTGCTGACAGAATTGCGCCCCGTTCGCTGGCTGGCGCTCAGAGCACCTGCCCTTTATCGTGACGAGCTCTGGCAGGTTCCCAAGGCAAGGCTCGATCGCAGGGACCTGCAATCCTATCGCTCGGCACTGGTCAGTTATGACGACAACCGCGCCTTGCGGCAGGCACGGGAATTTCGCGGCGATGTGCTTCTGGTCGAGTCCGAGCATGACGTCATCGTTCCGCATCCGACAGTGGCGAGCTATCAAACCGCCTTCATCAATGCCCGTTCGCTGACCGTTCGCATGCTGGACGGCGCAGACCATGCCCTCACGGAAGAGCGCCATCAAAAGACCTACAACCAGCTCCTGACCCGCTGGATCAGGGAAATGGTTCTCGGTGCCCGTTGAAATTCCAAGGGAACATTCGATCGGCTCGTTGGTTGGGACAGTCCCCAGAAACAAGGGAGCCTACGATGAAACAGTCTATTCGATATTGCGCAAGCGCGGTTTTCCTGCTGGTCACACCGGCAGCTTTTGCCCAAACCGCCGCCCCCTCCAGTGACCCGCAAACACCTGCTGTGACGACACCCGGAGAGAAAAACCCCAAGGCGCCCGTGCCGGGGCAGAACAGCTTTACCGAAGATCAGGTGAAGGAACGCCTGACCGAAGAAGGCTATACCAACATCATGCACCTTCAGCTTGGCGAGGATGGCGTCTGGCGCGCCGATGCTGCGCGTAACGGGCAGCCCGTGAAGGTTCTTTTCGATTTCCAGGGAAACATCACCACGCAGTGATCCGGCTGTAACCGGCAACCGAATTAAAGGAGATGAAAATGGCTTATATCACAGGTCTGTTCGACAATTATGACGAAGCAATGGACGCCGTTCGTTCCCTTGAGGAAGCGGGGATCTCTTCGGACAATATCAGCCTGATTTCGAATAATACCGATGGTCGATATGCAGGCGATGCCGCGGAAGGGGACGGGAGCACCGTGACGGGCGTCGAAACCGGGGCCGGTCTCGGCGCGGTCGCAGGCGGCGGTGCCGGACTGCTGACCGGGCTTGGCCTTCTTTCCATTCCCGGCGTCGGCCCGGTCGTGGCAGGTGGCTGGCTCACCGCTACGCTGGTCGGGCTTGTTGGCGGCGCGACAGCCGGCGGCGTCGCAGGCGGTATCGTGGGCGCCCTCGTTGATACGGGCATACCCGAGGAAGAGGCGCAGGCCTATAGCGAAGCCATTCGCCGGGGCAGCGCTTTGGTCGCGGTCCGCTGCGACGAAAGCGAGCGCGAGAAGGTCGAAGCCATTCTGGAAGACTGGGGACGTGTCAATATCGGCCAGCGCCGCGACGCTTATCTCGAGGAAGGATGGGAGAGCTTCAATGCGTCGGCTGCGCCCTACACGGCAGACGAGATCGAACGCGAACGTCAGCGCTGGGGCTAGGTGGATCGGCCGATGAAAGAGGTGGATCCGCGCAAGGCCCGTCAAGGTTTGAATGGAGGGCGTATCCTCACAATCCTCGTTTCCAGCCTGATACTGGCGATGATTGTCTGGGGTGCGGTGGAACTTTACGGACAAATGCGTCCGGGGCGCGGTTTCATGGATGACAACAGCACACCGCCTACATCCACGGAATCGCAGCCGCCGCCTTCCGCCACGGAGCGGCAATGACAAGCCCCGCCCCGGCAATTTCACATCGCCAGCCTACCCTTGAGCAAGTCTGCGCGGAAGCGCAGACTTGTCGGCGTTGCGAGCTCTACAAGGATGCGACACAGACCGTTTTCGGGGAAGGCCCTGTCGGGGCCGGAATTTTCTTTGTCGCCGAGCAACCCGGCGACAAGGAGGATATCGAAGGGCGCCCGCTGATCGGTCCTGCGGGCCAGGTCTTCGACGCCTGTCTCGCCGAAGTCGGCATCAAGCGCGAACGGTGCTACATCACCAACGCCGTTAAACATTTTCGCCACATCCAGCGCGGCAAGAGACGCCTCCACCAGCGCCCGTCGACCAGCCACATAGAAGCCTGCCGCTGGTGGCTTGAGCAGGAAATCGAACAAGTGTCGCCGCATATCATCGTTGCGCTGGGAGCCGTGGCCGCCCGCGCCGTTTTTGATAAGCCTGTGAAGATAGCCGCCGTGCGCGGCCGTTGCCTGCAGCACGAAAACCGCCACGTCTTTGTGACCATCCACCCCTCCTATCTGCTGCGGCTGCGCGGCAGGAGCGGTTACGACCGCGAACGGGCGATGTTCCTGAAGGAACTTGGCCAGGTTGCAGAGTTCGGGCGCGCGTCCGAAACGTGAAGTTTGTTACAGGCTTTTTCTTGGAACATCCTCCGGGCCTCAAGGTTAGGCTTATGTCACGCGCGACAAACTCCACTCCCAAAATCATTGGTCTGGAACCACTGAAAGGAAAGAGAATGGCACAGAATCACACGCAAGGTGGCACACACGAACAACACGTGAAAGCCGGCCAGCAGAGCCACAAGAACGATGGCAAGCAAGCAAGCAGCGGAGGCGGCGGCGACAAGCAGCAGTCATCTTCGCGTGGCGGAAGCCACGAACAGCATGTGAAGGCAGGCCAGCAGAGCCATAAGAATTCGTAAATTAAAGGGGCGGCCTTGTGCCGCCCCATCCTCTAACCGGACGTTGGTTCGGAAAGGCCACTGCGATGTCGTTCACCCCCGATCCCGACTACATGCTGGAGCCGGAACATCTCGTTGAGATGATACCGGCGCTTCGCGCTTTTTCCCGCACATTCTACAGCCAGAAGGAAGACGCGGAAGATCTCGTTCAGGAAACCCTGATGAAAGCCCTGGCCAACCGGGAAAAGTACACGCCTTATTCGCCGCTGAAATCGTGGCTTTTTACGATCATGCGCAACACGTTCTGCACCCGGATTCGGATTCAGAAACGCGAAGCACCAGGCGCCGTCGAGTGCGTCTCTCCGATAGTCTCGGTGGAAGCCTCGCAGGAACTGACCCTTGAAGCGCATGATGTGCAGACCGCGATGGCGACCCTGCCTCATAAATATCGTCGGGTACTGGCGATGGTGGTGTTGGAAGGCAAAAGCTATGAGCGCACCGCAGAGCTTTGCGATTGCTCCATCGGCACGGTGAAAAGCCGCCTGCACCGCGCGCGACACAAACTGCACGATATCATGGAGGGAGCCTAGATAGTGTTTTTCAGGCGTATTGTCCCGCGCTATCGTGTTTTGGCCCGTGATGTGAATTCAGCACGAGGCATCTTGTCATTTGGTCCCAGACATGGCCAACTGTTTGTAATGAATAAGTCTAATGATGATATTATGCGTCTGTTCTCGGGAAAACGCATTCTGGTTTTTGAAGACGGGTTCCTGCTATCGGAAGAAGCGGCAGCCAGGCTGACAAATGCCGGAGCCATCGTGCTTGGTCCGGTCAGCACTGCCATCCAGGCGCTGAATTATCTGGAAGGCGGCGTTGTGGACGCCGTTGTCATGGATGTCGCGCTGGAACCGGACGCGGTGCTCCCGCTCATCGACCAGCTGGAACGCGGTGCCATCCCCTTCATATTCGCCCTGCCCGAAAATCCCAGACTGGACAGCCAGCGCTTCGCCGGTTTCGTGCTGAGCGCTCGCCACAAGGATCTTTCGACAATAGCCGAGGCATTGTTCCTGAGACCCGCCATGGAACATTGACGCCCCCTCCAAATATCGATTGTCCGGGGTTTTCCCCGCAACTCGTTCCGAAAAGCGTGTCACACTTTTCAGATGCGCTCAGGTCACGGAAATTCCCGCCTGTTCCGAGCCAGATGCGACCCAGAATGCCCTCCCGCAACCATGGGATTTCCCACCTTCCAGCCTTTCCTTACACTTCCTGCGTGCAAAGCCGGTGGTAGAGTGTCCCTTGCTGCGCACAACCCCAGCGCAGCAACAGCACCGGGGTTCCTTTTGCCCGCCTGCTTCCAGCTCCGGATTAAAGGTCCCAACTTTTCCCCCTCAAATTGTTGCGATTGATTTGCAGGTGAGAAAGGTGCTTTCTATCCATATTGATAGCACGAACAGATTAGGACTCCGTTCAGCCTCAGAATACTATTTTGATTATTGGTTTTCATGGAAGCGCTTCCCCTCAGTTGCTTCCACCCATCACTGTGCATCCCTTACCCCTACGCCCTCGCGTGGGGGATTTTTTAATGCGAACTGAAGCGCGCTGTCACATTGGAAGCTTCCGAAATCTCCGCCTACGAATCCAGTGGGCCCTCTGCCGCCGTCCCGTATTGCAGCCGCGATTTGCCATGCATCCTGTCCCGGTAAAGAAAGCGGAAGAAGAAGGCATCGCCCGTTCCGCGCAGAAGCCTTGCGAGGACTGCAACCAGCAGAACCGAGAAAATCAGGCGGCCAAACAGGACCACGTAGATATCCGCACCGAGAGCCACGACTATCAGCGTATCTTCGATCAGGCTGTGGCAGAGCCCCATGAAGCTCGACGCCAGAAAGACGTCGCGAGGCTGGATATGGCCGCGCTGCGCTTCACGAATGATGAGGCCCCCGCCATAGGAAAGTCCCAACACCAGCCCGACCACCGTTAGCGGAGCGGCGGCCTTCGCTATGCCGAGCAGGCGCAGCAATGGCGAAAGAAGCAGGTTGAGGAAGCGCGTTACATCGAGGGCATCCATTGTTCTCAGCACCGCGACCAGACCGAGCAGGACAATGAATATCCAGACCAGCGTGGAGGCCGTATCCGCCACGAAACTGGTCCAGCTCGCATCGTAATGGCCCGGCACCCAGTTCGGGGCAGCCGGTTCCGCGAGCCATCCGGTGCGGCTGGAAATCAGGTTAATTCCCCAGGCGAAGAAAAGCCCACCGCCAACCCGGATCAGCGTCGAGACGATCAGGCGCGGACCCGCCTTCTGCACAATACGCTGTTCGATGGGAAGAGCATGGGCAAAGAGGAAAAGCGAACCGAGGATTGTCACCTGTGCTGTGGTCAGTGTGTCGACCGGCAGGACGGCGAACATCACCACGGCCCCGCTCCAGATGCCGACAAGAAGGTTCATCGCCCAGACGAAACCTGCCTCCGGCGGCAGGCCCACGAACTGCATGACCGGGGCGAAGGCGGGCGAGATGGCCTTGATCAACCCCATTTCGATAGCCAGTTGTGTCAGCACCATCACCGGCAGCATGATCTTGATCAGCGTCCAGTAGACGCCGACCGCTTCACGCAGAATAACCATACCGAATGTTATCAGTCGCTTTGCCGGGCTCGCGGCCATTCTGTCCCCTCCGCATTATCCCGAGCATGCGACGTTTCGGGCCGGTTCGCGCGGGATGGACCGCCCACCGCAGGTCACGGTGCCGATTTTCGTCTGCGATACAAGCGTGTCAGAAAATCCGCAGATGCGGTGTTCCGCCGGCCACGAAGCCGTCGATGCGTCGGCTTTGGCGAGCAGAAAATCAGCCCCCGCGCCCCGATGCAAGCCATATTCCTTGAACGGCACGGCTTTTGCAGGGATTGCGGCGATCAGGGCGCGGGCGTCGGGGAGGTGCCGTTGGGCACATAAAGGCAGGGCCGGACAAGGTCCGGTCCTGCCTGTCATTTTACTTGGCTTCGATAGCCTGAAGACCGGCAAGGGCGCATTCCGCGTCAATCGCGCCGGACGGTGCGCCGCCGACCCCGATGCCGCCGACCAGCGCGTCGCCGATCTTGATCGGCAGGCCGCCCGCCTGGATAACAAAGCGCGAATCCATGTCGCGCATGCCGTTATTGGCTGGCTTCGAAGCGATGAACTCCGCAAGCTCGCCCGAGTCGCGGCCCAGAGCGGCTGCCGTAAATGCCTTTCCTTCGGCACTGTTGCCGGTATGCGGGCCGGAAAGATCGGCCTTGAGCAGAACCTTGGTTGCCCCGTCGCGCGCCACGACCGCGACGCTCACATTGCTGCCCTTGGCGACGCAGGCATCCAGCGCAGCCTGTGCGGCCTTGGTTGCCAGATCGAGCGGCAGGTAAGGCGTGGTGGGGAGGGTCTGGGCGAAAGCGGTAGCGGGAGACATCGACAGGGCGACAATTGCAAGTTTACGGATCATGGTCGTTCCTCGGTTGTGATGAGGAACATTTAGTTTTCGTCGGCGAGCGGCGAAATCCGTAGCTCTTACAAACTTCTCGGTAGTTCTACGGAGTGGACTGCCCTTCCAGCCACAAGCGCGTCATTTCCGCCTGCGAGGTCGTGCCCAGTTTCGCCCCGATGGCCGCGCGATGGCTGTCGATCGTGCGCGGCGACAGTTCAAGCCCATCGGCAATCTGCCGGGTCGTGAACCCCTGCGCGATACGGCCAAGCACTTCACGCTCGCGCGCCGTCAGCGTGTCCAGCAGCGCCAGTGTTTCGGCCCGCAGCGCCTTGCTGCCGAGCCGCTGATCCAGCAGTTGCTGCGCCTTCTGGATTGCATCGATGAGATCCTGCTCATCGACGGGCTTGGAAAGATAGTCCACCGCGCCGTTTCGAAAGGCACGGCGGCAGGCTTCGATGTCGCCATGGCCCGAAATGATGATCACCGGCCAGTCGATTTCCTGTCCGGCCAGAAGTTCCTGGAGTTTCAGGCCGGTCATGACCGGCATGCGAATGTCGAAGATCATGCAGCCCGGCTTCAACCGGGGCAGCTGTGCCAGAAATGCAGACGGATCGGCAAAACTCCTGACCTCCATGTCTATGGTCGACAAAAGCAGGCTGAGCGACTTTCGCACTGCTTCATCGTCATCGACAAGATAGACCGGCTGAACCATTCTCTTAACTTCCTGTCTCTTCGGCGATTGGCAGCACAACGCGAAACAGCGCGCCGCGCTCCCGTGGGATATAGGAAATCTCTCCGGCAAAACGTTCCACCAGCCGCTGACTGAGGGCCAGGCCGAGGCCGGTCCCTTCAGGACGGCTTGTGGTAAACGGGGTAAAAAGGCGGGGCAACAGGTCCGGCGCGACGCCGGGACCATTATCCGCAATTTCCAGAACCGCCACCGCTCCATCGGCTTTCAGGGACGCGTTGACGCGCCGGTCCTGATCGTCCTCATGAAAGGATTCGATCGCATTGCGGAGGAGATTGAACATGACCTGTTCCATTTCCACCGGATCGACCGCTGCCATCACCGGTGTCTCCGGCATCCCAAGCTCGACCTTGACGCCCCGGCGGGCAGCTTCCGAGGCGAGCAGGGTCTGCACGTTTTGAAGCGACAGGCGCAGATCGGCACGTGTCGTCTGCCGGCGCTGCGGACGAGACCAGTTGCGCAGGCGGTCCAGAATGGCGGATGCCCGGCGCGCCTGTTCCACCATATCGTCCAGCGCTCCGGCGAGAGCCGCCGTATTGTTGCGGCTCAACAGGCGGCGCCCTGCCTGCGCGCCGGCAAGAAGGGCGGTCAGGGGTTGCGTCAGCTCATGCGCCATGCCGCTTGCCATCTCGCCCATCGTATTGACCCGCGAGGCATGGGCGAGCCGCGCCTCGAAGCCGCTCAGCTCCGCGCGGCGTTCCGCATGGCGGGTGCGTTGCGTCTGGCGAACGATGATCAATCCGCCGAAGAACAACAGGTTGGTGAGGATGAGAAGCGGTATCAGCTGGTCAAACGGCAGCAGGTCGCCCCAGCTCATGGCAAGCGCAGTCTGGAAAAGCAACGGCTGCGAGGCACTGCCGAGCTTCTTGGAGAAATCGACATCGTCAAAGGAGGCCGGTTGGCTGAAAAGAACCGTGCCATCGGGCATGAGGATGCGTCGCGCGACACCTTTGCCGCTCCAGAACGCATCGTCGGAACCGATGAGGCTCCCCGCATCGATCGACAATGTGAGACCGTCATGCGGATTGTCGGTATTGGGGCTGCGTTTTACCATCATGTAGTGGCCGGGCCGCGCGGATGGCGCCAGCAATTCCGGCAGGCCGCGGTAGGAACGGACGGCCGCCCGTATGGTGTCGGCCAGCTCCGGTTCCAGCGCTCTGGTGCCGGCCACGGGCAGAGCCGGGTCCATCGGCACCAGTTGAATTTCGTCGATGCGCGGATAGAACCGGGTGATCGTCGCCGCCACTTCGAGGAAGACATCGTTCTGCGAAACATCGGCGGTTCGCGCCTTGGACTGGGCTATCGTGGAAAGCGCGGTCAGATGGGCATCGTGCTGGCCTGCGCGCTGCGAGGCCTCGCGGTGCAACGTGAAACTGGCGGCCTGAAGCTCGGACAAAAGTGCGGCGCGCTGGTAGATCACAAGGCCGCCCATCGCCACGAGATTGAACAGCAGCCACACGAAAAACGGCAATAGGGCAGAGCGGAAATTTCCCCGGGTGCTTCTGTTGTTGAAGTTCATGAATTGCATCCCGGTATCAGCCTGCCCAGGCAGAATATCGCATCGGCTATGTTTATCATTCGATCGGCAGGTGCAAAACTATTGGAGTTTCCCACCGCTGGCAAATGCCGTCCCGCAAGCCCGGTAATAGCGAATTAGCGGCCGGAACTCCAAAGACCGGCTTGCTTCACGCAGCTTTGCGCGCTCATATAAAAATCGCACCGCTGTTTAGAATCATCTGGAAAAGTCGATACTGAACAACACACCACCGAAGGTCGGTCGCGTCGTCAGCAAGGGAATGCAGCCTCATGAACACATACGGAAAACTATTTTCAGCCGCGCTGGTCGCGGCTGCGCTCAACAGCACGGCAGTTGGACAGGTCTTCGCCAAGACATTGATCTATTGCTCCGAGGCATCTCCCGAAATGTTCGACGCGGCGCAGACGACATCCGGCGCCGTCTATGATGCTTCGGCGCGCAATGTGTCCAACGGGCTCATCAAGATCAAGCGCGGCTCGACCGAGCTGGAGCCCGGCCTTGCGGAAAGCTGGGACGTTTCCGCCGATGGCAAGGAATATACGTTTCATCTGCGCAAGGGCGTGAAGTTCCACACCACAAGCTTCTTCACCCCGACGCGCGAATTCAATGCAGATGACGTGATCTTCACGTTCGACCGCCAGGGAAACAAGGACAATCCCTATTATAATCAGGGCACGTGGCCGCAGTTCGGGGCCTACTCCTTTCCTTCCCTGATCGAGAAGATCGAAAAGATCGACGATCACACCGTCAAGTTCGTGCTGGCGCATCCGGAAGCGACGTTCATCTCCACGCTGTCGCTGACATTTGCCGTCATCCAGTCCAAGGAATATGCCGACAAGCTCGTCGCGGAAGGCCGCATTCCCGAGTTCAGCCAGCAGCCGGTCGGAACCGGTCCCTATCAGTTCGTCGCCTATCAGAAGGATAGCGCCATCCGCTATCAGGCCAATCCCGATTATTGGGCGGGCAAGCAGAAGATCGACAATCTGATCTTCGCGATCACGCCGGATGCGGCTGTGCGCTACCAGAAGCTGAAGTCCGGCGAATGCCATGTCATTGCCGCGCCGAACCCGGCCGACATTGCGGAGATGAAGAAGGATCCGGCTGTCGAAATGCTGCACAAGGAAGGGCTGAACCTCTCCTTCCTCGCCTACAACACCCAGCAGAAGCCGTTTGACGATGTGCGTGTCCGCAAGGCGCTGAACATGGCGGTCAACAAGGCCGCGATCATCGATGCGGTCTATCTGGGCTCGGCTGTCCCTTCGGTCAATCCGCTGCCGCCAAGCGTCTGGGGCTACAACAAGAACGTCAAGGACGACGCTTACGATCCCGAACAGTCGCGCAAGATGCTCGACGAGGCAGGCGTCAAGGACCTCAAGATGAAAATCTGGGCCATGCCGGTGCAGCGGCCCTATATGCCCAATGCGCGCCGCGCTGCCGAACTCATCCAGTCCGATTTCGCCAAGGTGGGCGTAACGGCCGAAATCGTTACCTATGACTGGGGCGAATATCTCAAGCGTTCGCTGGACAAGGACCGCGATGGCGCCGTCATGCTTGGCTGGACCGGCGGCATTGCCGATCCCGACAACTTCCTCGCCGCGCTTCTGAGCTGCAAGGCCATCGGCAGCGCCAATCGCGCCAACTGGTGCGATCAGGATTTCGAGAAGCTCATTCAGGCGGCCAAGCTGACGACGGATCAGGCCGAGCGCACCAAGCTCTACGAACAGGCGCAGGTCGTGTTCAAGGAACAGGCGCCGTGGCTGACGATCGCCCATCAGATCGTCGAGCAGCCGATCAGCAAGAAGGTCCGGGATTTCCGCATCGATCCCTTTGGCGGCTATCTCTTTGAAGACGTCGACATCGAGGAATAAGGCTTGTCCCCGCTTGCCGGATGACTGGCCGGATGACCGGCGATGAACTCCGGTTGGTGGGCATGGAGCATGATCCGACCCGAGTGAACGGGATCGATCAGGATCATGCTCCAGAATGACAGGTTCAGAGCGCCGATCGGATTCAACCAGATCGAAGCGCGCTTTGAACGCCCGCTATCTTCTTTGGGCCCCGGCTGAATCCGGGGCCGCATCTGACCAATATTCGAGAGAATGACATGGATATCGTAGACCGCTTTCTAGCCTATACCCGCATCAACACGACCGCCGTACCCAATGCGGGGAAACTCCCGTCGAGCGCCGGACAAACCGATCTCGCAAAGCTGCTCGCCAGCGAAATGCGCGCCATGGGCATGGAGGTTGAAGAGCGTGACCACTCGATCGTCGTCGGCACCTTGCCTGCCAATGTCCCAAACGGTGACCAGCGGTTTCCGACAATTGCCTGGGTCGCCCATCTCGATACGTCGAGCGAATATACGACCGACACCCGCGCTCATGTCGTCGATTATCAGGGCGGCGATATCGTGCTCAACCAGGCCACCGGCGCTACCATGCGGCTCGCCGAGTTTCCTGAACTCGAACGCTATGTCGGTGACAGGATCATCGTGACGGACGGCACCAGCCTGCTGGGGGCCGACAACAAATCCGCCATCGCCGAGATCATGCATGCCATGCAGGTGCTGACCGGCAATCCCGAAATCGAGCACGGTACGGTCAAGGTCGTTTTCGTGCCCGATGAGGAAATCGGATTGCTTGGCGCCAAGGCCCTCGACGTCGCTTCCCTCAATGCCGATTTCGCCTATACGCTCGACTGCTGTGCGGTTGGCGAGATCGTTTATGAGAACTGGAATGCCGGTGAGTTCCGCCTCACCTTCAAGGGCCAGCCGGCGCATCCGATGTCGGCCAAGGGCAAGTTGCGCAATGCCATTCTCTACGCCCAGCAATTCATCGCGATGATGCCGGGAGGCGAGCGTCCCGAATATACGGAAGGCACCGAGGGCTATTATTGGGCGAAGGGCATTCAGGGGTCCGTAGCCGAGACAACCCTTGTCATCGATATCCGCGATTTCACGAAGGACGGATATGAGGCGCGCCGCGTCTTCATTGAAAACCTCGCCGCAAGCTTCAACCAGCTCCATGGCGAGGGTACGGTTCACGTGGACTACAAGGCCGTCTACCGCAACGCAGCCGAGAGCCTGCAAGGCGAAAATCGTTATCCGGTCGCGCTGGCGCTGGACGCCATGAAGGCAATAGGTGTTGAGCCGACGCCGCTGCCGATGCGTGGCGGTTATGACGGCGCGGTGCTTTCGGAAAAAGGATTGCCCTGCCCCAACCTGTTCTGCGGCGCGCACAACTTCCACTCGATCTACGAGTTCCTGCCGGTCGGTTCGCTCAACAAGGCCTCCGAAATGGTCATCGAGATTCTGAAGACTGCGCGGATCAACGGCAAAAACGCCGGTTGATCCGCTATAGTTCAGATGCTGAGGAGACGTGAATTGTCTCGTCTCCTCGTTTCAACGATCAGGCGCCGGAGTGGTCCGGGTTAGAGCATTTCCAGCAAACGGAACCGCTCTAATAGCCGATGGCGGCACCAGCGACGGCACGGCTGTCTATGGCGCCGTAATAACGGTTGTCGCCGCCCTTTTCGATGGCCGCCATGTTCTTGCCGCCGACGAGAATGCCTGCCGCCTCGCCCCAGACCGGCCAGTTATGGTCCTCGCCGACTGTATAGCCCATGCCGGTCAGCAGCCGGATCGTATCGGGCGAAAGCGCGTTCGCTTCCATATAGACCCGATCAGGCAGCCACTGGTGGTGGATGCGCGGGGCGTCAATCGCCTCCTGAATGTCCATCCCATGATCGATGACATTCATGATTGCCTCGAGCGTGATCGTGATGATGCGCGAACCGCCGGGACTACCGATAACCATGAACGGCTTGCCATCCTTCGACACAATGGTCGGGCTCATCGAGGAAAGCGGTGACTTGCGCGGCTCGATGGCATTGGCTTCGCCCTGGATGAGACCATAGAGATTGGCCACGCCCGGCTTGATGGTGAAGTCGTCCATCTCGTTGTTGAGCAGAATGCCGGTGCCTTCGGCCACCTTGGCCGTGCCGAACGAACCGTTCAGCGTGTAGGTCACCGCGACAGCATTGCCGTCCTTGTCCACGATGGAATAATGCGTTGTTTCGTTGGATTCCTTGAATTCGGCTGGTTTCAGTGCTTCGCTGACACCGGCGCGATAAGGGTCGATACGACTGCGGATTTCTGCGGCATAGGCCTTGCTGGTGAGCTTCTCGATTGGATTATCGATGAAATCAGGGTCGCCCAATGCCGTGTTGCGGTCCACATAGGCATGGCGCATCGCTTCCACCATCAAACGCGTGGTTTCCGCCGAGCCATAGCCGAGATAGGAAATCGGATAACCCTCCAGCACGTTGAGGATTTCGCAGATGATCAGTCCGCCGGAGGAAGGCGGCGGCGAGGACACGATATCGTAGCCGCGATAGCTGCACTTGACCGGTTCCAGCTCTCGAACCTTGTATTGCTCGAAATCGGCCTTGGCGAGAATGCCGCCATGTTCCTTGCTCGACTTGACGATCAGATCGGCGATATCGCCCTGATAGAAGGCTGCCGGGCCTTTTTCCGAAATGGCTGAAAGCGACTTTGCCAAATCCGGCTGGACAAGCTTTTCACCCAGGGGAAGCGGCTTGCCGTCTTTCAGGAAGATACTCGCTGCTGCCGGGTCTTTCGCCAGTCTTTCGTTGCCATCGGCAAAGGAGAGAATATCGCCCAGTTCAAGTGTGAAACCATTTTTGGCGAGTTTCAGCGCCGGGTCGATCAACTCCTCGCGCTTGCGGGTGCCATATTTTTCGCGTGCTTCCTCAAGGCCAGCCACCGTACCTGGTACACCGATGGCGAGATAGGTTTCAGTGCTGGCGCCATCGACCGGCTTGCCATCCTTGTCCAGATACATGGTCTTGGTGGCGGCGAGCGGCGCGCGCTCTCGAAAATCCAGAAAGGTGCTCTTGCCGTCCTTGAAGCGGATCGTCATGAAACCGCCGCCGCCGAGATTGCCGGCCGTCGGATAAACGACCGCCAGCGCGTAGCCGACCGCAACTGCCGCATCGACGGCATTGCCGCCGTTCTTAAGCACATCGATGCCGACCTGCGAGGCGAGATGCTGTGCCGTGACCACCATGCCGTTCTGGCCTTCGGCCGGGGCTGGCGATGCCGCATAAGCTGAAGGCAGATGACCTGCAACGGCAATGGCCGCGGCAAGGGAAAGCGATTTCAGTCTGTAATGCTGCATGTCTTTCCTCCCTTGTGTCCTCCCCGATGGGAGGCAAGACCACAGCGTCTGCAAAATCTTTCCCAAAAGCAAGTGTAAGAAATTGGCTCTATTTCAGCTTGCCGATCAGGCGTTGAACGATAATAATAATATGCAATATTCGGTTCAGGCGCTGCCACAGTTGCAGCCGGTTTCAGAACCTTTCCGAGCTCCTTTCCGATCATCTCCCCTTCCCCACGATGCAATCTCACATGCAGGAGAAATCGATGACCTATGCTCAATGCGCTTGCGGAAATCTGAAAGTAACACCTCACGAACCGCCCAAACTGACGGCCCTGTGTCACTGCTTCGCCTGCCAGCGAAGGACGGGCGCGCCGTTCAGTGCGAATGCCTTCTACTCGGGAGGTTGTGTTGAAATTTCTGGTCAATCGACGGAATTCGTTCGGACAGCCGAAAGCGGCCGCAAAGGTTCGGATGCATTTCTGCCCAAGCTGCGGCTCAACGGTCTATTGGCTGCCAGAAGGTGCCCCGTCCTTGATAGGGGTGGGCGTCGGCCTGTTTGCCGACCCAGCGTTTCCACCACCCTCCCTATCGATATTCGAGCAGTCGAAGCATGAGTGGGTGGCACTCGACAAGAATATGAAACATTTTGCACTTATGCCTGATCAGGAATAGCCGGAGCGCAAACCCCGTGCGTTTACGCCGTCATGCGTCGAACATGGCCAGGGTGCGTAACAGGTGGGCGAATGTAACGGAGCGGTTCGCATCGGACTGGCTGTCGCCGGTGCCGTCATTTCGCGGCAGGGCTTTGCGGACATTGGTGGGGCTGTAGCCGAAATGTTGCGTGAAAGCCCGCGTGAAATTGGCCGCGGTCTCGAAGCCCAGCAATTGCGCAATATCCGACACTTTGCGGTTTTCCGAGGCATCGGCCAGCATTTCATGCGCCGCGAACAGCCGCTTCTGGCGGATATAGTTGAGCACACCGCCCGAGCCCTCGAACAGCTGATAGAGATGCGTGCGCGAGATCGCCAGCTCCCTGCTGAGCGCATCGGGCGTGAGATCGCGGGACATGAGGTTTTTCTGGATAAAACGCCGGGCGCGGGTCATCAGCCCCAGAGAAGCGCCGTGCGCGTTCGCATCGCTCTCCCTCACCAGCGGAACGATGGTGTCGAACACGAGCTGGCGCAAGGCGTCGCGCAATTCTGGCAGGTCTTCGGCTGTTATGCGGTCCAGCCCGGTCTGGATTGTCGATACGAAATCGATGAGGAGCTTGGCGCGATAGCCTCCGAGCGTCGCATTGTTGCAGGCTTCCGGCATGCCGCCGAGGCCCGCGAACTGGTCGACCGGAATAATCAGCAGCACGGCTTCGGTCGCGAGCGCCCGACCGCGAAACGGGTAGCCGAACGAACGGATGTTGATCATGCCGGGTTCGTTTTCCGCCACCCGGCCATCCACGGAGGTCCACGAGCGGCCACTGCGCAGGAAGCTGATCTGCCAGTGATCAATGGGGCTGAAGCGAACTTTTTCCGGTGTGCGCTCGTAACTGAACGGAGGGGCTGCCTGTTCGATCAGCAGCATCCCACGCAGGTCCCAGACTTTCTGGCTGACGGCAAAGCCGTCCCGGGCAGTGACGCCTTCCGGCAAGCGCACATCATAGAGGGGAGCCACATGCTGCTGCCATGCGGAAAACTGCGCGGAGCGGTCCAATTGTTCGGTCGTAAAGACCAGCGGGGCCAGAATATTGGTGCTTCGGGCTTCTTCTCCAAGCCTCGCAAGCGGCACTCGCGCTGACTGGCGGCGCTCCACAAATTCCGGCTTCAGATCACTCGTGGCCTTGTCGCTCGGGGATGTCACGGCAACTCCCAAAACCAAACCGGGGGCCAGGGCGCGCAGACCGCATCCCAAGACCATGGCGTGATATTAGCATTTGCGCGTATAAAATCAAAATAAGCCGGAACATTATCTGTCAGCTATCCGTTGGAAGCGGCAGCCGGTATCCTCATGCACAGCGAAGACCTGCTTTTCCGCCTTCGCCCGGAACTGACCGGAATTGGTCTGTGACGGAAGATCATTGCATCCCATTTGATGAAAATTTTCATGAAAATCCGGCCAGAATATTAAAACGCATCCGATAGAAAGCACGGTAATAACAACCGGAGGCAATCGCATGAACAATGTATTTGCATATACTGTGCGCCGCGAAAGCTTGAAATGGGCTGCCGCTATAGTGGTTGGACTTTCCGCTTCATTATGCCTGACGGCGGGTGCAGAAGCCAAGGATGCCCGCAAGCAGAAAAGCGAAACGATTTCCGTTTATCGTGCCAAGGTCGAGACAAACGGGCAGGTTCGCTACAACAAGCCGGGATCGGCGAAAGTCATGAAGGTTTCCGCCTCGCAATATGCGAGCGGTACGTCCCTTGTGTGCACGCCGAGCGGTTTCGGGCAGAAATCCCGCTGCTTCAACCGCAACTAGGGTGAAGCGCGCAACGCGCCAGTCACACCGGCTCGCCGGAACTCCATACAGATCGGCGAGCCGGCATGTTCGCCTCGCGATCAGCTCGCATCGGCTTTCATGCGCGCCAGTCCCTTGCTTATGCGGTCGCCCCGCAGGAGCTTGGCGGCCTCGTCGGTCGGGCGCTGTGGATTGTTGCGGAACACGTACCATGTGCCACCCAGCGAGCGCTTCTGGTAGATGACGCCGTTCTTCTCGCGATGGAGGAAGCAGGTCGTGTCACCGCCGCCGCTCATCTTGTTGACCCAATAGGCCTGCAGGCAGAGCTTGCCGTTGTCGGTGGCATACCAGCGCCCCTCGGCATAGGACCATGCCCGGCCCTTCTGCGACCAGGCCGTGAAACGATGCCTGTCGGCGGAGAAATAGCCGCCGCCATCCTTCCATTTCCATGTTCTGCCGGAATAAAGCGCCTCAAGCGCCGTGGCTGACAGGGGCGATGCCGCCGCAGCCTCGATGGCGACCGGATCGTCGGCCTTCGGCTTCGGCGCTGCTTCCGCAGCACTTGCCACAAGAAGCACGGCCAAAGGGAGTGCAGCCCGGAAAACGGACTGTGTCGTGCTGACGGTTCTAAAACGGATCGAAAACATTGTCGTAATCCTGTTCAGACGTTGGAGCATTTCCAGCAAAGGTGCGAAGCGGTTTCTCATCCGGACCGCACTCGCTTCGCCGGATCAGTCAAGCGGATGGTTTGCAACCCGCCAGTCGGGCCGTCCCACACCACGTGGCCACGGATAGACTTCGCGGTCATTGAAGTAGACCGCCGCGGTCAGCGCGGGAAATTCGGCCTGCGGCTTGTTGGTTTCCTGCGCCCAGGCGCGGACATAGGCGTCGCTTCCTTCATAGCCGAGTTCGGCAATGACAATCGGCTTCTTGAAACCCACCACCCGGTCATAGCCCGGTTTGGCGCGTTCCACGAAGGTGGATGGCCGTCCCAGTTCCAGCATGTCGTAGGGCTCGTAACCGAATACCGAAAGGCCGATCACGTCGACATAACCATCGCCCGGATAATAGGCGTCCAGCCCCTCCTCCCCCTTTGGCGACCACATATATTTGGCGTGCGGCAGGGATTTGCGGCAGACATTGACGACATGCTGATAGGCGCGGATATAGCCCTGCGCAGGCCAGTAGGACCAGGTGAACTGGCCTGTCTTGTCGTCCATTTCCTGCGCCCAGCGAATGGTGACCGGGCTCTTCAGCTTCGAGGCAGCGGAGCAGACCGCGGCCATGTTTGAATCGTAACGGCCACCCACAATGCCGCTCAGCAGATCGTCCGGCGCCACGCGCCAGTCGCGTGCCCACGACCACGGTTCCACGGTGATCAGCAGTTCGCGGCCCCGTTCCTGCGCATAGGCGTCCGCCGCCGAAAGGCTCGTCAGGTCCACATCCTCCCACGGCAGGAACAGATGCTCGATGCGTGAATTGGGATCGTTGGTGAAATCCCCGTGCGGATCATAGGCTCCGAAGGTGATGGATTGCGGAGTGATGACCGGGCGCTTGTCGTGGAACATGCTGCGGGTGTCGACAGTGGCACCCCGAAACACCGCTGGCGGCGTAGACGGCTGTTGAAAGCAGCGCGCCGCAAAGAATGGCTGTTGCTAGTTTGTATGAGGTTTTCATCGCCGCCTCCTTTATTGCGTTGGCGATTGGGCAACGGGCAGCGCCAGATTCAACGCTTCCCTGTCCGGTGTTATCGTTTCGATGGAGATGAGCTTGCGCGCCTCGTCATCCTTGTTTCCGCCCGCATGGCGGAAGACATACCAGACGCCGTCCGGCTCTCGTTTCTGATAGATGGTCCCACCGGCGATGCGGTGGGAGAAACAGGTCTTGTTGGGGAATACACCCTCATCCATATGCCACTTCGCATCGAAGCACATCTGCCCCGACCTTGTGATGCGCCAGCGGCCTTCGGCCCAGACCTTGCCCTTCTCGCCATCGACCCGCGCGGTGAACCGGCGGTTCTGGCTTTCCATGCGCCCGGAACCATCGGTCCACTGCCAGCTCTTGTCGTGATAGAGCATGTAAAGCTCGGCGGGCGTCATCGGGCGAGCGCCGTCGGGCAGCCCATCCTTTGCGGATGGCGACGCACCGGCTGGCGCGCTGATCCCGGCAAGCACGATGAGGAATGGCAGAACGCGCCTGCTCCGCAACGAGAGGGTCCGCCCACCCTCAAACATCGCCCCAAACTTCGCCTCAAACTTCAAATGTTTCATTTGAACCTCCCACGACCTTGAGGTTGCGCGCACCCGTCAAAGGTTCTTGCGATTGACGGATGCGCGCCTGCGGCAGAACGTTTGTTGCTCTTCTTTCCTGCCGCTGTTGAACAGGATGGCCGATTGTCGAAATCCGGAAACCCAGGCTCCCGGCAATCGCCGGTGAAAAGACATTGCGCAGGTCGATGATTACCGGGTCCCGCATGGTCTGCTTCATCCGGACGAGGTCGAGCTTGCGAATACTGTCCCATTCGGTCACGACCACGGCGGCGTCGGCCATGTTCAGGCAGTCATAGGGGTCGTCATGGAACTCGACGTCGCTGAGAAGGCGGCGGGCATTCTCCATCCCCGCCGGATCATAGGCGCGAATGCTGGCGCCAAAACGCTGCAAGGTCTCGACAAGTGGAATGGACGGTGCGTCGCGCATGTCGTCCGTGTCGGGCTTGAACGTCAGGCCGAGGATGGCAATCGTGCGGCCTTCGGCGCTGCCGCCAAGCGCATCCAGCACCTTCAGCGCCATGCGGCGCTTGCGCGCTTCATTGACCGTGACCGTTTCCTCGACCAGCCGCAGGGCCACCCCGTGGTCCTGGGCGGTGCGCAGAAGCGCAAGCGTATCCTTCGGAAAACAGGAGCCGCCATAACCCGGCCCCGCATTCAGGAAACTCGTCCCGATACGCTTGTCCAGCCCCATGCCGAGCGCCAGTTCGCTGACATCGCTGCCGACTTCCTCACACAGATCCGCCAGCTCGTTGATGAAGGTGATCTTGGTGGCGAGAAAGGCGTTGGCGGCATATTTGATGAGTTCCGCCGTCCGCCGCTGCGTGATGAGGATCGGCGTCTGCCGGGGTTCGAGCGGCGGAGCGTAAAGGGTGACCAGCATGGAGCGCGCGCGCTCATCCTCGACGCCGATCACGACGCGATCCGGCTCCAGAAAATCGCTAATGGCCACGCCCTCGCGCAGAAACTCCGGATTGGATGCGACGGAGAAGCTTCCCGGCCTTTTGACCGAACCGATGATCTTCTGCACCACATCGCCAGTGCCGACCGGAACGGTGGACTTGATCACCACGACGCTATGATCGTCGATCAGCGGCGCGAGTTCACGAGCGGCCATATAGACGAAGGACAGGTCGGCATCCCCGTGGCCAGCGCGCGCAGGCGTTCCCACGGCAATGAAGACAACCGACGCGCCCTTGACGGCCTCCGCCAGATCGGTCGTGAAACGGAGCCGCCCAAAGGCGAAGTTGCGTTCCACCAGCTCCTCCAGCCCCGGCTCGTAGATCGGCACGATGCCGCGTTCCAGCCGGACGATCTTCCGCTCGTCCTTGTCGACGCAGACGACTTCGTGTCCCCAGGCCGCGAAACACACGCCACTGACCAATCCGACATAGCCCGTACCGATGACAGCGATCTTCATAATCGTCGCGCCTCTTTCGCCTAGTTTACTGCGCTGGGCGCACCGGTGCGCCAGCGTGGGTTGAAGACTGTCCGGTGAACGTCGCGCCCGCCTCTGCCAGCCCCTGCAACCGAGAAGCGGTCGTCAAAGAGCGTGAAGCTTTTTGTGCCCCAGCTCAGAGCCTCGATGCCGTCGCGCCCGCGTTCGGCAGTGGTGAAGCCTGTCAACGCCACCAGCGCCGTGAAACTGCATGCCATTGCCGGCCGATAGAGGCGGTTCGTCATGCGCACCTGATTTTCCCGCGTGTGCTGGATGACGATCATCGCCATCAGGAACAGGTAGAAACACGCATTGATGATGGCGAAGATGAAGAAGCCTCGCGTCTGATCGGCACCGCTGACCACGAGGACAGGCAGAATGGACACACCGGAGATCAGCGCATAGGGCGCGATCACCCGCAGTGGCACCGGATCGACCTCGGATGAGCCTTTCGGCGTGACACGAAAATCGACAAAGGAACCGGTCAGCCAGTCACGGAAGGCTGCGAAGGTTCCAGCCAGAACCCAGGGCCAGCGTGCCAGCAGGAACAGCATCGCTTCCCAGCTGAAAATCCTGCCGTCGACAGGGCGGAACGTCTCGCTCGACCGCCACCAGAATGCCAGCGCCAAAATCACGAGCGATTGCGGCATGAAGTGCATCAGGAAAGCGGGATAGGTAACGCTGGCGAAATTATCACCATAAGCCAGAATGGCTATCGGCAGAACGAATGTCAGCGCCAGAAAGAAAGCATAGAGAGGATACCAAAGCTGCGAGAACAGAAACTGGATCTTCAGGCGCAGCGGCAAGCGACCGATCAGCTTCGGCGTATATTGCAACAGGATCATCACGAGGCTGCGCGACCACTGGAATTCCTGCGTCACAAGATCGGCAAAGGTGCGTGGACCGTCGCCATGGGCGATGGCATCCAGCGCATGAACGCCGCGCCAGCCATGCGCATTCATGAACAGGGTCGTGGAATGATCCTCGGCCAGTTCGGGTCCAAGGCCGCCGATTTCCTTCAGCGCTGCCGTGCGTACCGCATAATGAGAGCCGATGCAGACCGGGGCAAAGCCTCCGTTGTAACCGGCCTGCAGCGAGCCATGCATGCTGGCTTCCACATAGAGACGCCCGCGGGCCGACCAGCTTTCATGCGCATTGCGATCACAAATGCTTGGCGCGGAAACATAACCAACCGCGGGATCGGCGAAGGGCCGCAGAATGTTGAAGAGATAGCCCGGCTCAGGCACATGATCGGCATCGAGCTGCGACACGAAATCATAGCGCTCATAGCCATAGTGATCGTAGAAGAAGGCGAGATTGCCTTCCTTGCACCGGGTGCGGCGCGGCCAGCTTTGCCGATGATAATCGGCACGTCCCCTGCGCGTGGAAACGTACACGCCATGTTCCCGGCACCAGGCAAGCGTCGCGGGCGAAGGGTCCTCATCGGCAAGCCAGGTATCGTGCGGCACATCCTGCGCCAGCATGGCGCGCAAGGTTTCAGCCACCACCTCGAACGGCTCAGACGGCGCCTTGGTGACGACCATGGCAACGCGGCTTCCAGCAGGGATGCGAAGCGGGCCGGTGGGGCGCGCCGCGTGGAAGAAAATGGTGATGAAATAAAGCGGCAGGATCGTGATCCAGGCCAGGAGCGCCGTCACCAGAATATAACCCGCAAGGTGATTGGGCGTGGCGCTGATGAGCCACCATTGCCAGAAATAGGCGAGGGCGAGGGCCCAGAGGACAATGCCAACCACATACTCCACCCGCTTGCGGCCAGTGAAGATGGGCGTCAGCAAGGGTTCCGTTTCGCCTGTATCGCCACCAGTGACTGGGTGAAGCTCGCGCCGTGTCATGTCCGCATCTCCAGCCCAAAGAAGGGCGCAGCCGTGCGGATGATCGTATCGAGATCGGAATGGAGCGTGCGGAAGCCGAGCTTTGCCGCAGCCTCCGATGGATCGGCATAAAGCACGGGCGGGTCGCCCGCCCGGCGCGGCCGCATTTCGACGGGCACCCTGCGGCCGGTCAGCCGGTCTATCGCATCCACGATTTCCCTGATGGATGTTCCGCGCCCGGTTCCCAGATTGAGAACGAGGTTTCCACCGCCATTCAGAAGATGTTCGACCGCAAGCACATGCGCCCGCGCCAGATCGACGACATGAATATAGTCGCGGATGCAGGTGCCATCCGGCGTTTCGTAATCATCGCCGTAAACTTCGAGGCAATCCGCCTTTCCCGCCGCAGCCAGCATGGCGCGCGGTATCAGATGGGTTTCGGGATCGTGCCTTTCGCCCAGTTCGCCATCCAGATCGGCGCCGCAGGCGTTGAAATAGCGCAGTGCCGCATAGGGCAAGCCATAGGCTGCCGAATAGTCGGCCAGCATATGTTCGGCGATCAGCTTCGTGCGCCCATAGGGGTTGATGGGGCGCTGCATTTCACCCTCGCGGATCGGCAGCGCATTCGGAATGCCATAGGTGGCGCAGCTCGATGAAAAGATGACAGGGCGTCCGCCCGTCAGGCGGCTCGCCTCCAGAACGGACTGGATGCCGCCGACATTGTTGCGATAATATTTCGCGGGGTCCGTGACGGATTCCCCCACATAAGCCGAGGCCGCAAAGTGGATGATGGCTGCCGGATCAAAGCTCGTGATGGCAGCGACAAGCTGATCCTGGGAAAGCGTGTCGCCCTCGACAAACTCGCCCCAGCGAACGGAAGACCGGTGACCCGTCGACAGGTTGTCATAGACGACCGGCGAGAATCCGCTCTCATGCAGAAGCTTCGCCGTATGGCTTCCGATGAAGCCTGCACCGCCGGTGACGAGTATGGTCGGCCGTGTCATCTCGCCACCTCGAAAAGCTCGCCCGTCGGCCTGACAAGCTGGCGTTCGAAATAGGCGATCGTCTGCTTCAGCCCTTCGACAAGCGCTATCTGCGGTTCCCAGCCAAGCTCGCGCTTGGCGAGCATGATGTCGGGACGGCGCTGGCGCGGATCGTCGGTCGGCAGCGGACGATAGACGATCCGCGATGACGAACCGGTCAGTGCAATGATCTGCTCGGCGAGTTCACGCACGGTGAACTCTCCCGGATTGCCCAGATTGACGGGCTTGCGGACCTGGCTGTTCATCAGCCGGCTGAAGCCTTCGATCAGATCGTCGACATAGCAGAAGGAGCGGGTCTGCGAGCCGTCGCCATAGATGGTGATGTCTTCACGCTTGAGGGCCTGAACGATGAAGTTCGACACGACGCGCCCGTCGTCGGGCCGCATGCGCGGGCCATAGGTGTTGAAGATGCGCACGATGCGGATATCGACGCCATACTGCTTGTGAAAATCGTAGAACAGCGTTTCGGCGGAGCGCTTGCCTTCGTCGTAGCAGGACCGGGGACCGAAGGAATTGACATTGCCCCAATAGGCTTCCGGCTGCGGATGCGTCTGCGGATCGCCGTAGACTTCCGAAGTCGATGCCTGAAAAATCCGGGCCTGGTAATGTGCTGCAAGCTCAAGCAGGTTGAGCGAGCCGATGACGCTCGTCTTCATCGTATGCACCGGATCAGCCTGATAATGCGGCGGCGAAGCCGGGCATGCCAGATTGTAGATCTCGTCCACCGGCAGATCGATCGGGTTGACGATATCGTGGCGAACGAAGCTGAACGTGTCGTAACGCAGGAGATTGCGCAGGTTCTCAAGCCGTCCGGTCGAAAAATTATCGACGCAGACGACGAAGTTTCCTTCGTTCAGAAGACGTTCGCAAAGATGAGAGCCAAGAAACCCCGCGCCACCGGCGACAAGGATGCGCCGCGTCGACATGCGCGTGGCAGATATACCCGATGATCTGAAGTTTATACTCACGAGAACCTCCAACGCCAATTCTTCAACAAGCGATCCCGCAAAAACACAAAGCATCTTCATCAACACGCTTGAATAGAAACGTGCCGTTCGGTGATTTATGCTTGCTCTACCAGATGATTGAAGATAGCGGCGCTGGAGACCAGAGTCGTTAGCGTAGAATCCGGAAACTTATCCTTGCGTCCATTTTTGAAGATCCTTTATTGCTCTAGTTCCGCGCCTGCAACTGCGCGAAATGGGCAAGCATCCGGTCCGGATCGGCTTTGATGCCACTGAAGAGCTCGAATGCGCCGACCGCCTGAAACACAGCCATCCCGCCGCCGTCGAGCACGCGGCATCCGCGCTCCTTCGCAAGCCGAACCAGCGGCGTCTGCAATGGAAAATAGACGATATCGGAAACCCAGAGGTGAGGCTGTACCAGCGCGGGCGCGAGCGGCAGGCCGGGATGCGCATCCATGCCCGTTGGCGTCGCGTGGACCAGACCAGATGCCCCCGCCAGCGTTCCCGCGAGATCGGAACCTGCAATGAAACTGCATTGCGGCTGCACCGCAACGAGCTTGCCGATGACCGCATCGACCTTCGCGGCGTCGAGGTCGAAGATGTGCACTTCCAGCGCCCCCATCTCGGCGAGCGCGTAGGCAACGGCGACCCCGGCCCCACCCGCACCGAGCAGCACCACACGCGCAAGCGACGCACCCGGCAGGCCGCGACGAAACCCTTCCGCATAGCCCCACCAGTCGGTGTTGTGGCCGATGCGCCTGCCATCGGAAAACACCACCGTGTTGATCGATTGCAGGGCAAAAGCATGGGGCGAAAGTTCATCGACCAGCGCCACCGCCGCCTGCTTGCAGGGGTGGGTGATGTTGAGACCGGAAAAACCCGCAGCCTCCGCCTCCGCGACAAGCGCGGGCAGATCGCTGGCTGAACGCCCCTTCTCGGCAAGATCGATAATGTCGTAGCGATAGGCGAGACCCGCCGCCTCGCCTTCCCGCATATGCATCGCCGGTGAGAGCGAACGCTGGATATTCGCGCCGATCAGGCCCACATGAATACGGCGTTTCGTCACTTCACTTCTCAATTCCATTCTCCACAGGATCGGACGGCGCGCCGACCCCCGCTATTCCGGGCTTTTCAAAAGGGCGATGATCGTGTCGCTGATCAGGCGGCGATGCCGCGCCTTCACGTCTGAGGCCATGAGGTCGGTGCCGAAGATCGCGCCGAATGTGTGCCTGTTGGACACGCGGAAGAAGCACTGCGCGCTGATCAGCATGTGGAGGTCGAGCGCGGAAATGCGTCGCTGGAAAACGCCCTGCTCGCGCCCGCGTTCGAGGATTTTCTCGATCGTTTCCAGAATGGTCACATTCTGGCGCGACAGGACATCGGAGCGCTCCATGTGTTCGGCGCGGTGAATGTTTTCCACCGCGACCAGCCGCACGAAATCCGGATTGGCGTCGTCATGGTCAAAAGTGCTTTCCACCAGACTGCGCATGGCGGATTCCGGGTCCTGATCGTCGAGCGACAGCGAGCTTTCCAGCGCACGTATCTTTCCATAGGCGCGTTCCAGCACGGCGAGATAAAGCCCCTCCTTGCTGCCGAAATAATAATAGATCATGCGCTTGGACGTGCGGGTCTGCGCCGCGATCTCGTCCACGCGGGCGCCGGAAAACCCCGATGCCACGAACTCCCGCCCCGCAACGTCGAGAATATTTTCCCGCGTTGCATCCGGGTCGTTCTTGCGCGTCTGCGCCTTGGCGAGCGCCTTTGCCATGGTTTCCTCTCCCCCAGCGATCAAAGTGCCGCTGCACTTTTCGGCATGCCCGCCGGGCGCATGTAGCGCCGCAGCGCCGCAATGCGGAAGATCGCATTGGCCGCGCCATACCCCTTGTAGCTCTGCCTTTGCACGACTTCGAAAAAGAAGCCCTGATCGTCGGTCGGGCTATAGAGCTGGAAATATTCGCCGCTCTCGTCGCGGTCATAAAGCACGTTCGCAGCCTTGAGCCGGTCGGTGAATTCCGGGTCGAGACCGAGCCGCGCTTCCAGATCGTCGTAATAATTCGGCGAGATTTCCAGCGTGTGAAAGCCGTTGTCGCGCAGGGCCGCAGCCGTCGCGAAGATATCGTCCGTGGCGAAGGCCAGATGCTGGATGCCCGAGCCGAAGGTTTCGGCGATGAAGCGACCGGCCAGTGTGCGACGGTTTTCCGCGCCGTTGAGCGTGATGCGCAGCGTTCCCTCATCGTTTTCCACCACCTGGCTGCGAACGACGCCGCCCGGATCGACGATATCGACCATGGGCGATTTCCGCGATTCCGTGAGCGAGGTATAGAAGAGGAGCCAGGTCAGAAGCTCATCGAACTTCATCGTCTGGGCAACATGATCGATGCGGGTGAGGCCGACACCGGCACCCGTTTCATTGCCTGCAACCGGCTCGAACTCGATATCGAAGATGCGGGCCAGATCGGTCTTTTCGTCAAGAAAATAGACCAGCCCGCCGCCAACGCCACGAATGGCGGGCATGGCGATTTCGCCCGGATCGAGCGGTTGTTCAAAATTCTCCGCACCCATGGCAACGGCGCGCGCATGGGCTTGCGCCGCATCGTCCACGACGAGCCCCATTGCATAGGCTGCGGTGCCGTGAACGGCATAGGCCGAGCTTGCAAAGCCGCGCGTATCGGTATTGATGACGAGATTGATGTCACCCTGCCGGTAGAGCGCCACTTCTTTCGTACGATGCCTGCCAGCGAGCCTGAAGCCCAGCGCGCCGACAGCGGCCACCAGTCGCTCTGCATCTTCGGCATGGGTGGCAAACTCGACAAAGCCGACCCGGTGCACCTTTGCGCGGGGCGGCATGGCGGGGACCGTCAGCCTGTTGTCCGGCTCGACCCGGCGAACCTGATCGCCAAGATAGATCAGCGAACGGCGTCCGTCGGCAGCGATCATGGCGGGCGATCCGCCACGGAACTGGTCGTTGAAGATTTCCAGCGAGAAATAGCCGTCATAGCCGGTCGCGGCCACCGCGCGCATGAAATCCAGCACCGGCAGGTCGCCCTCGCCCGGCATGTTGCGATAATGGCGGCTCCAGTAAAGCAGGTCCATGTCGATCAGAGGCGCATCCGCCATCTGGATAATGAAAAGCTTGTCCTTCGGAATGGAGCGGATCGAATTCACGTCGATCTTGCGCGCCAGCGTGTGAAAACTGTCGAGGATCAGCCCGACATTGGGATGGTCGGCGCGGCGCACGATCTCCCATGCATCGCGGTGGTCGCTGATATGGCGGCCCCAGGCGAGCGCCTCGTAACCGACGCGCAGATTGCGCCGCGCCGCCCGCTCGCCAAGCTCGCGAAAATCATCCGCGGCGCGGTCAATGCCGCCAATGGCAGCTGGCGACACGTTGGAGCAGACCAGAACGAGATCGGTGCCCAGCTCCTGCATCAGGTCGAACTTGCGTTCGGCGCGGTCGAAAGTGCGGCTGCGTAGAGGTTCGGGCATGCCTTCAAAATCGCGGAAAGGCTGGAAAAGCGTGATCTCCAGCCCCAGGTCGCGCGCCATCTGGCCCACCTGACGGGGGCTTTCGTCAAAGGTGAGAAAATCATTCTCGAAAATCTCCACCCCGTCGAAACCGGCCTTGGCGATGGCTCCCAGTTTCTGCTGGAGATCGCCGCTGATGGAGACGGTTGCTATCGAAGTCTTCATGTCACGCTCCTGTCTCCGGCCTGACCGGAGTTTCCTGCCAGTCCCGGGCAAACCCGCCCGGAACCGTTTCATTCAGTATCGGCCTGCACCGTACTGTTTTAATTTCCGCCGCGAACCTTCTTCAATTCGGCAAACAGCTCATTGACGGTTTCCGCACCGATTTCGGCACTGAACTTGTCGATGATCGGCTTTACCGCATCGCGCAGGCGCGCGGTTTCTTCCGGCGTCAGTTCGGTCACCTGCATGCCCGTCTTCTTGATCTCGTCGAGTGCGATTGCATCCTGCTCACGCGAAACCTTGCGCTGATAATCGCGCGCCTCGACCGCCGCCTGTTCGATCACCGCCTTTTCCTCATCGTTGAGGCGATCCCAGAACTTCTTGCTGATCATCACGATCTGCGGATTGTACTGGTGGCGCGTCAGCGTCAGATATTTCTGCACTTCATAGAACTTGGCATTGATGATGTTGGCATTTGGATTTTCCTGCCCGTCGACAGTGCCGGTTTCAAGCGCCGTGTAAAGCTCGGTATAGGGCAGCGGCACCGCATTGGCGCCAAGCGTATTGAACAGGGCGACAGGAACCGGCGATTGCAGGGTGCGGATCTTCAGCCCGGCAATATCCTCCAGTTTCGCGACCGGATGGCGGTTGTTGGTCAGGTTGCGGAAACCGAGTTCCCAATAGGCAAGCCCGACCAGCCCCGTATCGGGCAGGCGCTTCAGGAGGTTGGTGCCGAACGGGCCATCCATGACCTTGTCGGCTTCCTCGCCGCTGTTGAACAGGAATGGCAGATCGACAGCCTCGAATGCCTTGACGGTGCTGGACAGGATGCCCGCATTCATTACCGTCATTTCCACCACGCCGCCCTGCAAGCCGGAAAGCGTCTGCGGATCGCTGCCCAGCACACCGCCGGGAAACAGTTTCACATTGATCTGCCCGCCGCTCTTTTCCTTCACCAGCTCGGCAAATTTCTCCATGCCCGTGACCTGCGGATGGCCCTTGCTGTTGGCGGCGGCAAACTTGATGGTCTGCGAACGGATTTCGGCCATGGCCGTGGTCGTCATCAGGGCCAGCGGCAGAACCATGCCCAATGCCATTGTCTTCAGTATTTTCTTCATGTCTTCCTCCCACTCGTTATTTCAATGTCTTCAGGGCCGCATCACGCGGCCCCCGTTCTTGATTCAATGAAACCAGCCCATCGGCACCGTCACCAGCTGCGGAAACAGCACCATCAGGAAAAGCACCACCAGCTGCGCGATCAGGAACGGCAGCACGCCCGTCATCACCTTTTCGAATGGCAGGCGCGCGACGCCGCACACCACATTCAGCACCGTGCCGACAGGCGGGGTGATGAGGCCGATGGAATTGTTGATGATGAACAGCACGCCGAAATAGACCGGATCGATGCCTGCCTCCTTGATGATCGGCATCAACACCGGCGTCAGGATCAGGATCGTCGGGGTCATGTCCATCGCCATGCCGACGAGAACAACCATCAGCATGATGGCAAGCAGCAGAAGCGTCTGGTTATCCATCAGGGGTCGCACCAGATCGGCGAGTTCCCCCGGCACATCGGCAACGGTTATCATCCAGGCCGAAACGCTGGCGCTGGCAACGAGGAACATCACCACGGCGGTCGTCTTCGCAGCGTCCACCATGGCCGGATAGAGCCGGGAAAGCGGCAGTTCCCGATAGATCACGGTTGCCACGAACAGCGAATAGACGGCGGCGACCACGCCCGCTTCCGTCGGCGTGAACACGCCGAAGCGAAGGCCGACAATGATGATGACCGGCAGCATCAGGGCCCAGATACTGTCGAGGAAAGCCCGCATCCGCGCACCGGGCGCGGCCTTCTTCGGCAGGTCGAACTGTTCGCGGCGGGCAAGGATGAACCATGTCACGCACAGCGCCACGGCAATCATCAGGCCGGGAAAAATACCCGCCAGAAACAGCTTGGTGATCGAAACGCCGCCGATCACGCCAAACAGGATGAAGCCGATGGATGGCGGGATGATCGGCGCGATGATCGAAGCCGAGGCGATCAGCCCGGCGGCGCGGCCCGGCTCATGTCCGGCATTGCGCATCATCGGAAACAGCAATGCGCCGAGCGCCGCCGCGTCAGCGACCGCCGAACCCGAAAGGCTTGCAATCACGCAGGCCGCGAAGATCGCGACGAAGCCGAGACCGCCGCGCACATGGCCCACCATGACCAGCGCCAGATTGACGATGCGGCGCGAAAGGCCGCCCGCATTCATGATTTCCCCCGCAAGCAGGAAGAACGGGACGGCCATCAGCGGAAAACTGTCCGCGCCGTTCAGCACGTTCTGCGCCACGATCTGAGCGTCGAACAGATCCATATACATCATCAGCGCCGCGCCGCTGATGATGAGCGCGAAGGCCACCGGAACGCCGAGCGCCATCGGAACCAGAAGGGCGGCAAGAAAGATGAGCAAGGTCATTGTCAGCGCGCCCTATTTGCGATCTTCATCGGTCGGGACGGGTGTGACATGCTCCTCGCTGTCCGTCACGAAATGCGTGCTGGCGACATCGATGCGCCCGGTCGCGATGCCGAAGCCGTTCCACGCGATGATGAGGAGCGCGGGCACGGCAAAGGCCAGCCCCGCGCCGTAAAACCAGCCCATCGACATGCCCGTCGCAGGGGCCAGCGTCGGGATATTGATGAGGGTCTGCGTCCAGCTTCCCGAAAGAACCAGCCAGGTCGCGCCGAACATCATGATGTGGCCTGCGACCAGCGCAATGCGCGCGCCCGCAGGCGACAAGCGGCGTACCAAAGAATCCACGCCCAGATGCGCATGGTCGCGCATGGCGACGACCGCGCCCAGAAAGGTAAGCCAGACGAAGAAGATGCGCGACAGCTCTTCCGAAACCGTTATGCCCTGATTGAAGGCGTAGCGCAGCACCACATTGCCGAACACGAGCACCACCATGCAGCCAAGTAGGCAGGCAATGGCGAACCGCGCCGCCGTAAAATAGAAATCGACTAAAGCTTTCACGTTCCTCCCCTCGGCCTCCTTCGGCCCTCCTCTGGGCGCATCGCTTGCGGACCGCTGTCCCTTTTCGGGTTTCGAGAGAAAGCAGCACCGCATCCTTGCAGGATGCCCATGCATCCGGCGGCGACTATACTTTCCCGCTGTCCGCGCCGGCCATCGCAACTAAAGGCGTGTCAGAAATCCGTCCGGTTCCCGGCAGTGCCCTGTCGCAAGCTGCAATCCGCTCCTCCTCGGTCCTCCACCTCGGTCCTCCACCTCGGAACGGAATGCATGATCGGCTGCGCTGTTTTCTAAAATGTACTAACTGGTTAGGATGTCAACGGGTTCTGTTTGAACAAACGCATGAAAACCCTTCATTGCGCGGCTGTCACGAATGTTCCATCTGGTTCAAAATTGCAGGTTTTGGAGCGCAACGCAGGCTGGAGCGGTTCCGGTTAAAAAGGAATTGCCGGAACCGCTTCAAGCATTTGTTTTGACGCGCATCTTTTCCGAAAACCGTTTCACACGTTTCGGAATGCGCTCCAATGGAGAAAATCAGCCGCCGTTCACCAGAGCCAGGATCAGCTGGTGGACGTTGCCACCATTGCCCATCTCCACCCGGTCGAAGGCGCGGCCTTGCGCGCGCTGCACATCGACCATATCGGTGATTTCCTTGATCAGCACCTTGCGGATCTTCTGGCATTTCGGGTCGTTAGGAACCGACAGGCCCACGGTCCGGCGCACGATCTCGCGCGTCATGTCCTTGGCGTGGTCGCCATGCACAAGCTCATGCCTGCGGATGCCTTCATAGAAGGTTTCCCAATGTTCCTTCACCGGCGAGGTCAGTTTCTGCGCGGGCTTCGGCAGCGTATAGGTGATCTTCAGTTTGGGCGTGGCCGACAGGATCGTGCAGGCATTGTTGGAGCGGTCGAACTGCCGGTCCCAGGTCAGCACATAGCTGGTATGGGCGATGACGCGGGTTTTGCCGCCGCCGATCTTCGGGCCGCGCTCGCCGATGGATTCATAAAGTTCCGGGCCGGTTTTCCCGGCGATGGCATAGAACTTGATTTCCTCGACGGGCTTCCAGTTGTCTTCGGCAAGCGCGGGTGCCGCCACCAGAATTCCAGATAATGCGAGTGCTGCCGCTTTTCTCACGCTTGCCCCGTTGCATCGATTTGCCGGATGATTTGCGCGCAAGCTACAATATCGGCAGGCGATGCGTAAGCGGTCCTGCAGCAAAAAGCCCGCCCCGGTCTCCCGGCGCGGGCCTTTTCGGATCACGATATCGATCTTACTTTTCGATGGTGCGGTTCCAGCGGCTGTTGAGCTGCTGGCGGCCTTCGTTGACGGCGTCCCAGTCGAGCGTCTTGGCGGTCTTCATGTAACCGTTGAAGGCGTCGAGCTTGGCCTGTGCTTCCGGCGAGCCGGCCTTGGCCTTCTGGTTCGACGGGATGACGTTGCCATGGTCGAGCGCCTTGCTCTGCGCATCGGCGGAAAGCAGATAATGCGCAAGCTTCTGGCTCAGCTCCGGCTCGCTGTTGCCTGCGAGCACGCATTCGGTCACGGCGAGGACCACGGAACCTTCCTTGGGCTGCGCATATTCAACCGGAATGCCCTTGTCCTTCAGGTTGTTGACGCCGGTTGGCGTCAGCGGGAAGATCGCCGCTTCGCCGGTCTGCACCATTTCCGAAATCTTGGCCGAGGACGGGATGAATTCCAGAACGTTCTTGCCGATCATGTCGGGGAACTTCTCGAAGCCCGGCTCGAGGTTCTTGTCGTCGCCACCCTGAATGCGGTTGAACATCAGGAAGGCATGCAGGCCGAAAGTCGAGGCAGAAGCCGACTGGAACACAACGGCATTCGCATATTTTTCGTCGGCGAAATCCATCCACGAAGTCGGGGCGGCCCAGCCCTTTTCGTCGAAAAGCTTCTTGTTATAGGCAATGCCGGTCATGCCCATATCGACGCCGATGGCCATGTCGTCCTTGAGGCGCGCGGCAGGCTGGATGTCGGCCAGAACCGGATCGTCGGAGATTTTCTGGCACAGGCCTGCATTGATCGCGCGCACCATGACGCCGTCGTCGAGCAGCATGACATGCATCTGCGGATTGTCTTTCTGCGCGGTCGCCTTGGCGAGAATATCCGCCGAGGTGCCCGGCACGACAACGACCTTGACGTCATTGGCCTTTTCAAATTCCGGCAGGACATGCTCGGTATAGGCCTTCTCCATATTGCCGCCATTCATGCCGATATAGAGCGTCTTGGTTTCAGCCGATGCGGCCGAAGCGAAGGCTGCCGACAGGCCGAGCGCCAACAGGCCGGTTTTGGTGATGTACTTCATGCTACTCCCCTTTGTGGTTTGAGTTCATATCGAACCGGTCGATGCGGAAGGCATCGATCGGCGTTTCCGTCTCGCCCTTTACGGCGAGATCGCAAAGAATGGCGCCCACAGCCGGGCCGGTCTGGAAACCGGCGCCGCAAAAGCCGAAGGCGTGAAAGAGATTGTCGACCCGGCTGCTTGGCCCGATGACCGGATTGTCGTCCGGCATTTCCGATTCAGTGCCAGACCAGAAGCGGATAACCTGGGCATTTTTCAGATGCGGGAACAGTTCGATGGCACGCAGCATCACGGATGAGGCGGCATTGACCGAAGGGCGCGAGAAGTCCGGGTTTTCAAGCGGCGCGCCGCGCCCACCGCCCATGACATAGTTGCCGCGCGTGACCTGACGGCCATAGAAACCGCCGCCCTCTTCGCCAAGGCTCATCGGCAGGCGAAACGGCATCGGCTCGGTAACGACCATCGAGGGATAGATGCGCTGGAGCGGCACCGGCTCGCCGAAAGAGGCTGCGAACCGGTCCGACCAGGCACCGGCGCAGTTGAACAGGAGGCGCGAGCGGATTTCGATCGTGTCAGTCGGTGAGCCACCGCCTGCCAGAATGGCAAAGCCGTCGCCGGTCTCTCGCGCTTCGATGACCGGCGTGTTTTCCAGCACCTTTGCCCCCGCCGCCAATGCCGCGCGGGCAAAGGCAGGCGCAACCAGACGCGGATTGGCATGGCCATCCTCCGCGCAGAGCGAGGCGCCCGCCACATCGCCCGGCAACCATGGAAAACGTTCGCGGATCGCATTGCCGCCGATCAGCTCGACATCGAGCCCGAGCGGCCTGACCTTCGCGGCATAGGCTTCAAGGCTTGCGAAATGCGCTTCCGTGCGGGCAAGCTTCAAATGACCGCTGCGGACATATTCGCCGTCGATGCCGATGAGTTCCGGCAGGCGCGCCCACAATTCATGCGACCGTTGTGCAAGCGGCAATTGTTCAGGGGCGCGGCCCTGCCTGCGCACGCCGCCATAATTGACGCCGCTTGCCTGCGCACCGCAAAAGCCCTTGTCGAGCAGGATGACCGACAGGCCGGCCCGGCGCATGAAAAGCGCTGCCGAGCCGCCGACGATCCCGCCACCGATAATGACCGCATCGGCCTGAAGACGCCTTGTCATGACGAAGCGCCCTCCCCGGCTCGAGCGCCGAACCCGAGCGGGATCGGCTTGACCGGCGCCTGAGCGCGGATGCGACCTGCTTCGGCGGGCGTCTTGTCCTGCACCGACGCCAGAAGTTCCGCCGCCGCTGCCGTGCACATGCGGCCTTGGCAACGGCCCATGCCGACGCGGGTGAGTGCCTTCAGCCGGTTGATCTCGCGCACATCACCCTGACGGATCGCGGCCTGCGCGTCGCGCAGCGCGATTTCCTCGCAACGGCAGAGCGTGACGTCGCCAGCAATCGTGTCGAACCAGTCACGCGGGAACGGAAAGGCTTTTTCGACGATCAGGCGTTCGCGATAGATATGATCAAGCTTTGCGAGAAGAGCGCGTTCAGCACCTTCGTCAAACGGCAGGCCCCGATCACGCAGCAAGGCGATTGCGGCCAGTTGCCCGCGAATTTCGGCTGCATCTGCACCGGCAATGCCTGCACCGTCGCCCGCCACATAGACGCCGATGCGGCTCGTGCGGCCAAGCCTGTCGGCAGCCGGGAGCCATGCGCGGTCGCGTTCTTCAAAGCGGAAATCGCAACCGGCGAGATCGGCAAGCTGGGTTTCGGGACGCAAGGCAAAACCATAAGCCAGCGCATCGCACTCAACCTCGCGCACACGCCCGGCCGAGCGAAAGCGAATGCCATCGACATGCCCCTCGCCCAGCACCTCGTCGGGCCGCACATTGTAGTGGATCGGCACGCCGCCGAGCTTCAGGCGCAGGCCGTAATAAGCGCCGAGCGCCACGATGCGCGGGGCATAAAATGCCAGATGGGCCAGATGAAATTTGGAGGCGAGAGGCGCTGTGTCCAGCACCGCCACAACCTTCGCCCCGGCATGATGATATTGCCAGGCCACTAGATAAAGCAGCGGGCCGGACCCCATGAACGCCACGCGTTCGCCAACCGTGCAGCCTTGCGCCTTGAGCGCCGTCTGCGATGCGCCGAGCGTATAGACGCCGGGTCTGGTCCAGCCTTTGAACGGCAGAACCCGGTCGGTCGCGCCGGTGGCCAGAATGAGATGGCTGTAGGGCAACTGGCCGTGAACGCCATCGGTCAGCAGGTCGAGCCGGTCGGTTTCCCCGCGCGAAATATTCCAGACCAGCGTTTCCGGGCGATAGTCGATTGCGTCGCGCAATGCGTCGAAGCTCTTGTGCAGCGCTTCGGCCTTGTGCGCTTCCGAACCATAGCGGCTGCGATAGCTGCGCCCGTCATCGAGCGGCGGGCGGCGATAGATCTGCCCACCGGAACGGAACCCCTCGTCGAGCACGATGGGCCGGAGACCCGCCCGGACCAGCGTTTCGGCGGCGCGAACACCCGCCGGACCTGCGCCAACGATAACCGGATCGAGCACCGCACTCATTTCGCAGGCTCCGTGACAAAGGCCATGCCGTCTTCCAGAAGGGTGGTGCAGGCGCGAAGCCTGTAACCTTCGTCCGTCATGACGTGGCAATCCTGACATGCGCCGATGAGGCAGAAGCCCGCGCGCGGCTCGCCGGTGAACTCGGTATGACGCAACTTGCCCTGCACCGACAGAATGGCAGTCAGCACGGTATCGCCGCGACGACCCTCGAAGCGCACGCCGTCGAGCGAGAAACTGACCGGCTGTTCGGCCAGCCGATACCGTCTGCGGAACTGAGCCGCCGAAGAAGAAACCGGGATCGTCATGGTCTGCCTGCTCAGCCCTTGCCCACCAGCAGCCGGTCGAGACCGAACATGCGATCGATGATAATCATGGTTGCGGTGGCGACGAGGATCATCAGGGCTGAAACCGCGGCCATCATCGGGTCGATGGATTCGCTGGCATACATATACATGCGCACCGGCAGCGTGACCGTGGATGGCGAGGTGACGAAGATCGACATGGTGAGTTCGTCGAACGAGTTGATGAAGGCAAGCAGCCAGCCGCCGGACAGGCCCGGCAGGAGCAATGGCAGGGTGACGCGGCGGAACACCGTCCATTCGCCCGCACCGAGGGTGCGGGCCGCGTTTTCCGCATTGCGGTCCATGCTGCCGAGCGAAGCGAGGATCAGGCGCAGCGCATAGGGCGTGACGACGATGGAATGCGCCGCGACCAGCCAGACGAAGGAGCCGGTAAAGCCCATCAGCGAGAACAGGCGCAGGAACGCGACGCCCAGAACCAGATGGGGAATGATGAGCGGCGACAGGAAAAGCGCGTTCAGCGCATCGCGGCCACGGAAATTATACTGCGCGATCGCCAGTCCCGAAGGCACGGCCAGAAGCGTGGAAATCGTTGCCGAGAAGAAGGCGAGCTGCACGCTGTTATAGAAGGAGGCCATGAAATCATTATGCGCGAACACGGCCTCGAACCAGCGCAGCGACAGGCCCGCATTGGGGCCGCTCCACGGCATGGTCAGCGTGTTTTCCGGCGTGAAGGCCACAAGGCACACCACGACCATCGGCGCCAGCATGAAGATGACGATCAGCGTGTGGAAGAAAAGGGCGAAAGGACCGTTCTTCGTCATGGCTCTATCCCAGCTTCTTCTTGGCCTGCCCTTCGAGCAGGCGGTTATAGGCGATCATGATCACCAGATTGGCGACCAGAACGATAATGGCGATGGCGGCGCCAAGCGGCCAGTTCAGTTCGATCAGGAACTCATCATAGACGACGGTTGCCGCCATCTTGAGACGACGCCCGCCGAGGAGGCCCGGAATGGCAAAGGAGCTGGCCGAAAGCGCAAACACGATGAGGCTGCCCGACAGGATGCCAAGGACGGCCTGCGGAAACACCACGCGGCGAAGCGCCGTCAGGCGCGATGCGCCGAGCGTCAGCGCTGCGGCTTCCACCGCCGGATCGAGCTTTTGCAGCACGGTCCAGACGGGGATCACCATGAATGGCAGCATGATGTGCACCAGGCCGATGACAATCGCCGTTTCGCTGTAGAGGATTTGCGTCGTCGGCAGGCCCACCATTTCGAGCGCGCTGTTCACCAGGCCATTGCGGCCCAGCAGCATGCTCCAGCCGAATGTGCGCACCACGACCGAAACCAGAAGCGGGCCGATGATGACCAGCAGGAAGATCGAGCGCCATGGCTTGCGCATGTTGGAGAGAATATAGGCTTCCGGCACGCCGACCAGCACCGTGATGACGGTTGTGATCAGCGCCAGCTTCAGCGTGCGCCAGAAGATCGAGAGGTAATAGGGGTCTTTCAGGACCTGCATATAATTGGCAAGCGTGTAGACGTTCTCGATGCCCTTGTCGTAGCTGTAGCTGTTGAAGGACAGCAGCACGGTAAGGCCGAGCGGCAGCAGCACCAGCGCGAAGAACAGGAGCGTCGACGGCCCGACCAGAAAAAGCGGCGTCAGATCGCGCTGCCCCTTGGGCGCGGCGGATACATCCTGTGAGGTGACGGCCGACATGCTCAGTTCACCCCTGCGGTGAGGATGCGGCAATCCTCGTGGTTCCAGCTAAGGCCGACCGATGTGCCTTCGGATGGCGGCGGATTGCCGAGATTGGGAAGCGCCACGGAAAGCTGGCCGGCAGGCGTCGTCACGCCGAGCAGCCACTGCGCGCCCATGAAGTAGCGCGTCGTCACTTCACCGGCGATATGTCCCTCGCCCGCCGCAACGAGCTGCACCTTTTCAGGGCGGATGAAGACGGAAAGCTCGCCAGAGACCTGCTTGCCATTGGCGGGGAAGCGGATCGCGGTTTCGGCCAGCGCGATCATGTCGCCCTCGGCGCGTGCCTTGAGGAAGTTCGACTTGCCGACGAAATTGGAAATGAAGTGGTTATGCGGATGCTCATAGAGCTTGTAGGGTGCGTCGACCTGCGTGATGACGCCTTTTTCCATGACCACGATGCGGTCGCTGATCGACAGCGCTTCGGCCTGGTCATGCGTCACCATGATGGTGGTGATGCCGACTGTGCGCTGGATGCGGCGCAGCTCGAACTGCATTTCCTCGCGCAGCTGCGCATCGAGATTGGAAAGCGGCTCGTCGAGCAGCAGGACCGGCGGATTGATGACCAGCGCGCGGGCAATCGCCACGCGCTGGCGCTGGCCACCCGACATTTCGCGCGGATAACGGTCGGCAAGCGCGCCCAGATGCACCAGCTCGAGCACGTCGCGCACGCGCTTTTCGCGTTCCGCCTTCGGCACATTGCGCATTTCGAGGCCGAAGCTCACATTCTGCGCCACCGTCATATGCGGAAACAGCGCATAGCTCTGGAAGACGACGCCAAGCTCGCGTTTGGCGGGGGCAAGGCGCGTGATCTCGCGCCCGTCGAGCGTGATCGTGCCCGCCGTCGGCGTCACCAGGCCGGCGATCATCTGCAAGGTCGTGGTCTTGCCGCAGCCGGAAGGGCCGAGAAGCGAAATGAACTCGCCCTTTTCAATCGCCAAGTTGAAATTGTCGACAGCCGCGAACTTGCCGTAGTGGCGGGAAATTCCGGACAGGGTCAAAAAGCTCATTGCATCTCCCTCTCGGCATGACTTCCGCGGAATATGCGGGGGAGCGGAAGCGCCGTGATGTTGTCTCACGTCGCCTCTTCGTCGGGCTGGCTGGCGGGAGCGGCTTGACCGCGCTTGAAGCGCTGATCCGGCTTGTCCGTTTGAACGCATGACCGTCCGGCCGCTTACGCAGCCGCAGCGTTCCCCTTGATTACAAGCAAAACCGCCGATCCGCTTGCGGGCACTTCTCCAGTGCCTTGCCGGACCTTCCCATTGGCGACGGTTTTAAATGGCGGAAAAATCCGCAGGAATGCAAATTATAATTTTCAAATCCGGAAGAAATTATATATTTCTTTCAAAATGCAGAATTTGGAAGCAATTTTATGGATGATATATCTGAGAATCCGAAATCCGGCGCCGCGCTTAACTCAAGTCTGGTGAAGGCGATCCATATCCTGAAAGGTCTGGCCGCCAGCACGGATGACGGCGTGCGGCTCATCGATCTGGCGCGCGACCTCGAACTCAGCCAGCCATCGACGCACCGCCTGCTGAAGACGCTGATTGCCGAAAACCTTGTCGAGCAGCTTCCCGACAAGAAGGCCTATCGCCTGTCGCTGGAGTTTTTTGCGATGGCGGCGCAGGCGCGCCAGCGTGACGGTATATTGAGCATTGCCCGCCCCTCGCTCTTGCGCCTTTCGACCACGTTCAACGATACGGTCTTCCTGCTGGTGCGCAGCAATTTCGACGCGGTCTGCCTCGACCGCGTGGAAGGGCCGTTTCCGATCCGCTCCTTTACCGGCGATATTGGCGGCAAGGTGCCGCTCGGCATCGGTCAGGGGAGCCTTGCCATCCTCGCCTTCCTGCCGGAAGAAGAGCGCGAGGCGATCATCCGCTTCAACATGCCCCGCATTCTGGACAAGTCGGCTGTGGACGAGGTCGATTTGCGCATCATGATCGCGGAAGTGCGCGAAACGGGCGCATCCACTTTCAATTTCAACATGATCGACGGCATGGCGGGCCTTGGCGTCCCCATCCTCAACCGCGACGGCGAGGCAGTGGCAGCACTCAGCATCGGCACGCTTGCCGCGCGCCTGACCGAGAAGCGGCAGGAGACGGTGACCGAACTTCTGCGCAAGGAAGCGGCCATCATCTCGCAACGGCTCAATCCGTTCGACCCGACCCTGCGGCACCCAAATCAGGCTTTGTTGAAATAAACGAAAGCTTTATGAGCATTGTGCGCAACAGACCGGCTTTGTCCACAGCGGGCAAAAAGTTTGGCGATTGACTCGCAACCGCCGTCAGCGTTTGATCGCTGGCAGGTGTGGAGGTTCTGTGGGCGGAGGGCAAAATATCCAAAGCAGAAAATCCATCTCCATAACGCTACAATATTGGAGTTCTGTTGTGATCAAATCCACCAGACGGGGAATAATCCACCTTGCCTTTGCCCTTGCCGCATCGACGGCGATGGGCACCTTCGCCACCACGGCGGCTCAGGCACAGGACAAGATCCTGCTCATCATCAATGGCGCGCTTGGCGACAAGTCGTTCTTCGACAGCGCCGCCAAGGGCATGAAGATGATCAAGGACAAATATGGCGACGACGTCGAGACCAAGATTCTCGAAATCGGCGACGATCCGACCAAGTGGGAGCCGGTGTTCCTCGATGCGTCCGAACAGGACTGGGACCTGATCATCGGCGGCACCTACCAGATGTCGGAAACCGTCGGCTCGGTCGCCCAGCAATATCCGGACAAGAAATACATCCTCTACGATGCGAGCGTGCCTTATGAAGAAGGCGGCTATGACAATGTCTATTCTATCCAGTACAAGCAGAACGAAGGTTCCTATCTCGGCGGCATGCTGGCGGCGTCTCTGCTGAAGGAAGGCAAGCTCGGCGATACCGGCAAGAACCTCGGCTTCCTCGGCGGCATGGACATTCCGGTCATCAACGACTTCCTCGTCGGCTATATCGCCGGCGCGCAGGCCATCCAGCCCGATGCCAAGATCGCCATCTCCTATGCCGGTTCCTTCATGGATGCCGCAAAGGGCAAGGAGCTCGGCCTCGCGCAATATCGTTCCGGCGTTTCGCTCGGCTTCGTCGTCGCCTCGCAGACCGGCCTCGGCCAGCTTTCCGCTGCCAAGGAAACCGGCAAATATGTTCTCGGCGTCGATTCCGATCAGGAAGCGATCTTCAAGGACAGCGATCCGGCCATCGCCAAGCAGGTCGTCAGTTCCGTCCTGAAGAATGTCGATGTCAGCCTGCTGCAAGCCTATGAACGCTTCAAGGCCGGCGACCTGCCGTTCGGCAAGGCGGAAGCGCTCGGCCTCAAGGAAGGCGCTGTCGGCATCGTGCAGGATGGCAACATGGCTTCCATGGCCACGCAGGAAATGAAGGACGCCATCAAGAAGGCTTCCGACGAGATTTCCGAGGGCAAGATCACGGTTCCGACCGCATTCGGCATGAGCACCGAGGATCTCAACGCGATCCGCAACAAGGTTCGTCCCTGACCGTGGAAAATCCAGCTGAAAATAATGAAGGCGGCGATGCTATCGTCGCCTTCCGCCCAATCGTCGCCTTCCGCGATGTGAGCAAGGTCTATCCGAACGGCACGCAGGCGCTTCGCGACGTGTCGTTTTCGATCCGCGCAGGCTCCATCCACGCCATTTGCGGCGAGAACGGTGCCGGCAAATCCACGCTCATGAAAATCCTGTTCGGCATCGAAAATGCCACGGCGGGCGAAATCGTCGTCGATGGACAGCATATTGCATCCTGGTCGCCGGAAGATGCCGCGGCCAAGGGCATCGGCATGGTTCACCAGCATTTCTCGCTCGTGCCGACCCTGACGGTCACTGAAAATATCATTCTTGGCCATGAGCCGGTGAAGGCCGGGCTGATCGACCGCGCGGGTGCGCGCAAAATGGTCGAAGCGCTGATGCAGCAATACGACCTGCACGCCGACCCGGATGCGATCACCGGCGCGCTTTCCGTCGCCGCCCAGCAGAAGGTCGAAATCCTCAAGGCGCTGGCCCGCCGCACAAGGCTCCTGATCCTCGACGAGCCGACCGCCGTTCTCTCTCCGCCGGAGATCGAGGAACTGATGCGCAAGCTGAAATCGCTGCGCGACGAAGGCATTACCATCCTCTTCATTTCCCACAAGCTGAACGAAGTGCGCGAACTGGCCGAAAACGTGACGGTGCTGCGCGCCGGTGCCGTCGCCGGGACCGAAAAGCTCGCCGACGTGCCGGACGATGCCATCATGCAGATGGTGATGGGCCACGCGGTCGACATACCGCAACGCGCCCACAAGCATGGCGCGATGAAAACCGTTCTCGACATGAAGGACGTCACGACCAGGGCAGCCGATCCGGCTGACCGCATCAAGGATGTGAGCCTGACCATCGGCGCGGGCGAGATCGTCGGCGTTGCCGGTGTCGATGGCAGCGGCCAGCGTGGCCTCGTTTCCGTGCTGTCCGGCCTTGCTGAAGCGGCAAGCGGCGCGATCAGCCTCAACGGCAAGGACATGCTGCGCGCCGACACGGCAAGCTGGCGGAGGCAGGGCCTTGCCTATCTGCCAGCCGACCGCTTTTCGCAGGGCGGCGCGCCCGGCCTGTCTCTCGCCGAAAACGCGATAGCCGGAGCCGGATCGATTACCGCCGACAGGCAGATTTTCCGGGGACCGTTCCTGCGCTGGAACGCCATCAAGGCCCGCGTCAGCGGCATGATAAGGCAATATTCGGTGCGGGCGGGCGCGATTACCGAACGGCTCGATTCCCTTTCCGGCGGCAATGCGCAGAAGCTGATCGCCGCGCGCGAGCTTGCCACCAATCCGAAATTCCTGATCGCCGACCAGCCGACGCGCGGCATCGATGTCTCGGCGGCAGCCTTCCTGCATCGCCGCATCGACGAAGTGGCGCAGGGCGGCTGCGCCGTGCTGCTCGTCAGCGCCGATCTCGATGAATTGCTGCGCTTGAGCGACCGCATCGTCGTGCTCTTCAACGGACGCATCGTTGCCGTTCTGCAAAACGGACCAGACATCACACCGGCTGCTCTTGGTCCTTATATGCTGGGGACACGAGCATGATCCCAAAAAGTGTAAAACGGTTTTTGGATAAGATCATGCTCAAACAGAAAGCTGCCGCCTGATGCGCAGATTCATATCCTATCTCATTCCATTCTTCCTGACCGTGCTGGTGATCGGCGTCATCATGGCGGTGCTGCTGGTGCCGCTGGCGCTGATGCAGGACAATCCGGCGGCGATCCTCAAAACCTTCTTCCTCGGACCGTTCGGCAGCATTCGCCATATGGGCAATGTGGTGGAGGCGGCAACGCCGATCATGCTGACCGGCCTTGCGATCACCATCCTGTTCCGCTCCGGCCTGTTCAATCTCGGCGCGGAAAGCGGCTTCTTCCCTCGGTGCGCTTGGTGCTGTGGCGGGTGCTGTCCTGCTTCCTTCGCTCGGCTGGTTCTCGCTGCCGGTGGCCATCCTCTGCGGCGCGGTCGCAGGCAGTTTCGCCTGCACCATCCCGGCGGCGCTGCGGCTGCGGTTCGGCGCCTCGGAAATGGTGACGTCGCTCGTCCTCAACTATGCCTTCCTGTTTCTCGGCCTCTTCGTCCTCAACTATGTCATCCGCGATCCGGCAGCGGGCGGGATGATGTCGCTCAAGATACCCCCGGACGCCAAGCTCGACCGCCTGCTTGCCGGGACGCGCCTCAACAGCGGCTCGATCATCGCGGTTCTTGCCTGCATCGCTGGCGGCATCTGGCTTTACTGGACGCGCTCTGGCCTCAATATCCGTATTGCGGGCTCAAGCCCCGGCTTTGCAAATCACCTCGGCCTGCCGCTGAAACGCATCGTCATGCGGGCGCAGATCGTCGGCGGACTGGTGGCCGGCATGGCCGGAGCGCTGGAAGTGCTGGGCCTTCATGCCCGCTTCGCCTGGCTGGACCTGCCCGGCTATGGCTGGACCGGCCTCGTCGTCGCCATCCTGGCGCGCGAAAACCCGTTCCTGCTCATTCCGTCGGCACTTTTCCTCGGCTTCGTGCAGGTGGGCGGCGATCTTCTGGCCCGCAACATGAACATCCCGACCGAAGTGGTGGGGCTGGTGACCGCGGCGATCATGGTGGGCGCGACGGCAAGCGTCATTCACAATCATCCGACCGTCTTGCGGCTGATCCGCAATCTTCGCAATCGCGATGCAGACCAGGCCGCAGTGCAGCCGGGAGTACAGGCATGAGCACCGTTCTTGCACAGATTTTCGACCCGCATTTCATCGGCACGATCCTGCGTGTGGCGACACCATTGCTGCTGGCCGCTCTGGGCGTGATGATTTCCGACCGGGCGGGCGTGCTCAATATCGGCATGGAAGGCATGATGCTGGTCGCGGCCCTCATCGCCGTTCTGGCCAGCGCCGCAACGGGAAGCCCGGCCATCGGCCTGCTGGCGGCGCTTGTCGTGGGCGCGCTTCTGGGCTGGCTCATGTCGCTTTCGGTCAACCGGCTCGGCACCGATCTCATCATGACCGGTATCGCGCTCAACATCGCGGCTGCGGCGGCAACGACGCTCGGGCTTTATCTCGCGACAGGCGACAAGGGCATGTCCGGCGCGCTGAAAAGCGGGGCCCTGCCAAGCCTTCCCGTGCCCTTCATCGGCAATATCCATGTGCTCACCTTCGCGGCCCTTCTGGCCGTCCCGGCGGTCAGTCTCCTCATGATGCGCACGCGCTTCGGCCTGCATCTGCGCGCCACCGGCGTCGATCCGAAATCGGCGCGCGCCGCAGGCATCCAGACCGGCCGCGTGCAGATGATGGCGCTCGTCCTGTCCGGCCTCTTCGGCGGTGCCGCCGGGTGCCTATCTGTCGCTTGGTTATGTCACCTGGTTTGCCCAGAACATGACCGCCGGTCGCGGCTTCATCGCCATTGCGGCGGAAGTCATGGGACAGGGGACCGCATGGGGAACGCTCGTGGCGAGCCTGGTCCTGGCGGCGGCGGAAGGTTTTGCCATCACGCTGCAAAGTCTTGGCCTGCCTTTCGAACTGATGCAGATGATCCCTTATCTCGTCCCGGTCGTCGTGCTGACGGTCCATGCGGCGCGGCGCCAGCGCCGCGCCCGCCTGCTGAAGAAATCCTGATAATGAACATCGAAACGAGAATGACATGAAAGCTTGGGAACTGACCCGAGACCTGCTGCGCGACACGAAACCGGTGGTACGCACGGCGGAGGAACAGACCTGGGATGCGAGCGCCGTCATGAAGGCGCAGGACGATCTCATGGCCATGTTCTGGAAAAGCAATGTGCCGGGATCGGCTGCGCCTGAATGCCTGATGGCGGGTGCGCTGCAATCGCTGGAAAACAAGGGCTTTGTCCTTGCGCGTTATGAAGAACTGCTTCGCGACGGGCTCGCCGCACTTGAACGCGGCGACTTCGAGACGCTCTATCGCATCGACATGCGCCTGCGCGTCCTGATGCGCGCCGCACGTCCCGATCCAAACCATCCGTCGCAAAAAACCGTGCGCTATGGCACGTGGGACGAGTTCGACGCCGCCGTTCAATGGCCCGACGATGTGCTCTATGCCATCCAGTCCGATGATTTCCGCGACCGCACCGCCGCCGCCTGGATGGCGCAGCTTGTCGGTGCGGCGGCTGGCACGGCGCTCGAAGGCTATACGGCGGAAAACATCGCCGAGGTCTTCGGTCCGATCCGCGATTATGTGCGTGAGCCCAACACCTATAATGACGACATCACCTTCGAGATCGCCTTTCTGGAAGCCTTCGGCGACAAGGGTTCTGCCGTGACCAGCGCCGACATTGCCGAGCGCTGGACTTCGCTGATCCCGCTTGGCTGGTCGGCGGAGGCGATCGCGCTTTCCAACATGCGGCGCGGCCTCACCGCGCCTGAAACCGGGACGTCCGACAATCCGTTCGATGAGTGGATCGGCGCACAGATGCGCGGCACGATCTGCGGCATGGTCGTACCGGGCCGCGCCCGCGAAGCTGCCCGCCTCGCATGGATGGATGCGGAAATCTCCCATGCCGGAAACGGAATATTGGGCGAAGTTTTCAACGCCGTCATGGCGGCGCGCGCCTTTGCTGTTTCCGACACGCGCGAACTGCTCGTTTCGACGGCAGCACTTTTCCCGGTCGAGACCGAATATGGTGCGGTTCTGGCCTTCGCGCTCGATGCCTGCCGCTCCGCCGGCAACTGGCAGGATGCATGGGCGAAATGCGATGCGGAATATGCCGAATATAACTGGATTCACGTCTATCCGAATGCAGCCGCACAGGTCATCGCGCTCTGGTTCGGCGAAGGCGACTTCGACCTTACGCTCGAAATCGTCTGCGGCATCGGCCATGACGTCGACTGCAATGCGGCGCAGATTCTCAGCATGATCGCCATCCAGCACGGCTCCGGCATCATCGCCGAACGGTGGTCGAAGCCGCTTCTGGCCGACGACATCGTCACCTATATGCGCCGCCCGGCGAAAATCTCCTTCGACGCACTTGTCGACCAGACGGTCGATGCGGCGCGCAACGCAGTTTAAATCTTTTTACGCTTTTCCGGACGCAAAACCGCTTCACATTTTTGCTGGAAAAGCTTTAACGCAGAAAGACCCATCATGGCCCGTAAAATCATTATCGATACCGATCCCGGTCAGGACGATGCAGTCGCCATTCTTCTGGCTCTGGCAAGCCCGGAACTCGACATTCTCGGCATTACCGCAGTGGCTGGCAACGGCCCGCTAGCGCGCACCGAAGTCAACGCCCGCACCATCTGCGAAGTGGCGAAGAAGCCGGACACAAAAGTGTTCGCAGGCTCCATCCGTCCTCTGGTGCGCCCGCTCGTGACGGCTGAAAACGTGCATGGCAAGACCGGTCTCGACGGTTATGACCTGCCCGCCCCGACCATGCCGCTGCAGGCACAGCATGGCGTCGACTTCATTATCGAAACGCTGATGAAGGAAGAGCCCGGCACCGTCACGCTTTGCCCGCTCGGACCGCTCACCAACATCGCGTCCGCACTCATCCGCGAGCCGAAGATTGCCGGGCGCGTCAAGGAAATCGTGCTGATGGGCGGCGGTTATTTCGAAGGCGGCAACATCACGCCGTCGGCGGAATTCAACATCTATGTCGACCCGCATGCCGCATCGGTAGTGTTCAAATCCGGCATAAAAATCACCATGATGCCGCTCGACGTCACCCATAAGGTGCTGACCACCGAGAAGCGCATCGCCGCCATTCGCGGCATCGGCACCCATGTCGGCGAGGTGGTCGCCGCATGGCTTGAATTCTTCGAACGCTATGACGAAGCCAAGTACGGCACCGATGGCGGGCCGCTGCATGACCCCAATGTCATCGCCTATCTCATCAAGCCGGAACTTTATTCCGGACGTGAGTGCAATGTGGAAATCGAGATCAATTCGGAACTGACCATCGGTGAGACGGTCGTGGACTGGTGGGAAGTAACCGACCGTCCGAAGAACGCGCTCTTCATCAAGGATGTGGATGCAGACGGCTTCTTCAAACTGCTGACCGAGCGTCTCGCAACGCTTTGATTTTTTCAGGACACGATCCCGAAAACCGGAAGTCCACCTTTCGGGATCGTGTCTCAAATCACAATTTTGCCACAAATAAGCCGCGAGTGCCTTAATTTCGTTGTTTCTTCGCCATGTTTTAAGTGGTGTTTTCGAGCATTTTTTCGCTCAAATCGCGTGAAAGCGGCGCAAATCGCCGCCAATCTTCGCTTCGTCACAATTTGCGAAAGCCGGTTCAGGTCTGGCTTTGCAGAAGCGCTGCCACTTCCGCAGCGGTCGGCGCGGCGCTTCCCGCACCCGGTCTCGTGACCGCAACCGCACCCGCCGCCGAACCATATCGCACGCAATCGTGCAGGGAACGGTCCTGCGAATAGGCGACCGCGAAACCGCCATTGAAACTGTCGCCAGCGGCGACCGTATCCACCACATCGACCTTGAACGGCGCGAAATGTTTCACCTCGTCCGCTGTCACCAGCAGCGCGCCACGGCTTCCAAGCTTGACGATGACCATCTTCGGCCCGCGCTCCAGAAGATTTCGGGCTGCGGCTTCCGCCGAAGCCAGATCGGTCGGCTCGATGCCGGTGATTTCGGCGGCTTCCGTCTCGTTGGGCGAGATGATGTCGCTGAGCGCAATCAGATCGGCCATGCGGCCTGCATCGCCGACCGGGGCCGGATCTAGCAGAACGCTGCCGCCTGCCGCACGCGCGGCCTTCGCCACGGCCAGATTGGCTTCATGCGGAACCTCGCGCTGCAGCAGCGTGATCTTCGCCCTGGCAATATCGGCTGCATAGGCATCGATGTCTGCAGCCGACCAGCGCGCATTGGCTCCGGCACAGACCGCGATCGTGTTCTGTCCGGCTTCCTCGACCTGAATGATCGCCATGCCCGTATCGACACCGTCGATCACGCGCACGCTTTCGGTATTGAGGCCGAATTCCTGCATCTGCTTCACGGCCAGTTCGCCAAAGGCATCATTGCCGACAGCGCCGACGAAGCGAATGTCACCGCCAAGCTTTGCGACCGCAACCGCCTGGTTGGCGCCCTTGCCGCCGAGGCCGATGCCATAGCCCGATGCATTCACGGTCTGTCCCGGACGCGGCAGCGCGGCCATCCGCGCGCTGACATCCACATTCACACTGCCGAAAATAAAAATCTTCAACGGTTTTCTCCATAGCTTTGTCGCGGCACCTTAACCGGGCCGAAACAAAACTTCCACGCCGGGCTTGTCGCCATGCACAGAGAGAAAAGGGGCTCGCGCACCCAAGCCCTGTTCGTCAATGCGGCTCCGCCCCTGATTGCAGTTCCCGCTTCAGCAGTTTTTCGAGCCAGTCGGCAAAGACCTGAAGCCGACGGGAAAGATGCTGGCGGTGTGAATATAGAAACGTCATTCGCATCGGCGCGGCGCGCATATCGGCCATTACCTCGATCAGTTCGCCGGCTTCCAGATGGCGTCTGACGTCGTAGGCCGGAATCTGGATGAGGCCGAGACCGGCAAGACAACAGGCGATATAGGCTTCGGCGCTGTTGACGGTGACGCGGCCGCGCACCGGAATCGATCGCGTTGCGCCAGCTTCGCTCCACTCCCACGGCTCGACGCGCCCGCTCGACGGCGAGGCATAGTTGATGGCCCAATGGGCGGAAAGGTCATGAGGCGTTTCGGGAATACCGTACCGCTCAAGATAGGCGGGGCTCGCAACGTTGATCAGCGGAAGCTCGCCGAGCGATCGGGCGATCAGCCCGGAATCCGTCAATGGTCCCACGCGCAGAACGCAATCGACACTCTCTTCGACAAGATTGACGGCGCGATCAGTCACTCCCAGATGTATATCGATTTCCGGATAGGCATCCAGAAACTCGGGCAGGGCTGGCGCGATGATCAGACGTCCGATGCGGCCGGGAACGTCGATCCGCAACGTGCCGGATGGCGTCGCGGTATTCCGAAACAGATTTTCCGCTTCCTCCATATCCGCAATCAGACTCAGGCATCGTTCATAGAAGGCGGCGCCATCCTGCGTCGTCGACACGCTTCTGGTGGTCCGGTGGAGGAGCCTCGCCCCGAGGCGCCCCTCCAGCTCGAGAACCGCCGCCGAAACAGAGGAACGCGGCACGCCGAGCGTATCGGCGGCGCGCGTAAAACTCGAACATTCGACGACACGGGCGAAGATACGAAAGAGGTCGATGCGATCCAAGATAATCTGCCTCCATTGTCCGTCAAACCTGACAGGTGTTGTCAGAATGACGGTCTTTATAGCGCTATCCTAGACGATACTCTTCGGATTTGAAAGCGGCTGCATGGCGCAGCCGCATCGGAAAAGAAGGTTGAAGCCATGACGGACCACAGCATCAAGGGCAAAACGGTTATCATCGCCGGTGGCGCCAAGAACCTCGGCGGATTGATCGCGCGCGATCTTGCGGAACACGGGGCAAAGGCGATCGCAATTCATTATAACAGCGCAGCGTCCAAAGCGGACGCGGACGCCACTGTCGCCGCCGTGAAGGCCGCAGGCGCGCAAGCGGTTTCCTTCCAGGCCGATCTCACCACCGCCGGTGCGATGGAGAAACTGTTCGCCGATACGGTTGCCGCCATCGGACGTCCCGACATTGCCATCAACACGGTGGGCAAGGTTTTGAAGAAGCCGATCGTCGAAGTTTCGGAAGCCGAATATGACGAGATGACCGCCGTCAATTCCAAGTCGGCCTTCTTCTTCCTGAAAGAAGCAGGGAAGCATGTCAACGACAATGGCAGGATCTGCACACTGGTAACCTCGCTGCTGGGCGCCTACACGCCGTTCTATGCAGCCTATGCAGGCACCAAGGCCCCGGTAGAGCATTTCACGCGCGCGGCTTCCAAGGAATTCGGCGAACGCGGCATTTCAGTAACCGCCATTGGTCCCGGCCCGATGGACACGCCATTCTTCTATCCGGCGGAAGGCGAGGACGCGGTGGCCTACCACCGGACTGCGGCGGCACTCTCCGGCTTCTCCAAGACCGGCCTCACCGATATCGAGGACATCGTTCCCTATATCCGCTTCATGGTTTCGGAGGGCTGGTGGATGACCGGGCAGACCATCCTCGTCAATGGCGGCTATACGACCAAGTAGAGCATTTCCAGCAAAAGTGTGGAGCGGTTTTGCGCGGGATAATGCGTGAGAACGATAAGACAGAGCATTTCCAGCAAAAGTGCGGAGCGGTTTTGCGCAGGATAATGCGTGAAACAATGAGATGGAGCATTTCCAGCGATTCAATCCCAACTGGAAATGCTCCAGGGTCAATGGCGGCCTGCCGATGCAGGGACAGGCCGCCATACGGCTCGCTGAAAATCGAGGAAGGCCTATTCGGCCTTCAGGAATTCGCCCACTTCCAGCAGGACGAACTCATTGTCATCCACCTTGTCGAGCGCGCGGCCTGCCGAGAACGGCAGATTGTTGTCATTGCCGACGACGATATGCGTTTCGTCCACGCGGTCCACATTCTCGATGGTCAGGAACGGCATGTCGTAAATGCCCTCGCGTCCACCCTGACGGCGCTTGTTTTCCGGGTCGGCAATGGCGAGCAGGTCGATATAGCCGATCTTGCGCACGTCCTTGCCGACATTGCTGTCGTCGAAAGCGATCTTGTAGATGCGCTTCACCTTCGACGGCACATCGAAACAATCTGCCTGCGGCTTCTTCGGATCGGCGCAGGCCTTGTCCGCCGTGCCGACGCCATTATCGCGCTCGATGACCAGCGCCGTGGTTTCATCCAGCATGTTGAAATCGCCGATGGCTTCGCCGCCTTCGGCCAGCGGATAGAGCCAGGACCGGCCCGTCCACTTCTTGTCGGCGACGCTGAACTCGATGACGCGCAGGCCCGTCTTGCCGCTCTCGGTCTTTTCCGGCGCACCGTCGACGAAAAGCGGGCCTTCCAGAAGCCCATAAAGCTTCGTACCGTCCTTCGACATGGCAAGACCTTCGAAGCCGCCGGAACGCTTCAGATTATAGGCCGGGAGCTTGAGGCTCGGATTGGCGGGCAGAGCGAGCTTCGGATTGTCAGGCGAGACAATTTCCTTCTCGCCGACGAAAGTCGGGAACACATCGGTGAGTTTGCCGTCCGTGTCGAATTTCAACAGGAACGGACCGAATTCCTCGCCGACCCAGAAACCGTCCGCCACCGGCTGGATGGATTCCACGTCGAAATCCGCGCCCGTCAGATAGCGCTTTTCCGCGCCTTCCATGACGATGGGAAACGGAGCCTTCCTGTCTGGATCGCTCAGGAACACGGTCTTTACGCGCTCCACCGTTCCCTTGTCCCAGTCGAACTTGACATTGTGCAGCATCAGCATGGCATCCGGCGAATTGAGTTTTGAGCCGAAACCATTGTCGGACAGCGACCAGAAGCTGCCGTCTTCCATGGTCTTGATGCCGGAAAAGCCCTGCACCGGCTGGCCGTCGAACGGCACCGAAAGGCCGGTCTTGCGCACGCCGTCCTTGCCTTCAACCGTGCCGATGCCCTCGGCGCGCTTGCGGTCGGCGGTGGTGAACTTGCCGGATGTCTTCAGGTGTTCTGCCGCATCCTCCGGCGCAGCGATGATGGTGTTCGCCGGCAGGATGGCATGGGCCTTGAGCGTTGCGGGAAAAGCCTTTTCTTCAGCGGAGGCCGGAAACGCCAATGCGACGGCACCGGCAAGCATGGTAGAGGCGACAAGACGCGATATCATGATAAGTCCCCGTTGGATTGGAAATACAGGGATGGAATTAGGCTGGCTTTGTATCGCTGGCTTGACGCTTCCATGAAGCTTTGACGAAGGTCCCCGGCTTTCACCGGGGGCCACCGTCTCATCAGGTCATTTTACCAGGGCGCTGAGATGCTAACGCATCACGCCCTGAAAATGCCCAGTCGCCGCACGGGCTTAACCAAAACTCGATGAGTTTGACTCATCGAGTTTTGGTATTACACCGCGATCTTGCCGCCGCCCTGTTTGGTGATGGCCACCACGGCAGGCCGCACCGGCATATCGTCCTTGAAGTCCGGCCAGCGGGTGGACAGATCCTCATAATAGGACGGACGGCCATGACCGTCCCAGTCCTCGCCGCCATCGCCCGGATGCTGCACGGCGACAAAGGCCGTTTCATCGTCCGGTGCGAACAGCGGACCGCACATTTCCGCGCCCACCGGCACGCGGTAGAACAGTTTCGAGGTTGCGCGCGCATCGCCTTCCGTGTCGACGGCCCAAAGCCCGTCGGTGCGGCCTGTATCCTTGTTGCTGTTGCCATCGGTTGCGACCCACAGCCGACCGGCGCTGTCGACGGCGGCATTGTCCGGCATGCCGAACCAGCCATTGCGCGTCGTATCGGTGGAGAAGCTGGCGCCAACTTCGGCAACGGAAGGATCGCCGCATTTCAGCAGCACTTCCCACTTGCCGGTCGTGGCGGCAAAATCCTGCCCGTCTTCCTCGATCTCGATGATATGGCCGAAGGCGTTCTTGGCGCGCGGATTGGCGGCATCCACCTGATCGTCCTTGCGCTTGGTATTGTTGGTGAGCATGACATAGACGCGGCCATTGACCGGGTTCGGCTGCACGTCTTCCGGGCGGTCCATCTTGGTGGCGCCGAGAAGATCGCCAGCGCGGCGGGTTTCGATCAGCACATCGGCCTGGCTCTTGAAACCGTTCTGTTCGGTGAGCGGACCCTGTCCGAACACCAGCGGCATCCACTCCACCTTGCCGTCCTCATGGAACTTCGCCACGTGCAGCGTGCCTTCATCCAGCAGGTCCATATTGGCGGCGCGGTCATCAGGGTTGAACTTGCCCGCCGTCACGAACTTGTAGACATAATCGAAGCGTTCGTCGTCGCCCAGATAGAAGACCACGCGCCCATCCTTGCTGACGATGGATTCCGCTCCCTCGTGCTTGAAACGGCCAAGCGCGGTGCGCTTCTTCGGCATGGAGTTCGGATCGGACACATCCACCTCGACGATCCAGCCGAAACGGTTCGGCTCGTTCGGTTCCTTGGAAACGTCGAAACGGTCGTAGAAACGGCCCCATTCATACGAGCCTTCGGGAATGCCCATGCGCTTGTAATTGGCCGCTTCCGCGTGGCCTTCCGGCAGTTCACCAATGAAATAACCGTGGATGTTTTCCTCGGCCATGATGTAGGTGCCCCATGGGGTGACGCCGCCCGCACAATTGTTGATCGTGCCGAAGACCTTGGTGCCGGATGGATCGGCATTAGTCTTGACGCGATCATGACCCGCGACCGGCCCGCTCAGCACCATCTCGGTATTGGAAGTGATACGGCGGTTCTTCGCGCCGTCGAGCACCGGCTGCCATTTGCCGTCCTGCTTGCGGATCTCGACAATCGTGCCGCCATGGGCGGCCATTTCGATATCCACCTGCTCCTTGGAAAGCGGAGCCTGCTCCACCTTGCCATCGACGATCTTGACGAGACCGGGGAACATCAGGTGCGGATTGGTATATTCGTGGTTGACGACCAGCAGCCCGTGTTCGGGCGAACCGTCGATGGCGATATAGCCGACATAATCATTATTGTAGCCGAACTGGCGGGCCTGCGCCTCGGCGGACTGTTTCGCCGGGTCGAATTCCGGCGCATCAGCGAAAAGCCTGTCTCCCCAGCGCAGAAGCACATCGGCATCATAGCCTTCCGCGACATGATGATGGGCGTCCACACCGGCCTCGACTTCCTTGAACGAAAAGGCCGAACCGGATGCGGCGCGCGCATCGCCAGCACTCATGAGGGCGAGCGGGCTGACCGTTGCCGCAATGGCCGAGACGGCGAGCGATCCACGCAGAAAGCCACGGCGGGAAAAGCGGCGGCTGATGATTTCGCCCATGGTGGGGTTATCGGACGGATTGCGCGGATCGGCATCGGCTTCTTCCAACTGGCTGGTCTTGAACAGACTTTGCTGGGAAAGATTGTCTGACATTGCTGGCTCCCTATCGAACAGTGAAGCTGCAAATTAGAAGCAGTTCATGACAGACGGACGACATTGTCCCAGTCCTTGGTCCCAGTCCTTGGCCACAGTCCTTGCCTTCCCGTGATGCCGGGCTGCCAAGAAAACCTGTCAGGAATAATTCTGCGGACCAGTAGAATAATTTTGCTGGCGAAAGCGCTTTCCGATAAAACCGTCCCGATTTCGTCCTTTGAGGGGTTGACGATGACCGACATGACGGCCGCACGGCGCAATATTATTATCCTGACGATTGCACAGGCGCTTGGCGCCTCCAGCCCGCCCATCGTGATTTCGCTGGGTGGCCTGGTCGGCCAGAAACTGTCTTCCGATCCCGCCCTCGTCACGCTGCCCGTCAGCCTGTTCAATCTCGGCCTTGCGCTGGGCACGCTGCCAGCGGCCTTCTTCATGCGCCAGTTCGGACGCCGCAATGCCTATATGCTCGGCGCGCTTGTCGGCGCCTCGGCGGGCGTGATCGCAGCCGCAGGCATTTTTGCGGCATCCTTCCTCATCTTCTGTCTCGGCACGCTCACCGCCGGTTTTTATGCCGCCTATGTCCAGAGCTACCGCTTTGCCGCCACCGATGCGGCGACCGGCGACATGAAGGCCCGCGCCATCTCATGGGTGATGGTCGGCGGGCTCGTTGCGGCCATCGTCGGGCCGCAGCTCGTCATCTGGACACGCGATACCATTCCGGATGCGATGTTCGCGGGCAGTTTCCTCAGCCAGGCGGTTCTGGGCCTGCTCGCCCTCCCCGTCCTCTTCATGCTGCGTGCGCCTAAGATCCGCAAAGACCCGAACGTGGTCCATGATACAGGCCGTCCTCTCGGCGAAATTCTCCGCTCGCCGCGCTTCATGCTTTCCGTGGCCGCCGGCGTCTGTTCCTATGCACTGATGACATTCGTGATGACGGCTGCGCCCATCGCCATGGTCGGCCATGGCCATTCCGTCGATCATGCAGCCCTCGGCATCCAGTGGCACGTGCTTGCCATGTTCGCCCCGAGCTTCTTCACCGGAAGGCTCATCACCCGTTTCGGCAAGGAAAAGATAACCGCGCTGGGGCTGGTGTTGATCGCCTTTTCCGCCATCATTGCGCTCGGCGGCTTCGATGTCGGCCATTTCTGGGGAGCGCTGATCTTCCTCGGCATCGGCTGGAATTTCGGTTTCATCGGCGCGACCGCCATGGTGACCGACTGCCACACGCCGGCTGAACGCGGCAAGGCACAGGGCGCCAATGATTTCATCATGTTCGGCACCGTGGCCTGTGCTTCCTTCTTTGCCGGCTCGCTCCTGCATTCCTCCGGCTGGGAAACCATCAACTGGCTCGTTTTCCCGATCGTCGCCCTCGTTCTGGTGCCGCTCATCCTGCGCCTGAAGCCGAAAGAGGCTGTCGCAGAAGCCTGATCGGTCAAAAGCCCCGCTCTTTCATCCAGAGCCTGCCGCCTTCGGACACTGCGTCATAGACAGCGCCACCGAGGGCGGCGCCTATATCCGTATGCAAGCCTGCGTAGGATGCCCCGTCTCCCCGCTCACCAGGCGGCGCGGAAACCGCGATGCAATCCGTGCCGGTCCCTGTCGAGACCCTGCCGCCGACATCGAGCCCAAGTTCCATGATGGCTGCGGTGCGGGCCTCGGCGGCAATCGACATTGCCTCCAAATGGGCCGCGACCGACAAGGGCCTGTCGATATGAACCAGAAGATTGATGGTTCCGGCGGGCATAATCATCTGCGCGCGTTCCCCCACCCTCCCCGCATTGGTCAGGCCGACAGTGGCAAGGCAGGCGGCATGTGCCTCGCCGGAGCGCCGTGTTGCGACATGATGCTTCTCCACGTTGCGCGACGTCATCATCTGCACCGCTTCGCCATAGCCGGCTTCCGCCAGTTTCGCCTCAAGCAAACGCACCGGGTCCACATCCAGTGTCAGATCGTCATTGCGCACTTCCAGCCAGGCGACGGAGCGCGCCCGGACGAAACCCGGACGGGTCAGCGACCAGCTCAGAATGTCTTGCGGTTCGCGAAACTCAGCCGCGAGGACCGGGCGGAAACAATGGATCGTGAAAGGCAGCATGAGCAATCTATCGCAGATCAGCGTGAAGTGCGCGACCAGCGCCTTGTCGCCATTTGCCATCATCCACAGGACCGCCGCAGGGGCAACATAACCGGCGCGGCGATAAAGCACGGCTTCGTGACTTGGCCACCGTTGCGCAAGGCGATATGGATCGCGGAATATTGTTTCGCGCGTCTTGAAACGGACAAGCGGTTTGCTCTGGATTGCGTCATGATCAACGATCTCACCGATGAGATATTCTGGATATTCACCATCGGGTGCTGCATCCTTTTCATCATGCGCCTTCTGTCGCCTCCCCCACGTCACAAGACTGACCAGGCGCAGGACCTCAACACATTGCGCCCTCGCCGCCGTTCGCGTCGTCGTCGCTTTCAGGCACTGGACTGAGTTTTCTTCCCCGCCCATGCTTTCCGGCGCGTTTTATAGCGGTAGCCCGACGGCCCTGATCGACGCCTCCACAAGCGGCGCTGACAATTCTCAAGCAATGTTCAAAGCCAACAGCCCATGAACCTCCAAGGCGGGTTGGAAGCCTTCCCGGCCTCTTTTACGGTTCCTTGATCTTGTTAAACTTCATGAACGATACGAAACCTAAAAGGCAGTTCAGTTTTGTCATGCTGACTGGACTTTTTATGGTTAACGAACCTGTCCATTGAGCGCGGCCATCAGCATTGGCCTTATCGAGAAAGAGCCATTGGCAGCCTTTTCCGTCAAAATGCGCAGATAGCCTCCAGCAGACTGAATTTGCTCAAAGCGCTGCAGGATATAGGCAATCACGATCGACGCATTATAGGGTCCAAGAACCTTCTTTGCGAGATCATAGAGCTTTCCATCGATCCCGAGGAAGGAGCGTACTTTCTCTGCCGTATTGGCGAGATCCTGCCAATGCCGAATGGAACTGACCGCATAGGCCGTGATCTCCGGACAGGAGCGAAGCACCATGTCGAGCGAAACCGTGGGTTCTGTTGGAGCGCTGGTGATTTCATTTACGCGCTGGTCGATAAATTCAGCCGTTGCCTTTTCAAAATGGGAATCTGGATTCGATTCAATTTGCTGCCGCTCATTTTGAGATTCATTGCCGCGCAAATTCTGAACATTTTCATGAATTTTCAATGCGTTATCGATTTCCGTACGAATTGCCTGCAAGGATTCGACCAAAGCTGCCAGCTCTTCCTGCTCCGCACGGCGCGGAATGCTGTCGACGATCAGGCGAAAGCGGTGACGGATGTCCTGCCAGTTACCGGCAAGCTGTTCCTCGGCGGCGAATTCGACAAGCTTGGTGATATCGCGGCGCAGCAAGGTCAGCTGCTCGCGCATTTCACGCAATGCAGTCTTTCCCGCCCTCACCTGTTCCGCAGCTGTTTCCAGTTCACAGGCACGGGCCAGAAGCGGCGCCAGTGAAAAGCCGAAAGCAATCTGCACGTCTCCGCCCTTGGCGCGACGCGCATAACGCTTGCCATTCGGGCTGTCCTGCCGAAGGATGAAACCGGCATCGACCAGCGCAGCCAGATGACGTCGCAAGGTCGCATCCGCCATGCCATGGGCGCGCAATGCCAGTTGCTTGTTGGAGGGAAACACGATCAGGCTGCTCTGCGTATTCAGTTCCGTTTCCGGATAGAATGACAGGAGCGCCGAAAGAACCGCCAGAGAGCGATCATTCAGGCCGAACAGCGTCTTTGCCTCACACAGCCAGCGATGCAGCTGCCACTTGTCGGCAACCGTTCCAGGCGCAATTTGCCGTGTGTTCTGTTGACTTGCCAGCAAGGCAAGCGTCATCCTTCGACTGCCAAACGGCGTCGAGGCCAATTGAATCTCCATTTTCTTTCACCTTCCACAAGGCAAAAGAAATCCACCCGCCGAAATGACGCTAATAGCACTTGACAGTGATTCGTGGATTTGCGATTCTCTAGCTGCTAAACCAATGAGAAGGGCTTCCACACGGCGACGTTTGGGGGCCTTTTTCTTTTGCTGTCTCGTTCCTTTTCCTGAACAGTTTCGACGCAAACACTCTTACAAATTCAACTGAGCATGTCCTAATCCGAACCGGTTCCCGTTCCCGTTCCCGTTTCCGTTTCCGGTTTTCGGGAAGACATGCCTTACACAATCAGACCGCAGCAAAGCCGCTGGTCAGTACGCTACTCACTTCTCCTCGTTGCGGAACGACGCATAAAGCTCATCCAGATTGCGAGAAAGCCATTCGGCAAAACGCGGCCCGTTGGCGGCACTGAGCGCCAATGTGGCCGACTTGCCATTCTGTTTGATAACCGCGCTGACGGACTTGTCAGAAGCCGTCCAGCTGGTTCCGGGCCGCAGAGCCGCCTTGGTGACGGGTTTCTTCTGCTTTCCGCCTTTCAGATAGCCATAGAGCTGCTCGAAACGATCGACAGACGACGCCTTTTCAAAGGCCGAAGTCGCCAGAAGTTCTTCCGCAGCATCCTTCTTGCCCGGTATTTCGATCAGCTTGCGCAATTCCAGCCAGCGATCACGCCCGATACCCTTGGCCGGACCCACGGCCAGGAGAATATGCTCCGGAATGGCCTTCGGAATGGTCAGCATCTTCGACAGGGTCTGGTAATCTACCGTCAACGCCGCCTGTATGGCTTCACGTTCGAAGCCCAGCGCCTCAAGACGCGCCGCAAAGAAGACACGCTCGATGAAGCTCAGATTGGCGCGGGCGGAGTTTTCCTGGCCCTGGCTCAGAATATGTTCCAGATCGGCGAGGGGCTTGATGACCGCCTTGACCTTGATACCAAGTTCCCGGGCAACCCGCGCACGGCGGTGGCCGAAGACGATCATATAGCGGCCGCTGGTCTCTGGATGCGGACGCACGAGGATAGGACTGTCCTGCCCACGCTCGCGAATGGCTTCCAGAAGTTCGCGATATTCCTCGTCATCCGTTTCAGGCAGGCGATCCGCCACGAAAGAGACATCCAGCTGTGCGGGATCAAGCTCGACAATGGTTTCGCCATCGAGCTTCTGGGCCGCCTGCTTTGCCAGTTCGTCAATCGATGCGGAAAGGGATTTGGCGGCACCGAACCGGCGCGATACGTTTTCGACCGGCTGAGAGGCCTGTTCAGCCGCCGGTTGGTCCCGCATAACGCTTTCAAATATGTTCTTTCGTGCCATTCCTGTATCCTCAAACCGGTCAGAGACCTGATTTTATTCAATATTCGCCGCTTTAGACGGCAGTCTAACGCCCCCATGCCTCATGAACGAGGCCGCGAATTTCCGAATTGACCGCTTCCATGGCTTCCATGGCGCGATCATAGGTACCGCGATTCATCGATGAACGCTCAACCTCGTAAAGCGTCTGCTTGGTAAGACCGGCATCGGAGATAGCCGTCGATTTCAACATCTGGTGCTTGAGCATATGCGAAGCGAGCATGCTTTGCATGAAGCCGACCATCTGCGCCTGCGGCACGTCGGTCGGTTCGTAACGGGTGATCAGATAGCGGAACCAGTCGAGCTGCACCGCGCCGCCGGCCTGACGGACCGTCTTGAGAATATCGCCGAGCATCAGCAGGAACTGCGACATGGACATCAGGTCGAGCATTTGCGGATGAACGGTAATCAGCACCGAAGTCGCTGCGGAAAGCGCCGTCAGCGTCAGATAGCCAAGTTGGGGAGGGCAATCGATGACCACGACGTCATAATCGCTGTCGACATCGGCGAGAGCTTGCGCGATGCGGTTCCAGAATGTCTTGCCCTCGCCGCCATTCTGCATGGCGAGCGGCGTGTCATATTCATATTCCTGCAGCTCGAGCATGGCGGGAATGATGTCGAGGCCGGGGAAGTTCGTCCGCCGGATAACCTCACGGATGGGTTTCCTTTCGGAATCGTAACGAATGGCTTCATAAAGCGACGGAAACTCGTCGAGTTCCGGCTGGATGCCGTGCAGGGCGGAAAGCGAAGCCTGCGGATCGAGATCGATGGCCAGCACGCGATGGCCGGTCAGCGCCATATGCTGCGCCAGATGCGCAGCCGTCGTCGTCTTCCCGGAACCGCCCTTGAAGTTGACGACGCCGATGACCTGAAGCTTTTCATTGCCGCGACGATGCGGAACGTAGCGCTTCACTTCGGCGCGGCCGTTCTGGTCGAGCCACTGGCGCAGTTCCTGAATCTGCTCGCCACTATAGGCGCGGCGGCCACCTGTTAGAATGGTCGGCTCGACACCCTTGCCTTCAAGATGTAATTTCTTGAGATTGCTGGGAGAGACACCGAGGAAATAGGCAGCCTCGGCCATCGAAAACTGGCGCAGCATGTTCTTGCGCGCATCCGGCGGAAAGTTTTCGTGACGCAGCAGATTGAGCTTGCGAGAAATCTCGCGCCCTTGCGATAATATCATGTCGTCAAACGACAAGGCTGCTGCCGGATTTGCGATATTCATTTGCTTGGTGTCCCTAGTGACGGCATTGGAACTGATACCGCCTAAATACCGTCATTATGTCCGATTCTTATTCTATCGCAAGGGGCAGCCGAATTAACAAAGAGTTAGCGCCGGTATTAAAATTAAGCGAAATTTTATCGATTCGCTGCCGGTTCTGCTATCCTTTTGTTTTTATGATCTTTTATCGGTTTTAGACGGCGGTCTATAAACCGGAACCCTGAACCAGCCTGGAATTTCAATCGAGAAGAGTCCTGTTTCCACACCGGAGCGACATCGCTTTATAGGGGACAAAGCTTGTTCGGCCGATTCTCTGCTAAGTTCCGGCGCCGTGATCATTGCGAAGCCGAAATGATACAAAGCGGCGCGGGGAACTGCCCATTTCGGCGTGTCAAAAGACGCGTGTTAAGGTCGTCTGAGGCCGAGGGGAGGCCGTGGCGTCTCCACTGGTCGGCACCACCTTCATTCTCCGTCGTAGATACGATCGTTCAAGACGGTCTGCGGTGGTCCGCTTGTTAACTGGGCCGCGAATAGCGGTAACCGATATTGGTCCGGGCTGCTGCGGCCAGCGTCGGGAAACGAAGGACTGAAATCCAATATTGAATAATAACCCCTGTGCAGTTCCTCCGATCAATCCAGACGGTGAGGCTGCGTTGCGCGGAAGGTGAAGGGGGCGTTCAGCATGCACCGGTTTTGAGCCGGGTTCACTTCTATGAAGTTCTGCCGCTGGGGCCACGCGCTGTTCTCCGGAAGAGGGGAGCGAGTGGTTTCACCCTTACTGCTTGTCCCGCTTCGTGCTTTCAGGGGGTGGATTTCTTAACCAAATCAGGCTAGCTTGGACAGTATCAGTCAGGTCCTGCCGACCTCCGAAGATTGAGCGCGCAGCGCCGCCTCCCAATCCCTATCGAAAGCCCCCTTGCGATCGTCGCTCGAACAAAACCTAAGGGGGTTTTAGGTTTAATACGGCTTCAAAAGGCGATAATTTTCAGCGGGATATAGAGCGGGATATGAGGTCTCCGAGGCGTGCTTTTTCATGCGCTGGTAAGCCTCTGAAGAACTCTGACAACTGTGCGATAAGCCTGATTGTTTACAGGGTGGCGGTCCTTGAACCGGACCATTCCGCGAGCGGTTCGCTAACACTGTTCGCAAAGCGAAACCGCCGGAATCCTTTTCCGCTCGGAGGCAGATTGTTCAAAGGTGCTGAACTGAGTGGGTTCCGCCTGCTTCGCTACCTTCATTCACGTCGCTTGCTTTATTCTCGTCCGTGTTTTCCCACCAGTCGCCGAGGGCATCGATGAGCGGCACCAGTCTTTCGCCCGCTGGCGTCAGGTCGTACTCGACACGAAGCGGATAACCGCCGAACTCGGTGCGCCGGACAATGCCGGCCTCTTCGAGCTTGCGCAGTTCCAGTGTGAGCATCTTGTGCGAGATCGTGGGATTATCCCGGCGAAGATCGCTGAACCGTTTTGTCCCTTCCTGAAGATAATAAATGAGCAGGGTCGGCCAGCGGCCGCTCAGGACCTGCATGACTTCTTCGATCGGGCAGCGGGAAACAAGGTCTTTCATCGGCAGCTCCTGGTTACAAAAAGGTGCGTAATTTACTTGGCGGAGCGATGTTTTATGGTCCGGCTTCGCTGCGCAGCGTGATCAGAAGACATCACGGAGAACACCAAACATGGAACCGATCCTTATATATGGCTTCCCGGCCGGAAGCTCCATGGGACTTGTCGCAGCTCTGGAATGGCTGGGCAAGCCTTACAGGCTGTGCCGGGTCGACATGCTGACCGAGATGCGGGAGCCTGCTTACAAGCGGATCAACCGCCGGGTCGAGACGCCCGCCTTCGTCACGGATGAGGGGCGGGTCGTGACCGAAAACATGGCTATCGCCGCCTGGTTGGAGGCGCGCGACACCGAGCGGCGGATCAGCTTCGATCCGTTGTCGCGCGAAGCCGACCGGATGCATCAGCTGATGGGGTTCATCAACACCGGCTTTACCGGCATGTTCGGCCCGCTTTGGGCTGCGATGGAAATGCAGTCGCCTGACCCTGCGATGAAATCGGCGCTGACCCGATGGGGTGGCGAACGCGTCATCGAGCGGCACGACCGGCTTGAAGAAATGATCGGTGCCACCCTTTTTCTGGTCGCCGACCGTCCGACGCTGGCGGACGCCCTGCTGGTTGGGGTTGCCCGCTGGCTGGACTTTCACCAGGTGGCAGACGCCGCACGCTGGCCGAAGCTTGCCGCCGTGAGAAGCCGTATCGAAGCCGATCCCGCTGTCATCCATGCAATGGCGCTGGAAAGGGGCGAGGCCTTGCCGGGCAACGGAGCCTTTCAGGGCCATGTCGGTCTGGAAGAACTGATCGAACAGTTTGGCGCGAAATAGCGATCACGATGCGCAGCGACCCCCAGCAACGGCAGCTGCGCATCACCCGGCAGCAGCGGGCGCTTCTCATGGAACCGGGAGTTGGCGGCTGATTGCTGCCATTCCTGTTTTTGAATGACGCCCACTGGAGTAGACGATATTATCCGGATATAGATCGGCCGGTTTTGATAATTTGCGATAGACAAGTCTCCGTTGAAGAGGAATTCTGGCGTTCTTTGGCAGCAGACAACGCAAACAACTTCGAAACGGCCATGACATCGATATTCAACGTCAGCCTATCCGGCAAATCCTGGAATGATGAGCAATAACAGGCCGCGACAAGACCCAGCCCTGTTGCGCCGCCTGCTCAGGGCCAAAGACAGGCTGGATGCCGCCTCGCATGAGCCCTGGCCGGTGCGCCGGCTGGCGCAGGTGAGCGGTGTCTCGGAGGCTCATTTCGCCCGCGCGTTCAAGATCGCATTTGGCGTGCCGCCGCACCGCTATCTCCTCTCGCGGCGCATCGAGCGCGCGAAGGCATTACTGCGTGACACCGACAAACCGGTGATCGAAATCGCGTTTATCACAGGTTGGGCAAGCCTCGGAACGTTCGGGCGCGTTTTCCGCGATATCACGGGCGAAAACCCCTCCGACCTTCGTGCCCGCGAGCGGGCGGGTTCGCACAGGCTGGAGCACGTGCCACATTGCTTTGTCAGTGCAGCGTATCGCCCGGACCTCACAATAGCAGTTTCGGAGAAGCGGCGCCAAGATAAGGCTGATACACAGAACCCATGACAACAGGAGAGCAGTCATGGAGAGAGCAGTGATGGACCAGGGAGTAGGGGTGGCGGGCATTTACGTGCGTGACCAGGATGAGGCCATTGATTTCTATGTAGGAAAACTTGGGTTTGCCGTTCACACCGACGTCAAGAACGGAGACTACCGCTGGCTGACAGTGCAGCACCCGGGACCAGCCTCACTTCCAGCTTGGGCTGTTCCGGCCCCAGCCGCCCACTGTAGATGAGACGACCGCGCGATTGCTTGACGAGGTCGTCGCGAAGGGCGCGATGCCGCCGCTGGTGATGGTGGTCAAGGACTGCCACGCTACGCATGAGGCATTCGCGGCAAAAGGCGTCGAATTCATTCAGGAACCGATCAGCCGCTTCGGCAGCGTCGATGCGAGTTTCCGCGATCCCTCCGGCAATGGCTGGAAATTGGTTGAGGCGCGGTGAGGCTGCCTGACCTTGGTCATTTACGGGCATTTGCTGGATTTAATCCGGTGTAGACCGATGCCCTGCGGACCAAGGTGAGCGCGGCACAGGCGTAGCTGGCCGACAACCCGATTGTCGGCCGAACCAAAAACTCATCCAATGCTTAAGTGCCCAACCGGTACGCTGGTCACGAGAGAATGACAGGGATATTGGCTTCCTCGAGTATGCGGGCCAAAATCGGGGCTGGCGTTTCATTCGTTACCAGGGCGCTTACGTCGCGAACCGAACCAAGCTTCACCATGGCGCGCCTGCCGAACTTTGAGCTGTCGACTGCGAGCAATTTGTGTGCAGCTTGTCCAAGCGCTGCGGAAACGACGGCGACTTCGGTATGGTCGTCATCGCATAGATCGCCGTCATCATCGATGCCGCTCACCGAGATGATTGCATAGTCGAATTTGAAACGCCGAATGAATTCCGGTGTGTCTTCCTGAAACATTCCCCCATCGATAGGGCGCACGAAGCCGCCGGGAACAGCGAGCGTGAAATCCGTCTTCTCGCTGATGATGGCGGCGGATCGCAAGCTGTACGTGACGAGGTGCAGCCGCTCCCTGCTGACGAGCGCATTGGCAATCGCTTCACATGTTGTGCCGGTATCGAGGAAAACGGTGGCGCCATCGGGAATGAGCGCGACGACAGCTTCGGCAATTCGCACCTTCTCGTCGGCCCGATCATGTCTGCGCTGACGGTAGGTCACGGGATCGAGCGGCGTCAGTTGCGACACGCCGCCATGCAGTTTCCGGACTTTGCCCCGATGTTCCAGGTCCGCAATGTCGCGCCGCGCCGTCTGGGTGGTGACATGGAACCGTTCTGCGATCTCTTCAAGAGAAACATAATGGCTGTTTTCAATCCATTGCAACAATGCCTGCTGCCGGATTTCCTTCTTCTTGCCACCGGGACCGGAAAGTTCGCTCATGGTAGTCGTTATGTCCTTATGCGCCTGATCACTCTGATCCATCTCTCATTTCCAGGTTGAATGAGGCGAGGAAATCGTGGGGTTAAAATAGCAATATCTGGGTGAATCGATTAGCGAATAAAAATGTAATATTAATGACATTTACTATTAAGGACCGCATGTTTTGGAGTCCTCGCATCCCGGACAGGAGTAAAATGTAATAAAAGTGACATTGAACTCTGTCATTTCAGCATCGATTGAAGTTGGATGATCAATCCGGCTGTCACGTTGATGAAATGGAAGCACCTTCCAGGAAAAGGACCGAGGGATGGTAACGGGGACGACCAAACGCAACGGAAAACTTTTGGCTCTGACTGCGCAGCTTTTATGCGGTGTCGCAGTCGCAGGAATTGCTGCCGCTCCGGCGCGCGCAGCCGATAGCTATGACATTCGCGTCATGACGCTCAATATCTGGAACAAGTTCAAACAGAACCCGGAATTGACAGCGGACTTTATGGCAGCCGCCAATTTCGACGTGCTCGGGATGCAGGAAGTCAACGGTAGTACTTATGTCACGCGCATACCGGATTTCCTTCAAACCGCGGGTCGCGGCACTTACGGTAATGTGCAGGTCGGCGATGTCGGTATCATCTCCCGTTTGCCGGGCAAATTCGGCACGATCAATCTGGGCGGAAATACGCAAGGTCGCTATGTCAGCTATACTCAGCTGGACGCCCAGGGCTCCCGTCCGCAGACACTCGTCGGTACGGTTCATCTCGATTATGCAGATGGATCGACCGGTCGCGTGAATGAAGCCAAAGCCCTCAACACGTGGGCAAAAGGAGCCATCCAGCCGATCATGGTCATGGGCGACTTCAATGCGGGGGATGTTTCCGAGCGCGGCCTTCATCACATCGATGCGCAGATCAGACTGATGCAGCAATCTGACGGCAACACCTTTTATCGCGATCTGACGCGGCAATATGTTCTCAACGCCGATCAGCAGACGATGCGTTCGGTCATTCAGGAAGCATATGTCGGACAGGACATCGACACCCTGTCGTGGAAGCAATGGGGCGACGCTCTTTCCGCCGCCTACAAGGCCGGGAAGAATGTCGGGCTGCAAGACGAAACCTATGCGGTAGCCAACAACACGCCGGTTACGATGAATGTGCTCAAGAAGCAGTACATGCTGCTCCAGACGGATGCGGTCCGCGAAGACTTCAAGCCGCATGATCTCAACGATGGCAGCACCACATGGCCGTCGGCAGGCGAGGACGCAACCAATACCTGGGCGAGCTGGGATCGTGCCAAGATTGATCATTTCCTCGTCTCGCGGCCATTCGGAAAATGGTATGAGATTGTGGATGATCCCAATGATCCCTACACGGGAGTGATCAAGGACGTAAAAGTCACCCGGCCGGGCCGCCAGCCGGAAGCAATCTCCGACCATGAACCCGTTGCGCATGATTTTCGATGGGTTGGCCCGCAGCTCCAGACTTACTCGGAAAATGAAACCAGCAAGACGCGTCTCGTTTGGGGCGCCAATGCTTACGGCTTCGCGGAAAAGAACAAGGAATTTGTTCTAACCCGAAACAATCAACGCAGAGATCTCTATCTGGGCCAGATTTCGGATGCCAATGGCAAACCGATTCTGACCGATCTGACGCTTGACGAAAAGAAGACATTGCTGAACTGCGACAGCACGGATGGGCGCTTCCAGCAGGCCATCAAGGACTATTGCATCGACGATCATTCCTTTATCGGCGAAACGGCTGTCACCGACGGCGGGACGATCCTCGTCAGCGAAGATGCGGCTCTTGGCAATGCCGATGCTCGCCTGCGTCTCATTGATGGCGGTCTGCGTATAACGGGCAGCGACATGAAAACGCTGGATCGTATCGTGTCCCTTGAGGGACTTGGATGGATCGACATCGCGGAGGCAGACAACCGCGTGACGCTGCTGCAGCAAGCCACCGGGGAGGGCGCGCTGCTCAAGCGCGGAGCCGGTACGCTCGTTCTGGGCCAGGCAAACAGCTATACGGGCGGAACCTTGGTGGAAGGCGGAGTGCTTCAGGCTGGCGTGGACGGGGCGTTCGTCGACAATACGGCCTTCTCGGTGAATGGTGGCAAGCTCGATCTCAACAGTTTCAGTGTGAGCATGTCGTCGCTGATGGGCGAGGGCGGGACATTGAGCCTTGGCTCGGCAGCTCTGACCGTAGACCAGTCCGCCAATACCCGTTTCGACGGCAATATTGATGGTACTGGCAGTCTCACGAAGTCCGGCACTGGTGTTCTGGTCCTGAATGGTGCCAACACCTATACAGGCGGCACGACTGTGAAAGAAGGTGGGCTGGTCATTGGCGATGCATCCCATTCAGGTGCATTCCTTGTCGGGACAGCCAGCGTTGAAAACGGCGCATATCTGGCTGGCGCAGGCTCAGTTGGAGGCCTTTATGCCGGCGCTGGCAGTATCATCGCACCGGGCAATTCTATCGGCACGCTGAAGGTCGATGGCAATCTGGCCTTTGATGCGGGAGCCACTTACGTTGCGGAAATTGATGCTTCCGGTAAAAGCGACCGCATCGATGTGAGCGGAACGGCGACGCTTGGTGGCGCGAAGGTCTATATAGAAAAAGCCGCCGGCACCTATATGCCCGGCAAGAGCTACACCATTTTAAGTGCTGAAGGCGGCATTCTGGGTACGTTTGGCGATTTGAGCCAGAACATGCCTTTCGTCGATCTTGGCCTGGCCTATGATCCCAACGCAGTCTACCTCAACATCGCACGCAACGACGTCGACTTCGCTGCTACGGCAAAGACAGGCAATCAGAAATCGGTGGCCGTGGCCGTCGAGGGTCTTGGTGCTGGTAATGCGGTCTACGATACGGTTGTCATGCAGGACAGTGAAGAGGATGCGCGTCGCGCATTCGACGCGCTTTCGGGGGAAATCCATGCTTCGACGCGAACTGCGATCATCAATGACAGCTCGATCATTCGCAATGCCGTCATGGAACGCGTTGACGCGGCGTTTGGCGGTAGTGGGCAGAGTGCTGCCTCATCATCCGTCGCAACAGACATGGTTTCATCGCAGGTTTCGGCACCGCGCGCCGCAATCTGGGGGCAGGCACTTGGCCAATGGAGTGAAACCGGGGCGGATGGAAATGCTGGCAAGCTGAAGCAATCAACCGGCGGCTTTGTTGCAGGCTATGACGCGGAAATCGTCGAGAATTGGAGGCTGGGCGCTCTCGCGGGCTATAGCCGCACCAGTTTCGATGTGAATGATCGCAACTCGTCTGGCCACAGTGACAACTATCATCTGGGAATCTACGGCGGCACCCAGTGGAGCGCGACCACGCTCAAGGGAGGTCTTGCCTATAGCTGGCACAAGATCGAAACTGATCGCCTTGTCGCTTTCCCGGGCTTTTCAGAAAGTCTTGATGCCGATTACAGCGCAGACACCTTTCAGGCATTCGGCGAACTCTCGCATCGTTTTGATGTGAACGGAACGGCGATTGAGCCATTTGCAAATGTTGCGGTGGTACGCCTGCAAACCGGGCGGTTCGATGAACATGGCGGGAATTCCGCGCTCCGGATTGGAAAAGAAACGACGACAACCACGTTTACCACAATTGGTCTTCGGGCTTCTGCCCCAGTCGTATTCGGCAGCATGAATGCAAGGCTTAGCGGTACGGCTGGCTGGCAGCACGCCTATGGCGATACCGTTCCGACGACAGCAGCCTCATTCGATACCGGAACGGTATTTGACGTGGCCGGTGCGCCAATTGCGAAGGAAACCGCGATTATCAAGGCTGGCTTTGATATTGATCTCGGCAATCAGACGACGCTGGGTCTTGAATATACAGGTCAGTATGGTGCGAGCTTCAATCAAAACGCGGGCAAGGCCCGGCTTAGCGTAAAGTTCTAAGTTTATTCAGCACTGTTTCTACCGCCAAGGACATTAACTTGGCGGTAGAAGCCTCTGGCCGTGTCCAATGGAGTTCGGCTTCATGCAACGAGCGCATGATCGGATAGAGGAAATGCAGCATAGATTGCGGCGGTTCAAAGCTCTGTCACATTGCTGAGAGGGGAGCCTATGCTGCCGTTGAAACCGCGATAGCGCTGGTGGCTGCGGGCGAGGTGCGCCTGCATCGCCTCGCGAGCGGCCTCCGCATTCCCGGCACTGATAGCTTCGCAGATTGCACGATGTTCAGTCACGCTATTGCGGATATAGTCGGGTGTAATCAACGAAGGATTGAGATCGCTAGAAAATGCTGGCTGGGGGAGGATCTTCAGGCTCATGACGCTGAAAAACTCGATAAAGGCCTGATTGTTGGTCGCCTCGGCAATCGAACGGTGAAAGATGTAATCCAACTCATCGAGCGCGGCCTCATCGTCCACGGACGCCTCGAATTTTTTGAGCGCTTCCCACATATTGGCCTCCTGCGCCCAGGAGCGCCGCTGCGCGGCCAATCCCGCAGCATGAACCTCAAAGGCCATGCGCAATTCCAGCAGATCCATGAAGGGCAGCGACAACCTTGCCAAAGGTTCAAGCGGCGAAACATCGTCGCCTGAAAAACGCAGCCTTTCGAAATCGCGGATGAAAACTCCGACGCCGTGCTTCACTTCCAGCAGGCCATCAGAGCGAAGTTCTGCAATGGCTTCACGGATGACCGTGCGGCTGACGCCAAGCGTCTCGCCAAGCTCCACCAGCGTAGGCAGCTTGTCCCCGGTTTTAAAATCCCCATCGCGAATGAAGGCCCTAAGATTATCAATCGTCCGTGCGGTAAGCGTCTTCAATGTCCGTCAGTTCCAGTTGGCCGATCAGGTTGTCTGTCATTGATACGATGGCCTGAACAGAATTACAAGATAATATCACTCATATAGAGATATTATCTTATCGGGTTAATATGCAGAATTGTGCCCCTGGGTGTAACCTCTCTTTCGCAGAATGGTATTACTAATTTTCGGCGATGAGGGTCATGGGGCGCAAATTTTCACCATGATTTTTTTGACGGATAATATGCGTATGGCACGGTCGAGTGCTGTTAGATTATTGGAAGTATTATGTTAAATGGCGATCTCGCCGCTGGCTTCGCATCATGTCGTTCCCAAAAATATCCATCTTGACAAGTGATAATATTTTAGCAAACCTATCATCATAACAAAGGGCCAAGTCATAATATCACTTGACGAAACTCTGAGGTTGTCGGTCGGAACGGCGCGTTGGCACCAAGTGCGAGGGCCCAATCCTCCAGCCTCATGGACCGGGTGATAGAACACGTGCTCTCAAATGGTCTTGAACGGACGTATGCGCCCGCCGGTCATATGTGCGTTCCGGCGAGAATAAGGGGAAACAGAATGGGACTGGTTTCAGCCAGACTGAAGGAACTGGGTCTTATCCTGCCTGAAGTGGGGGCGCCGAGTGGCGCCTATGTACCATACAGGCTGAGTGGTCATACGTTGTATATCTCTGGTCAGGTGCCGCGTGTCGATGGCGTTGACTGCTATCTGGGATTGGTTGGCAGCACCATGAATGTCGAGGAGGCTTACCAGGCAGCGCGCGTCTGTGCGCTCAATCTGCTGGCGCGGGCGGCGGCCGCCCTCGATGGCGATCTCGATCGCATTTCCGCCTGTCTGCAACTGCGGGGCTTTGTGAACGCCGTGCCTGATTTCAAGGATCATCCGGCAGTGATCGATGGTGCTTCCGATCTTCTGATCGCGGTGCTTGGGGAGAAGGGGCATCATGCCCGCACAGCCCTTGGCGCAGGTTCCCTGCCGCGCGGTTTTGCCGTCGAGGTGGACGCCATCTTTGAAGTCCAGCCTTGAGCGCCAACTTCCTTTTGCAAATATAGACGAAGCGAGAATGAGATGTCTGACAAAGCCATCACGATGAATGGGGTCAACAAATGGTATGGCCAGCTCCATGTTCTCAAGGATATCAATTTGGAGGTCGACCGCGGTGAGCATATCGTGCTGTGCGGTCCATCCGGATCGGGCAAGTCGACACTGATCCGCTGCATCAATTATCTGGAAGAAATCCAGGACGGTATCATCGATGTAAATGGCACCCGTCTGGGACATACTGGCGCCAATGTCGATCATATTCGCCGCGATGTCGGCATGGTATTCCAGCAGTTCAACTTGTTTCCGCACATGACAGTGCTGGAAAATTGCATGCTGGCGCCGCGCCGCGTGCACAAGAACTCGCTTCCCGAAGCCCGGGAAAAGGCGATGCATTTCCTGAAGCGCGTTCATATCGCCGAGCAGGCCGAAAAATACCCGGCGCAACTCTCCGGCGGTCAGCAGCAACGCGTCGCCATTGCGCGGGCACTCTGCATGGGTCCGAAGATCATGCTGTTCGATGAGCCGACTTCCGCGCTCGATCCTGAAATGGTCAAGGAAGTGCTGGACACAATGATCAGTCTCGCTGACGACGGTATCACCATGATCTGTGTGACCCATGAGATGGGCTTTGCCCGCGCGGTCGCTCATCGCGTCATCTTCATGGATCGCGGCGAGATCATCGAAAGCGCGCCGCCAGCCGAATTCTTCGGCAATCCGAGACACGAGCGCGCCAAGGCGTTTCTAGGCCAGATTCTGAACCACTAAAAAACAAAGGGGAACCGGCCGCGAGCGGGAGAATAATTTGATGCAATACACATTCGACATGGGACCGGTCCTGGCAGCCTGGCCCGCGCTCCTCAACGGTGCGATCCAGACGCTGAAGATTTCATCCATTTCCATGGTCCTCGGCCTCGCGCTGGGCATCGTCTTCATGCTGATGCGGATGAGTTCGGTGCGGGTGATTTCGCTCACGGCCTTCGGCTATATCGAACTGATCCGCAACACACCGTTTCTGGTGCAATTATTCTTCATCTTCTTCGGCATGCCTTCGCTGGGCGTGACCCTTTCCGCTGAACAGGCGGCCATTCTCGCCATGACGCTCAATTGCGCGGCATATGCGGCAGAAATCGTGCGCGGCGGCGTGGAATCGATCAAGGCGGGCCAAATCGAAGCTGGCAAGGCGCTCGGGCTTCATACCTTCGACATCTACCGGTTCATCATCTTCCGCCCGGCCATACGCGCTGTATATCCCGCGCTTTGCAGCCAGTTCATCCTCATGATGCTCAATTCAAGCCTTGTCGCGTCGATCTCCGCGGAAGAACTGACCTATGTCGGACAGATGATAGATTCGGAAACCTTCCGCAGCTTTGAAATCTATTTCGTGCTCGGCGTCATCTACCTGGCCTTGTCGCAATTCTTCTCGATCGTTCTGCAAATCATCGGCAGGACCTATTTTTCCTACCCGTCGAAGTGAGGTCCCAAGATGATCCGCAGTTTTGGTTTCTCCGAATTTCTCTTCATTCTCGACGGCGCTAAATGGACCGTCATTCTCTCCCTCCTTGCCTTCACTTTCGGGGGGATGGGCGGGCTGGTCGTAGCACTGGGACGCACATCCGCGAAAAGATGGCTGCGCTATCTGATGGCGACCTATATCCAGATTTTCCAGGGTACACCGCTGCTGATCCAGCTGTTCTTCGTTTATTTCGGCCTGCCCATCCTGGGTATCCGCGTCGACATCTGGGTGGCGCTGATCATTGGCCTGTCGCTGCATGCCAGTGCTTTTCTGGGAGAGATCTGGCGCGGCAGCATCCAGGCTGTTTCCACCGGACAGGACGAGGCTGCCCGTGCGCTCGGTATCGGTTATTTCCATCGCATGAAGGATGTCGTGCTGCCGCAAGCCTTTCGCATTGGCCTTCCGGCGACGATCGGCTTTCTGGTCAATCTGATCAAGGGAACGGCGCTGGCAGCACTGCTCGGACTGACTGAACTCACCCGTTCAGGACAGTTGATGGCCAACATCACTTTTGAGCCGATGAAGGTCTACGGCACCGTGGGGCTCATCTATTTCATCATCTGTGTGCCACTCACTTACTACAGCGCCCGGATCGAAAAGCGGCTGAACGCCACACGCTAGTCAACGATAAAACAAACCAGAGGTAAGAACATGATCAACGCAGTTTTCAAGAGTTCCGCGATCGCACTCAGCCTTGCAACCAGCCTCGTCGCATCGGCCTTGTCCATTGGTGCGGCTGAAGCGGCAAGCCCGGAGGAAATCAAGGCCAAGGGCGTGGCCGTCATCGGCGTGCAGATGGATCAGTTTCCATGGGGCTTCATCGATGAGAACGGCAAGAATGGTGGCTTTGACATCGATGTGGCCAATCTTATTGCCGAGGAACTGGGAGTGGAGGTCAAGTTCGAGCGCGTGACAGGACAGAACCGCATTCCGCTGCTGACCAACGGCATGGTCGATTTTCTGGTGCCCTCGATGACGATCACGCCCGAGCGCGCAAAGGTTATCCAGTTCGTGCTTCCCTATTCGGCCAATGACATCACGGTCTGGGGGAAGAAGGACGCCGAAATCAACAGCAACGAGGATCTCGCCAAATACACGATCGGCGTCAATCGCGGCAGCGCTTTCGAGCCGATCCTCAAGAAGGCAGCCCCTGCGGGAACAAAAATCAAGGGCTTTGACGACGACGCCGCCACCGTGCAGGCGCTTCTGTCGGGCCAGGTTGATGCGATCCTCGGAAGTCTCACCTACGGCCTTGTGATCGAGAGCACAGGTAATGGTGACAAATATGTTCGCAAATACAAGGCAGCGGACAATATCCAGGCCATGGCAGTGCGCAAGGGCGATCAGGCCATGCTCGATTTTCTCAATGATTTCGTGACGCGCCACAATGCAGATGGTTCGCTGGATACGCTTTATAAGAAGTGGATCGGCGTCGACCGTCCGAAGCTGCCAACCACGCTTGAAGGGGTGGATTTCATCGGCAAGCAATAACGCCAGCACATAAGGTTCCCCGGTGCGGGTGAAACGCACCGGAACATCCAAAGTCTCCAGTATCCAATGACATGAACCCGCAAGGCCTTTTGCGGGAACCGGTAAACACGTGCCTGAACCAAGCCGTGACAGCACGCAACGTACTCGTCCCTTTCCGGGATATCTTTCTGGGAGTTAAGCAGAAAATGACGATAGATGGCAAACTGATCAGGGTGGGTGTCGATATCGGCGGAACCTTCACCGACGTGGCAATGGAAGTGGGTTCCACCCTCCATTCAACCAAGGTGCTGACGGATTATGCATTTCCCGAAAATGCCATCATCAAAGGCATTCGGGAAGTGGCTGAAAATGCTGGAGTGAAGCTTGATCAGATCGACACTGTCATTCACGGAACGACGCTTGCCACCAATGCACTGATTGAGCGACGCGGTGCGAAAACCGCACTCGTGACAACCAGGGGCTTTCGCGATGTGATTGAAATGCGCACGGAAAGCCGTTTCGAGCAATATGATCTCGATATCGTGCTGCCCGCGCCGCTTGTTGCGCGTAACGACCGGCTGGTTGTTAACGAACGCATCGGCGCCCGTGGCGAGGTTTTGAAGCCGCTCGATGAAAAGGAAGTCGATGCGCTTTGCGACCGCATCATCGCGGAAGGCTACGAAAGTGTGGCCGTCGGTTTCATCCATTCCTATCTCAATGGTGAGCATGAGCGCCGTTTCCGCGAGCGTCTTCTCGCCAGAAAGCCCGGTCTTTCCGTATCGATTTCCTCCGAAGTCTCGCCGCAGATGCGCGAATTCCAGCGTTTCAACACTGTCTGCGCCAATGCCTACGTCAAGCCGCTGATGGCATCTTACCTCAACCGGCTTGTCGGACGTCTTCGCGAAGAGGGCCTTGTTGCGCCTGTCTTCATGATTCATTCGGGCGGCGGTATCATCAGCATTGAAAGCGCCATCGAATTTCCTGTTCGCCTGCTCGAATCCGGCCCCGCCGGTGGCGCGATCTTCGCGGCCCACATTGCCGCCAATCACAAGCTCGATCAGGTCGTCTCCTATGATATGGGCGGCACGACCGCAAAAATCTGCCTCATCGAGCAGCAGATGCCCAAAACCTCCAAAACCTTTGAAGTGGCGCGTACCTATCGCTTCAAGAAGGGAAGCGGCATGCCGATCTCCATTCCAGTGATCGAAATGGTGGAGATCGGTGCGGGCGGCGGCTCGATTGCAACCGTCGATTCCATGCGCCAGATCCGCGTCGGACCGCACAGCGCGGGATCGGAACCCGGCCCTGCCTGCTATGATCGCGGCGGCACCCATCCAACCGTTACCGACGCCGATGTCATTCTGGGCCGCCTCGACCCCGATACATTTGCGGGCGGCACGATGCAACTCTCACGCTCTGCGTCGGAAAAAGCCATGGATGCCGATATCGGCTCCAAGCTTGGTTCCGACATTGCCACTTCCGCCTATGGTCTGAGCGAAGTGGTAGATGAAAACATGAGCAATGCCGCACGCATGCATGCGGTTGAAAACGGCAAGGAACTGTCGGAATTCACCATGATCGCCTTCGGCGGTGCCGCTCCAGTTCACGCAGCGCGCCTGTGTGAAAAACTCGGCGTGACCGATCTTCTCATTCCCCCCGGAGCCGGTGTTGGTTCGGCCATCGGTTTCCTGCGTGCGCCCTTCGGCTTTGAATCGGTACGCAGTGCATACAGCCGCCTGAGCCGCTTTGAAGGCAAAGCCATCAATGCGGTCATCAAGGAACTGGTGGAGGAAGCAACCTCCTTCGTTCGATCAGGCGCGCCTGACGCAGACCCGACGCTCGAATGCACCGCTTACATGCGCTATGCCGGACAAGGCTGGGAAGTGCCGGTTACGATTGAAGTCCGCGATTACAGCGATGCGGACGCGGTGCTGTTCCGCACGCTTTTTGACGAATGCTACGAGCGGTTCTTCGGCCGCGTGATCGATGATCTCGATGTCGAGATCGTCAGCTGGTCCTTGCGCGCAAGCGCAGACGCCGCTGCCCCGACCCCCGCAAAGCCGGTCCAGAAACAGGAGCAGGCCGCCATATCCGCCACGCGTCAGGTGTTCGACGTTCTCGAAGAACGCTTCCTGGAAGCTTCGATCGTCGAGCGCGAAGCCATGAAGCCGGGCGAGTGGATTGCCGGTCCCGCCATCATCACGGAACGCGAAACCTCGACCGTTGTGACCTCCAGCCGCGAAGCGATCATGCAGGCCGATGGATGCCTGCTGCTACGCGCCAAGGCTGCCTAGAGCGGTTCCTGTTCTGACAGAATCCCCGGAACCGCTCTAACTATTTGTTTTATCGCATTATCCAACGCAAAACCGTTTCACGCTTTTGCTGGAAATGCTCCAAGGAGCCGTCTCACATGACAAAGAAACCCATTTCCGATGTTCATATGCAGATCATGTGGAACCGCCTGATTTCCGTTGTCGAGGAACAGGCCGTCACTCTGATCCGTACCGCCTTCAGCACCAGCGTGCGTGAATCCGGCGACCTTTCTGCAGGTGTCTTCAACCGCGCAGGCCTCATGATCGCGCAGGCTGTGACCGGTACGCCCGGCCACGTCAATGCCATGGCGGAAGCGGTCGGCCACTTCATCAACGACATAGGTCGCGAAAACATCTACGAGGGCGATGTCTATATCACCAACGACCCATGGAAAGGCACGGGCCACCTGCATGACTTCACGGTCGTGTCGCCGAGCTTCCGCAAGGGTGAGTTGACTGGCTTCTTTGCCTGTACGGCCCATGTGGTCGATGTTGGCGGACGCGGCTTCGGCCCGGATGCGAACGAAGTTTATGAAGAAGGCATTTTCGTGCCGATCATGAAATTTGCCGAGCGCGGTGTGGTCAACAAGGACCTCGTCAATATACTGCGAAACAATGTGCGCGAAAGCCATCAGGTCGTCGGCGACGTCTATTCGCTCGCAGCCTGCAATGAAATCGGTCATCGCCGCCTGATGGACATGATGGATGAATTCCAGCTCGATGATCTGGAAGGCCTGGCCGATTTCATCTTCAAGCGCAGCTATGATGCGACGCTTGAACGCCTGGCCAGCCTGCCGCACGGCACCTACTCCAACGTGATGCGCGTGGACGGTTACGGCGATCCAATCGACATTGCCGTGCGGATAGACGTGCATGCCGATCATATCCTTGCGGATTTCGCCGGTACATCGGCACCGAGCCCCAAGGGCATCAACTGTCCGTTGATCTATTCTGCCGCCTATGCCTGCTATGGCCTGAAATGCTCGCTCGCCCCGGAAATTCCCAACAACCATGCCTCATTGCTGCCGTTCAAGGTGACTGCGCCGAAAGACTGCATCCTGAATGCGCAGCGTCCGGCTCCCGTTTCAGTGCGCCACGTGTTGGGCCATCTGGTGCCCGATGCAGTGCTCGGTGCCGTCCACAAGATGCTGCCGGGAAAAGTGCCCGCCGAAGGTTCCGGCGCGCTTTGGAACCTGCATGTCAGCGCACGCCCGCTCACCGGCAAGGATGCGCCGAGGGACGGAGGCCACCGTGCGGAAGTGCTGTTGTTCAACAGCGGGGGCACCGGCGCGCGGTCGCATCTGGACGGGTTGAACGCCACGGCCTTTCCAAGCGGCGTGCATTCGATGTCGATTGAAGCAACCGAGCATGTCGGGCCGGTCATTTTCTGGCGCAAGGAACTGCGCGATGGTTCGGGTGGTGCCGGTCAGTTCCGCGGTGGCCTTGGTCAGGTGGTGGAAATCGCTCCAACCGAAGGACACGAGATTTACTTCAACGCAATGTTCGACCGCATCAAGCACCCACCGCGCGGCCGCGAAGGGGGAGAGAACGGAGCCGCCGGGGCGGTCCTTCTCGACGATGGCACGGTGTTGAACGCCAAGGGACGCCAGCATGTACCTGCCGGTCGCACGCTCATCCTTCAACTGCCCGGAGGTGGCGGTTATGGCTCCCACGACAAGCGTGATGCGGAAGCCGTCAAACGCGACCGGGATTTTGATTATGTGGTGAATGGATAGTCCTGAACGTCATCGGAAGCCGCCCCATGAGGGCGGCTTCTTTCATCTGACCAATAAAAGAGTATTCCCATGCAGTATGAAAATCGCCGATCATCGGGCATCAAGGCGTCTCCCAGCATGGCCGTCTCCATGGCCGCCAGGAAACTGCGCGCCGAGGGCCGGGACATTGTGGATCTTTCTCTAGGGGAACCTGATTTTGAACCGCCCACCCACGTTCTGGATGCCGCCCATGCGGCGGTGAAAGCCGGCGGCGTGCGTTATGGTGCGGCCGCTGGCACGGAATCGCTTCGCAAGGCCATCATTGTCAAGTTCAGTCGCGACAACCAGCTTGAATTCAGCATCGATGAACTGACCGTGGCCAACGGTGCCAAGCAGATATTGTTCGACACGTTTCTGGCAACGCTGGAAGAAGGGGATGAAGTGATCATCCCCACGCCATGCTGGGTATCCTATGCTGATATTGTCGCGTTGCATGGCGGCAAGCCGGTCTTCGTGCCTTGCGGACCGGAAACTGGTTTCAAACTGACCGCGAGCCGGCTTGCAGCGGCAATCACGCCCAAATCCCGCTGGCTGATGCTCAATTCCCCATCCAATCCGACAGGCGCCATTTATAGCGAAGATGAATATGCGCAACTGGCCCATATTCTCGAAAAGCACGAGCGCATTCTCATTCTCTCCGATGAAATCTATGAGCATGTCCTGTTAAGCGAGGTGCCTTTCATCTCTTTCGGGACCGCATGTCCGCAGCTTCGCGAACGCACTCTCATTGTCAACGGTGTCTCCAAAACCTATGCCATGACGGGCTGGCGCGTCGGCTATGCCGCAGGACCCAAAGCACTTGTTGCCGCGATCAACAAGATGCAATCGCAAAGCGTGACCTCCGTATGCTCTATCGCGCAGGCGGCGGCACAGGCAGCCCTTGACGGTGATCAGGCCTTTGTTGCGCAGGCCGCAGAAATCTTCAGCCGCCGCGCCGATCTGGTGGCCGGCCATCTGGCGCAAATTACGGATATCGATTTCCTCAAGCCCGACGGCGCCTTTTATGCTTTCATCGGCGTCGAAAAGCTTTTCGGCCGCAAAACCGGTGCGGGCAATGTTCTTCAAACCGATACGGACGTAGCGAAATATCTGCTTGAGGAATTTGGCGTTTCCAGTGTGCCCGGTATTGCCTTTGGAGCCCCGGGCTTCATCCGCCTGTCGATTGCGGCTTCGGAAGAAGAACTGGTCAAAGCCTGCACGCGTCTCAGGGAAATGGTCGCTTCCCTGATGTGAGGCATCAAAAAAGCCGCAGCCAAGAGCTGCGGCTTCTGTCTTCAAGTCAAGGTTTCAGGCGGCCTGCTTGCGGGCATGATTGCCGATCAGAGCTTCAAGCATGCCTTCTTCTTCCCTGGTCAGATCGGAAAGAGGGGCACGAACCGGACCGGCAGCAAAGCCCTGCAGGCGAACGCCGGCTTTGACTGCGGCAACAGCATAGCCCTTACGACGGCTGCGGATCGCCATAAACGGGTAGAAGAACTCATTGAGGATGCGCTCGCAGCTTGCGCGTTCGCCTGCTCGCAATGCCTTGTAGAATTCCACCGCCAGGCCCGGAACAAAGTTGAAAACCGCCGAGGAATACGTGGTGAAGCCCGCGCCAAGATAAGCTTCGGCGAAGAGTTCCGCCGTTGGCATGCCGCCGAGATAGGTCAGCCGGTCGCCCATCTTTGCGGTAATCTGGCGAACCAGACCGATGTCGCCGACGCCATCCTTGAAACCGACGAGGTTAGGGCAGGCATCGCAAAGGCGGGCCAGCGTGTCAGCCTGAAGAACCGAATTGTCACGGTTATAGACCATGACGCCGATACCGATTGACTGACAGACGCGCTTGACATGCTCATAGAGCCCTTCCTGCGGGGCATCGATCAGATAATGGGGCAGAAGCAGGATTCCGTCGGCACCGGCTTTTTCTGCTGATTTCGCAATCTCGATGGCTACCTCGGTGCCATAGCCGCAACCAGAAACGATGGCCGTATTGCTGCCGCCCGCAGCCTCTTTGGCGGCTGAGACGATTGCCGGAATTTCGTCGGGTCGCAAGGAGAAAAACTCACCCGTACCTCCTGCTGCGAACAGCACGGGCGCGTCGAAACCCGAAAGCCATTCGACATGCGCCTTATAGCTTTCAGGCGCAAAATTCCCTTCCACATCAAAATGCGTGACCGGAAACGAGAGCAGGCCAGCGCCCAGTTTCTGTTTGATTAGTTGCGGTTCCATGTGTCGATCCCTTCTGGAAAACTACACATAGGACCTACCCGATTCAGATGATAAGTGTCAACAACTTATATTATAAGTTATGGCGCTCTCTGCAGAATGGCCCGATAGCGGGTCTGGCTGCCCTTCAAATGCCGGCGCATGGCATCACGCGCACCGTTCTCGTCACCGTTGAATATGGCCTCTATGATCTGCGCGTGTTCCCTATGCAAATGGGCGATATAATCACCGGGACTGGTGTCTGCACCCGACTGAAGTGCTGCACGGGGAATGACGCCACTGCCGATCATTGCCAGAAACTCGCGGAAGCGCGGATTGTTGGCGGCATCTGCAATGGCAAGATGCAGGGCAAAATCTGCCTCGCTCGTGGATTGACCGGATTCGAGGCAGGCCAGAACCTGCCTGTGACAATTGATGATGGCTTCTTCCTGTTGCGGCGAACGACGCAAGGCGGCAAGTCCCGCAGCCTCGACTTCCACTCCGGTGCGTAGTTCCAGGAGTTCTATGACGGAAGAAACGCGCTCATAGTCAAGGTTTTGGAAGGGAACTGTTTCAGGCGGCTGCGGCTCGAGCACAAAGACACCCGCACCTTGCCTTGCTTCCACCAGCCGGTCGGCCCGCAAGGCTGCGATTGCTTCGCGAATGACCGTGCGACTGACGCCAAAGGATTCAGTAAGCCGTGCTTCGCTCGGCAACTTCGTCCCGGGCGTTATTTCGCCCGACTGTATGGATCGCCGCAGCTGTTCACTCACTTTGGCGACAAGATTTCCAGTTGAACGGGATGTGTCCTTGTCTTTGTTCGTCACCGCAAACTTTCCTTGGTTGTGCTTCAATCGTGTAGCAATTCTGATTATGCAGAACAAGACTGCATATGAAAGTCGTATGACGTATTGACCGCCATCTTCAAATACATATTATGGTTTCATTAACTCATCAGAAATGGAAATGACAATGATTTTCAAGCCGCACGGATGCCATCTGATCGCCGGTGAATGGGTGGCGGGGGAGGCGACATTCGCCTCGACACCTGCGACGGGTTCATCGCATGAATTTGCGGTCGGCACGCCTGCTCTTGTGGCGCGCGCCTGCGAAGCGGCGGAAGATGCTTTCTGGACTTATGGTTACACAAGCCGCGAAGAGCGCGCTCAGTTCCTTGAGGCCATCGCCGACGAAATCGAAGCGCGCGCTGCCGCCATCACGGAAATCGGCACGCAGGAAACCGGCCTGCCGGCGGGCCGACTTGAAGGCGAGCGTGGGCGCACCACCGGCCAGCTCCGCCTTTTTGCCACCCATATCCGCAAGGGTGACTATCTGGATCGCCGCGTTGACGAGGCCCTGCCGGACCGAAAGCCAGCGCCACGCCCGGAAATCCGGCTGATGCAGCGTCCGATTGGCCCGGTTGCCGTTTTCGGCGCATCCAATTTTCCCCTCGCTTTCTCTACCGCCGGCGGTGACACGGCAGCCGCCCTTGCCGCAGGCTGCCCGGTCGTCGTGAAAGGCCACTCCGCCCATCCCGGGACCGGCGAGATCGTCGCCGAGGCCATTCATGCCGCCCTCATCAAGACCGGCATGCCCAAGGGCGTGTTCAGTCTCATTCAGGGTGGTGACCGCAAGGTCGGTGAAGCGCTGGTCACGCATCCGCTGATCAAGGCTGTCGGCTTTACCGGCTCGCTTGGCGGTGGCCGCGCTCTGTTCAATCTTTGCGCACAGCGCCCGGAACCGATTCCTTTCTTCGGCGAGCTTGGCTCGGTCAATCCGATGTTCCTGCTGCCGGAAGCCATGAAGACCCGCGCGCCGTCGCTGGGCGAAGGCTGGGCCGCGTCCTTGACCATGGGTGCCGGTCAGTTCTGCACCAATCCGGGCATCGCCGTGGTTATCGACGGATCGGACGCCGACAGCTTTGTGCAATCCACCCGCAGCGCTTTGGAAAAGGTCGCGCCGCAGGTCATGCTGACCGATGGCATTGCCAAGGCTTATCAGGATGGCAAAGCGCATTTCGACAGCCGCAACTCCGTCAAGCCTGTGCTGACGACGGAAAGCAAGGGCCGCGAAGCCTCGCCCAATCTCTATGAGACGACGGGGGACGCCTTCCTCGGCGATCACACCATCGGCGAGGAAGTGTTCGGCCCGCTCGGCGTTGTGGTCCGCGTCAAGTCGGTCGACGACATGGTGCATCTGGCCAAGGGTTTTGAAGGCCAGCTGACGGCAACCTTGCATATGGACAAGGACGATGCCGCTTCAGCCCGCAAGCTTCTGCCGGTTCTGGAACGCAAGGCCGGACGCGTTCTGGCCAACGGTTTCCCGACCGGTGTGGAAGTGGTCGATTCGATGGTGCATGGCGGGCCTTATCCGGCCAGCACGAATTTCGGCGCAACCAGCGTTGGAACCATGTCCATCCGCCGCTTTCTGCGCCCCGTCAGTTATCAGAACATTCCGGCTGATGTGCTGCCGGCAGATTTCGAGTGAAGCTTCCTTATCATTGTTGAAACCACATGCATCAGGCCGTATCGGCCTGATGCTTCCTCTTGTGGAATTATTCGCGGCCGGAACCGAGGGCATGTATGGAAAGAATATCGAACTTCGTTTCGCATCGATCCGGTTTCCAACGCTCTTCAGCCGATGGCTGGCGAGATTTTCAGTGCTCGAAGCGCATTGAGAATGACAGCGACATCGATCACCTCCTGTAGCAACGCACCCTGAACGGGTGACAGATAGCCGAACGCTGCTGCAATCATGGCGATCACTGAAAGGCCGATGCCTGCCACAACGCTTTCGACGGCGATGCGCCTTGATCGCTTCGCGATCTCTATGCCGGTCCGCAGCCTGCCTATTCTGTCGACGAGAAGAACGATGTCGGCGGCTTCGGCAGAGGCAGCCGCTCCCCTTGCACCCATCGCAACGCCGACATCCGCCGCGGCGAGCGCAGGTGCGTCGTTCACGCCGTCGCCGACCATCATCACGGGGCCATACTTGCGCTCGCTGAGAACGGTCAGCACCTTTTGATCGGGTGAAAGTTCGCAGTAGATGGCATCGAGCCCCAAACCCTTGGTGACGCGTCTGGCCACCGCAGCGCGATCGCCCGTCGCCAGCACAATGCGCCTCACACCATCCTTGCGTAAACCTTTTAGCGTAGAGGCCACATCGCCGCGCAAAGGGTCGGCCATGACTATATAGCCCGCAACAGCGCCGTCTATTGCGACTGCCACCAGCGCTGCTCCCGCTTCAGTGCCGGGAATTTCGACCAGCTTTGCGCCGGCTTGTCTTGCAACGAAGCTGTGCCCGCCGACGATGACACTTCTGCCATCGACCCGGCCAGCCACGCCGTCCCCCGCCAGTTCGCTAACGTCGGTCGGCAATACAAGATCTATACCGCGTTCCTGAGCGGCCAGTACAAGCGCCTGTGCCATCGGGTGTTTCGACACCTGGTCAAGGGAAGCAGCGAGCCGCAATATCTCGTCTTCACCGAATCCCGGCTCAAGGTGGATCGAGGTGATTTGCGGACGGCCATCAGTCAGCGTTCCGGTCTTGTCCAGCACCAGCGTAACGATGCGAGCCATATTCTCCAGCGGACCAGCACCCTTCACCAGCACCCCGAAATGAGCGGAACGCGATAGCCCGGCAACAAGCGCGACGGGCACCGCCAGAATGAGCGGGCATGGGGTGGCAACGACGAGAACGGCGACCGACCTTATCGGATCGCCCGTGAACCACCACGCTGCGAAGGCGATTACGATGGTTACGATCAGAAAACCGATAGACCACTGATCCGCCAGTCTCGACATCGGGGCTTTGGAAGCCTGTGCCTCTTCCACGAGGCGCACGATGCCCGCATAGGTGCTGTCCTTCGCTTCGTGTCTGGCAACGATATCGAAGGCATCGCCGGCATTGACCGATCCGCTCAGCACATCGGCCCCCTGGGCTAGCGAGATCGGAAGTGCTTCTCCCGTCAGTGCCGAGGTGTTTACGAAGGCCCTGTTGGAAGCGATACGCCCGTCGACGGGGATAACATCTCCCTGACGGATCAGGAGCCGGTCGCCCGGACGAACCGTGTCAACGGCAACATCCTCGAGACGATCATCAATATAACGCATTGTGGTTCGGGGCGCGCGGGACAGCAAGGCATGCATCTCACGGCGTGCCCGCCCTTCGGCAAAGCTCTCAAGGAAAGCTCCGCCGGTATACATGAGCGCGACAATCGAGGCCGCCAGCATTTCCCCAAATGCCAGAGCGGCCGACATGGACATCGCCGCGACGATATCCAGCCCGAACTCCCCTCGCCATAAACTCCTGAGAATTTCGGCGAGCAAAGTCGCCAGTACAGGCAGGGTGGCGATAGCCCAGATCAGCCGTGCACCGTAGGAGTAACCCGAAAAGTAAAAGCCCAGCCCGAGCACAAGTCCGCAGACGGCAAAGACCAGAAGGATTGTCTTCGATCGATCTTTCCCTGAAAACCGCATCTCCAAAGTCTCCCCAAGGACAGAAGGACCGATTGTAAAGCATTTTGGCGGTCTTGACGCTGACTATGATCAATCCTGTTCTTACACTCGCTGAAGCTTGGCAGAGATCATCAGGCCAAGCTGGCCGATGCTATCGTGATGCCCTTGCTCCGTCCCAAGTCAGTATCTGAATGCGGTCAGACAATCTGAAGGCCCATGATCGCCATTGTGGGACACTATGCGTTCGCCTGAGCCGCCTAGCTTAAGCCCACGTTCCCTGCGCTCGCGAGCAATATTTCTCTATTACGACGCGACTGAATTCTTTTCCATTTCGGCAGGAAAGACGCTTCGCGCTACCGTCGATGTCCTTGGCATTTCTCGGTGCTCGCGGCATAGCTGCGCCCAGAGTTGGGGCGCGCTTCAAGCCGGATGAATTGTTGCAACGGATGTCCAGGATGGTCATGCTGTGTTGACCGGGCGAAATGACGATGTTTATTATCGGAAAATTTGAACGCACAATAAGAGACGATAATGAAAATCTTCATCGCCGGTCTGGATACCGAAACGAACACTTTTTCGCCAATGCAGACAGGTTTCCAAGCTTTCACTGAAAACCTGATTGCTTATGGAGATGCCACTTCGAAGCCACTCAATTGCTGCTCATCGCAATTGTCTGTCTGGCGGGATGCCGCAGAAAGGAAAGGTTGGAGTGTCGTCGAAAGTCTTTGCGCAGTGGCCGAGCCTGGCGGCAGAACCACCCGCGCCGTTTACGAACATTTCCGCAAAACAATTCTTGATGATCTTCAGGCGGCAATGCCGGTGGACGCAGTCATGCTTGCGCTTCATGGTGCCTGCGTTGCGGACGGTTATGATGACGTCGAAGGAGACCTCATCTCCCATATACGTGGCCTTGTGGGCGCTCATGTTCCGATAGCTGTCGAGCTGGATCTGCATTGTCATATTACTGAGCGCATGATCGACAATGCAACGATGATCGTAACTTACAAGGAATATCCACACACCGATATTGAGATCGTAGCCCGTCAGCTCTTTGCGATACTGGAACGAACGCTCACGGGTGAAATCGAACCTGTCATGGCGGTCTATGACTGCCGCCTCATCAGCATCTTTCATCCGCACCGGCAACCGTTGCGCGGAGTTGTGGACCGGATGAAGGCGATGGAAGGGAACGACGGCGTACTGGCTGTCTCCTTCGGCCATGGTTTTCCATGGGGTGACGTTGCGGATGTGGGCGCGAAGATGCTCGTTGTCACCGACCAGGATCGGCAGAAGGCTGCTCACATCGCCGAAAGCTTCGGTCGAGAGATATACAGTGCACGGGAGCAAATGCGTGGCGCATACTTGTCCGTCGATGAGGCGCTGGACCGTGCATTGGAAGCGAAAAATGGTCCCGTTGTCTTGGCCGATGTTTCAGACAATGCTGGCGGGGGCGCCCCGGGCGATTCCACTTTTATTCTGCGGCGCATTATTGAACGCGGAATTGAAGACGTCGCCTCTTGTCTTTACTGGGACCCGATCGCCGTGCGGATGTGCCGGGAAGCGGGAGAAGGCGCCTCTCTCGCGTTGAGGATTGGGGGCAAGGTCGGCGAAGTGTCGGGTGCGCCGCTGGATCTCACGGTCACGGTCCGGCGGATTGCTTCGGACATTACGCAACGGTTTGGCCCCACGCCGCTGGGCATCGGCGAGGCCGTCTGGGTCAGCGCGGGGAGTATCGATATCGTGTTGAATACCATCCGCACGCAGACATTTCACCCCGAATGCATGACAGGGCTCGGACTTGATCCCTCGAAAAAGAAGATTGTCGTGGTGAAATCGAGCAACCATTTCCGGGCTGGTTTCGAACCTATTGCGGGCGAGATACTCTATGTTGGCGCTCCCGGTGCGCTACAACCACGTTTCGAAGATTTGCCTTTCACAAAACTGGAAAAACCATACTGGCCGAGAGTTGCGGATCCGCTGGCTCAGTAGGGCATCATGTTGCTTTACGGCGAGATGTAAATTACGCGCTCATGTCAGTGACGCGATATACCTCTTGAAAACAGAGTTGATCGGGATGCCACTCGAATTTGAGATCAAGCGAATGGAAAACTTCGGATGAATGATGCGAAATCCAGCCTCGGCGACATCCTGAGAGACATCCGAAGCCGCAACCATTGGACCCTGGCTGAAGTAAGCGCGATGACCGGGCTTGCAGTATCGACCCTTTCGAAGGTTGAGAACAACCAGATGCAGCTTACATATGACCGGCTTATCCAGCTTGCTCAGGGCATTGGTGTCGATATTGCAGAGCTTTTTGGCGCTGTGGCCACCCCGGATGAACTTTCAAATGTGATGGGCCGGCGTACATTCACAAAGTCCGGCGACGGCCGTTCGATCATCACGCAGAACTACGACTATCTCTATATTTGCACGGAGATCTACAAGAAGGCGATGGTCCCGATCCTCGCTGTGGCGCACGCTCGAACACTTGAGGAATTTGGGCCGCTCATCCGGCACAAGGGCGAGGAATTCATCTATGTGCTTGAGGGTGAACTGGAACTCCACTCAGAAATTTATGCACCTCTTCGTCTCAAGAAAGGCGATTCCGCCTATTTTGATGCGATGACTGGACACGGTTATCTAAGCGTGAGCGAAGAGCCCGCCCAGATCCTGTGTGTCTGTTCAACGCCGGAAACGGAACTGGTTTCTACGCTGGTCAATACGCAAACCATCAAATTCAAAGCGGATTGACGTCTTCGATAAGGCTTGAATCTCATCGGCATCTTAGGGAAATTATTTTCTTATAAGAAAATAATTTGATTGCCTCTCCGGGCTGTGCAAATCTGGTTCCATGACTTTCGGGTACAGTGGAACAAACTGGCAGGCACGGGGCTTGCAGTCAGATTGCCGGAGATAACTTTGACTGAACCAGCAGTGGCAATTGAAACATTCAACCGTCCTTATCCCGTCGACATTCAGACACCTTACGTGGAAATCGACGAAGACCGGCTGATACGCAACCTGAAGGAGATGCAGCAAAAGGCGGACAAAGCCGGGGTGCGGCTGCGGCCTCACATCAAGACCCACAAGAGCCTCATGATTGCCAACCGCCAGCTTCAGCTTGGCGCAATTGGCGTCACTGCTTCCAAGCCGGATGAAGCGCTGGTCTTTGTCGAGGGCGGCATTCCCTCCGTAACCCTCGCTTATCCCATCGTGAGACCGGATTCGATCGGTCGCCTGATACGCAGTGCGCAGATTCGAGATACCGAGCTTATGTTTATCGCCGCTCACGAGATCGGCATTCAGGCGATTGGGGCTGCCGCAGAAGCACATGATGTAAAGCTTGGCGTTTTTCTGAAAGTCGATGTCGGTCTCGGGCGCGTCGGCGTCAAGCCGCAGGACCCCGCCGCCGTTGTGCTGGCTCAAAAGATAGCACAACACCCTTATCTTGCATTCGCAGGCCTTTTTTCCCATGCAGGCCATGCCTATGGCAGCAAGTCCGCCGAAGAACTGGCAAATATTGCCAATGCGGAAGCGCAGGCCCTCCTCCACCTCGCAGAACAGTTGAAGGAGGTGGGCGTCGAAGTCCCCGCAATATCCGTGGGGTCGACACCGACTTGCCTCGGCGCGCCTATTCCGTCCGGGATAACGGAGATACGGCCGGGAAACTACGCCTTCCTTGACCGGACCGCGCTTCGCCTTGGCATAGCATCGGGTGATAACATCGCGCTTTCCATCATTGCCACCGTTGTTGCCCACAACGACCATCATTTCATTATCGATGCAGGTTCCAAATCCCTTTCATCCGACCTTGGTGCACACGGCTCTGGTGGCGGCGGCTTTGGGCTGGCCGTCAGTGTGTGGGGTGACACGTCAGAGATGTGGGAAATTGAACGCCTTTCTGAAGAACATGGGTTCGTTCGTTTCAGTGACACCCCGCCCCCTGTCGGCAGTCGTGTTCGCATATTTCCCAATCATTCCTGTGCAGTTATCGCCCAATTCGACCAGGTCGCCCTGCGACAACCGGACGGAAGAACACGAACCTTGTCGACCGAGGCCCGAGGCCATCAGACCTGATGCGGTGACGCCTGCGCTTTGGCTTTATCTGGAATTAAGGAAAGAGGACTGAACATGACGAAAGAAGTTGAATGGGCACGTATGACCGCACCGGACCTGCGCGAGATTGCAGGCAAGCCGGGTGCCCTTGCTATTCTGCCTGTGGGATCGCTTGAGCAGCACGGCCCTCATCTGCCGGTCATTACTGACACGACGAGCGCTTCGGCAGCCGCCATCCGCGCCGCGCGTCTCGTAGCTGAGGAGATTCCCGTCGCTGTCCTCCCCGGCCAATGGCTTGGCATGAGCGAACACCACCTGCCGTTTGGCGGCACTATCACGCTTGATTACGATACTTTCAGCCGTGTCATCCGATGCATAGCCAGATCATTGAAAACACTTGGGTTTTCACGTCTCCTGATTGTCAATGGACATGGCGGCAATATCGATCCGCTTTCGGTCGCTGTCCGCGAACTGGCTGTTGAATTTGCGATGCCAATCGTGGCCACCACACCGTGGATGCTGGCAGGCGACGAAGCACGAAAAATCTTCGAGGTAGATAATGGACCCCATCATGCCTGTGAGGGGGAAGCTTCCGTCATGCTTGCCATTGTCGGTGATGCCGTGAGGACGGACAAGTTCGGACAGGCATTCGGCAATCAGCAGCATCCTGTCGACGTACCGGCAGACGTTTCGCGCTTCTATTCCTTTGCCGAGCGTGCGCCGGTTACCGGAACATGGGGAGATCCGCGCAGCGCCACGGCCGAAAAGGGAGAGCGTTTCCTCGATCTTCATGCAAGGGAACTCGTGAAACTGATCCGTAATGATGTGCTCTGGACCAAACCGGATTCCGTTTGGACACCTGGACGCGGCCTCGCGACAACAGAAGGGCGAGCCGACTAACTTGCTGGGCAAACGGCAACTCGAAAAGAAAACACGATTGTGGGAACAAAAATGAAAATGAAGTCGAAAACAACACGCAAAACTCTGCTGTCACTGTTGGCGGCGGCAGCATTGTCCAGCGTAGCGCTAGCCCCGGCAATGGCAAAGACGCTGGTCTATTGTTCCGAGGGCGCACCGGAAGGCTTCGATGCCGCGCTCTACACGACAAACAGCACATGGGACGCTTCTGCCGAAACGATCTACGACCGGCTGACTGAGTTCGAAAGCGGCACGACCAACGTCGTTCCCGGCCTCGCAGAAAGCTGGACCATCTCTGACGACAATCTCGAATATACGTTGAAGTTGCGGCAGGGGGTGAAGTTCCATTCGACCGACAGCTTCACGCCAACCCGTGAATTCAACGCGGACGACGTTCTGTTCACCTATAATCGCCAGCTCGAAAAGCAGCACCCGTGGAACAATTATTTCGTCGGCGCAGGTTGGGAAATGTTCAACGCCATGGACATGCCGGTGATTATAAAGAAAGTGGTCAAAGTCGATGACCATACCGTCAAGTTCGTTCTCAACCAGCCGGATGCATCCCTTCTGGCGAAGCTCGCCCTTAACTTCGGCTCGATCATGTCGGCAGAATATGCCGAGCAATTGGCGAAGGCCGGGCAGCGCGAGGATCTCGACCGCAAGCCGGTGGGCACTGGTCCGTTTCGTTTTGTGGATTATCAGACCAATGCAGCAATCCGTTTTGCTGCCAATGCAGACTATTGGGGCGGTGCGCCCAAAGTTGACAACCTGATCTTCGTGATCACGACGGACCCCGCCACCCGTATGCAGAAGCTTCAGGCAGGTGAGTGCCATATCGCAGCCTATCCCGCGCCGGCGGATGTCGCACGGCTGAAAGCCGATCCAAACCTTACTGTTATGGAACAGCCGGGACTGAACGTGGCTTATCTCGCCATGAACACGCTGGACGCTCCATTCGACAAGGTGGAAGTACGCCGCGCCCTGAACATGGCCATTGACAGAAAGGCAATTGTGGAAGCTGTCTATCAGGGCATGGGACAGGTTGCTCAAAGCGTCCTGCCACCCAGTATGTGGGGCTATAATGGTGATATAAAGGGGTATAGCTACGACCCTGATGGAGCAAAGAAGCTCCTCGACGATGCGGGCGTCAAAGACCTCAAGATGAAAATCTGGGCGATGCCGGTCAGCCGGCCTTATATGCCAAATGCGCGGCGTGCGGCTGAGCTTATGCAGGCGGATCTCGCCAAGATCGGCGTCGGTGTGGAGATCGTCTCCTACGAATGGGGTGAATATCTCAAGAAGGCTCGTGACAAGGATCGTGACGGGGCGGTGGTGCTCGGAGGCACCAGCGATAATGGTGACCCTGACAATCTGCTCAGCTATTTTTTCAGTTGCTCCGGCGTCGGTGGAAGCAACAACGCCAATTGGTGCTACAAGCCGCTGGAAGATATTCTGCAGAAGGCGAGAGTGAGCTCTAACAAGGATGAGCGAACCAGGCTCTATCAGGAGGCACAGGCAATCGCCATCTATCAAGCCCCATGGGTTCCACTTGCGCATTCAACGGTCGTATTGCCGATGTCCAAGAACGTGAAGAATTACGTTATGGAGCCACTCGGGTCGCACCGCTTCGAGAAGGTCGACATCGCGGAATAAACAATGCACCACTTGCCGACGCTGGCTTTACAGCGTCGGCAACAATTGGATTCTGCTATTTATTGGCTGCGCAGACGTTCAAGCATGCAGGCGATCACTCGGTTTGCACAAAAAGCACAGTTCTGTATGCACGGGTGCCGTTGTTCCGGCAAAAAGCACTGCTCCTGAATATGGCATCACAATGTCGCTGCCGTCGGCGCGTTTCCCGATGACTTCCCCTTTTTCAACTTTTTCGCCAGCCGCAAACTGCTTCAGCAAGTGATCATCTTCGTGATCGGCCAGAATAGCATCGCTGATTTCAAGCACCGATGACGGGTGCACCATGGCTGGCTGTGCGGAGATCAGGCCGAGCGACGCCATTCCGTTGACGACACAATCATAACCGACTTGTGGTCCGTTGGGATCGAGATGCTGACCGCATTCGACAGTCACGCCGTAGCCCCCCGCAAACCGCATATATTCAGTGGTGCCGATGGCATGCAGGGACGACAGTCCTTCGGTGACGCCCGCTTCACGTTTCTGCTCAAGTGCCTTTTCGTGCGCTGGAAGCCAACCATGGATAATGATTGGAAGGCCAAGCGCCTTGGCGAGCTTTTCTTCCGCCTCCTGATGCGCGAAAGGTTCGAGCGTTCCGTTGTTGTTGCGTGGCCCCATGAGAGCAAGCGGTGGACCTTCTGAACTGAAGGAATGAAGATCGATCAGCACGTCGTGGGCGCGCAGCAACGGACAGATGACATTGGCCACGCGGTCTTCGTTATCCTGGGGGATAGCGGCTTCGGAAAGATTGCGGTTGAAATTGCGATCGCCGAAGCGGGTATCGTTACGAAAGGCAAGTCCATTCACAACCGGCACAAAGGTCACCGTGCCGCATTCCAGGCCCCTTTGTCCGGTGCGGAACTCGTGGATCAGGCGTGTGATGGCGTGGGGGCCGCATGGTTCGTTACCATGGACAGAACCGGTCACAATAAGGCGCGGACCGGGCTTCAGGCCATGGAATGTAACTGTCTCTATAGCGGTGGGCGGGGTTGTCACCCGGGGTTCGAGGGTCATTTGCGCCCCGTCGACCGATGCGATATCGATAACCATTCCGGGGCGCACCCGGCGCGCCAGTTCCGTCAGATGTTCGTGGGCAACGACGACACAGCCAGATGTACCGCTGAAATCGGGGCGGGCCGCATGTATGAAAATTGCAGAACCGCCGCGTGCATCGGGCAGGGCATCATTCCATCCGACAGGGATAATCAGATCGAAGAGCCGCTCACCCCGACGGGAGGCTTGGGTTTCATCAGTTTCAAAAACCAGCTGGTTGTAAAAGGGACTGTCTGGATCTTCCACCCAGCGGTAGTTTTCGGGCTTGGGCAAAAAGGGGAAATCGAAACTGCGTGGTTCATCACCAAAAACCGCAGGATCGTAAAAGCCATAACGCAAAGGATAGCGACCGCGGGGTGTTTTTCCATCACCTTCGCGCTTCAGGTGCGGCTCCACCAACCCATTGCGGCCTACCGCGCATTTGACAGTCCACTCGCCAATAGTAAGCAGGCCGATATGCGGGTTCTGCTGGTCTTGGCCGGTACGAACGACAATTGTAGGCTGTTCAAGCGTTCCGACCAAAAATGGATTCTGACTCATGATCTTAGCCTTGTTTTAACAAGTGACAACGGGCTCGGTGGAAGGAACTGCCGGCGAGTTGGTGAAAACGGGAATATCGCCAGAGCGGCAAAAGAATGGCAATGGACAACGAGGATGGAAGGCACAACCTTGCGGAGGGTCGACAGGCGAGGGAGCCTCGCATCTCATGCGGTGCTTGCTGACAGTTGGAGCCAGAAGATCAGGTATCGAAGCGATCAATGGTTGAGTGCGTCAACTGTTCCTGTCGCCAACAGCCCTTCAGCCCATCCGGAAAGGCCTGATCTTCTCTGAAGACAAGAGAAATCATCCAGTTTGCGGATGACTGCCTTATCATAGCCAACCTGTTTCAAGAATGCTGCGCAGCGGCGTTTACGAAGGCGTCAAATAGCCGGCTGCCGGGATGCTCGGCAGTACCAAATAATTCAGGATGCCACTGTACTCCCATCGCAAATGATTGTGAGGGAATTTCAATCGCTTCGATTACGCCGTCGGATCCGCGAGCGGTGACAGTTACCTCCTTGGAAATATCAACAAGTGCTTCGCGATGGAACGTATTCACGTTAAATTTGTCCACCTGCAATATTCCAGCCATTTTTGTTCCCGCCGAAACAGCAACTTCATGCAGAAGATCAGCTTGATCGTGATTGATTGCATTCGGCAGGCTCGCGTGGACGTCCGAAACCATCCGACAGCCGTTCAGACAACCCAGCATCTGCATCCCATTACAGATGCCCAGTACAGGCTTATCCCTGGCAAGAAATCCCTTCATCAGGGCGACTTCCACTTCAAGACGATCAGAAAATGGGAAAGCAGACCGATCCCCTTCCACGTACCAGGAATCGGGAAATTTTATTCGAGCACCGATGCTTAAGAAGCCGTCGAATTCCTGGGTAACCCGATCCACTATATCTGAGAGGTAGGGTATGCCGTATGGAACGCCGCCAGCCCGGTGTATGGCTGCAAAATAATGTTTCGAAATGTCGTACCGATCTCCACCGGCACTGGTGTTTTCTCCCATTATTACTGCAATGGCGGGCTTGGGATTCCCGCTTTTACGTTGATTGTTCAATTTCAGCACCATCATGTTGTTATCGGGATTAAAGCCGCGCAAACTTTATATTGCCTTCGCGGTAGTCGGGGATGCCAAGTTAGGACATTCTCTCTGATAGAGCTCGGTTATTTTCTGTCTTGTCCGGATCAAACGGGATGCTGGGCCATCCAACAGATATTCGGCCGCCTGTGGGCGGCTATTGTAATTGGAGGACATCGATGCTCCGTAAGCTCCTGCGTCGTGAAACACCAGATAGTCACCGACATGAGCCGGTGGCAATTCTCTCATTTCCACGGTGCCATCTTGTTGTTGTGTAAAAACATCTCCTGATTCACACAGGGGCCCGGCAATGACAGTCGGGCGCGAAGCTTCAGTCTTCCGGGCCCTACTATTAGCCGACAAAACTGAAATATGGTGATAACTGCCGTAGAGAGCCGGACGCATCAGGTCGTTGAAGCCCGCATCGACCAGAGTGAAATGATTGTCGCCCATCTGTTTGGTGGCACGCACCTCCGCCACGAGAACCGCCGACTGTGCTACCAGAAAACGACCGGGCTCAATCTCAAGACGCACCGAATGGCCTAGTTTTTTCTCTGCCTGCCGGCGGGTCTGGTCCCAAAGATTGAAATAGTGTGCGACGTCGATGTCCTGGTCCCCATTCTTGTAGGGCACAGAAAGACCCCCACCAGCAGATATCGCCTCAAAATCGTGGTCCACCGATGAAATTATATCGGTCATGGCTTGGCAGACGCGCTCAAGGTGGCGATAGTCGACGCCTGAACCGATATGAAGGTGGAAGCCTACCAGATGGAGACGGTAACGCTCTAACAAGGTAATCGCTTGGGCAAGTTGTCCATGCCAGATGCCGTGTTTGCTGTTTTCTCCGCCGGTGTTGGTCTTCTTGCTGTGACCGTGCCCGAAGCCTGGATTGATACGCAGCCACACACGATGACCAGGTGATCTTTCGCCCAATTGGTGCAGCATGTCCAAAGAGCCTGCATTGACTTCAATCTTCTCCCGCACAACATAATCGAGGGTATCACGGTCAAAAAGATCGGCAGTGAAAACGATGCCCGCGGCGCCGGTGGCTGTAGCGGCTGCTGAAAATCCCGCCTGTTGCGCTCGTTTTATTTCACCGTGAGATACCGCATCAACGTGCACGCCAGCCTCGCGCATGAGCGACAGAATATTGACGTTGGAACATGCCTTCTGCGCAAATCTGACAATATCGAAAGGGGCAAGACGATCAATCTGCCGACGAATTACATCAGCATTATAGATCCATAACGGCGTCGCATATTGGGCAGCCAGCTCGCACAACGTGTCTTGAGGGAATTCACTCTTCATTTTATCACTTTCAGATGGAATATCAGATACGGTCGGTGAGAGTGACCGAGTGAGACAGCGCTTTTCGCTCGCCTTCACCGATGGAGGTTGGATGCGATGTACCCGTCGAAGGTTACGTCTACCGGGCCCGTCAGCATGAAAGTCTCGCCATCAAAAACTTCGACTTCAAGCTGACCACCGGGCGCATAGACTGTAACCTTGTCGCTCGATATGAGACCGGCCCGTCTTGCGGCGAGGACAGCGGCACACGCGCCGCTGCCGCAGGCTTGCGTGAGGATGCCTGGACGTTCATAGACGACGAGCCGGATCGAATCTGGGCCGGTAACTTCGGCCACGCCGATATTTGCCTGCTCGGGAAGATAGCCACTTTTTTGAACGGGATCGGCAAGCGCGGCAATGTCGAGCCCACCCAGGTTTTGAACAAAATAAACGAGGTGGGGATTGCCAATATTGATTGCGATTGGGCTAACCAGCGGTCCGCTCTCCAATTGGGCACCCGCAGATTCGAGGGAACCCGCCAGAGGAATTTCGGGCCAGTCCCATTTGGCGTTACCAATACTGAGGCTAACCTTGTGATCGCCGGCCCGTTTCGCCCGGATCGGCCCACCGAGTGTCTCGATGACAGCTTCGTCTCGCTCTGTCTCTTCCATAATCAACCAGGCTGCGCAACGGGTAGCGTTCAGACATGTTTCCGCTTCTTGTCCATCAATATTGTAGATGCGAAGCCGAACGGAAGCCTCAGGTGATTCAGGCGCTTCGAAAACCAGTAGCTGATCGCCGCCGATACCGACGTGGCGGTTGCAGACCCACTGGATATAGTCGGAAGATTTCCGAAATGGGGTACTGCGACCGTCAATGACGACGAAGTCGTTGCCAAGCCCGTTGCATTTGATGAAGTATTGTTTGCCTTCGTCTGACCGTGGAATAGCGAGCCGGAACGACGTCATTGTATCTACTTCACTCTTTCCATTTATTGGAGGAACGATCCGTCGTCTTCTTGACCACCGACAGGTTGTTTTGCGACCGTCCAGTGTCCCCATTTTTCGGTAAGGCTAACAGAGCATGACATGCCGTCAAATTCCTATTAATCATGATAATAGTCATTTATGATATGTTGTGAAAATCGTCGTGGAGGGGGACCATGCAACTGACGCACCGGCAGTTGGAAATATTTCAGTCATTGATGCAGACTCTCAATGTGACCGAAACTGCCAAGCAATTGAACTCGTCCCAGCCAACAATCAGCCGTGAGTTGAAAGCGCTCGAAGCTGACCTTGGTTTTACGCTTTTTCAACGCGAAAAACGTCGTCTTGAGATGACGCCACAGGCGGTAGCGCTCAATGTGATTGTGCAACGCTCATTTGTCAGCCTCGCCGAGATTGCCCGGACAGCACGTGCCATCCGCGGCGAAAGGCTCCAACGCGTGACTGTGGCGTGTCTGCCAGCATTCGCCCACGCGCTTATGCCACAGGTGGTTCACAACTTTCGCAGCATCTATCCCGATGCTTCTCTCAAAATTCATTCGCTGGAGGAAACCGCATTAACACGTGATCTCCTCAGCAAGTTTTTCGATCTTGGAGTCGTCGAAGGTAACGTCGCAGGCAACACGAACTCCATTATCAATCTCTACGCAGGGGATTTGCTGTGCATCATGCCGCGCAATCACACCCTGGCACAACACGACGTGCTTGAGATGGCTCATTTCGATCGTCATGATCTCATCTATTATTCCGAAGAAGATTCCTATCGCCGCCAGATCGACGCGCAGTTCGATGCAGCAGGCATTGCGCGTAATCTGGTCGTAGAAACAACGACGGCAACCTCGATCGGCACAATGGTTGCCGCCGGAATTGGGGTCTCGATTATTAATCCACTAAGTGCGCTGGCTTTCGAAAGCGCGGGGGTTGTTCTCCGGCCGCTCGCCCAACCCATCCCTTATTACCTGAATATATGGCAACCGGACCCTTTGCGTAGAAGCCAGCTAGGAGAGCGTTTCATCGAGACCATCGTTAACACGATGAATTCAACTGTTGACGCCCTTATCGCGCGAAATCTGTGCGCTCCACGGTCGAATTGAACAACAGCGGAAAACATATCCTGCTTGAATGAAACTATCATCAAACGATATTTTCCAAGTTTTGTTCATGAAGATATAGTCTACACCCGGCTTGCATCGTATAGGAGACCTGTATCTAAGATGAAAATTGGAATAGGTGGCTTTCAGCACGAGACCAATACTTTCGCACCCGGTACAACAGGTTGGGCCGAGTTCAACACGCCCGGAGGGTGGCCTCCACTGACATTGGGAGCCGCTATCCCCGAAGTCACGAGGGGACGCAATCTGCCTATTGCGGGCATGATAGACGAGGCAATTTCACAGAACGTCGAATTCCACCCGCTTGTCTGGTGTCAGGCCGAGCCGGGTGGAACCGTCGAGCGGCTGGCATATGAGCAAGTGGTCGCCCTTTTTCTTGATGCGATTGCATCGAAAGGGCCTTTCGACGGACTATTACTGGATCTCCATGGAGCGATGGTCGTCGAAGACATAGGAGATGGAGAAGGCGACTTCTTGCGTCGTATCCGCGAGGCTGTCGGGCCTGAAGCCCCTATCGCCTGTAGTCTCGACCTTCACGCCAATATCAGCCCGGAAATGGTAGGCCACAGTGATTTCATGTCCGCCTACCGCACTTATCCTCACGTCGACATGAGAGAAACAGGACGGCGGACAGCACAGGTTTTATTCAACATGTGCAGAAGTGGCACGCGTTTTGCCAAGGCGCTGGTTCAAACGCCCTACCTCATTCCCATTCCATCTCAATGTACATTGGCTGAGCCGACATCCTCGATTTATACCCGGCTGGAGCAAATCGAGCGCGAGCATCGTTTGCATCTCAGTTTTGCGCCTGGGTTTCCGCCCTCCGATACCTTGGATTGCGGTCCGGCGATAGTTGGATACGGCAGGGAAGAAGCCCCCGATCTCGACCGGCATATGCAGTCGCTTGCCGATTGCATCCTGAAGGCAGAAACAGACTACGCCAGAGACCGCGTATTCAATGAAGGAGAAGGTGTCAGTCTGGCGCTGGAAGTGGCGCGTTCAACGACAAGGCCGGTAATTCTCGTCGATACACAAGACAATCCCGGCGCCGGTGGTACGGGTGACAGCACCGGCCTGATCCGCCAACTCTTGGAGCAGAGGGCAGGAGATGCAATCGTCGCTTTTGTTTTCGATCCCCAAGCCGCAGAGATTGCACACCGGCAGGGGACTGGTGCCCGGTTCAAGACGGAAATTGGCGGGCGTTCAGGGCCGGATGGCATTACGCCACTCAAAGCAGAGTTCGAGGTCCTTGCTCTGGGAAACGGAAAATTCAATGGAACTGGTGAATTCTATGCGGGGAGCGCAATTGACATTGGTTTGACGGCTTTGCTCCGAATTTCCGGTACCGGTGTTTCTGTAATCGTGGGCAGCAGGCGGTCGCAGGCAGGAACACAGGCCATATTCTTTCATCTCGGCATAGATCCAAAAAGGGTAGGAATCATCACCCTTAAAAGCTCGGTACACTTCAGGGCAGACTTCCAGTCGATAGCCGAGCGAATTATTGTGATAAAGAGTGCGGGATTTAATACGGCCGATCCATCTGAACTACCGTATCGTAAAATCCGGCCCGACCGGCGTCTTTGTCCCGAACCATCGTCCATAATCTCAACACCGTAAGGATTAATCCATAACACCTGAAATGAACCAGTTCTCGGTGTTATGAAAATCGATCAGTTCCGGTTAAATCGGAATCGCGGAAATGCTCTTGCGGTGAAATTTGCATTCACCGAACCACATATTTTGCCAAGTTATCGTATCGCCGTCTTGAGACAGCACAAGCTGAGCTACCTTATCGTCTTTGCCCCACCAGCGTTCCGGAGCCTTCAGCGAACGCAAGGGATATGTACCGGCAGTATCGGCTTCCATGAGGCAATATTGGTAGTCCGGCAAGAGCTCAAGCGAAGTCGTCAAACAGCCGTTGCGGGCTTCGATCCGCAAAGCACCCATCGGTCCGCCTTCAAAAACGCCGGCAATGGAAGCATCAACTGGAGCCGGCTTCATATTGCGCCAAATGGATTTGCGATATTGTGATTGCCTTCCCGCCAAGGAAGAAACCGCTTGCCCATAAATTGTCGCAACCGCTTCTGCCTCACCACGATCGAGCGCCACGGCAAGATCGGCAGCTGCATTGCGGAAATCTTCAATCTCTGTGCCGCTTGCATTGATGGAAATGAAGATTCCGAACCCGCTATCGGGCACCAGACGAGTGAGAGAAAGTACACCGCCAATAGCGCCGGTATGATCCACAACAGTTAAATCGTTACCGCTGCCTATGCGCCAACCGAGGCCGTAGCCAAGGAAAGTGTTCTCCGGGGTGGTTCGGGAATGAATGCGCTTTAGTTCTGCAAGCCTGGCCGCTGGCAGAACCGCGGCGCCATTTGGATGAGCGTTCAGATTGAACAACAACCACTGGGCGGCGTCATTGGGGCTTTGTGAAACCGACCCCGCTCCGATGAGGTTGGAAAGCTTTTCCAAGGCGACAGGTAGCATTGCATCGCCATTTCGCACATGCGGTCGAGCGAAACGCGGATCGGTTTCCAGATCGGGCCGATCAGCGGATGCCGTGGTCATTCCAAGGGGCTCGAATATATATGCCGCTGACGCATCGGCAAATGTCTTGTCGCTCACCCGGTTACATACTTCGGCAGCGACGGTGAAATGGAGATTTGAATAGGAATATCGATCGCGAAAAGGGGCGATCATTGGAACACCCCCAGCGCCGTTGACCACTTCTTCAAAAGACAGGATGGAGCCGTACTCTACAGCGGTTGCCTGGCCTATGCCCGTCCGATTGGAACACAGGTCCCGCAACGTTACCTGTTCGGAAATAACCTGGGGACCAAATGCAAATTTCGGCCATATCTCCTGGATCGGCCGATCCCAGTCCAGCTTTCCTTGTTCCGACAGGACCGCGCATAAAGTGGTCGTAAAAGCCTTTGAACAGGATGCAACGGCAAACAGGCTATCCGCCGTGACGTTGCGCTCGGTGCCCGCCTCCAGAACGCCGATGCCGCCCGTATAGAGAACCTTTCCCTGGCGAACGATGGACAGTCCTATGCCGGGAATACTAAGCGGCCCGCTTTGTTCGCGCAAAAACGTTAGCAGGCGATCAACGAGAGTATCATCGGAGATGCGGGTCATAGGTATCCAATCCGTTCAAAGCCGATCGAAGCTCGATCATGTTTTTAAATGGCCAGTGAAGCTGCGGCGCAGTGCAAAATCTTTCCAGTCTTGAAGCTCGTCAAGCTTCCGCGGGCACTTCGCTAAGCTTGACGCCTGGAAAATGGCAAGCGGCATGATGCAGACCGACATCCCCGGAAAGTACTGGTTCGTCGGTTCGGCAAATATCCCGTGCGCAGGGGCATCGAGTGTTGAAACGGCAGCCCTTGGGCAGGTTCATCGGGCTGGGTATTTCACCCTTCAAAAGCGGGCGGGCCCTGTTGCGCTGGTGCGGATCAGCACGGGGCACGGCGGAAATCAGGAACTGCGTATAAGGGTGCTGCGGATTGTTGAAGATTTCTTCCGTCGTACCCACTTCAACCAGACGCCCAAGAAACATGACACCGACACGGTCGGCGAATTGTCGTACGACACTCAGGTCATGCGTAATAAATAAGTATGTAAGCTGTAGTTGTTCTTGCAAGTCTCGAAGGAGATTAAGAACCTGGGCCTGGATCGAGACATCCAAGGCAGAAACAGCTTCATCGCAGACAATGAATTCCGGATTGTTGGCGAGCGCACGTGCAATACCGATGCGTTGGCGCTGCCCCCCGCTGAACTGGTGCGGATAGTGATTGATCAGATGCGGACGCAGACCGACCATATTGAGGAGCTCTTTACAACGCGTCTCAATTTGCTGGCTGGTACCGAAATTGTGCGCGCGCAACGGCTCGGCCAGAATATCCCTCACCCGCATTCGCGGGTTCAATGATGCGTAAGGGTCCTGAAACACAATCTGGATCTGTTTGCGCAGTTCGCGCATTCGTGCTTCGTCAAGCGCATAAATATCCTGGCCTTTAAAGCTTACCGTACCGCTACTGCGCTCCAGAAGCCGCAAGATGACGCGTCCAAGAGTAGACTTGCCGCAACCGGATTCTCCGACCAGTGCGAAGGTCTCCCGCTCATAGATTTCCAGCGAAACGTCATCGACTGCGCGAACCACTTTCTCGTCAAACGAAAACAATCCCTTGCCGAGCCGGAAGTGCTTGCTCAGTTTTTCGGTGGAAATGAGAACCTTGTTCATAGAGAGGCTCCTGCTTTGTCATGCAGCCAGCAGCGTGCTTTGTGCCCATTCTCCAATAGGTTCAGATCAGGCGCCTTAAAGCTGCAAACGGACATGGCATCACTGCAACGGGGATTGAAACGGCAGCCACCAGGAAGTCTGGCCAGATTGGGCACCATACCGTTGATGCTCTTCAGACGCGTACCGTCCGGCTTCTCGTTGGCCTTCGGTATCGAGGCCAGCAGGCCACGGGTGTAAGGATGAGATGCACGATCGAAAACATCGTATACATTGGCCTGCTCGATGATCTGACCCGCATACATCACATTCACTTCGTCACACATTTCGGCGATGATGCCCAGATCATGAGTGATCATGATGATGGCAGTGCCGACGCGGTCGCGCAGTTCCATGATGAGACGCAGTATCTGCGCCTGCGTCGTGACGTCCAACGCTGTTGTCGGCTCATCAGCAATCAGCAATTTGGGTTCACAGATCAATCCCATGGCTATCATTGCCCGCTGGCGTAGGCCGCCCGATAATTCATGCGGGTAGGCGTCCAGGCGGGCTTTCGCTTCGGGAATGCCAACCATCTCAAACATTTGCCGGACTTTGTCGCGAACGTCGCGTTTAGAAAAATTGCCATGAATCTGCAGCGGTTCACCCACTTGCTGCGCCATGGTTATGACCGGGTTGAACGAAGTCATCGGCTCTTGGAAGACCATCGACATGTCGCGGCCTCGTTTCGAGCGGAGTTGATCTTTGGTGAGGGTTGTCAATTCCACGCCATCCAGCATGATACTGTCAGCGCTAACGGTCGCGGGGGGTGATGGAACCAGCCCCATCAGGGACAAAGCCGTCATGCTTTTGCCGGAGCCGGACTCTCCCACCAAACCGACAATCCGGCCCTGCCCGACATCAAAAGATACATTGTCGAGGATGCGGACTGTTCCGCGATGTGACTTGAATTCAGTGCGCAGGTTGCGCACTCTCAACAGAGGCCTTTGATCGGTCATATCAGCCGCCTTAATCTTTCATGTAAGGATCGAGAGCGTCACGCATCCCATCGCCGATGAAGTTGAATGCCAGCACCGTGATCAAAATTGCCACGCCGGGCATGATGGCAACGAGAGGAGCAGCAAAGAGATATTCCTTTCCCTTGGCAACGAGCAGGCCCCAACTTGCTTCAGGGGGCTGCACACCAACGCCAAGGAAACTGAGACTCGATTCCCACATGATCGCTTCAGGAATGCTGAGCGAGAACAGAACGATCAGCGTAGGCACTACATTGGGAAACAGATGCCGGAACATGATCGTTGTCTTCTTCGATCCGTTGGCGCGAGCGGCCTCGATAAACTCCTTTTCTTTCAATGCCAGCGTCTGGGAACGTACAACTCGGGCTACACTTGCCCAGCCGACCAGGCTGAGAGCTATGAAGATGTTGAACAAATTCGCGCCAAGTGTGTACATCACCACCATTGCCAGCAATAGCGACGGAAAGGCGATCATCATGTCGGCAAGGCGCATGATCGTAAAATCGATCCGTCCGCCATAATAGCCGCTGACGATGCCCATGATGGCGCCGATTATCAACGATATGAAGCTCGGAACGATGCCGACCACAAGCGAAATGCGCGCACCGTAAAGTATGCGTGTTAAAACGTCCCGTCCAAAATTATCAGTGCCGAGCCAGTGTGTGAGCGATGGCGACAGGAATTGCTCGTTCATATCGACGCGATATGGATCATGAGGACTTATATAAGGTGCAAATACTGCCGTCAGCACCAGAACGACGATAATAATCAAGCCCGTCATTGCCATTCGATTGCGACGAAATATTCGAACTGTGTCGCGCAGAAAGCTGGCGCTCTCCGTTTCTTCGACATAGGCGTCGTTTGCCTGAGCGAGTTCGGTCATTTCGCCCCTCCCTTCATCTGATGGCGAATACGGGGGTCAAGAACGGAATAAAGTATGTCAGCAACCAGATTGCCGATCAGTACCAGTACAGTGGCAAACAGAACCGACCCCTGAAGTAGAGGCATATCGCGCGCCTGAATTGCGTTAACTGATATGCGGCCAATACCCGGAATGCCGAAAATCGCTTCCGTAATGACTGCGCCAGACAACAGTCCGGCAACTTGGATTGCCATGATTGTCACAACGGGAATAAGAGCATTTTTAACGGCATGGCGAAGGATGACGAAAATCTCGCGCAGGCCCTTTGCGCGCGCTGTTCTCACATAGTCGTTTCGCATGACTTCCAGCAGGCTTGACCGCGTCAAACGCGCGATAACGCCTGCCGAACTCCAGCCCAGCACAATAGCTGGCAGAATGACATATTTGAAGCCGTAGAAGCCCGATACCGGAAGCCATTTCAACTGCATGGCAAAAATATACTGCAACAGGAGCGCGGACCAGAAAACCGGCATCGAAACGCCCAGCAGCGAGAAACCCATGAAAAAATGATCGAGCGCTGAATCGCGCTTTACGGCTGACAGGATGCCGACCGGAATGCCAATCATCCATGATACGAGGGCCGCACAGGCCGCCAGATAAAGCGTGTTGGGAAACGCTTGAAGGATCAGGGTCGTGACATCGCGATTGAGCTTTATGGAAACACCCAGGTCGCCTTGAACCGCAGCGAACAGAAACCGGAAGTAACGAGTGATCAGTGGATCATCAAGATGCATCTGAGCTCGCACGCGCTCTATAACTTCAGCGCTGGCATGCTCTTTCATCAGCAAGGCGATTGGATCGCCTGGAATGATATTCATCATGATGAAGAGCAGTACGGTCACGCCGATCAAGACGGGAATGGAGACCGCAATACGCTTAATCAGAAAGGTCAGCATTGCGTGGAGGCTTTCATCTGTATGGCTAAGATAACGCCGCACGAGCATTATCTTCGGCTGACATGAATTGACGAGCTGGAGCTGGCTCATCAATTCATGCTGGGATGGAGCTGTAAGAATGGAAGTATGACCGAGGAGTAGGCATGACTCCTCGGCCAGTATGATTAGTCTTCAACTTCCATCTTATAGTAGCTCATGCTTGTCCATCCGTTCCATGGGACCACAAAATTCTTCACCCGCGGCTGTACGACAAACAGATGGTTGAGACTATACATTGGAACCCACGCAGCATCCGTCTGGACAATACGCTCGGCGAGCTTTGCATACAGTTCGCAGCGCTCGTCGGGGTTGGTCATGCTCCGGGCTTTTTCGATGCCGTCGAAAACTTCTTGATCTTCGTTATTGAAACCACGCACCGAAGTGCCGGTCTTGCTAAAGAAGGTGTAGAAGAAGTTATCCGGATCATTGAAATCGGCAGACCAGACCTGGGAATAATTGTTGATGGTGCCGCCTTTGCGCATGGCGAAATATGCCGATTCATCAACGACTTTGATTTCAGTGTTAAAACCGGCTTCTTTCAACTGCGCCTGAACGAGCTGATTCAGGTCAACCCACTTTGACGACCAGCTGCTCACTTGAGAAAAGGCAATGTCCACCCCGTCTGGATAACCTGCTTCGGCCAGCAGTTCCTTGGCCTTTTTGGGGTTATATTCAATCGGCGTGGCCGGCTTGTAACAGGTGAGACCGCTTGGAAGAACACCATTCTCGAGCTGTCCTTCACCATAGAACATCTTGTCTAGTATTTCCTGACGGTTAATACCCATCTGGAAAGCTTTTCTCACCCGCACATCGTCAAAGGGCTTAATCTTCTGGTTGATGTGGTAATAATCCAAGCCGGCAATCGGACCCTTTCGAATCTGGTCCTTCCATTTTTCGTTCTTCATAAAATATGGAACTTGCGTGATAGCTGAGTCCGTATCGAAAACGTCTATCTCGCCAGATTCGAACAACATACGCATGGTTTCCGCGTCGGGAACAACACGGATGAGAACGCCATCCAACTTGGAACGGCCTTTGAAATAATTCTCATTGGCTTCCATCATCTGGCTGTCGTTCAGATTATACTCTTTCAAAATGAACGGGCCGGTACCGTTAACAGTCTCAGGCGACAGACCATATTTGTCACCGAGTGGCTCGGTAAATTTGCGATTATAGATTGATGCCTGTGGACTGGCGAGCAGTGCAATGAAAGCCGAATAAGGTTGGACCAGAACAATCTTGACTGTATATTTATCAACAGCCTGCAAACCTGAGACGGACTGCGCTGAGCCATCAAGCCGTTCTTTCGCCCCTTCGACGAAGTCCAGGATATCGGTGTTCAACGCTTTGGTTGCAGGATTCAGCATGCGGTCATAGGTGAACACGACATCGTCGGCTGTCAGTTCCTCGCCATTATGGAACATAACGCCTTTGCGCAAATGCAAAGTGTAGGTTTTCCCGTCTTCAGAGACTTCCCAGCTTTCAGCAAGCGATGGAACGATTTCCGACTGCCCGGGAGCTACCGTTTCTGCTTCCACCAGCCGGTCATATACATTCAGCGGAATTGTATAGTCATTCGTCGTCATCTGGACGTCTATGGTCCGAGGATCGTCAGAATTCGCCAAACGTAGTATCTGATCAGCGAGTGCTGGTGACATCAAAGTCAAATTGACCAATCCGGTGGCCACTAGCAATCTAGCTCTTGTAAGCATTCTATCCCCTTTTATACATTCAACCCGAATATTCGGTTGTGTTTTGTTTTTCAGGCTTTGTGGTTCATTTCCAATGTAGACTTAAATATATTGGAAAAAATAATCATAATATCCAATAATATTTGAGTTTATTTAATTCTCCTGCGTCGAATTTACTTCATTTGCAATTGAAGGCGCGACGTCGCCGACCGAAGATAGATCGATGGCCACAAATTGAAGCAACCCTTGCATCTCCTTGAGAGCACATGGCGTTGAATACAGCTGCCCTGTGCTCCGGTTTACGTAGCCAGGTATCGCTAATCACTGGTCGCAACTCTCATTTCCCCATTTTTAGTGAAAAGCATGCGGTAGGTGGGTACAAATGTAAAATCCCAAATGGGTATGGTGTTATTCAAACCTGATATGAATCTACTAACTAAGAGACGGCCTATCTCCAAGAAAGATATGTTAGAAACAGCAGTGGATGGTTAGCCTTAAGCATTCTGTTCTCAGGCTCAGCGGACCCCGTTAAATTACAGAGTATCCGCGAGCCGTTCGAGCAGGAATGAGGGAGTTCAATCCCTGAGGAAAAACTCTTCGCGCTCAATAAGGGTTCAATATGAAGCATGACGATCGGCGTTCCCACTGTGGAAGTCGCGCCTGATATCGGCTGGCGCTGCAAGTCTTACATTGCGTTGATTGGCAACCTTATGAAACAGCCGGCGGAGTACAGCCCGCTTGGCAGGCTGAGGGTAGCAGCGCCGCCAAGCTTGCACTTAAGATTGGCGCACGTAATGCGTTGGACTGATCTGGTTCATTGGTAGATGAATTGGCACAAAATCCGGCGCCCTTACGGCACTCGGAATTTCATCCGACATAGGTTCGCGGCCGATTGGACGCCGTGCGGGGTCGGCAACAGGAACGGTCGAAAGCAGCTTCTTGGTATACGGGTGCTGAGGATTGTTAAAGACCGAGCGGCGATCTCCGATTTCCACGATCTCGCCCAGATACATGACTGCAACCCGATGTGCGATGCGTTCGACGACAGCCATATCATGGCTGATAAACAAGATTGCGATACCGATATCCCGTTGAAGGTCCATCAGCAGATTGATGACTTGCGCCTGAATTGTCACGTCAAGTGAAGCAACAGCTTCGTCCGCGATGATCAGGCGCGGATTGAGCGCCAGTGCGCGAGCAATACAGATACGCTGGCGCTGACCACCGGAAAAGGCGTGCGGGTAGCGGTCAAGGTGGTCAGCCGGGAGGTTGACCCTGGCGAGCAGATCAACAGCCCGTTCCCGCAGTTGTTTTGTTCGTCCTGCCCGATGGACACGCATGGGATCAATCAAGGCCTGTTCTATAGTCATGCGCGGGTTGAGCGATGAGAACGGATCCTGAAATACCATCTGTGCTTCGCGACGAAATCGTGTGAGCGCCGCTTTGGATGCGCCGATGAGTTCGGTTCCATCATACCGGATCGAACCGGACTGCGGTTTGTCCAGTTGCATGATGCTCCGTGCCACCGTGGACTTGCCGCAACCGGATTCGCCCACCAGCGCCAAGGTTTCGCCGGGGAAGATATCAAAGGAAACACTCTCGACCGCATGGACACGGCCGGTAGTACGTCCCAAAAGGCCGCCCTTGAGCTCAAAGCGTGTAATGAGGTTACGAACTTCAACAAGAGGAGCTTTAGCAATATTTTGCATGGCAGCATCATTCATTGCGCCACCTCCGTCAGAACCAGATCTGGCTCGTAAACAAGGAGAGGAAATTTTTCAGGTCCGTCCTTATCTGCCATGCTGCCAAGCCGCGGGACAGCCGAGATCAATGCTTGTGTATACCGATGCCGCGGATTGTTGAATATCTCGTCGACAGGTCCGGTCTCAACTATCTCCCCCTTGAGCATCACACACACGCGATCCGCGATTTCTGCAACAACGCCCATGTCGTGGGTGATGAACAGAACTGCCATACCGATTTCCCGTTGCAGCGCTCGCACCAGATCCAGTATTTGAGCCTGGATAGTAACGTCCAGCGCCGTCGTGGGCTCGTCGAGGATCATCAACGACGGCCGACATGCCAGAGCCATCGCGATCATCACCCGTTGGCGCATACCGCCAGAAAGTTGATGCGGATATTGGTCCAGCCGCCGCTCGGCATCGGGCACACGGACAAGTTTTAGAACATTTAGCGCTATCTGCCTTGCATCATTTGGCGTTTTTTTCTGGTGCCTGATAACGGCTTCCGCAATCTGATCCCCGACGGTGAAGACGGGGTTCAGGCTAGACATAGGATCCTGAAAGACGATTGAGAGTTCAAAGCCGCGCAGCCCCTCGACACGCCTTTCGGAAAGTTTTACCAGATCTGCAATCGAACCGTCCTTCAGCCGCATCAGGATTTGGCCATCAGTAATCCTCGCACCATCAAATTCAGTCAGGCGCATTACCGTCATCGCCGTCACGGATTTCCCCGAGCCGGATTCTCCCACCAGCGCGAGGGTTTCTCCATGCCCGATCTGAAACGATACTTTGCGCACGGCGCGCACGGGCTTTGCAGCGTTCGGGGCGAAACACACTTCGAGATTTTCAACGGACAGGATGATGTTGTCGGGAAGGGCTAAACTACTTGTCGATATCCTGGTCAAACTGGTTCCCCTTGCGATTGGCCCGCTTTTTGGGAACATCTAATGCTTTGTCCAAAGCTCGTGTCAACATACCGTCTTCGTAACAAATGGCTTGCCGCGGGGACAAACAGCTGGCGGGAAGAGACCAACCATGCCTATTCAATCAAAAAATCCGGCCGAGAGTGCTTCTGAAAAAGGTTATGCAAACTTTGCATTACCCTCTCTGTTTTCGCATGGACACTCTCAGCGCAGCTTAAGTGCGGGATCGATTAGGCTGCGCGCGCGGCTCTGGTTTTCTGCGAGATATTTCCAGAATGCCTCTGCATCCCGGTCTTTCGCGCCAGCGCGCCGGAAGATTCGAATTTCTATCTCCAAGGACATTTGCTGGCCGCCGATTTGAGTCAATTCGTTCTGGCTGATCGATTTCTGCACACATATCTGGGGCAACCACGCGATCCCTTGACCGGCGATAGCCATTTGTTTGAGGCCCTCCGCAAGCGAGGATTGATACACGGTGCTGAGGTTGAGCGGACGTCGCCAGCGTGACTGGATGAGAGAAATGAGCTTTCCCAGATAGCCGTCATTCCATGAATAGGAAAGGTAAGGAATTCTTTCGCCCTCAACCGTGTCCAGATCGTAAAGAGGTTTGCCTGCTGCATCAGTTCCCGAGACGAGGATGAGACGATCTTTTCCAATCTGCAAAGATTCGAACGGCCCCGCTTCGAGAACGGGTGGCCCATCAGGGTGGTCATAAGTAATCGCGAAGTTACATTTTCCAGAAGACAGGTGTTCAATACATTCGAGAAAATCACCCGTGTGCATACTGCAGCGAACAGGGGAACTCGGAAATCCGGAACCGCTGATCCAGTTCGGGAAGAAGTAGATCGCCAGTGTGTGCAGGGCGGCGAATGTAAGAAGCTGCGAATTGGCGCCCGCAACATTGTGGCAATCGGTGCGAAGACGGTACATGTCTCTAACGAGTTCCTGACAGCGCGGTACGAACATGTTACCAGCACTTGTCAAATGCACCGGATAGGTACTTCGATCAAGAAGATCTGCGCCGACCCATGACTCCAGCGACCTGATGCGCCGACTGAACGCTGGCTGCGAAATATTTCGCGATGCAGCAGCCGTGGAGAAATTCCGCGTCGCAACAATTTCCAGGAAGTCCTCGAGCCAAGCTAGCTCCATAACGACCTCATGCGTTATTTGCATAATTCATTCTAACTACGCATTGGACACCGATGCAAGTGTGCTCCTAGCTTAAATTCAAAAGAAGACTGCAAGACCAAATAGGGGAACATATCCATGAAACGTGCTTTGGCTCTGGCCCTTTCCTGTGGCCTTGGCCTGGCGGTGGCGCCTGCTGTCGCGCAGACCAAGAATCCAGGAACATTTGTCTTTCTTTGGACTGACGATATTCAGTCCTTCGATCCGGCCTATATTGCAAATACGCCCAGTTCCTACGGCGTGCTGAACGTCTATAGTCGCCTTCTCAATTATAACGGTTCACAGATTTCGGAATTTGTGCCCGCCCTTTCCAGCGAGGTGCCGACGCTGGAAAACGGACTTATAAAACAGGGCAGTGACGGATCGATCAGCTATACGTTTCCCATCCGCAAGGACGTCCACGCTCACAAAGTAGGGATTAAGGGTAGCGACGGTAAGATAACCTGGCAAAACTACGACGGTTTGGCGGGTGACCAGAAGGCGAAGATAGAACCTGGATATGGCCAGATCACACCTGAAGACGTGCGATACTCGCTGTTGCGGGCTATTCTCATGGGTCAATCATGGATGTCGAACGCCATCACCGAGGTGGTAACAGCCGGGAAATATCCGGATGTCACGAAGTGGGTCGAGACCGAGGCAAATGTCAAGGATATCAAAGACGCCGATCCTCAAGCCCTCCGCAATGTTTATGACCAGCTTGCATCACAAATTACCGTCGAAGGGGACAATGTCGTCCTGAAACTTCCGAAATCCTTCCCGGCTACGCTCGGTGTTCTGGCTCTCCCTTTCGGTGCTTCCATTGTTGACAAGGAATGGGTTGCTTCGGTCGGCGGGTGGGATGGCAATGGTGATACGTGGATAAAATATTATCGTCCCGAGCTTGGCGACGACCCGTTGTTTGCCCAGGAAAACGGTACCGGGCCTTTCATGCTCGAAGAATGGGATCGTACTGATCGCCGCATCACGCTCAAGCGGTTCGATAATTACTTCATGGGACCAGCAAAGCTCGAGCGCGTGGTCATGCGCACGGTGCCGGAATGGACGACACGACGCCTGCAACTCCTTTCGGGGGACGCCGATTTCGTCACGGCTCCCGTTGAATTTCTTGATGAACTCGGCAAGACCGAGGGTGTCAAGGTTGTTGACGGACTGCCTAAGGTTTTCAGTCGCGGACTTTATTTTGCGTGGCCTTTGGATGACGCGGACAATCCCGCACTCGGCAGCGGCAAGCTTGACGGAAACGGTATTCCGCCGGATTTCTTCGCCGACATTGATGTGCGCAAAGGTTTCAACTACGCACAGAACTATGATGCGCTTATCAAACAGGTTCTTCTGAACAAGACCGTCCAGTCGCGTGGCCCGACCGTGCGCGGCATCATGGGCTATCGTGACGATTCTCCTATCTATAGCTACGATCCGAAGAAGGCCGCAGAACATTTCAAGAAGGCTTTCGGCGGCAAGCTCTGGGAAACAGGCTTTACCTTCACGGCCTATGTACAGGAAGGCACGCCGCAGGGTACAGCCGCATTGTCTGCACTGCAGCAGGGTTTGCAGCGCATCAATCCCAAGTTCAAGATGAAGATCCAGTCGCTGCCTTGGGCATCGATTTCGGACAAGCTCAATAATCGCGAAAAGCCGGCGTCTCCGCTGACCTATATGGGCTGGGGCCCAGACTATTCCGATCCAGGTGGTCCGCTCGGTGCAGCAACTTACTATCTTTCACCAACAGGTCTCGTTGGCGGCATGCTCGGCGATGGTTATCGGGGGCTGATGGCCGAAAAATTCAAACCCTTGCTGGACGAGGCTTGGGCTTCCTCTGACCCTGCCGTTCGCGAACCAATCTATGCAAAACTGCAGACGATGTCTCACGACTACGCAACCACCCAGTTCCTCTGGGAAGATTTCGGCTACATCGTTACCCGGAGTAATATCGACGGTTACGTACATAACATGATCCTCTACGGTGCCTGGGATTTTTACCCGGTGACCAAGGCTGACTGAGCCCTTGCTGAAACGTGCCGGGCGATACGATCGCCCGGCTCTTTTCCCCAACTCCAAGCGAAACGGATTCTGGTGTGCTGAATTACGCTTTGAGGCGGTTGCTGACGCTTCCCGTCGTCCTTTTTGCCTTGTCATTGATGCTCTTCGCGCTGCAGATGTCGCTATCGCCAACACAACGGCTGGCGGCTTACGCTCCTTCGCCTGACTTTCTCAAAGGGGGACAGGAGAGCATCCGGCGCATGATCGAACAATACGGGCTTAACGATCCCTTCCACGTTCAATACGGCAGATGGATCGGTAATATCATGACCGGCAATCTCGGTTGGTCCGAGACTGCACGTCAACCTGTATCCCATGCGCTGACGTCTCTTTTGCCTGCAACACTGGAGCTGGTTCTACTGGCCTTCATTCCAAGTTTTCTGCTTGCGATCTATCTGGGCTCGCGTGCGGGCATTTATCTCAACAAATGGCCGGATCACCTTATCCGTATATTCACCATTCTGGGGTGGTCGTTTCCTGTCTACGTCTTTGGACTGTTGATGCTGCTGATTTTTTATTCCGCGCTTGACTGGTTTCCGCCGGGAAGGCTCAGCCAATGGGCGCAAGCGACTGTCATGTCCCCGGATTTCACCAGATATACCGGCGCCAATACCATTGATGCGATCCTCAATGGCAATCTTCAGATATTCTGGGATTCCCTTCGTCACCTTGCAGCCCCTGTCATTACGTTGACCTATGTCAATCTCGCCAGCATGACCCGTGTGATGCGAACCTCGATGCTGGAGACCCTCCGTCAGGATTATGTGCGTACTGCACGAGCCAAGGGTATGCCTAAACGCGTTGTGGAACTGCGCCATGCCCGCCGCAATGCGCTTCTACCCGTTACCACAATTGCTGGCATGGAGCTGGCGACGATGATGGGCGGCGTCGTTATCACGGAAACCATCTTCGATTATGCCGGGCTTGGTCAGTTCGCCGCCAAGTCTGCCGCCAATCTGGATTTTCCGGCAATTCTCGGCTTCAGCCTCTATTTCGCGATCGTGCTTGTACTAATGAACCTGATCGTTGACCTGATTTATCCGTTACTCGATCCAAGGGTGAAGACACGATGAAATTGCTGCGATATCTGCTGCGTAATCCTGTCTCGCTCATTGGAGTCCTGATTTTGCTGGCCTTTGTGCTGGTGGCAATATTCGCGCCGGTACTGGCGCCGCCGCAGGAATTCCAGATGTCGGTCTATGACACGCCGCGAGCCGGCTTTCTGGCGACACCGCAACCGCCCTCCGCCGAAGCGATCTTCGGGACCACGGAAGGTCAGTATGACATCTATTATGCAGTCATATGGGGCACCCGTACGGCCTTCAAGATCGGCCTCGGTGTGGTCGCCATTTCCGTGTTGATCGGAACATTGATCGGTTCTGTCGCCGCCTATTACGGCGGTGCAGTCGATGAGATTCTGATGCGCATTGTCGACGTATTCATGGCTGTTCCATTCCTGATTGCAGCCATGGTCCTGACCGCCCTTCTTGGAAAGGGCATCGGTCCGATTACGATCGCGCTGACAACTTTTGGCTGGATGGGATACGCCCGCGTCATCCGCAGCGAAATCCTGCGTATTCGTGAGATGGATTATGTCCATGCCGCCCGAAGCTATGGAGCCGGAGATCTTCGTCTTATTGCGTTGCACATTCTGCCCAACGCCTTTTTTCCCGTCCTTGTTCTGGCCACCATGGCGACGGGCTCAATGGTACTTTCGGCTTCAGCGCTCAGTTTCCTTGGTGTCGGCACTGAGGAAGGCTATGCAGACTGGGGGCAATTCATCGCGTATTCGCGAAACTGGATCGTGGGTCAGCCGGGAAACCCTTTCCAATACTGGTACACGCTGGTCTTTCCCGGCGCTGCAATCTTTCTCTTTGTTTTGTCATGGAACCTTGTCGGCGACGCGCTGCGAGATGTTCTTGATCCTCGCCACTCAAGCTGAACCTCGGGAGTATTGTTGTGTCCAAGCTTTCAAATCAATCAATTGAACTCTTCGAAAGCCTTATCCGCCATGAGGTGGAAGACAAGACCATACCTTCAATTTCCTATGCACTTGTTGATCGGGACGGATTGCTGGCGGAAGGGCATATTCAGCATCCCGAACGACATTTCGAGATGAATGCTCGAACATGTTTCCGTATCGGTTCGATTACCAAAACCTTCACTTCGGTCGCGATTATGCATTGGTCGAGAAGGGCCTTTTAGACCTCGACGTGGATGTTTCTGAATATCTTCCAGGTTTTCAGCCTATCAATCCGTTCGTCGGTCGTGAAAGTGGGCCTTTCGGCTCCCATATCAGCCTTCGCAAGTTGATGAGTCATACCGCCGGTATCGTCCGGGAACCCAAAAGCGGCCATTATCTTGACGCCCATCGCCCTCCGCTTGCAGATACAGTGGCCGAGCTTGCAACTTCAACACTCAAACAGGACCCCAGCGCCGGAACCATGCATTATTCCAACGCCGGAATTGCGGTAGTTGGACTGGTTATCGAGAAGGTAACACGCAAGAGCTATGCAGACTATATAACTGACAATATCCTCAAGCCTCTCGGTATGTATGACACCTCCTCGGGTATGGCAGAGGGTATTCGCGAACGTCTCGCGCCTGCTGAGATGTGGACTATAGACGGGGATAGTCCCGCGCCGGTCTTCAGCCTCGGTGGTTCTCCTGCTGGAAACATTTTCTCAACTAACCGTGACATGGCAAGCTACGCGAGATGTCTTCTGCGCGGTGGTTTTACGCCCAATGGTCATTCCGTTATCAGCCCTGCTTCATTGCGGGAGATGTGGACGCCGATTGGAAGGCGACCAACCGGCCACGACCGAACCCAGAACGGCTATGGACTGTGTTTTGGTGTTGGCGACATGGATGGCTGGACTTCAGTTGGACATGGCGGAGCGGTTTATGGTTATGCATCCCAGATGACCTTGCTCCCCCGTGCTGGATTTGGCGTTCTTATCTTTGCCACACTGGATTTTGCCAATCAGATTGCCTCGCGCCTGGCTGGCGATGGTTTGCGTATTGCATTGTCGGAAAATGGTATGGGCAAGCGCCCGCACGGCGTCCAGGTGCCGCCCGCTATAACTGACGAGCAGTTTGCCACCCTTCCAGGCCTTTACCGTCAGGTTGAAAGTGGTGAAGTTATCGAGGTAAAGGAAAAGGCAGGCAAACTCTATCTCATGGGAGAGGGTGTGCCTCTGCAAATTCGTCCGAAGTCCAAGAACCATTTTGTCATTGACGGTCGCATCTACGGTCGTGGAGCAGACTATCCTCATATGGATGTCTCGTTTCCCGAACCCGGCAAACTCGATTGGAAAGGTCAGGAGTGGCTGAAAGCCGATAGCCTTCCTACAGAGCAAGTTCCAACGGAAATAGCCTCTCATCTGGGCAGATACGGGCCAGACTTTAACATCACATACCTGACTTATAGCCACGGCCAACTCAAATGCCTGATCGAGTATTTCTGCACGCATACTTGCGAACCTGTCGATGGCAACCGGTACCGCATGCGCGGGTTGCTTTATGAAGAAGAAATACTGGAGCTGGGCGCAACTGACGAGGCCGGGCGAACCGGTATACGGGTCGGACCGATGTTTCTGGAACGTCGGGAAGCCGGAAAGGCCGCCTGAAAGAGGGCTCGCGGCCAGCCAAGTTAGTCTCAGAATATTAACGCACCTTCGGGCGCACGTATGCGGATAAGGAGCGAAGTCATGAAAATATTCATAAGCGCGGATATCGAAGGTACGGCTGGTATCACCAACTGGGACGAGGCGCGAAAAGGGCATGCTGACTACGAAGAGTTTCGCGAATATATGACAGACGAACTGGTCGCCGCCTGCGAGGGTGCACGGGCAGCAGGTGCGAAGGAGATCGTGGTAAAAGATGCACACTCTACCGCGCGTAATCTGATCCTCTCGAAACTTCCCGACTATGTTCGCATCGTCCGGGGCTGGAGCGGGCACCCCGACGCCATGATGTTTGGTATTGACCGCAGTTTCAGTGCGGCGCTGTACACCGGTTATCACAACAAGGCTGGCACCGATACCAATCCGCTAGCTCACACGTTGACTGGCACTGTTTCGCGAATGCTGATCAACGGCGAAGTTGCTTCTGAATTCACGCTGAACGCCCTCTGTGCGGCACGCTATGGCGTACCTTCGACGTTTCTTTCGGGGGATTCGGGAATGTGTAGCGAAGCGCATGAATTCGTGTCTGGTATTCGCACGGTCGCCACCAGCGAAGGACATGGCCCCGCAACCTCCTCTTTGTCACCGCAGGCTGCCGTTAAAGCAATTCGCGACGGCGTTGAGCGGTCGTTATCGCGCGACCTGTCCAAATGCCTTCCAAAACTCGCAAACACGTTCGAGCTCATTGTGGAATACACAAACCCAATCGAAGCCTATCGAGGCAGTTGGTATCCGGGGATCGAACATCCGGCCCCCCGCACACTGCTTTTCAGAGCTAATGACTTTTTCGATATTCAGCGTGCAATTCGATTTGTCGTCTGATTATGCTGAAATTTTGCAACTGTGTCTGAGTTGGGCTTTGATGCGTCGATTTATTGAGGTTCGTGTTGAGATTGTAACGAGCGTCGCACATGGTCTTGACTGTAAAGAAGTATGGTACTCGCAATCGAGCGCCATAATTCGATCTATCAGGACCAACAGGGAAGGCGAACGACACAGTGACTGCCACATTGTGTGATCTTGCCCGCTGAAAAATGCCAAGCTGAAGCGTTTCGCTGCGATTTTACGAGAAGCCATTAAAACTCATTATACCAGATTGAGGCTTTTCATCACTTTGCGCAGGGTTGAAACGCTTTGATAGCCCGCTTCCACGCTCGCCATGGCCAATGGGACACCTTCAGCCTGACGACGCATGACATGGGAAGCACGCAGGCGCTGACGCCATTCAATAAAGCTCATCCCAGTTTCCTGGCGAAACTTGCGCGTCATCGTCCGGCGGCTCATGCCCACCTCTTCAGCCCAGTCATCGATGGTAAGGTCCAGACCCGGATTTCCAAGAAGATTCCTGCACAGCTTTCGGAGCTGCTTTTCTGTCGGAAGCGGTACCGTCAAAGGCTGCCTGCCCGCGCAGCGGATTTCGTCCAAGATGAGAGCGGAAAGATGCCTGCCACGTCCGTTTTCGTCATAGAGCAGGGGCTCCTTGGCAAGCGCCTGTATGCTGGCGTCGAGCAAGGCGGAAACTTTGAGGACCCGCGTCTCCTCCCATAAGTCGCGTGAAATGTTCTCTTCAACATAGACCGAATACATTTCCGTTTCGCCGAACGTTTCCACCGCATGCGGCAGATCTGGTCTCAATAACACCGCGTAACCGCTTGGAAGCATGAACGCGCCCTCTTCGGTCAGCGCCGTCATGTAACCGGTATTCCCGTAGAGCAATTGACCGCGCCGATGACTGTGCCAGCCAAAATTCATGCCGGTTTTATATTCACGCCGCATGACCGCCAGAGGCCGCGGTAAATTCTGATAGTCGATGGCGTGTTTCGGTCGCATGCAGATTTCCGTTTGGCCCAATTTGACTGAAATTGTCATATTTAGCGGAAATTGCAGAATTTTGACCCAATTGCAACGGAGTTTGGCCTGACTCCATCAAGGTTGCTGAAATATATTCAGCTGCGTAACGCGTTCATTGATAAGCACAAATTAGAATTATTCTGAAATTCGAGTTTGCGCAACGCCAAAATCATCGCATAACCCGCAGCCACGATCAGCTAGCGGGAGAAAGTGCCGTCGGCTGGCCGGGCGGCAAGGAGAGCCGAATTGAATACGAGTGGTGCTGCGCGCAAACAGGGCACAACGAACCCACGCCGGACGAGCGTCAAGTCTCTGCTGGAAACCGTAATTTTGGGTGGTGCGGCTTCCATCGCAATCGCATCGCCATCCGCAGCGCAGGAGACCGGAATCCTCAAGCTCGACACGATCGAGATACAGACGTCGGATGGGAAAGGTCCGCGTGCTCCTGTAGAAGGTTATGTTGCCGAGCATAGCCGTGCCGCAACCAAAAGTGACGTGCCGATCCGGGAAGTCCCCCAGTCTATTTCGGTTGTGACCCGTGACAACATGAACGACCGCGCGGTGCAGTCGGTCAGCGAAGCTATGCTCTATAGCGCCAATGTGAACGCACAGCGTTATGGTGCCGATGTTCGTTCGGACTATTTTACGGTGCGCGGCTTTCCGGCCGATCTTTATCTGGATGGCCTGCGCATTCCCCAGATTGCCAGCCAATCTGGCGGCTATTCCGGCTTCGTCGTCGAACCTTATTCTTTGGAAAGCGTGGAAATCCTGCGCGGCCCGAGTTCCGCCCTGTTCGGTCAGAGCAATGTGGGCGGCATCGTCAATATGGTCAGCAAGCAGCCGCAGGCCGAAGCTTCGCGCGAGATTTATCTGCGCGGTGGAAGCTTTGAACGTAAGGAATTCGGTGCCGATATTACAGGGCCTATCAACAACGATCCGCGCTTCACCTATCGTCTGAACGGAATTTTCCGCGATAGCAACACATCCTATGATCTGGGCAAGAATGATCGTATTGCAATCAACCCCAGTTTCGCCTGGCGGCCGGATGCTGATACCAGTCTCGTGGTTTCCGGCGGCTATCTGAAGGATGATATGGGACAGGCCGGCGTCATAATCCCGGCCTATGGCAGCGTGTTGCCAAACCCGACCCGACAGACGATCTCACGCGACTTTTCCGATGGAGATCCGCGCAATGCGATCTACAAGAAAGAGATCGGTTATGCGGGCTACGATTTCGAGCACCGTTTCAACGACACGTTCACTCTGCGCCAGAATTTTCGCTACTCGCATATGAAGACGGATTATCGCAATCTGTTCACAGGCGTCATCCCGACAAAGGGCTGGGACGGGCATACGATTCCCCGCACCAACTATCTGGCCCAGCCCGAACTGGATGCGATTGCCTTCGATACGCAACTGGAGTCGCGTTTCGATACGGGACTGGTGGCTCATACGCTTCTTGTGGGCTTCGATCAGCAATGGCAACGTCTCGACAATTATACTGCCTCGGCAAGCGGCCCCACGCAGGATCTTTTCAATCCGACCTATGGCCAGCCTCTCGCGGAGCTGTCGCCGACAACGCGGCTTTTGCAGAAGCAGTACCAGACCGGCATTTATGTTCAGGACCAGATCGAAGTCGGCAAATTGCGTGTCACGCTGGGCGGCCGCAAGGATTTCGTCAGCATCCGTTCCGAACAGACCGCACTCGCATCAGGGAAGACCACGGATTACGAACAGGATCCGGACAAGTTCACAGGCCGCGTGGGGGTGGCTTACCTGTTCGATTCAGGCCTCGTTCCATATGCCTTGTACTCGACTTCGTTCCTCCCGACATTGACACTCGCCGACACGCCGCTCAAACCTACTACCGGCACCTTGAAGGAAGTGGGCGTGAAATATGCACCGGAGGGAGAGGATTACACCGTCACACTTTCGGCTTTCGAGGCTGAGCAGCAGAATGTCGTGAACCGCATCTCCGGGGTTTATTACCAGACGGACGAAGTGCGGGTTCGCGGGATCGAGCTTGAAGGAACTGCACGTCTCTGGGACAGGCTGAACCTCACCGCTGCATTGAGCTTCCAGGACCCCGAAGTCAGCGAAAGCCAGAATCCTGACCAGATCGGCAAATTGCCTTATACCGTGCCGAAGAACCAGCAATCCTTGTTCCTGAGCTACGACATGCCGTTGCCGGGCAATATCGAAGGCAACCTTGTCGTCGGTGGCGGTGTGCGTCGCATCGGAAAGACGGCGGGCGACACGCTCAACACCTTCTATGTGCCGTCCTATACACTGGTGGACGCGTTTCTGCGTTACGACATCGGCAATTATCGTTTGCAGGTCAATGCTTTCAATCTCGGCGACAAGAAATATGTTGCCGGCTGCAATTCCACCAGCCAGTGCTATTATGGTCAGGGTCGTTCCATCGTCGCGACGACGAGCGTTCGATGGTAACAGTTTTTTCTCGGCGTGATATTCTTGTAGGGGCGGCCTTGGCTGCCCTTACATCTGTCGCCCGCGCAGAGTCCTCGAAAGTTGTAACGCTGGAATGGGCTGCAACTGAAACTCTCCTTTCGCTCGGCATTGTTCCTGTCGGGGCTGCCGATCTGGCTGGGTATCGCCAGTGGGTGAACATTGGGAACGATAAGCTTTCCAGTGCGGTCGATGTCGGCGGGCGTCAGCAGCCAAGCCTTGAGGCCTTGATGCGTCTCAAGCCCGATCTCATTGTCACATCCGCATTGCGCCATGGCGCCATTGCAGATCGCCTGAACGAAATTTCGCCAACCTTGCTGCTCGACGAAGGTTCCGAAAAGTCCGACTTCTACGACAACATCAAAGCCGGGCTTGTGGCTTCGGGCAAAGCGGTGGGGCGAGAGCCGGAAGCACGTGAGGAATGGGTCTCTTTTGAAGAGCGTCTTTCCTCAGCGCGGTCGAAGCGCTTGCCGCAGGAAACCAGGATTGTCATTGCGCAGCCACTGCCGGGCGTCGCCCGTCTGCGCATCTTTACATCCAATTCCGCCGCGATGACGACGCTGTCAAAAGCCGGATTTTCCACGGCTGTCGATCTTGGCAGCCAGTCCTTCGGTTTCACCACGCTGGGGCTGGAAGATCTCGCCGTGCTCGATGCTGACACGCATCTCTGTCTTCTTGGCGATGAGCCTTCGCGGGAACTGACGGAAAGCGCCCTTTGGCCGGTCCTGCCAATGGTGGCGAGCAATCAGGTGCACGCAATAGGTCCTGATATCTGGCCTTTCGGGTCCACACGGTCGATGTTGCGTCTGCTGGATCGCGTGGAAAGCGCGCTCCCCGCCTGACCCAAACGCGATGAGCATTATCTTACGCAAAACCATTCTTGCGGGCGATGGTCCGGCATTCCGGGCCGGATACAAGCAGAGGTTATCGCGATTCACGGCGCATCAGCAGAATGAATAACGGCGCTCCGATGAAGGCGGTGACAATCCCTGCGGGAATTTCCTGCGGCGCTATCAGGGTTCTTCCAAACATATCCGCGAAGGCGGTGAGGATTGCTCCGATAAGCGCCGTAACAGGCACGAGCTGGCGATAGCGGGCGCCGCTGCACAACCGCGCGGCATGCGGAGCGATCAATCCCACGAAGCCTATTGCGCCAACCGTCGCCACAGCACCCGCCACCGCGAGCGAGGCCAAAAGCATCGTCCATATTCGGGCGGACATTGTGTTGAGACCAATGGATTCCGCTTCGTCCCGCCCCATTGCCAGAATATCGAACCACCGTGCGAGTATCATCATCAAGGGGATGAGGACGAGCCAGGGAGCAAGTGCCGTGACATCCTGCCAGTTGCGGCCGTGCGTGGACCCCGCCAGCCAGGAAAGCGCCTCGGCGACCTGCAATTTGGCTTCAATGACGATGATTGTGCTGACCGCCGCGAGACTGGCGGCGACCGCAATGCCGGTCAGCGCGGTGCGCTCGGGCGACATCCGGATCGAAAGAAGCGAAATGCACAGGACGACCAGGCCTGCACCGAGCAAGGCGAGAAGCGCGAATAACGGGCTGCCGGGCACGACCCCGATCAAAAGTCCGGCAAGACCGGCAAGCGCAGTCCCTTGCGACAGGCCCAAGGTTTCCGGACCCGAAAGCGGATTGCGGGTGACGAGTTGAAGCAGCAGGCCAGCGCATGCAAGCAATGCTCCCGCCCCCATGGCGATCAACACGCGCGGCATGCGCAGGGCGTAGACGGTATTCCAATCGGTTTGCCAACCGGCCACTCCGTCACCGAAGAGCAGGCCGAGCAGGAAAGCCGCCACCATCAATCCGGCGAGAACGGGATAGAGCACTGTTTTCCGCTGAAACAAAACCTTATGCGAAACGACGTTTGCGCGCGTACGCGTCTCCCCTTTGATCCTGCGAAGAACCAGAATCAGGACGGGGGCAGCGAAACAGGCGACGAAAACTCCAGCGGGGATGATCGTGCCATGGCTGCTCAACAGCTGTGCCGCAACATCGGCAGCCAGAAGTGCGACAGCCCCCAAAAGCGCGGCTGCCGGCAGAAGAAGACCGTGTTTGTGAAAACCAACAGCCCGCAGGAAATTCGGGACGGCGAGGCCAATGAAGCCAATCGGTCCCGCGATGGAAACCGCCGCGCCGGAAAGGACGACCGTAGCCAGCAAACCGATGATGGCCGGCGCTTTCCCAAGGCCGAGACCCGAGGCCATGTCGTTACCGAGCGCCATAACATCGAATTGTCGCCCCAGGAGTGCAAGCAGCAATATTCCGGCTAGTATTGCTGGCGCCAGCGAAGCAACCCTGGTCCAGCCGGATTGCTCCAGAAGACCGGAAGACCACAAAAGAATGCCCGATGCCCGATCGTCGGCCATAAGCACAATCGCTGATGAAAGAGCCGAGAAGGCGAGGGAGATTGCCACCCCTGCAAGCGCAAGCCGAACCGGCTGCGCGCGCAATCCGCCTCCCACCAGAAGACAGAGACCTCCGCCGATAGCTCCGCCGAGGATCGTTGCGAGAAAGCCCGGAAATGCGAATGGAAGCAATAGACTGGCAATAATGAGGGCCAGCTGGGCACCGCTGGTGACAGCCAGTATGTCGGGTGCGGCCAAGGGGTTGCGCAGCACCGTCTGCATGATCACGCCCGTGGCTGCAAGGGCGGCCCCGACAAGAACAGCGGCAAGAGCCCGGGGCAGGCGGATGGTTTCAATGATGATCTGCGCCAGCGACTGGGGCCGCGACGGCGCTTGCAAAACGTCGGACAGCGTGACGTTACCACTGCCGACAAGGAGTTCGGCGATAATCAGCCCCAGCAGTAGCACCGACGCCAGTAAAAACAGGCCGAACACATGGGTTCGGGGCTTGGCAGCTTCCGCGACGGCGTCCCGTGACCTCATCTCGCGGCCTGATTTTGATCATCGACAATCCAGCGCGGCAGACAGAAGGAGATCGGCAGCACAGGGTGGGCGATAACGTCCATGTCGAATTCAAAGGCTTCCTTGAGATGCTGTCTCGTCAGGACGCTTTGCGGGTCGCCGGAAGCCATAAGCCGCCCCTTGCGCATTAGAATGACATCGTCAGCCAGCTCAATTACCTGATTGAGATCGTGAAGTACGGCTATGATGGTGAGATTACGCTCTCGGTTGAGCTTTTTCAGAAGAGTTAGAAGCTCGGACTGATGCCGTATATCGAGAAAGTTCGTCGGCTCATCAAGGAAGAGTACGGAAGGGTTCTGCGCAAGAGCAAGGGCAACCCAGGCCCGTTGCCGTTCGCCGCCCGACAATGAAGCGACCTGCCGGTGCCGAAGGTTTTCCAGTCCGACCTGTGTGATCGATTGTGCGATGATGGCCCGGTCGGCCTGCCCCAGGCGCGAGAGCAGCCCCCGATGAGGATGGCGACCATTTTCAACGAGTTCCTCGACCGTAAGGCCTGCCGGAACTTCAGGCATCTGCCCAAGTACTGCGACCTTTCTGGCAAGTTCGTGGCGGCGCATGCCACTGATGTTCCGTCCTTCGAAAAGCACGGTGCCCTGCGAGGCTTTTTGCAAGCGTGCCATGCAACGCAACAATGTGCTTTTGCCGGAACCATTGGCGCCGCATATCGCAGTTATCCGACCGGCGCTGACAGAGACATTAACGGATGTCAGCGCAGGCGAACCGTCATAGTCGACGGATAAATCGTTGACCTGAATGACTGCCGGCTTCGTCTCCATTCTCGAATTCTGTTCCGGCAAGGTTCACGCGGCTTTCATTGAAACTAGGACGATCTGAAATAATAACTTTTCTCAACAGAGGCAAGCGGGTTCCTGATCGCGCAGAAATGGTCAAGTCAAGCTATTAAACAATATCTCCTCGCAACCGCGCCTGGGCGAACGAACCCGCCGCGTAGAGACGGTTGCTAGGGCGGTTCCTGTTCTGACAGAATCGCCGGAACCGCTCTAACTATTTGTTTTATCGCATTATCCAACGCAAAACCGTTTCACACTTTTGCTGGAAATGCTCTATGGAAAGCGGTAGATTGTAGCCGCTAATTGGCCCAGCAATAGCCGAAAGCGCAGCCGGAAATGGTTACTTTCTGGGATACTGCGAAGGGGTTTTCATTCTCAAGCGCGATGCGGATCAACCGAGACCGGTCACGTGGACGGAACATGTTCTGGAACTCCGCGGGCAGGGCATCGGCAACGGTCAATATAGTTTCGATTTTACCCTTGGCAGACTGTGCTCCACCGGAAACATTCACCGTCATGCCTTTGCGGACATTGAACAGATATTCATCCGGCAGGTATGCGAGAATATAGGATTCTCCGCCATTGATCTGCATAAGCTCGTCACTGAACTTCACCACCTGGCCCGGGAGAGGCACCTTGGCGCCCACGGTTCCTGCCATGCTGGCACGCAGGAAACCCTGATCATAAATCCCATTCAGTTTGTCCATCGCCTGACGATAGATGGCACGCGATTGCTGAAGGAGCTTCAGTTCGTTTTCCGTAGCTGCCTTTTCGCTTTGCAGTTGGGCAACACGTTCAGCGGCTTGCAGGCTGTTGCGAAGCGCGTCGTCCTTGGCAAGCGAAGACACGATGCCTTTCCCTGAAACAGTATCGAACTGGCTCGAAGTGCCTTTCGTTTCGCGTGCGGTGCGCTCTGCCAGAGGAAATACAGCAGTGATGGAGCCGAGTTTGCCTTGAAGCTGCCCCTCACGGATAGCGAGATCGCTGTCCCGGAAGGCGATATTGGCGAGTTCCTGAATCATCTCGAATGACTCAATGCGCGCAAGCTGCGTACCGGCTTGCACTTCATCACCTTCCTTGACAAAAACCTCTGTCACCTTGCCTGGATAGTTGGCGCTAACCAGATAGCGCTCTTTCAGGACAGTGCCATCGATAGACAGGACGAACATGTTGCCGATGAGGTAATAAGCGAGCGAACCTAGAAAAACGAAGACCAGGCCGAGATAGATCATACGCCCGAGTTTTCCGGAGGACGAGCGCTTCTGAGCATCGAGAACATCGATGCGAGTTTGTTTGCGTAGACGTTTCACTTGATTTTCCGTTTTTACCAGGGACGTTGCATGCGGACTTTCACCGGTGTGTAATTGTCACGGTGAGAGCCGGAGAACACCCATTCGTCAATATAGGCAATGAGTCTGACGGGGCGCATGACATAAGTCATGAACAGGGAATAACCCGGCAGGAACAAGAGGTTGCGCAGGAAAACATGCCGACCCGTACACCAGGCGGAAGCAGCCAGAATGAGCACATCGATTGCCAGCAGACCGATCTGCATTGCGATCAGGATTGCTGGTGTGAAGGCTCCATACTGGATGAACAGCCAGACCAGATAGACCGGGAAGATAAAAGCTCCCACGACGTTGAAGAGCAGGAAATCCCACTGATGGACGGCCTCGGTGATCCGGAATGCGGGCGATAGCGGGTTCATCAGCTGAACGTGCTTGCGATAGCGAATCCAGATCGCGTCGCGTTCCCACCGCAGGCGTTGCCGTATGTACTGATAAACAGTCGTAGGCACATCGGTATAACACACCGCCTCGGGGGCGTATTCGATCCGCCAGCCCTTCAGGCGAAGTCTGATTGTCGTATCCAGGTCTTCCCCGCCGCCAACATCAAAGCCACGGATGTCGTCCAGAGCCTTGCGCCGGAAAGCACTGAAGGCGCCTGACGCGCAGACGACCTGATTGACCGCGCTGGCAATGCGCTTGCCGACTGCAATAGATTGCAGGTATTCGATTTCCTGAAACTGGCTGATAACACTCGCATCGCTGTTGCGAGGAGCGATATCCCCACAGACGGCGCCCACTGCAGGATCGGAAAACGGCCTCAGCAGATATTCGAATGCGTATCGGTCGAACGAACAGTCACAGTCGACATTGATTATGATATCGCCCGAAGCGTAGGCGCATGCTAGATTGATGCCGCTGGACTTGCCGCCGCGCAGACTGGTGGATAGCACTTTCGTTGCCAGTCCCTGTTTGACGAGGGATTGAGCGACCTCGACCATGCGGTCAGTAGAACCGTCGCTGACGATGACGATCTCAAAGTTCTGTATAGACTGCTCGTGCAGAGAGCGGACGCAAGCCTCAAGCGCATCTTCCTCGTTATGCCCCACGAGAATGACACTGACGCTGGGATGCTCGCTGGCCGTGCCGTCTTCTTCGATCAGCGCCTCGGCATCCGGCGAACGCATGACCATTCCCGCCACGAGAAATGGCAGGATGTAGCGTGGAAATTCGAAGATCAACGTGTACCAGAAGACCGACATGATACTAAGGGTCGTCTGGCTCAGCAGAAATGCGAAGCCCAGTTCCAGCGTGTTCACGGTCAGCCTCTTCCGAGACGTTGTTTCACCGTCAACACGGGAGACAGCTTGACACGTAGGACTTCCTCGCTGCTTCGCACGGTGTCCTGCAACTCCCGCTCAAGGACCGCATCAAAGCGTTCTGCCAGAAGATAGGCCATATCACCATCTACAAAGAGCGAAGCGGCAACGCCCAAACGGTTACGCAGATTCTCGAAAAAGAGATCCCGGGACTTGTCGAATGTGGGGCGGCCATTGACCGAGATTACCTGTTCGCCATCGGCGAACCGAATTTCTGCCAGGGCTGCATTCGCACCCGCGGATGCATTGATGCGGTCGATCTCTCTTTGCAGCGGAACTGGTAGAGAAGAGTCGGTCACGGAAAGCCTGCCCTCCAGAAATGCCGCACCGGCGTCCGTCAGGAGATAGCTGTGGAGATCCACTTGCTGGATTGCTTCACCATCCGTACGGGCATTGCAATCCAGACAGACGAACCCGACTTCGACTTCCGACGATGTAGCTTCACATGTGTTGCAAGTATACGCTTCGCCCGGGCGATCGTAGTCTTTCCCGTAGTTGCGAAGCTGGCGCTGGCATTTGGGGCAGACCAGCGACATTCCCTGCCGGAATTGCTCTTGCGGCAATATGGTCGCACAATGGAAATGATGAATGAGCGGACTTTCGCGCAGATCGGCCGAGCGGCAGGATGGGCATTCCTCGCGGACGGACAGACGACGCGAGTGGCAGTTTGGACACTCGTGCAGCCGATCGAAGAAACGCCGTTTCAGGAACCCGCGCAACACAAGGCTTTCGGCAAGCGGGACGATCTTCCCGGCCGAGTAGAATCCCGGATAGCAGACGGCTTCCGGTGCCAGCGGATAGCGCATTGCTCGCAGCTCTTTGTTCGAAACGTACATGTGCGCCAGCAATTGGATCTCGGGATCCACCGACTGACGGAACTGCAGGGTCAGTGCGTCCCCCTGCTGACGAAACTTGAGGATGCGCCGGGCGGTTTCTGTCCACGTCCGGGGCTCTTGCAGGTCGAAATGCGCGTCAGCAAAATCGCCGGCACGCCCCTTGAGGTCTATGAGCGGGGACTGAAGTGAGCCGACAAAATCGCGAATGTTGTGCAGAGGCGACGAACGCCGCTCGTCGGCGAACAGAATGGCATCGACATGCCCGTCTGCGTCCGTGTCAAATAGCAGGCCGAATATCTCGTCCAGATGTGCAGGCATACGTGGAAACCAACGGGCGGTAGGTTTCCACGTCAGGCCATTGTCCTGCCAGACGGCGCGGATCTGGTTGGCAAGTTGCTCGGGGGTGGCGAACCCGCCATGTGCCAGACGTTCGTGGCCATTCGTAGGAAGAGTCATTCTGAGCTCGTAGTGATTAACGTGATGCGATTGACCGGGCCTCAGAGAGGCTCCAGTTCTGTGACGGCTATTGGGACATCCAAGATGAACCGAGCCTGAACATGTTCCTGAAATGCGTTGTTCCCCCCTTTTAGGGGGAGAAATCGCAGACCTCATATAAACAGCAATCGGAAAAAGCAATGGGGTGAATGTGGCGATTATGCAACTTTTAGTGGACCGCGTTTATCCACGGTAACGATCCGCTTCAGATAACGTCCAAATTGAATGAGAACGTGAGATGAGAACGTCTCGATAGACAATTCTCTAAAGTCCCCGGGACCAACCGTCACCGGATTGGAACGACCGCGAAAACCTCATTGCCTTCACTGAACTCCTGCTCTCCTCAGAAACCTAGCGCCTTGCGTTCGTAATAAGAGTGATTGAACGGGCTGCCGCCGTCACAAGAGGCGCATATTTCTCTTCTGCTTCCTCTGGCGTATAGCGGCTGCGAGATACAGCAATATTGATTGCGCCATAGGGATGGCCCCGAGCGTCCAGAATAGGCGATGCGAAGGAAAGATCGCCGTGGAAATATTCCTCAAATGCAGTTGCATAGCCCTTGGCTGCGGCTTGCTTGAGCTTTGCATTCAACTCGTCGCGATTCCATGTGGTGTGGGGTGTGTAGGGATGCAAATGAGAGCGATCCAGCACTGCGTTCGCTTCATCTTCCGACAGGGCCGAGAGGATAGCAATGCCGGGTGCCGTGCAGTAAGCCGGTAGACGCATGCCGGTGACGACATCGTTGTTCAATACATGGCGGCTCATGAATCGCTGGACGAAAACGATGTCGGTCTCGTCCAGAACGGTCAGGTTTACCGTCTCTTCCGTGGTTTTGCTCAGGTGAAGAAGATAAGGCGTACCCCGTTCGACGAGCACACTGGCGCGGCTGTAATGGTAGCCGAAGTCCAGCGTCTTTACGCCCAGTTCAAAACGCTTCGTTTCGCTGCTCTTGGTCAGATAGCCCAGTTTGGTGAGTGTATAAGTGAACCGCTGCGCCGCTGAAATATCCAGCCCGGTCTCTTCCGCGATCTGAGACAGGCTGAGAGTTGGCCTGCTGCCATCAAAGGCCCGCAAAACACGAAATGCTTTTTCGACGGATTGCACGAGCAGTGGATCGCGATCACTGCCCACGCTTTCATTGACTGATTTCACTGACTTTTCCGCTTTGCGTACCATCAAAAACTCGCCTGAGATAATCGTCGTTTAATAGCAGAATTATCAAGAATCTGAAAAGATGCTTGACATTATAATACAATAAAATCACCATAACATAATAGTTATTGCAATGCAATAAAAGATTTGTAAGCGCATAACCCCAAAGGGAGAACACAATGGATCGCTTTATCCTGACTGAGCGTCGAGGCGAGGTCGGCATCATCACGCTCAACCGTCCCCACATCCTCAATGCGTGGCACAGCGCGATGCGCCGCCAGCTCATCGAGGCTTTCGATGTGTTTGAAGGCGACGCCGATATCCGTGCGATCATTCTGACCGGGGGCGGCGACCGTGCGTTCAGCGCAGGTCAGGATCTCAATGAAACCCGGACGTTCGATGCCGAGCGCGGCAAGGAATGGGTTGGCGAATGGGAGCGTCTTTATGATCGCATGCGTTCGCTCTCCAAACCACTGATCGCGGCGCTCAACGGTGTCGCTGCCGGGTCTGCCTTTCAGGTAGCGCTTCTCTGTGATTTCCGTATCGGCCATCCGGCCGTCCGCATGGGCCAACCGGAGATCAATTCCGGCATCGCCAGCACCACCGGCCCGTGGATCATGCGCGAGATCATCGGTCTTGCCCGCACCATCGACCTCACGCTGAGCGGGCGCCTGATGGATTCCGAGGAATGCCACGCCATCGGAATCATAAATCGCATTGTCGATCAGTCCAAGGTCCTGGATGAAGCTGTCGCGCTCGGACGGGAACTCGGCGCCAAGCCGCCGGTAGCCATGCGTCTCAACAAGCAGCGTTTCCGCGAAATGACGGAAGCAGGCTTCCGCGACTGTCTGGCTGCGGGATCGCGCATTCAGAAGGAAGCCTATGCATCGGGTGAACCGGCTCGCATGATGGAGCAGTTTCTCGCCGAGCGTGCGGCCCGCAAAGCTTCCTGACCAACCAATGTCCGTCCGTCCCAAAAAGGGGCGGACGGTTTGATATCGCATACCGAATGACATGCCGGAGGGAAAACAATGAAAAATGGGAAGACGATTACAATTCATCGCCGGAATCTACTGAAGCTCGGAGGCGGGCTCGGCATAGCACTTGCTACCCCGGCCATTCTTACGCGTCGGGCTTCAGCCGCGGAGCCACTGACGGTAGCCGATCCGGGTGGACCTTACAGCCCCGGCTATCGCAAGGCATTCTATGATCCCTTTGAGAAGGCGACAGGGATCAAGGTGGTCAATGTAGCGCGCGATGCCGAACCTACGGCGCAATTTCGCGCCATGGTCGAGACCGGTTCCTATAGCTGGGATGTCTGCACGCTGACGCTATCAGCACGCGATATTCTCCAGAAGCGTAATCTGCTCGAGCCGATCGGTATTGTCGCCGCCGATGCTCCGGGCCTGATGCCGGATTCGCTGACCGAAGTCTGGCTCGGTGTAGATGTCTATTCAACGATCATGGCCTATCGCACCGACCGATTTGACGATGCGGCAGCGCCAAAATCCTGGGCGGACTTCTGGAACGTCGAAAAGTTTCCGGGCCGCCGGTCGTTGCGCAAGAACCCAATCGATACGCTGGAACAGGCATTGCTCGCCGATGGCGTTCCGCTCGACAAGCTCTACCCGCTCGATATTGAGCGCGCCTATGCCAGCCTCGAAAAGATCAAGCCGCATGTGGATGTATGGTGGACGGGCGGCGCCCAGTCGAGCCAGCTTATCCAGAGCGGCGAAGTGGACATGATCGCCTTGTGGAACGCACGTGCGCAAGCCGTCATCGATGGGGGCGCTCCGGTGAAAATCGGCTGGAACCAGGGCCTTTATTCCATCGAAGGTTGGGGTATCCCCAAAGGATCGCCGCGTGCCGATATCGCCCGTCAGTTCGTCAAGTTCTGCACCGATCCGAAACAGCAGGCGCTGTTCACGGAGTTTCTCGCTTACGGCCCGACCAACCTGAAGGCCTACGAGCATATTCCGGCGGAACGGGCATCGTCGTTGCCGACCTTCGAAGCCAATCTGAAACAGATGAGCATCGCCAGCGAAGACTGGTGGAGCGCCAATCGTTCGGAAATGACCGAGCGCTTCAATGCCTGGATACTTGGCTGAGCTGCACTTGAGCAAAGCTGAACCTGGGCGACCCATGCGGTCGGACTGACTACGCAATATGAAAAACAAAAGATGGAGCAGCGGCCGGCGAGGTCGCTGGCTCCGGGTTTAAGGGGAACGACATGCTTGCCAAACCCGAACACGCTCTTGAGCCGAAACTTCTCGTTGACGGACTATCCAAGCGCTATGGCGAAACCATCGCGCTCAAACCGACAAATATTGCGGTGAAGCCGGGCGAGTTCTTGACGCTTCTTGGACCCTCGGGGTCCGGTAAGACGACGCTCCTTCAGATGATCAGCGGTCTCGTTCTGCCGAGTGAAGGCCGACTCTTCATCGATGGCAGGGACGAAACGGATACGCCGGTGCATAAGCGCGATATCGGCCTTGTTTTCCAGCATTACGCGTTGTTTCCGCATCTTACTGTCGAGGAAAACATCGCCTTTCCGCTAAAGATGCGGGGTCAGAAGTCTGCTGACGTCAAGGCTCAGGTGCAGCGCACGCTGGATATGGTGCAGCTTGGTCATCTTGCCTCGCGATTCCCGCGTGAGCTTTCGGGCGGCCAGCAACAGCGCGTGGCTCTCGCCCGCTGCTTTGTCTACCAGCCGTCCATCATTCTCATGGATGAACCGCTGGGAGCGCTCGACAAGAAACTGCGCGAGCATATGCAATTCGAAATCAAGCAATTGCATCGCCAGACAGGTGCCACCATCGTTTATGTGACCCATGATCAGGAGGAGGCACTTGCTCTCTCGGATCGCATTTGCCTGATGAACCACGCAATGGTCGAACAGATTGCGCCGCCGCAAGAAATCTATTCCCGTCCCACGACAGCCTTTGCCGCAGACTTCATCGGGATCTCCAACATATTTCGCGGCAATATCGAAACCGGCAGTGACGGTCGCCCGCACCTTTCGACCAAAAATGCGAAGCTTCTTCTCGATAAGGCATGTGACATTCACGATGGCGAGATGGCGCTGGTGGTGCGGCCTGAACATATGGAACTCGGCGATGCCGGCGCAAATCGCGTTCGCGGCCGGGTAGCGGAAGTGGTCTATGCAGGTTCTGAAACGCGCGTATTGGTGGATGCAGCCGAAGCGCGCCTTCTGACTGTACGGGTGCTGCCGGGTCGGCCTATCCCAGCGCTCGGCGAAAATGTTACCCTGAGCTGGCAGCCGGAAGCGGCTGTTCTGGTGACGCCATGAGTGTTGCTGCAGTTTCTCAGGCGGGTACGACACGTGCTCGCTTCCGTTTCGGTCCGCTTTGGCTGGTCGCGCCGGGACTTGTCTTCCTGATCATTTTCTTTCTGGTGCCTGTCGCGCGGCTGATGGGCTTGAGCTTCGAAAACGCGGACACCGGTGCGATTACGGGAGCGCATTACACGCGAATTTTCGACACGGATGTATATTTTCGTGTTTTGCTTATCACGTTTCGCATTGCGGCCCTGACCACGATGTTCTCGCTTCTGTTCGGCTATCCGCTCGCCTATTGGCTGTCGCGCCTGCCGGAGCGCAAGCGCGGCATGATGATTTTGCTGGTGATGGTGCCGTTCTGGACGAGTTATCTCGTTAAGAGTTTTGCGTGGGTTATTCTTCTTGGACGCACCGGGGTTATCAATCAGCTTGGTCTCGGTTCGGGCGTGATAGGCTCGCCGTTGGAAATGTTACACAATGAGTTCGGCGTCATGATAGGCATGGTTCATGCCATGCTGCCGCTTGCCGTATTGACCATGCTGCCAGTCATGAGCGGGATCGACCGCAGGCTCACACAGGCTTCGGGCACGCTGGGGGCGGATTCGGCCAAGAGTTTCTGGCTGGTTTATTTCCCGTTGTCCCTGCCGGGCGCGGCTGCGGCCGGTCTCCTCACCTTTATTTCTTCCCTCGGCTTCTTCATTGTTCCCGCCCTTTTGGGCGGACGCCAGCAGACCATGCTCGCGCAGTTGATTATCGTCCAGGTGCAGGAAATCCTGAACTGGGCCTTCGCGGGGGCGCTGGCTGCCATGATGCTGGTCGCGGCCCTTGTCACATGCTGGGTCTATGATCGCGTCTTCGGCCTTTCAAGCCTTTCAGGTGATACGGGAGCTGCACACAAAGGCAAGAATGGTATTCTGCGAAATATCGGCTTGCGTATTCTGGAAATCAGTGCACTTGCGTCCAGCCGCATTGCCATGGCTGTCCGCACTTTGCTCGGACAAGCCATCACGAAGCGTCTATTGGGAATTTACTGCTTTCTGTCCTGCGCGTTTCTGATGCTGCCGACGCTGATCGTGATCCCGATTGCTTTCACCAGTTCGCAGTTTCTGGAATTTCCGCCTCCCGGTTTCAGTCTCGACTGGTTTCGAGCCTATTTCACCTCCGACCTCTGGTTATCCGCAACCGTGCGGTCGTTCGGTGTGGCTTTTGCAACGGCAATCCTCGCGACAGTCATCGGCGGCTTTGCTGCGCTGGCGCTGGCTCGCTCGCGGTCCCGTTGGGCCGGGCTGATATTCGCATTCTTCCTCGCTCCCATGATCGTTCCACGTATCGTTATCGCGGTCGGCCTGTTTTATCTGTTCGCCCAGATCGGCCTTGTGGCCACGAATACCGGTCTCGTGATCGGTCATACGGTACTGGCCTTGCCCTTTGCCTTCGTTGCGATTGCGGCAATCCTGAAAAATTATGACTGGCGTCTTGATCAGGCCGCGGCAACGCTCGGCGCGAACAAGGTACAGGCGTTGCGTTTCGTGACCGTTCCGCTCATCCGTAGCGGTCTGACCGCGGCATTTCTCTTCGCCTTCATTACCTCCTTCGATGAACTGACGGTGGCGATCTTTGTCAGCGGCGGCATAAAGACCACTCTGCCCAAACAGATGTGGGACGACATGATCCTCCAGCTCAATCCGACGCTCGCAGCGGTATCAGTCGTCGTATTCCTCATCGTCACAACACTTCTTCTGGCGGCGGAAAAACTCCGCCGCTCCTCCTGACCAAACAGAGTGCCTCCCATGACTATGAAATTTGAAGGCTTCCTTGGAAGCTTCCTGACCAAGGCTGCGCAAAAGCCGGACCAGAACTTTGCACTTTTCAATGGCCAGCCGATCACGTTTGCCGCCATTGACCGTCAATCGGCGGCGCTTGCATCGCATTTCAACGCTCGTGGACTGAAGCGCGGTGATCGGGCCGCCGTGATGATGCGTAACTCAGAACTTTCGTTGACAGTGTTGTTCGCCCTTGCCCGCGCAGGCATCGTGTGGGTGCCGGTTAATGCGCAGCAGCGCGGCGAGGGGCTGCGCTATATTCTGGAACATTGTGAACCTGGCGTGGTCATCTGCGACCCGGATGCGCAGGAAACGATCCGCGAATGCGGTGCGGAATTACCAGCGCATGCCTTTATCCTGACTTCCGGGGAAGGATCGTTACAGGATATTGTCGCTCAGGATGCGTGGGGCCCAGCCGAAGAATTGCCGGTGGCGGACGACCTCTTCGCAATCATGTATACGTCCGGCACTACCGGGCGGCCAAAGGGGGTACTTGTTACCCACGGCATGATGCGTCTTGCTGGAGAAGCGGTACGGCAACTGACTTTGGTGCGTCCGGGCGACGTATTTTTTGTCTGGGAGCCGCTTTATCACATCGGTGGTGCGCAGCTTATTGTTCTGCCGACGCTGGAAGACGTCACACTCGCGATGGTCGACCGGTTCAGCGCCAGCCGCTTTTGGGCACAGGTCCGCGAATATGGAGCAACGCATATCCATTATCTGGGCGGCATTCTGCAAATTTTGCTGAAGCAGCCGGAGCGCGCTTCTGATCGAGATCACCCCGTGCGCATCGCCTGGGGCGGCGGGTGCCCGAAAGAAGTCTGGCCGCTTTTCCGCGACCGCTTCGGGGTGGAAATGCGCGAATGCTACGGCATGACTGAAGCCTCCAGCATCACCACCTGCAACGATAACGGAACAGTCGGTGCTGTCGGCAAGCCAATGCCGTGGTTCACGGTCGAGCTTCTCGACGAAACAGGAAAGCCGGTGGCTGACGGTGAGAAAGGTGAGATCGTTGTGCGGTCTTCCATCGAAGGCGCGTTGTTCCAGGGATATCTGCACAACCCTGAAGCGACTGCAAAGACATTGCGCAACGGCGCGCTTCATACCGGCGATTCCGGTTCGTTCGATGCGGATGGCAATCTCTGGTTCCATGGTCGACTGACCGACAGCGTGCGCTGCAAGGGCGAGAACGTTTCGGCATGGGAAGTCGAACATGTCGCCGGAGCCTATCCATCGGTGGAGGATTGCGCGATTGTCGGCGTTGCCGCCGAAATCGGCGAGCAGGACATAAAGCTGTTCGTCAAGCCGAAATCCGGCTGCGAAGTTGATCCGGGGGCGCTTTCGGAATGGCTGACGAGCCGTCTCGCGGCCTATCAGAACCCTCGTTACATTGCGGTGGTCGAGGAGTTCGAACGCACACCGAGCCAACGCATCATGAAGCACAAATTGTCAAGGGACCTTGGCGATTGCTGGGACCGATATGCGGCCGCGGGTCGGTAGCCAAATCGCAAGCGGCTCATCATAAGAGCGGGAAAACGCTGAAAAGTTGGCTTTCGCGGATTTCGCGAAGGCCATGACATTTGATCATGGACGATCAAGAAGTCTTCGCAGCCTCGTGTTCGAGGGCTGCCGTTGTTGCAAAAGCAACACTGTGTTCCTTCCCCTGAGGCTGGTGCTTCGACCCAAACTCATCATACTGAAGCATAGCGCGTATGAAGAAAAACAAGGAGGCCCGCGTGAAGGGGAATAATGTATTTGCGATGCGCCATATCTGGTTGCACGCGTTTGTACTGGCAATCATCTGTATTTCCGAACTGATCGGTATACGGAAAATATCCATCGGCATCGGTGCCGTAATCTTTCTGCCGATGCTCTATGCCTTTGCTCTCGGTGTCATCCTGAATCCAAATATCTTGAAGGCGACGGGGAAAGTTCTGAAGTCTGACTCGGTCAAGCTGTCAGGCACAATGATCACCATTGCTATCATGCCGTTCATCGCCAAGTTCGGAACGACGGTCGGTCCTCAGATCGAGAATATTATTGCTGCCGGACCTGCTCTCGTTTTGCAGGAGATTGGCAATCTGGGAACGATTGCCGTCGCCTTTCCTATCGCCGTTTTCCTGCTGCGCATGGGACGGGAGACCATCGGCGCAACCTATTCGATTGACCGGGAGCCTAACTTGGCCCTGATTGCTGACAAATATGGTCTGGACAGTCCGGAAGGTGCGGGCGTGATGGGAGTCTACGCTACCGGAACTCTGATTGGCACGTTCGTTTTTGCCTTGATGCCGCCGCTCGTCAACAGTCTGGGGCTTTTTGATTTTCGTGCGCTGGCCATGTCGTGCGGTGTCGGTTCGGGCAGCATGCTTGCGGCCTGCACGGGCGGTCTGGTCAGCGTCTTGCCGGAACAGAAGGATCTCATTCTGGCGCTGGCTGCCGCCAGCAACATCCTCACCTATGCGACGGGACTATATGTCGGCCTGTTTGTGGCGCTGCCGCTCACGGAATGGCTCTATAAAAAGTGCCGCCCCGAAGAATATCGCGACGCGGCGTAAGGGAGAGACTGATGACTTCAAAATCAGTGAAAAATACGATCGACCATCTGACCCTGTCTGTCGAGACGACTGACGAACGCAAGATCGATATTGTAGAAAATGCCTTGCTTCTGGTTATTGCCTGCTTTCTCGGATTAGTCGCGAACTGGGTCGGCACGGGCGTGACACCTGCACAGGCGCTGCCGGGCATGGCGGTGCTTTACGCTGCATCCATCGGCGGCTTGATATTGGCCCGTTATATGCCTTTCTATCTGCCGAGCGTTGCCTGGGTTTCCCTCATTGCCATTGTCATCACCATTCCCGGCGTCCCCGGATCGGAGTTTGTTCTGGCGAAAGTGGGGGAACTGAACTTTCTCGCGCTGGCAACACCCGCGCTGGCCTATGGCGGTCTGGCGTTGACGCGCAACGAATTCGAGATTGCTCGCCGTTCCGGCTGGAAGATCGTCGTTGTCGCTATCTGCGTGATGATCGGCACTTACCTTGGTTCGGTAATCATCGCAGATCTGACGTTGCGCATTACGGGTTAAATGCATCATGGCAGGCTCGATCCGCGGGCCTGCCATGAATAATATAGGGGAATTGCTCGCATGGCTGTTTTTCTCAGTGAAGCCGATATAGCGGAAGCAACGGGATGGCGGCATGATCTGCACCGGCATCCCGAACTTGCTTTCGAGGAAAAACGCACAGCCGCCTTCATAGCGGAAAAGCTCCAACTCTGGGGGTTTAGCGTCCGGTCCGGCTTTGCGGGAACGGGCGTGATCGGCAGCCTGACGCGCGGTACGTCGAAACGCGCTATCGGCATCCGAGCGGATATGGATGCCTTGCCGATCATCGAAAAGAGCGGTGTCGGCTATGAATCGGAGAGACCCGGCAAAATGCATGCCTGTGGTCATGACGGACATGTAGCCATGGCTCTTGCTGCCGCAAAGGTGGTCAGCAAACTTGAATTTGACGGAACCGTACGCTTCATTTTCCAACCGGCCGAGGAAAACGAAGGCGGCGGTCGCGAAATGGTGCGTGGGGGACTGTTTACGGACTTTCCAGTCGATGCGGTTTACGGCTTGCACAACTGGCCGGCGCTCGATGTAGGGACCTGCGTAGCTCGTGACGATGCGATGATGGCAGCATTCGGGACGTTCGAGATCGAACTGATCGGCAAGGGAGCGCACGGGGCGATGCCGCATGAGGGCGCAGACCCGGTGGTCGCCGCCGCGCAATTGGTCACGGCATTGCAGACTATTGCCAGCCGCAATGTTTCGCCGCTGGAATCCGCGGTTGTTTCCGTCACGCAGATGCATGGCGGTGACGCCTGGAATGTCATTCCGGAAAGCATGGTGATCCGCGGAACCACCCGCTGGTTCTTGCCCGATGTCGGGGAGACGATTATCCGCCGGATGCAGGAGCTCGCTGCTTCAATCGCAAGTGGTTTTGGTTGTACGGCACGCGTCGATTACGAAAAACGTTATCCTTCAACGATCAATACAGCAGACAATGCCCGCAGAATCCGTGAACTCGCTGTGTCACCCGACCTTGGCCTCGAGGTTCTTGATGTGGCCCCGAGCATGGCAGCCGAAGATTTCGCTTTCATGCTGCAGGAGAAACCGGGTTGTTACTTCTGGCTCGGTAGCCGTCGTGACGGACGCAATCCGGGTCTGCATTCACCATATTATGATTTCAATGACGCCCTTCTGCCGATAGGTGCCAACTTCTGGATCAAACTGGTTGCAAGCGAACTGGCGTCAGGCTGATGGCTGCTCGGCCTCGTTCCCATCTTCCCTTGATCCCGGACACCAATCAAGCAACATAGTGCCATGGAAACGCTCGATGCGAAAGAATTGCGAATGTTCATGGCGGTTGTTCGGATCGGGTCGATTCGAGGTGCCGCCGAGCATGTGAACGTTGCGCCTTCTGTCGTGAGCCGTCAGATTGCCGAAACAGAGCGCAAGATCGGTTTGACCTTGTTTGAACGAAACGCACGCGGCATGGCTTTGACAGAAGCTGGCGAGCTGGTCCTGGAGCATAGCAGGCGTGTTCTGGAAGAACACAGTCTCCTGAGGGAGCAACTGGGCTTTCTTAAAGGTGTGCAGCAAAGGCGGGTCCGCATCCTGTGCGGCGAAGGGTTTCTCGCTGACATTCTGCAACATGGACTTGGTTCCTTTGTCAGGATCTATCCGGACGTGCAGTACGATCTACAGCTGGGCGGCACGGAAAGCGTGCTGGACGGGATTGCCAACGGAGACGCCGATATTGGCATCGCCTATAATCCGCTGACGGATGCCCGGGTTCGGTCGCTTGCCATTTCCAAACAGCCGCTCTGCGTGGTCGCACCGCCAGGCCATCCGGTATTGGCAAAGGACCGGCTGGAACTCGCTGACTGCGCAGGTTTGCCCAATGCGTTGCTAGGGCCAGGCCATGGCATTACACAACTTGTCACGCGGGTCGCAGCTGATCGTGGATTTGCAATTTCACCCCTGGTCGAAACGACATCGATCGATGTCTTGAGGCGGTTCGTGATTGCAGGGCTTGGCATATCTTTTCTGCCCCGGTTCGCCGTATCCACGGAACTGGCTCGCGAGGCCGTCGCCATACGCGAACTGTCCGACCCGCTTCTGGCTGAAGCGAGTGCACATCTGATGGTGCGTGCGCGGCGCCGACTGCCGCTATCGGTAGAACGGTTGAGCGGGTTTCTCGCCAACAACATGGCAGCGTTTCGATAGGTCTTGCGTGTTGCTGTTGCGCATGACGGGACGCAGCGTTGTCTGCAAACCGGCTATGCGACCGCGCGCTTTGGTGCGAGCTTTTCTCCATTCGAAACGCGATCTGCCGCACGGGGGTCGAGGAGCAATGGAGATTAGGAATGGCGCAACAGGAACTCCCGGTGATCGGTGTGGTCGGCCTCGGCAGCATGGGGCTCGGCATGGCGCAAACCCTGGCGGCAAAGGGGTTCGCTACGCTGGGATTCGATTTGTCGCCGGAGCGTAAGGCATTGGCCCAGAAGGTGAATGTGACGCCCGCAGATACGCTCGACAAACTGTTCGAGAACGCTGATTTTCTGGTTTTCTCACTTCCAACTGCGCGTGATGTCGAGACGGTTGTCAATGCGCATATCCACCAGTTGGGTGCTGGGCGCAGCCGCGTCGTCATTATCGATACATCAACATCCGAACCGGATGTCAGCCGCGCGCTTGCCCAGAAGCTCGATGCGCTTGGTCATGGCTTCCTCGACGCCCCTGTGAGCGGCGGCCCGGCCGGGGCTGCGTCGGGTAAACTGACAATGATGATCGGTGGCAGCGATGCGGATCTGGCACTGGCTCAGCCCGTTATCGAAACCATGGCCGCCAAGGCATTGCATGTGGGACCGAGCGGCGCGGGCAATGTTGCAAAACTCGTCAACAATCTGCTTGCAGCAGCCCACATGGTGACCACCAGCGAAGGCCTGAAGCTGGCGCTTGCCGCTGGAATAAGCCCCGAATCCGCACTCCGTGTTCTGAATGCAGCTTCAGGAAAATCCATGATCAGCGAGGTTCACTTTCCGACTTGGATAATGAACGACCGTTTCGACAGTGGTTTCACGATGGGCTTGATGCGCAAGGATGTGCGCTTGGCGCAGGAACTGGCCGAACGCACCGGGGCAGATATCCCCCTGACATCCGTCGTGGCGAAGCTCTGGGCTGGCTCGAACCATCTTGAGGATCGCGACGACTTCACCCGCATGGGTGCTTTCCAACCTGACTCGTCCAAGTAAAGGCCAGAATAATGACGCACCCAATTGACCCCAAAGCGCAAGCCGCGCGCATTGCCGAAATTTTCCAGAGCTTCTTCCCGAAGAGTGAGATCGGCAGCTTCGTGAATGGAGAAATCGTTGTCGGAAGCGGTGACGAACAGAAACTGACCGATCCGGCGACCGGCAAGGTATTCGCGTCCTTCAGGGATGCCGACCAGTCGATTGTCGATGCGGCAATGGACGCTGCCGCCCGCGCTCAAAAGGAATGGATGGCCCTGACAGCGTCCGCCCGGGGCCGCGTGATGAACGAGATTGCCCGGCGCATTCGCGAACATGCTCCTTTGATCGCTGAAATCGAAAGCCGTTCTGCCGGTCGCCCCATTCGCGATATTCGGGGTGAAGCAGTGCGTGTCGCCGAGATGTTCGAATATTACGCCGGCTGGTGCGACAAGCTCTATGGCGATGTCATCCCGGTGCCGAGCAGCCATCTCAACTATACGCGCCATGAACCCATCGGCGTCGTTACACAGATTACGCCGTGGAATGCGCCTCTGTTCACCGGCGGGTGGCAGATAGCACCGGCAATTTGTGCGGGGAACGGTGTCGTCATCAAGCCATCCGAGTTGACGCCGCTCTCCACGCTTATTCTCGGCCTCATGTGTGAACTGGGTGGCGCGCCGCGTGGTCTGGTGAATGTGATTGCCGGGCAGGGCCCGACCGCCGGACAGGCTGCGGTTTCCCATCCAACTACAGGCCTGGTCGTTTTCGTCGGTTCGGCACAGGCCGGTTCAGCGATCGCGGCAACGGCGGCGAAGAACGTTGTTCCGTGTATTCTCGAACTGGGCGGGAAATCCGGCAATATCGTCTTCGCGGACGCCAATATTGACCGTGCACTGATCGGTGCGCAATCGGCCATTTTCAGTGGGGCAGGCCAGAGTTGTGTCTCCGGTTCACGCTTGCTGGTTCACCGTTCCATTCATCAGGAATTTGTGGAGCGTTACGCCGCTGCCGCAAACCGTATCGTCGTAGGCGACCCTTATGACGACAATTCACATATCGGTCCGATCAACAATGCGCGGCAATGGTCGAAGATCGACCAGATGGTCCGGGACGGCGTGACGGATGGGGCGGTGCTCGCGGCGGGAGGCGGAAAGCCGACGGCCCTGGAGGAAACCGGAGGCTACTATTATGCGCCGACAATCCTCGATCATGTCGATCCGGCAATGACGATTGCCAGGGAGGAAGTGTTCGGTCCGGTTGTGGCCGTCATGTCTTTCGATGACGAAGCGGAAGCAATTGCGCTCACCAATGACAACGCCTACGGACTCGCAGGCGCTGTCTGGACGGAGAATGTCGCGCGAGCTCACCGTGTTGCAGCCAGTGTTCGGGCCGGAACCTTCTGGATCAACGGTTACAAGACCATTTCCGTCATGTCGCCGTTCGGCGGTTTCGGTCGCAGCGGCTACGGTCGCTCGAGCGGTAAGGATGCGTTGATGGCTTATACGCAGGCGAAGAGTATCTGGGTGGAAACAGCCGAAAACCCGGCTGCAACCTTCGGTTACTCGCCAGAAGCCTGAATTGGTCGAATGGCAGCAAGATGTTGCAAATCTTGCTGCCGCAACCTCCCGATCGAAACGAACCCGTGACGTTGTGATCAGCCCCAATTTCAGAATTCGCAAAGGCGGGTGCTTACCGCCGGATATCGGGCAACGAGGGCAGGTTTATAGGTTCACGAAAGGTGCGGTGCAGTTGCCCCCAGCCCGGGTCATGCATATGGCTTTGCAAGCCCGCTCTCGCCACCAGCGCAAGCGCTTCCGCTTCACCGAAGGCCAGCGCTTCATGCATATTGGCGGTGAGCACCTTGCCATCCTCCATGAGGATTTTTCCGTCCACGATCACGGTATCCACGTCGCTTCCCAGCGCCTGATGGATCAGACGGTGAACCGGCATCCAGTTGGGTGTCAGATGAGGCTTGCGCATATCGATAATGGCGATATCGGCCTTTTTGCCTTTTTCGAGAGACCCGATCTCGTGATCCATGCCGATTGCACGCGCCGCGTCGATGGTGATCATTTCGAAGACTTTGCCCGGCGGGAGGATATAGCGATCGTGATTGTGCAGGATATGCTGCGTCGACTGGGCGATGCGTGCGATTTGCAGCATGTCAAAATGGCGGCTGGGAGCCGCGCCGTCCGAAGTGATGGCGACAGGAACGCCTCGGGCCATCATCTGCATGATCGGTGTCGAACGGCCAGGCGGAGCGTGGGTGACATGCGTGCCTGTCTCGGCAAGGATGTCAATCTCTTCATATGAAATACCCCAGCAATGCTGGAGGTGCACGTCGGGGCCGAGAAGCCCATTCTCCTTGTCCTGCCAGGCCATGCGGATTTGTCCGGCAAAAGCGTCGGAATGGATACGCACACCCCATTTGCGCGCGGTTTCACGAATGCGCCTTGCCTGCATCCGGTCATCCTTGGTCAATGTTACGGCGAAATCCGGCGTCGACGCGTTCGACGGTTCAACCGACGGGACGATGGTGAAGGGCGTCAGAAAGACCTTTATGCGTCCATCGGCGGTTCCGTTCAGGCTTTCGATCACGGCCTCGGCACCATCCATCATTTCCTCGAAAGAAACGCTGTGTCGCTCCGGTTCGCCTCTATCCCAACGTGTAACCGATTGCGGCCATGGCAGGCCCCCGGGGCCGACGCAGATGATCTCCCGTAAACCGAGTTCTGAATAGGCGCGAGCATGATTGATTGCGAAGGCCGGATCATCGCTGCGCGGCATGGAGGTGATGACGCTGGCGGATGTCGTTACACCGGCGCACAATCTTTCGAGGCCAGAGACCAGACCATCAGCGTACCAATAATCGCGCGTGACATAGTGATAGTAGGTTGGAGTGACGATCCGCATCCACAGCGAGTTGGTGTCAGCACCGATGCTGCGGATCAAGGCATGCCCAGCATGCCCGTGAGCGTCGACCAGTCCGGGGATGATCAGTTTGCCGGTGCAGTCCATTATTTTTTTACTGGCATGCCGGACATGGAGTTCTTCTGCCGTGCCGATATCGACGATCCTGTCCTTTTCGATCGCCAGACCACCGTCCTCAATGATCCGCCGCGTGCTGTCGACCGTTACGATTGTCCCGTGGAGCAGCAGAAATCCATCCATTCACTTTCCCCTCGTTGTCCGTTTCCCTGCGCGTTTGCCGCATTGAAAACCGCTTTTTAGTGTCGATGTTCTAAAGCATAATTGGCAACAATATCGTTGACAATAATGAAACGGATTATGATACTGCTTAAAAATTCGGACGAACGAATTTGATCGTTACTCATGAAGGGAAGAGCATGACGCGTCTAAACAGATTTCTCATATCGGCGCTGACCGCAGCGGCTGTCGCTGCTCCACTCGCGGTTTCATCGGCGGGTGCGGCTACATTGCGCTGGGGCAGCCGCGCGGACATCTACTCCCTTGATCCGGATTCAGTTCCTTCGACTTCCAATCTCGCGTTCTTGAACCATATTTACGAAGGACTGATCCGCTACGGTCCGAATTTCGAGATTGAACCGGCGCTTGCGACGGAATGGAAGCTCGTCGACAACAAGTACTGGCGCTTTACCTTGCGCAAGGGCGTGAAGTTTCACAACGGTGCGGACTTCACGGCTGACGATGTTGTCGCATCGATGAACCGTGTTTCAGATCCGACCTCGCCGCTGCGTGGAAATATTCCGCTCTATGTCGGCGTGAAGAAAGTGGACGACTTCACAGTAGATATCGAAGTTTCGTCGCCAACCGCATTGTTCCTGAACGACATGACCAACGTCTTCATGTTCAATGCAAAATGGCTCAAGGACAACAATGCCGAAAAGCCGACCGATATCGCCTCCAAAACCGAAAATTATGCCACCCACAATACCAATGGCACCGGTCCATTCAAGCTGGACAGCCGCGTTCCGGATTCGAAAACGGTTCTCGTGGTCAACGATCAGTGGTGGGATGAGAAAAAGCATAATCTCGACCGCATCGAGTATGTCCCGATCTCCTCTGCTGCGACCCGCGTTGCTGCATTGCTTTCCAACGAAATAGATCTGGTTGACTCCGCTCCTATTCAGGATCTTCCAAGGCTGGAATCTTCACCGGGTATCAAGGTGAGCAAGCGTACCGAACTGCGCACGGTCTTCATAGGTTTCAACGGCAAGGAAAAACTTGAGGATGGGCGTCCAAACCCGTTCCTCGACGTTCGCGTCCGCCAGGCAGTCGAAGCGAGCATCGACCGCGATCTTATCAACAAGAAGATCATGCGCGGTCTGGCGCGGCCTTCCGGTTCGCTCATAGCACCGGAAATCGCGGGTTATGCCAAATCCCTCGACGTCTATCAGCCCGCAGATCCCAAGCTTGCACAAAAGCTGCTGGAAGAAGCAGGCCAGAAGGGGTTGACCTTCACCTATCTGTGCATGAATGACGAGAGCATCAACGAGGAAGATATTTGCTCTGGCATTGCAAACATGCTGAAGCGTTCCGGCTTCGAGCCGACCATCGATATGGGTCCGCGTGCCGTGCAACAGCCCAAGCGTACGAACGGCAAAGCTGATATGTTCAATCTGAGTTGGGCCAACGAGCCGACCCTCGATGCCTATTCGTTGCTTTCCCAGGTTCTCTCGACACGCAGCGGTTCCACCGGTGTTTCCAATTATGGTGGATGGTCCTATCCAGAACTTGACGAACTGGTGAAAAAGGCGGCTCAGGAGCCGGACACCGCCAAACGTCTGGCGCTGGAGGAGGAAGCGCTGAAGTTCGCCAAGGAGAAGGCCATCCTGATCCCGCTTCACCAGCAGCCTATCGCCTGGGGAATGCTCGACAAGGTCCAAAACGTGGATTTCCGTGCCGACAACAAGCCGCGTCACTGGCACACCATGATGGCTGAGTAAGGTTAGTCACCAGATAATTGGAAAAATGGAGCGTTTCATCTCGATGAGACGCTCTTTTAGTATCCGGACGACCGTGACATCGGAAGATGCAGGCGAGCAGAAGCGTCAACATCGCTGCCTTTCGTCCCGACACATTTATATGACGCCCAGCATCGGCCCGGCTACGGCATTTGGTGGTAGGCGGTTCTGATAAAGACAGCTTGGAACGCTGCCCCCATCGGCGATCTTTGTCGACATATCAGCCGCGCAAATATAATTATATTGTCAACAATCACGTTGACAACTTTTGACTAATAGCCATACTGTCCCTCGTGGCCAAGAAGCAAGCCGGAAAGGCAGGCCCGTGTTGGAGGGAGGAAAATCACAATCAATGCGAAGCGTGCCATAGGGGTGCGAAGTCACCATGCGAGCCATGGTTGCGGCTATCCATGAAAATAGACCTCGAAAAGAGGCGCAAATTTCCAGAAGCGGAGCAAATCAATGTTGAAAAAACTGGGCCTTGCGGCGACCGTGCTGGCGAGCCTGACCCTGTCAGGCCACGCGGAGACGCTGAAATGGGGGGCATCGCGCGATATCTACTCGCTCGATCCATACTCCTATGGTGACAGCTATACCTTGTCTTTCCTCAATCATGTTTATGAAGGTTTGGTGCGTTACGATGCCGAACTGAAAATCGAGCCTGCACTTGCCGAATCCTGGGAAAATGTTTCGGATACGGTGTGGCGTTTTCACCTGCGCAAAGGCGTAAAGTTTCATGACGGTGCCGAGTTCAACGCAGATGACGTCCTCGCTTCATTGAAACGCGTGAGTGATCCAGTCTCGCCATTGCGTGGAAATCTTCCTGCCTACAAGTCCTCCAAGAAGGTAGACGACCATACGGTCGATATCGAGTTGAGCGGGCCTTACCCGCTGCTGCTCAACGACCTTACCAACATTCATATCTTCGATGCCGGCTGGTTGAAGAACAACAATTCGGAAAAGCCGACGGATGTCGGCGCGAAAATTGAAGGATATGCCACCTACAACACCAATGGCACCGGCCCGTTCAAGCTTGAAAGCCGCGTGCCGGATTCCAAAACCATCCTTGTGAAGAACGCGGACTGGTGGGACAAGTCGCAGTCGAACATCGATCGGATTGAGTTCACACCCATTACCTCGGCGGCGACCCGTGTGGCGGCCCTTCTCTCTGGTGAAATCAACTTTACGGAGAACGCGCCGTCGCAGGATCTTCCGCGTTTGCAGGCCCAGCCGGACCTCAATGTGCTCGAGCGTACGGACTTGCGCACGGTGATGGTTGGCTTCAATCGAAAATCGAAGCTTGCCAATGGTTCGGAGAACAAGTTCAACGATCTGCGTGTGCGCCAGGCTTTTGCCCATGCGCTTGACCGTGACCTGATCCAGAAGCGCATCATGCGGGGCAAGTCGCGCACGGCAGGTGCCGTAGTCGCGCCGGAAATTCCGGGCTATACGCCGGAATTGGACACCACGCTCAAATATGACCCAGAGCTCTCGAAGAAGCTTCTGGCAGAGGCCGACGCCACTGAATATCCATTCACGCTGGTGTGCACGACGGATGCTTATGTGAATGAGGAGGAGCTGTGTCAGGGCCTGGTGAATATGCTGAGCAGGGGCGGATTCAAGCCCCAGCTCGACATCGCCCCGACCGCAGCGCAGGCGCCCAAACGCACAGGCGGCAAGGCCGACGTCTATCTAATCGGCTGGGCGACTGAGCCGATGCTCGACAGTTATTCCATTCTTCTACAGATGATCGAGACCAAGACAGCCAATGCCGGTGTCTTCAACTGGGGTGGCTGGAGCTATCCGGATATCGACAAGCTTATCGTGCAGGCATCGACCGAGATGGATCGAACCAAGCGTCTGGCATTGCAGACCGAAGCCTTAAAGATGGTGAAGGAGGAAATCGTAATGCTGCCTTTGCACCAGCAACCGATGGCATGGGTCATGTCGAAGAAGATCGACAAGATCGTGCAACTGCCGGACAACAAACCGCGTCATTGGCTGACGCACTTTGCAAAATAATACAATCATGAGGCCGCAGGGGACCGGCGTCCCCCGCGGCGCCCTGTTCTTACCGAGGGAATTCCATGCTGGTTTTTATCATTAAGCGCCTGGCAAACGCTGTCATGGTGATGTTGGCCGTCGCTTTGCTTGCCTTTTTGATTTTTCGGCTGGCTGGCGACCCTGTCGAGATGATGGCTAACGAGCAGATGACGCAGGCCGATCGTGATAATCTGCGCGAGCGACTTGGCCTTAACGATGGTCTTATGACGCAATACACCCGTTTTGTAGTCAATGCGGCGCAGGGCAATTTCGGCATTTCCTATCGAAATGGGCAGGATGTATTGAACCTCATTGGTGAACGCTTTCCTGCAACACTTGAGCTTGTGCTCGTTGCCACCCTGATCTCGCTGCTGGTCGGCCTGCCCCTGGGTGTGCTGACCGCGATCAAACGAGGCAAATGGTATACGGAGGGCCTCCAATTTCTCTCCATTGTCGGCGTTTCGCTGCCGAGCTTCGTGGTCGGTATTCTGCTGATCCTCGTTTTTTCAGTGTCGCTTGGATGGCTTCCGGCATTTGGGCGCGGTGATGTGGTTCAGCTCGGCTGGTGGTCTACAGGGCTGCTGTATCCTTCGGGCCGCGCCGCTATCCTGCTGCCATCCATTGCGCTTTCGCTTTATCAAGTGACTCTCGTCATGCGGCTTGTGCGTGCCGAAATGCTGGAAGTGCTGCGTTCTGATTATGTGAAATTCGCCCGCGCTCGCGGCATTCCACGTTGGCGCATCTATTTCAGGCATGCGCTGCGCAATTGTCTCATGCCGGTGGTGACGATGACCGCCATGAATGTCGGGTCGTTGATTGCCTTCGCCCTCATCACCGAGACAGTGTTCCAGTGGCCGGGCATGGGCATGTTGTTCATTCAGGCCGTCACCTTCCTCGATATTCCGGTGATGGCGGCGTATCTCTGCATCATTTCCTTCATCTTCGTCGTGCTCAACACGCTGGTGGATATTGCCTACGCGGTAATCGATCCCCGCTTGCGCACTGCTCGCTGATTAACGGGAGTCCATATCCATGAGCACCCAAACGTCACAAATTACTCCCGTCATGCGACAGTCGCTTTTCCAGCGTATCCGTAAAAGCGATCTTTGGTGGTCTTTTACGCGTAGCAAGACGGCCATGTTCAGCGCCGCTCTTCTGGCAATCCTGATCCTCACGGCTCTTTTCGCACCGCTGATTGCGCCGCAGAACCCCTATGATGGCGCCGCGCTTGATATGTGGAAGGCCGAATTGCCACCGGTATGGGAGGAGGGCGGCGAATGGCCATATCTTCTCGGCACCGATACCCAGGGTCGAGATATGCTGTCTGCCATTCTTTACGGCACGCGCATTTCCATCGTCATAGGCATCGCTTCGGTGGTTCTCTCGCTCTTGATCGGTATGAGTGCGGGGCTGGTCTCGGGGTATTTCGGCGGCTTTATCGACAATCTGCTAATGCGGTTCGGCGATATCACCCTGTCGATCCCGACCATCCTTGTCGCCATTCTGGTATCCACGGTCGTGCGTCAGATGCTGCCGGTCGGCCTGCGTGAAATTGGCGCTTCTGGGGTTCTTATTCTGGCGATCGCCCTTTCGGCGTGGGTTCAATATGCCCGCACAGTGCGCGCGCAGGCCATTGTCGAGACCGGCAAGGATTACGTATCGGCGGCGCGATTGATCGGCGTTCCGGCACGGCGCATCATGGCCAAGCACATTCTTCCCAACACACTTACGCCGATAATGGTTGCGGCGACGCTCAATTTCGGCATGGCAATCCTTACAGAAGCAACGCTTTCGTTCCTCGGCATCGGCATGCCGCCCAGCCAGCCGTCGCTCGGAACGCTGATCCGTATCGGCAATCAGTTCCTGTTTTCCGGCTCCTGGTGGATCGTGCTCTTCCCCGTCATTCAGCTCTGTCTGCTGGTGGTCGCTGTCAACATGCTCGGCGACTGGCTGCGTGATGCTCTTAATCCGAAATTGAGGTAAGTCTTATGAACAATCTTTTGCTCCGCAACGTCCGGCCGATGGCAGGCGAAACCTGCGATATCCTCATCAGGGACGGAAAGATTGCCGGTTTCGGGCGGTTCGAGGCTGAACCAGGAATGGCTGTGGAAGACGGCGGCAGTGCTATCGTCGCGCCGGGGCTGATCGATGCACATACGCATCTCGACAAGACTACATGGGGCATGCCCTGGCATGTCAACAATCGTGCAGCTATTCTGCGCGAGCGTATTGATTTTGAACGCGAGCATCGGCTGGAAATCGGCCTTGATCCGCATCGCCAGTCAATGCGCCACGCCATTGGGCTTGTTGCCCACGGCAGCACGCATATTCGCAGTCACGTCGACATCGATCCGACACATGGCCTGTCATTGGTCGAAGGTGTCTGGGAAACGCGGGAAAAGCTCAAGGGCATTATCGATATCGAAATCGTCGCCTTCCCCCAGTCGGGGCTGATGGTCATGCCCGGCACGAAAGAACTGCTAGATGAGGCCCTCCGCCAGGGTTGCGAAGTCCTCGGCGGGATCGATCCGTGCGGCATCGACCGCGACCCGAAGGGTCAGCTCGATATTTTGTTTGCTCTCGCAACCAGGCATGGGGTGCCTATCGACATCCATCTCCACGAAACGGGGGACCTAGGCGCCTTCACGATGGAACTCATTTTCGAGCGTATTCGCGCCAACGGCATGGAAGGCAGGGTTGCGATCAGCCACGCTTTTGCGCTCGGCATGAACGACTATCTGCGTGTGAATCAGTTGATCGAACAGCTCGCTATCCTCGATGTTGCCATCCTGACCACGGGTGCGCCTTCGGCCACTGTGCCCTCAATCAAGCGGCTCAAGGAAGCAGGAGTGCGCATTGGCGGCGGTTGCGACGGTATCCGTGACACCTGGGGTCCTTGGGGGCAGCCCGACATGCTTGATCGCGCGAAGATCATCGGCATGAAAAATGGTGTGCGTTCGGATCACGATCTGGAGCATGTCCTGCATATCGTCTCTCAGGGCGGTGCAGATGTCATGCGTCTTGAGAACTACGGACTGGATGTTGGCTGCAACGCCGACCTTACCCTTCTGACCGGTGAGACGCTGGCTCATGCGGTGGTAGATGTTGCTCCGCGTCCGCTGGTCGTCAAGGGAGGTCGCGTGACGGCCCGTCAGGGTGTGGCCCTGGTGGAGATGCCGTAATGGACAAGACACTGGAGACCCTTCCGCTTGGCCGGAGACCGGAAGGACGCACGCTTATAACCGCCAGCTGGGTGGTCGGACACAAGGACGGCGGCCACCGGCTTCTGAAGAACGGCGAAGTCGTCTTCGAGAACGGCGAGATTCTATTCGTCGGACATGACTTTGAGGGCGAAGTGGCCCGTCGCATCGACTTCGGCAACGCATTGATCAGCCCTGGATTGATCGATCTTGATGCGCTTTCAGATCTCGACACGACCATCCTAGGCATCGACCACCATCCTGGCTGGGCGAAGGGTCGCGTTTGGCCGCGCTCCTATGTCGAAGCAGGTCCGTACGAAATGTACACGCAGGAGGAACTGGCCTTCCAGAAGCGGTTCGCTTTCGGCCAGCTATTGTTGAACGGTATCACCACTGCCGCTCCGATTGCCTCGCTGTTTTACCGCGAATGGGGAGAAACGGTCGCCGAGTTCGATGCTGCTGCCGACGCTGCAGGTGAGCTCGGCCTGCGTGTCTATCTCAGTCCTGCCTACCGTTCAGGCGGGATGGTGCTGGAAGCACCGGGCCATATGGTACCTGTCTTCGACGAGGAGCGCGGCTTCCAAGGGTTGAGGGACGCGATTGCCTATATCGAGCGCCAGAATGGTCGCTACGGCGATCTGGTGCGCGGCATGCTGGCCCCGGATCGTGTGGAGACTTCGACACTCGGGCTTATCCAGCGTACCGACGCTGCAGCACGCGACCTTGGCTGCAAATTCCGTCTGCATATGGCGCAGGGCGCGATGGAGGTCGATACGGTGCGTATGCTGCACGGTTCGACTGCCCCGGTCTGGCTCGCCAGGAATGGCCTGCTGAGTGATCGTCTGATCGCGCCACATGCCACCAATGCCACCGATGAAGACCTTGGTCTCTATGCCGAATACGGTGTTTCCATCGTCCATTGCCCGCTGGTCTCCGGCCGCGGCGGGTCAATTCTTAGATCGTTCTCCGATTGCCGCAGGCGCGGGATCAACATCGCCATGGGCACCGATACGACGCCTCCGGACATGTTGATGAATTTGCTGGCCGGCCTCATCACGGGTCGCATTGCCGATGGCGCGCCGGATTGCTTGCGCGCAGCCGATCTGTACGACGCCGCGACGATCGGGGGCGCACGGGCGCTCGGTCGTGGGGATCTTGGTCATCTCTCGCCGGGTGCGCGGGCAGATATAGCCGTCTTCCGTCTCGACGATACGTTCATGGCACCATCCATCGATCCGATTACGACAATCGTTACCGGTGGTTCAGGCAAGATCACACAGGCCGTCTTTGTCGATGGGCGGGTCTCCATGGTCGACCGCCGACTGGCCGGGTTCGACATGCAGAAGGCGCGGGATCAGGCGCAAGTCCAGTACGATGGCCTTGTCGATAAATATCCACAGCGGAGCTGGAACAACCCTCCGGTCGCCAAGATATTCCCGCCTAGCTATCCGATAGAAGGGCCGACAGAGGGAAAAGCAAATGGGTGACACACAAGAGCCTGTCATTGACGTCCGCAACCTCCGCGTGGATTTTCCGGGCCGTCGCGGTACTGTAACCGCGCTGTCGGATGTCAGCCTGTCGATCCGTCCAGGTGAGATTCTGGGCGTGGTAGGCGAATCCGGTGCGGGAAAGTCCATGACCGGTCTCGCCATACAGGGACTGCTTGAACGACCCGGTCACATCGCTGGCGGTGAGGTCTGGCTCGGCAAGCGGCGCATCGATACGCTCGATGATCGCGCCATGGAAAAAATTCGCGGACGTGAAATCGGCGCGATCTTTCAGGACCCACTCACGTCGCTCAATCCGCTGTTCACCGTAGGCGCGCAGCTCGTGGAAACCATTCGACGGCATCTCGGTCTCGGCAAGGCCGAAGCGCGTGCCCGCGCTGTGCAACTGTTGCGCGATGTGGGTATTCCGTCACCCGAAGAACGGGTTAACCAGTATCCTCACCAGTTTTCGGGCGGCATGCGGCAGCGAGTGGTGATCGCGCTCGCGCTCGCGGCATCGCCGAAACTGGTCATCGCTGATGAGCCCACAACCGCATTGGATGTGTCGATCCAGGCGCAGATCATTTCGCTCCTGCGCAAGCTGTGCAAGGAAAAACAGACCGCCGTCATGCTCGTAACCCACGATATGGGTGTGATTGCGGAAGCTGCGGACCGAATTGCAGTGATGTACGCTGGACGGTTGATTGAAATCGGGCCGGTGGAGCAGGTTTTGCACCAGCCGCGTCATCCCTACACGCAAGGACTGATGGCTTCGATCCCTTCGCTTGGCGCGCGGGTCGAGAAGCTCAACCAGATCGATGGCTCCATGCCGCGCCTCGATGCGATCCCCGATGGCTGTGCCTTCAATCCGCGCTGCAAGGCAGCGGGACCGCGCTGTCTGCGTGAGCGCCCGGACCTCATTTTTTCCGATCAGACCGCTAGTGCATGCTGGCTAAATGCAGGAGGCACCGCATGACGAAACCCTTGGAGAGAACTCCGGCCCTGACTGTCGATCGGCTCGTCAAAACTTTTGATGTGTCCGCTCCCTGGCTGAACCGTGTGGTGGAGCGCAAGCCCAAACAATATCTGCAGGCCGTGAATGATATCAGCTTTACGGTGCCGGCGGGCGGTTGTCTCAGTATTGTAGGCGAAAGCGGCTGCGGGAAGTCCACGGTGGCGCGGCTGGTCACTGGTCTGCACCATGCGACGAGCGGTGAGATGCGCTTTGCGCCGGGCAAAAGCGGTACCCCCTTGTCAGCCCAGATGATTTTCCAGGACCCATACGCCTCACTCAATCCACGCTGGCGAGTGAAGAACATCATTGCAGAACCGCTGCGCGAGCTGAAGTTGCGCAACAGCGCTGCCGAAGTGACAGAACGTGTGGAAGAACTTCTTCGTATTGTGGGGCTCTCTCCATCGGATGGGGAGAAGTTCCCGCACGAATTTTCGGGTGGACAGCGCCAGCGTATTTCAATTGCCCGCGCCCTGGCGAGCGAGCCGGAGTTTCTTGTCTGCGACGAACCCACCTCGGCGCTCGACGTATCGGTTCAGGCACAGGTTTTGAACCTGATGCGCCGACTGCAGGACGAACTGGGCCTGACTTATCTGTTCATCAGCCATGACATGAGCGTCGTTCGCCATATGTCAGATCGTATCGCGGTGATGTATCTGGGACGTATAGTCGAAGAAGGGGATACAGAAGAGCTTTTTGCCTACCCGCGTCATCCCTACACGCAGCTTCTGCTGCAAACGATCCCCAATATCGAAGCGCCCAATCGCAATCGCGAACCGGCAAGTGGCGAAGTGCCGAGCCCGCTCAAGCCGCCCTCCGGCTGCACCTTTCATCCGCGCTGCCCATTCGCAATCGAGCGTTGTTCCAAGGAAGTACCGGCGATGCAGCTATTGCCAAATCGTACTCGCGTCGCCTGTCACCTGGTCGAGATAGAGGATTGAGAAGCCGACATCCGGCTTCCATCGCTTCAAGCCAAGGCTGCTCGCAGATCATGGGAAAGATCCCGTATCTCGCTCAAGTCCAGTTCGGATTCCACATGTTCCAGATGATGCGCCATAAGATGCACGGCCTTCTGCGCTTCCTTTGCCGAAATCGCTTCAACGATCTCGGCATGCTCATCAGGCCCGCAATTGAACCGGGCAGTATTTCGATAGACCGCTGTGATGAGCGAACTGCGCGCAATAAGGTCCCGCATCGTTGTGAACAGGAAATCGGAGCCGGTCAGTTCCGCCAGCAAAAGGTGGAAGCCGCCCGAAAGTTTAATAATGTCCGTGGTGCTGTCTTTCGCGTTTGCAACACGCTCCAGATTCACGTGCTCGCGAAGCCTTTTCACGCTGTCCTTCGGGGTCAATGTGCAGAGCCGCTCCACGATGCAACGCTCGACGGCTTGCCGAACAAAGAAAACGTCCCGCGCCTCTTCTACAGACGGCTTGCTGACGAAGGCCCCGCGATTGGGAATGATGGTCACAAGGCCATCGCGTTCAAGGACTGTCAGCGCCTGGCGGACACGGGCGCGACTGACGTGAAAGATCGAGGCCAATTGTTCTTCTTTGAGCTGTACGCCAGGACGCAATCGCCGTTCAGCGATCGAAAGCCAAACCCTTTCAACTATCTGCTCGACCGGCATTGCGGCTGGTGCGTTCATCTGTGGTTCTCCTTGTTGACGCAGACAAGCGCCAAACGCGTGAAAAAGTCAACTCGGGCATTTAATTGCTTGCAGTATTGTCGACAATATGAAAGATGATTGTAGATGATAGTATCACCTTTTGGGTCACCAATGGAATTTGATTTCGAAGCCATCGAACCGCAAAGCCGCTATAGGCTGCTGACGAATTTCATCGGCCCCCGTCCTATTGCGCTGGTGACGACCCGATCTGAGGCGGGACATAACAACGCTGCGCCGATGAGTTTTTTCAACGTGTTTTCACACGACCCGGCTATCGTTGTACTGGGTATTCAACCCCGTCTGACGGGCGAGCAGAAGGACACAATGGTCAACATACGTCGTTCCGGCGCGTTCGCCATCAGCATGGTCGACATGGCCCTTTCCCGGCAAATGTTGATTTGCGGACTTGGCTTCGACAGCGAGGTCGACGAACTTGACGTTGCAGGATTGACCCCCGTTGAGTGCCGCAAGATTGATGTCGCTTACCCTCAGGAGGCGCCATGCGTCTTTGAATGTCGGGTCGAACGCCTGATCGATTATCCGCGACGCACTCTGGTCCTGGGCGAGGTGGTGCAGATGCACGTCCGTCGCAATTGTCTTGATGCCGAGGGCCATTATGTGGACCCGGAGTTCTATCAACCCATAGCCCGGCTTCACGCGGACAACTATGTGACTTCAGATCGCCAGTCCGTTTTGAAAGCCCCGCCTATCGGCGATTTCAAGAAGCCGAAACAGTAGGTTAAAAAGCTTAGGCAACGAGAATACCATTATGCATATTCGTCTCATCAATCCTAACTCCACAGATTCCATGACAGCGCAAGCGCTCGAAAGCGCCTTGCTGGTCAAGCATGATCGTACCCTTATTTCCTCCGCAAATCCGACGGATACACCGGTAAGTATCGAAGGTTATGCGGATGAGGCGATGGCCATACCCGGAATGCTGGCGGAAATCCGAAAGGGTGAAGCTCTGGGGGTGGACGCTTATGTTATAGCTTGCTTTGACGATCCCGGTTTGCATGCCGCGCGGGAAGTGGCGAAGGGGCCTGTCATCGGCATTTGTCAGGCTGCCGTTCAGGTGGCGATGACCATCAGCCGCCGTTTTTCCGTGATAACGACGCTTCCGCGGTCGGTGGCTATCATCGAGGATCTAGTGAGTGAATACGGCGCCGACCGTCACTGCCGGAAGGTGCGAGCAATCGATCTTCCGGTGCTGGCTCTGGAGGACGACTCGTATAAAGCTGAACAGTTGCTGCTGAAAGAAATTGAGCGCGCCAAGGCAGAGGACGGTGCAGAAGCGATCGTGCTGGGTTGCGCAGGAATGTCGTCATTGTGCGAACGCCTCAAGGAGGCGAGCGGTATACCTGTTATTGATGGCGTGACGGCTGCCGTCAAAATGGCCGAAGCGCTGGTGGGTGCCAGATTCGCAACCTCCAAGGCGAACAGCTACGACTATCCCCGTGTCAAAAACGAGCGCGGGTGCAGGGTTTCGGCTCAAAAGGGGTGAGCCTCAATAATTGTTGACAATATTGTCCTCTTTGCTTGCTGTGATGGTTGACTTTCTGCTTTGCATCAAGCTTCGTGAACAGAAGAGGGAGCAAAGTCATGGCTGAGTGGAGGGGGGTGTCGACGCAGCAGATTGTCGAGAAAGTCTGGTTGTCCATAGCGGAGCGGCGTCTTCGTCCCGGCGTGCAGCTCAAGGAAGAGAAGATGGCGGAGATTTTCGATGTCAGCCGCGCTCGTATCCGGCAAGCGCTTGCTTCACTCAAACGGGAGGGCCTTGTTGATATTCTGCCTAATCGCGGCGCGTTCGTCTGCAAGCCTACTGTCGGGGAAGCCCGGGATGTTTTCTTTGTAAGGCGCACGGTCGAACGTTGCGTCGTGGAGCGGCTGTGCCGGTCAGCAACGCAAACCGATTTCGGGCGCCTCAGCGATCACGTTGACAAGGAGCGGATCGCCAATGCGGGAAATATCACGACCGACATCATCAAGCTCTCCGGTGGCTTTCATCTTCTTCTGGCCGAACTGGCATCTTCGGATTTCCTGTTCACTATGATGCGTGACCTTGTGTCCCGCACATCGCTTATCACTGCGGTCTATCGCAAAGCTGATTATTTCAATTGCGGACCAGACGAACACGCCGAGATCGTTGATGCGATATTGCAGAAGAATGTGGCGAGAGCCGTTCGTCTGATGGCGCATCACCTCGATCATGTGGAACGCCAACTCGATCTTCGCGAAGTCAATGACTATTCGGATGATTTAAGTTCCGTCTTTGCCTAGGTGACCTCTGAAGCCGGAGAACCCGGCCGGGCATCTGCCGGATTACCGATGATAACGCGTTCATAATCTGGATGACGTAAAGAAACTCACATCAGATATTGTTTGTGCCTGCGTGACTGACGATTTTTTGCCGCTACGAGCAGTCAGATCATGCCGACCCCCGCCTGCATTTCGTCGGCGTGGATATGATCTGGCCACCGATCCGCCGGTACAGCTCGAAATCGACTGCAACTATTTTCGGTTCATCGAATTCACATGGAGCAGTGGAATGCGCGACGCGGTATATTGGTGCAAATACTGATTGGCTAGGGTGTGGAGATAGTCTTCGGGGTGCCCGGTGATACGAACGTACGTTGAAGACGATCAAGGACATTTGTCGCGCCACGCGGCTTGTGCCCTAGGCTGTAGTGACGATTTAACTATCGCAGCCATATGGCTATGGCTGCGATGTGACGAAGCCCCTGAAGTTGGCCAGCAGCTTGTCGTAACGAGTGGCAACGCGACGGAACTGCTTGAGCTTTGCAAAGAAGCGTTCGACGAGGTTTCGTTCTTTATAAATGCGCCAGTTGCATGGGTGTGGTCGCCGCCGCTCGGGCCGTGGCGGGATGACTGGAATAGCGCCGGCATCCAGAATGGTGTCGTGGAAATGCTCGGCATCATAGGCCCTGTCGGCGATGACATAGCCGGGGTTGAGACCAGCGAGCAATTCTTTGCCATAGATCACGTCACCGCGGTGTCCTGGCGCAAGCACAAAGCGCACCGGCAAGCCTAAAGCATCGACGGCAGCATGGATCTTGGTGCCTAACCCGCCGCGTGAGCGGCCAAGGCCTTGGGCGTCCGCTCCCCCCTTTTTCGCCTCGCGCCAGCGGCTTGAGGTTGGGCACGGATGGACGTGGAATCGATAGAGACCCAATCAAGGTCCGCTTCTCGCGCCAGCGCCTCGAACAAGCTTTCCAGAACACCCATCTCGATCCAGCGGTAATAGCGTCGCTTGACGGTCTGGTGATCGCCATAATGCTCAGGCAGATCGCGCCAGCGCCCGCCGGAGCGGGCCATCCAGATCAGCGCTTCGATAAATCGGCGGTTGTTGGAACGCGGACCCCGCCGCCCTTTGCGTCCTCCTGGAACGAACGGCTCGATTCGAGACCATTGTTCGGCACTCAGCCTATCAATATCCATGACCAACCTCCAAAAGTCAGCCTTGAATCTGATTTGCTCCCAGTTGGGAATCCCAAATCCTTAAATCGTCACTACAGCCTAGAGCGTTTCATCTTTTGACGGAATCATACCCGGCACTTTCGAGATAGTTTTGGCATTCGGCGGGCTGAATGGTTTCGACCAGCCTGCCGATATGACGCCATGTGTCGTCGATGGTGCGCTTTTGTGCATTTCTCATCCAGTGTTTAATCTTGGAGAAGGCCTGTTCGATCGGATTAAGGTCCGGCGAATAGGGTGGCAGGAACCAGAGCCTCGCACCGGCTGCTTTGATCAATTGTCGGATGGCTGCCGATTTGTGGCTGCCGAGATTATCCATGACGACAATGTCGCCTGGCTTGAGCACCGGCACCAACTGTTGCTCGACATAGGCGCAGAAGCACTGGCCGTTCATCGGTCCGTCGAAGACACAGGTGCTGTAAGCCGATCGTTTCTCAAGGCACCCAGGAATGTCAGCGTGCGCCAGTGGCCATGCGGCGCGAATGCCCGCAGTCGCTTGCCTTTTGGACCCCAGCCCCTGATCGGCGACATGTTGGTCTTGATCCAGGTCTCGTCAATGAAGACCAGCCGTTTCGGGATCGAGATGATTTTGCAGGGCCTTCCATCGCTGTCTTCTGTGAGCAACGTCGGCACGCGCCTGCTCAAGGGCGAACAGCGTTTTTTTTTGAAGCGCAGCCCTTCGCTGCGAATGAATTCCCAGATCGTATTGTGCGAGACGGAAATACCGCGCTCGGACAGCTCCGCCTTCAGGCCATGCAACGTCAGGTGCGGGTTCTCGGCGAGCCGTTGCACAATGATATCACGATGCGGTTCGAGTATCCGCTTGCGATGGCCGCCCATCTTGCCGGGATGAACCGATCCGGTCGCACGATGGCGCTGCGACCATTTCACGACTGAAGACGGGGCAATTTCAAACCGCGCCGCCACGCAACGAACGCTTTCGCCGTCCAGGACGGCGGCAACAACACGTTCGCGAAGGTCATTCGATATCGGTGCGGTCATCGGATGCTGGCCTCCATCCAGCCAGCATCAATGAATCAGAACAAAACTGATTTGGGAACCGCTCTCGATTCAGAAAAAAACATAAATGCTCTAGGGAGCGGACGCGTCTGTACAGAACAACCGCTGCCGACCGAGATAAGCGGCCTTAGGGCCTGACCAAGGATGGCGCGGGCACGACGGTGTTTGCCGGCATGTTCTCATGCGGGTAACTTGCAGCTTGAAAGGCGCCGACGGACCAATAAGTTACGAAACGTCACCAGCTCAGCATCAGAGTATAGATCACAAAGCGGCCAGTATGGCCGATGGCAATTTGTTGCGCTCCGGTGCTGGGGTACCCAAAGTACACTTCGCTTCGGTACTCCAAAATGGTCATTCTCGCAAATACATATCGTTTTTTTGATTCAGGCTCTAAATGGTTATCCGTGGTGGTTATGTTCTCACTGTCGTTGGTGCTAGCATACCTAAGGAAAGCCAAGTCGATTGCCTTAGCGAACGATATCGCCACAGCAAATCTATCCGGTCCGCTCACCAGAATGGGCAGACCGGACGCTATTCAGGGCTCAGCTGACCAGCCCCGCGACCGCCAGGAGAGTGGTGAGCGACGAAGGCTCGGACGAGAACACGTCGTAGACACACGGCGCTGCGAAGGTTGCAATCGTCAGAAAGCCGACAATGAGGATACGCATTGGATGCTCCTGTGGTGAGTGCACTGTTCAGGCGACCTTCAGTTCAACATTGATATTGCCGCGAGTTGCCTTGGAGTAAGGGCAATTCTGGTGGGCGTCGGTGACGAGTTCGCGAGCCAGTTCCCGATCCAGACCCGGCAGGCTGATGGTCAGGCGGGCCTGTAGGAAATACGCCCCGTCCGTGGTTCCGAGATCGACTTCCGCATCAACGGTCGTTTCAGCGGGCAGCTTCAGTTTCCGCTTACCGGCAGCCAGACCCATCGCCCCGATGAAGCAAGCCGACCAGGCAGCTGCAAAGAGTTGCTCCGGATTGGTGCCTGGCTGTGGCGTACCGGGAGGCGAGAGCTTCACGTCGAGCTGGGCGTCGTCGCTGCGTGCGAAACCGTCACGTCCACCTGTGGTGCGGGTCTTGCCGGTGTAGAGAACCTTGTCAATCTGTGCCATCGAACACTCCTTTGGTTTGTCGCTGCTGCGACGTTGTTGATGGAGAGATGTTTGAAGGATCGACGTCTCCGGAATGTTTCAGAATTTGCCCGAAATGTATCGCAATGTAATCGCGCGCTCGGGCGACATGTTTTCATACACAGTTTTACGTCCGGGAGGGCAGGACTACTTCCGCCACCAGTCCTCCCTCCGGTCGGTTGCGCAGCGCAATCGAACCGCCGATCGTGGCGACAAGTTGCTGAGCGATCGCGAGCCCAAGACCCGTGCCCCCGGTTTCCCGGTTGCGAGATTGCTCCAGCCGGAAGAAGGGTTGCATGGCAGCTTCCAGCTTGTCGTCTGGTATTCCCGGACCGTGGTCGAGAACCGAAATGACAATCCCGCCATCTCTCCATTCGACGCTCAATTCAGCCTCTCCTCCATATTTCAGTGCGTTGTCGATCAGATTGGTCAGGATGCGGCGCAGCGCATGCGGTTTTGTCGATGCTGTTCCCCGAACGATACCCAGAACGGTAACCGGCTTTCCGGTGTCCTGATAATCGTAGGCAATGCTATCGATAAAAGAGGATAGGTCGATACGGGAAGTCTTCTCACCATTGCTATGCGAGCTGCGGGCATAGGCAATGCCATCCTGGACCAGCCTTTCGATCTCAGCAAGGTCATTGGCCAGCTTGTCCTTCTCTGGTGAATCATCCGTCATATCGGCGCGCAGCCGCATCCGCGTGATAGGCGTTTGAAGGTCGTGAGAAATTGCCGCCAGGATTTGCACCCGCTCCTCCAGATAGTGGACAATACGCTCGCGCATAGCATTGAAGGCCCGCGCTGCATGGGCAACCTCGCGTGGGCCGGCTTCGCTAATCGCTGGCCCCGCCTTGTTTGGATCAAGCGTATCGGCGGCAGCGGCGAGGTAGGCCAGTGGCCGGGTCGTTTGTCGGACCGCGTAAAAGGCACACAGAAGGAGTAGGAGCATTTGCAAGGCGAAGACGTAGGGCAGCCATTTTGCTAAGGGCATGATCGGGCGGGGGGTCACGTCTATGGTGAGCGGGTCTCCGTCGCTGAGTGTCAGATGGATCTGAAGCCGCCTCACATCACCAGGGATAGATTCAACCCGTAACGGAACCCGATGCCCGGCCGCTTCCTCGACACGTGCAGCGATTTCAGCTCCTGTGGGCGAATTATCGGGGACGCCTTTCAATCCTTCGCCCAACACAAATCTGTAATTGCCCCGGCTCAGCCAGTCGGTAAAATTTGCCCTTTCGTTTGCCGGAAGGCGATCGAGGACGGCGATGGAAGTGGCGACATCGCTCTCGAGCGTGCCGAGCATCACTGCCTTCGCAGACATATAGCGTTCCGCATAAAGGAGGCTGAACGAAAGGCCGTAGGCGACCGCGAGCCCGAGGAGAAGAATGACGAAGATACGGGCGCGCAGCGTGCTTGGGCCACGGCACTATGCGGGCAATGCTGCCGAACGTCATGGCCGTGGCTCCGATATCTCTATCGGGACTGAAAACACGTAGCCTTCACTGCGTACTGTTTTGATATAGGTGGCGTCACGTGCATGGTCGCCCAGCCGCTGGCGCAGCCGGCTGACCAGAAGATCAATTGATCGGTCGAACAGTTCCGCATCGCGCCCCTGAGTAAGGTTCAGCAGCTGATCGCGGTTGAGCACGCGCTGGGGATGATCGATGAAGACACGTAACAGACGATATTCCGCGCCGCTGAGCGCAATTTCCGTGCCTTGCTCGTCGATAAGATGACGGCCGACGGTGTCCAGCCGCCAGCTTCCGAACCTCAGCACTTGTCCCGCCTCGCTGATCTGTAGGTTTGGCGGCAGCATGCGGGTGCGCCGCAGCACAGCCTTGATGCGTGCGAGAAGTTCACGCGCCGCGAAAGGCTTCACGATATAGTCGTCTGCACCCATTTCGAGACCGATGATCCGATCCATTTCGTCGCTGCGCGCTGTCAGCAGGAGAACCGGGACGCTTCTGTGTTTGCCGGAGCGCAGTTCGCGGCACAACACCAGTCCGTCATCGCCCGGCATCATTACGTCGAGAACAATCAGGTCGACAGCATTCGCCTCAAGGAATGTACGCATTTGGCGGCCATCGGCGGCAACCGACGTCCGCAGCCCGTTCTTCTTCAGATAAGACGACACCAGTTCTCGAATTTCACGATCATCGTCAACGATCAGAATGTGATCGACATGCTCCATGGACATCCCTCGAATCCTCGCGTGTTATCGCGGCGCGGTTTACTCTGTTTAAGCTTGGAACCGGCTGCCGAAAAGCGGTCATGCGTTTTCCGGCAACCAAAATGCTTCAGAATTTGGCAACGTCCAAAATCGCCTGAGCAAATGCTTGTGGCGCCTCCTGGGGCAGGTTGTGACCTATTCCGCCGCCAATGGTGCGATGTTCATATTTTCCAGTGAACTTCCTGGCATAAGCTGCCGGATCAGGATGCGGCGCGCCGTTGGCATCCCCCTCCATCGTGATCGTCGGCACGGAGATGAGAGGCGCGTTGGCGAGCTTTTGTTCGTAAGGGTCAAATTTCTTCTCGCCATCGGCAAGGCCCAACCGCCAGCGATAATTATGGATGGTGATCGCCACATGATCCGGATTGTCGAAGGCGGCTGCCGATCGCTCGAATGTCGCATCATCAAATTTCCAGGTTGGAGAGGCGGTTTGCCAGATCAAACGGGCGAACTCGCGCGTATTCGCCTGATAACCAAGACGGCCACGCTCGGTCGCGAAGTAAAACTGGTACCACCAGGAAAGTTCTGCCTTCGGCGGCAGCGGTTTCATGTTTGCTTCCTGGCTGCCGATCAGATAGCCGCTCACCGACACCATTGCCTGGCACCGTTCCGGCCAGAGCGCGGCCATGATGTTGACGGTGCGCGCGCCCCAGTCGTAGCCAGCGACAATCGCCTTGTCGATCTCGAGTGCATCCATCAGTGCTATCATGTCTACGGCGAGTGATGATTGCTGGCCGTTGCGTGGGGTTTCGCTCGACAGGAAATGCGTGGTTCCGTAGCCGCGAAGGTAAGGCACGATTACGCGATAACCGGCAGACGCCAATAAGGGCGCGACATCCACATAACTGTAAATGTCGTAAGGCCAGCCGTGGACTAGCAGAACAGCCGGACCGTCCTTAGGCCCCGCTTCCGCGTAGCCGATATTCAGGACGCCCGCCTTGACCTGCTTCAGCGTTTTGAAGGACATATGCCTGCCGGCCCCAGCGACCGGTTGCGGCGAGGCCCCGGCCGGTCGCGCGCTGGCCAGCGAGGTGATGCCGAATTCGACAGCAGCGACTGTCATGGCGGCGATGCCGAAGAAACGGCGGCGCTGATGATTGATTTCGTTGGACATGGCGTGGTTCCGATCCTTGTTGATTGCGATCGAAAATTGCCGCCCGCTTGTATCCCCGTTGTGTCCTGGCGACGGGCTATTGAATGCAAATGTAGCATCCTGTGGTCTGGATACATTTTGATACAATTCGATTTCCCGTCCGCAGGGCCCCTGCATGCAGTCTCGTGCCGGGCGTTTTCTACACTTCGATACACTTTGCCATGTTCCCGGAAATACAGGGGATACGTCGCCTTGATCAGTTTGGCGCCGTTACTGGCCGTGCCTCATCGACGTCCAGATCCCCAAATTTCGGTTTTCGAGGTGACGATTATGACGCTTCTTGTTATTGCCTATCTCGGAGGAGCGCTGACTATCCTCAGCCCCTGCATCCTCCCCATCCTTCCCTTCGTCTTTGCCCGAGCCGGGCACCCCTTCATTCGCAGCACCTTGCCGATGCTGGGAGGCATGGCCGTCACGTTTGCGCTTGTGGCGACACTTGCCGCAGTAGGGGGCAGCTGGGCGATCCACGCCAATGATTATGGTCGCGCCGCCGCACTGCTGCTCCTTGCCGTCTTTGGCATAAGCCTGCTTTCGCCGCGTGTTGCGAGCGCGATCACCCGGCCGATCGTCGATTTTGGCAACCGGATTCTGAATGCTTCCGGCAAGTCCGGTTCCGCACCGACCCTTGCAAGCTCGCTGATACTCGGGATTGCGACCGGCCTGCTTTGGGCGCCATGCGCTGGCCCGATACTCGGCCTTGTGCTGACGGGTGCTGCGTTACAGGGCGCCAACCTTCAGACCACTTTCCTGCTTGCTGCCTATGCAGCAGGAGCGGCGACCTCGCTTGCTGTTGCCTTGCTCGTTGGCGGAAAGGTCTTTGCGGGAATGAAGCGTTCGCTCGGCGTCAGTGAGAAGATCCGCCAGATGCTCGGCCTTGCGGTGCTGGCCGGCGTCACCGTCATCGCGCTGGGGCTCGATACCGGCCTTCTGGCGCGGGTCTCCTATGCTAAAACCAGCGCCTTCGAACAGGTCGTGCTCGACCGCCTGATTTCGAAATCAAACGCCGGTAGGACATCGGGTTTCACCAGCAATGGTATGGCGACAACTGCCGCAGATACCGCAGGACCGTTCCGCAGCGACCTGCCGGTCGAAGGTCGTGCTCCCTCTCTGGATGGTGCTGTCGAGTGGCTAAATTCACCCCCGCTCACGAATGAACAACTGCGCGGCAAGGTCGTACTGGTGGATTTCTGGACCTATTCCTGCATCAATTGCATCCGCACTCTGCCCTACGTTCGCGCCTGGGCGGAAAAATACAAGGATCAGGGACTGGTCGTAATCGGTGTGCACGCTCCGGAATTTGCGTTCGAAAAGAAGATCGATAATGTCAAAAAGGCTGTCGCTGACTTCAAGATCGGCTATCCGGTTGCAATCGACAACAATTACAGGATCTGGCGTGCCTTCGAAAACAGCTATTGGCCCGCTCACTATCTGATTGATGCCAAAGGCCAGATTCGCCATCATCATTTCGGAGAAGGCAATTATAGCGGAACCGAGCAGGCGATTCAGGAGCTGTTGCGCGAAGCTGGCAGCGACAGGGCGGCGACAACTGCAGTAAAACCGACCGTCAAAGGCGCGGAAGCCAGCCCCGACCTGAAGAACATCCGCTCTGGCGAAACCTATCTTGGTTACGAGCGCGCCACCAATTTTGCGTCGCGGGAAAACCTGCGTGCCGATACTGGAGTCGCCTATTCGATCTCCAGACCGGGCCTCAACGAATGGGGCCTGTCCGGGAGCTGGACCGTCGGTGCGGAGCAAGCGAAGCTGGACCAGAAGGGCGGCAGCATCGTCTACCGTTTCAGCGCCCGTGACCTGCATCTGGTCCTCGGTCCGGATGCTTCCGAAAAAGCAGTTCGTTTTCAGGTGACAATCGACGGCCAGGCGCCTGGAGTCGATCACGGCGCCGATACGAACGCAGACGGCAACGGTGTTGTGACGTCGACCAGGCTTTATCAGCTCGTCCGGCAACCCGGTCAGGTGGAGCCCCGCGAGTTCGAAATCCGTTTCCTCGATGCCGGTGTTGAAGCCTATGCCTTTACCTTTGGCTGAAGCGAGCGGTGTGGTCAAACACCGGAAGAAGAATGTCATCGTAGACGCTGGAGGACACTGTGCAGGAAGAACCTGCACCGGGCAGACGGCAACGGCGTGCGCGCCGCGCAGGCGCCATTGTACAATACTCTACAAAACTGCCCGTATGCGGACATATTCAGGATACCTTGGACGACAATAAACCCAGCATCGCTCCTGCCAAAACGGCAAATGCAGGAATTCACGGAGGAGAACCAGCTTGACAAACAATTCAACAGCAAACGCGCGAACAGCTCAACGCACCGTCTTTGTCAACGAACTGACAAATGGCTTGCTCGATCCTGCAGCGCCCATGCTCGGCCCGGTCGCGGACGGAGGCGTGATCATCGCCAACACATCGCCGGGTTGCTGGGGGCCAATGATCACGCCTGAAATCCGCGGTGGTCATGAAGTCACCAGACCTGTCGCCGTGGAGGGGGCTGAGGTCGGAGACGCGATAGCAATCAGAATCCGGTCCCTCGTCGTCACATCCGCCGCCACGGCATCCGGGAACGACAAGGTCATGGAGGGTCGTTTCAACGGCGATCCCTTCTGTGCTGCCGTGTGCCCTGGCTGTGGAACACAATGGCCAGCGACACGTATCGAAGGCATTGGTCAAACCGCTGTCCGCTGCGAGACATGTGGAGCCGACGCTGCGCCATTCACTTCCACCCATGGCTACACGATTGCGTTCGACGATGAGCGCAGCGTGGGTCTCACCCTTGGTCGCGCTGAAGCAGAGAAAATGGCTGCTGACGCTGCCCGGCTCATGGCCCTGCCGGATGCCTCGATCCAGAATCCCATCCTGACCTTCGCGCCAGCCGATCTCGTTGCCGTCGCGACGCGACTGCGGCCTTTTCTTGGCCAACTCGGAACGACGCCCGGCAAGGCTATGCCCGACTCGCACAATGCAGGCGATTTCGGGTCGTTTCTGCTCAACGCTCCCCACGCTTATTCATTGACCGAGGAAGAGCTGATCGCAAACAAGACCGACGGCCATCTCGACGTCAACACGGTTCGCGAAGGCGCCGTCCTCATCTGCCCAGTCAAAGTTCCCGGCGGCGGCATCTATCTGGGAGATATGCACGCATTCCAGGGTGACGGGGAAATCGCCGGTCATACCGCAGACGTGGCAGGCACGGCCACTCTGGAAGTTCACGTTATCAAGGGACTGAGGCTTGACGGCCCGATTCTTTTCCCGGTCGCCGAGGATCTGCCCTATCTTGCACGTCCGCTCACTTCGAGTGAAAAACATGCGGTCAAGGCTCTGGCCGCCAGACACGGGGTCACGACGGTGGAAGAGGATGCGCCGGTCACCTTTATCGGAACCGGAGCCAACCTCAATCTCGCGACGGAGAACGGTTTGCAGCGTGCTGCCGAGGTCCTCGAGATGAGCGTGCCGGAAGTCATGAATCGCGCGACAGTGGCCGGAGCAATCGAGATCGGCCGCAATCCGGGGGTCGTTCGTGTGACCTTACGGGCTCCCCTCCATCTACTCGAAGCAAAAGGTCTGTGCGCCTTCCCGCGCAGCCTTTACGGCCTCTAGCCTACTTCCACTTACTCGCCGCGCCTTTCGCGCTGACATCCAATTCCCCCGATCCACCCTGTGCATCGGGCGGATTCCTGCGCGCCCTGGCCCGCCGGAAAGCTGGTACAAACAAGGAGATTTATCCGTGACAACATTGAAACGACCCGCCGCTTGGAAGTTGGCCGCCTCGGCAGCATTTCTGATCGCAGCCGGGCTTCCGATCGGCGCGCAGGCCGATATTGCGAAGCCCGTGAGGGTAGCTGAAACCCAGCTTCCGGCAGACACCTCCATCAGGCCATTTCATTTTCGCGCGTCCGATGAGGCTCTGGCCGATCTGCGTCGCCGCATCTCCGCCACCAAATGGCCGAGTCAGGAGCTTGTTGGCGACGACACGCAGGGCGGGCAGCTGGAAACGATGCGCAAGCTCGCGCAATATTGGTCGACCGATTACGACTGGCGGCGCGTCGAGGCGAGGCTCGAAAGCCTTCCCCAGTTCGTGACCAATATCGACGGCGTGGATATTCACTTCATCCATGTACGCTCCCGGCACAGGAATGCTCTGCCGATCATCGTCACGCATGGCTGGCCGGGTTCCATAGTCGAGCAGCTCAAGATCATCGATCCACTGACGAACCCCACCGCGCACGGCGGCACCGATGCAGACGCCTTCGACATCGTCATCCCGTCACTGCCGGGCTACGGCTTCTCCGGCAAGCCTACCGAACTGGGATGGGAACCGGCACGCATCGCCCGCGCCTGGACGGAACTGATGAAACGGCTCGGCTACACCAGTTATGTCGCTCAGGGCGGCGATTGGGGGGACGCTGTAACCGAACAAATGGCCGTGCAGGCACCGAAGGGCCTGCTGGGGATACACACCAATATGCCCGGTGCCGTTCCGGACGATATCCAGAAGTCGCTGGATGCGAACCGGCCGGCACCCGCCGGACTATCCGCGGAGGAAAAGCGCGCCTATGGGCAGCTGGATTTCTTCTACAAACACGGCCTTGCCTACGCGCAGGAAATGACGGCCCGTCCCCAGACGCTCTATGGCGTGGAGGATTCCCCAATTGGCCTCGCCTCGTGGATGCTCGATCACGACGCAAAAAGCTACCAGCTGATCGCACGCGTATTTGACGGACAGGAAGAAGGCCTGACGCGCGATGATGTGCTCGACAACATTACGCTCTACTGGCTGACCAACACCGCTGTGTCTTCGGCACGGCTCTATTGGGAAAACAAGTTCGCTTTCTTTGCACCGAAGGGGATCAAGATCCCGGTCGCCGTCAGCGCCTTCCCGGACGAGCTTTATCAGGCACCGGAAAGCTGGGCAAAACAGGCCTTTCCAAGTCTGATCTATTACAATCGCCCGGCAAAGGGTGGCCATTTCGCGGCCTGGGAACAGCCGCAACTCTTTTCCGAGGAGCTCCGGGCAGCGTTCAAAGGTCTCCGGTGAGCGAGCCGTTATAGAAATCGCACGCGTAGTATCCGTCAGGGGCACTCCTCCGGGGATGACCCCGATGGAAAATGTGACGACGGAGACTTTGAACGAAAAGAAAGGGCGCGGAGAATGTTCCGCGCCTTTTCTTGCCGATACGTAGAACGTTCCCGGAAGCCGATCGATCCACTTGCGGTTTCACGCTGTTGACGACCCCCCAATCACGCTCTGGCAAATATATGAAGATCACCTTGCAGCGGCCGCTTCTTCGATCAGGTCCACCACCATGTCGGGATGGGAAACCATCACGACATGCGATCCGCCATTGATAACGACCGTCTTGCGGGATGCGGCTCTCTCGGCCATCCAGCCCATTGCTTGCGGGGGAATGTTCTTGTCCGCATCCCCATAGATGAACCAGGATGGCCTGGATTTCCAGGCGGCTTCCGTGGCCTGTTCCGTCAAGCCTGCCTCGCTGAGCGGTCGTTGCGCAGCTGCCATGAGCAGGGCCTCTTCTTCCGGAACATCGGCAGCGAACTGCTGATGGAATTTATCCTGTTGAATGTAGAGATCCTTGCCGCCATTTTCGATCTCGACCGGCACCGCCAGGGCTGCTCCAAGCGTGCTGCCGGGGAACTTAACCGAGAGACCTGTCAGATTTTCACCCTTTTCAGGGGCAAAAGCGGCGACAAATACAAGCGACTTCACATTGTCGGATTGCGCAGCAGCCTGACTGATAACTGCGCCGCCATAGGAATGGCCAACCAGAACAACAGACGTCTTGAGACTGGCAAGGGTGCGCTTGACATAGTCCGCATCTGTCAAGAGGCTGCGCAGCGGATTGGCGATGGCGATAACCGGGTAGCCGTCCTTTTCAAGGCGGGCGACAACTCCGTTCCAGCTTGACGAGTCCGCAAACGCACCATGCACCAGCACGACAGTAGGTTTGTCCTCCTGGGCGATAGCATTTCCCGAAACGAGTGTGGCGGCTGCAATTGAAGCTGCGATGATCAGCTTACGCATTGTTGTTTCCTTAATGGCCTATGTGTTGTTTGGAGCTGAAGCTTGTAGAAATGGCGTTCGCCACCGGATGCGGCTGAAAGTCATGTCCAGCCGCATTCGGTGAAAGGTTGTCTGGCGCGCTTATTCGTAGCTGGACGGAGAGGCATCACCAAAACGATGCGCGGAGCCGTCATGATAAACGGCGGCATCCTTGCCGATGGAGGCAGGCGCACGGAAGTCCAGCTTTACCGAGACCGGGCTGTTGCCGGGAGCGCGTGCCGCCTTATCCTGAAAGGCAAGCGCCTCTGGCTGGCCAACATAAGGGTTCTCAGCAAATGATGCGCTGCTGCTCAGGGCGATGATGGCGGTGGCGGCTGCAAAAACGATCTTGTTCATGGCGATATCCTTCTTTGTTCTACCTAGCGAAATCTGCTGCCCTGCGTCATTGCGGGGCTCTGCGTCGCTTGATGACGAGAAGATGCATCGACCGATTATCCGGGATGTGTCCGCCAGCCCCCCATTTTGTATCGTTGTGTAAAAAGGGGCGCTCACCGTTTCGTGCTGTGGTGGCGAGCACCTTATGGTGGCTTCGAGGACCCGAGGTAGTTGGCGGGATTCGCTCAGGCTTAGCCCTGCGCGCGACCTATCAAGGAACTTAAATTACCACGTCGCGTTACTCAAAGGACGGAGATGCCAGTTTCCTGCCTTGCGCACCGTTGCGCGAACACTAGTTGGCGGGAATTTCACGGCGAGCCAGGCTTCAAATGTCTATCCGACACTATGAGGAAACGAACTATGGGAAAGGAAAAGCCCCGCGAAGACCTGTTCCGCGATGCGCACAAGGACATCTCCTACGAGCGCAGGCCAGCGCAGGCAGTCGGGAACGACGAGATCGCTCGCTCCGGCACCTTGAAGCGATGGGCGAAAGAACGCGGCTTGAACCATGCACAAAATCTGCTTGATCAGACGCTTCAGGAAAAACCCAGGACCGACTGCAATCTGATGAAGCTTGCGGGCGGTTCAGTCAACCAGCGTCCCACGGCAGCGTAATTATGGAAGGGTGCTGTTCGGCACCTTTTTCATGTGAACAGAGATCACGTAAAAGGAGGAGCCAGCCATGTCAGCCAGCGACAAAGCCGCATCTAAACGGAAGCCACGCCAGATTCATGACCAGACGCTTGAGGCTGGTCAGGGTGGTGAGCTTCATCAGGTTGCCGACGACAAGACACCGGTCATGACCACGGCCCAGGGCGGACCGATTTCAGATGACCTCAATACGCTCAAGATCGGTGCACGCGGTCCGACGCTTATCGAGGATTTCCATTTTCGGGAAAAGATATTTCACTTCGACCACGAACGTATTCCCGAGCGCGTCGTCCATGCCCGAGGCTATGGCGCGCATGGCTATTTCGAGACGACAGCATCACTTAGCGAATATACGCGCGCAGACATTTTCCAACGGGTTGGCGAGAAGACGCCGGTCTTTGTCCGTTTCTCCACGGTCGCCGGATCGAAGGGTTCGTTCGACCTCGCCCGGGACGTCCGGGGCTTCGCCGTCAAGATTTACACCAAGGAAGGCAACTGGGATATTGTCGGCAATAACATTCCAGTCTTCTTCATTCAGGACGCCATCCGATTCCCTGATATGGTACACGCCGTCAAGGAGGAGCCGGATCGGGCATTCCCGCAGGCCCAGTCGGCACATGACAATTTTTGGGACTTCATCAGCCTGACACCAGAATCCATGCACATGATCATGTGGATCATGTCGGACCGCGCCATACCGCGCTCGTTCCGTTTCATGGAAGGATTTGGCGTCCATACTTTCCGCTTCGTGAATGACAGGGATCAGTCGACCTTTGTCAAATTCATCTGGAAGCCGAAACTTGGCCTCCAATCCATCGTATGGAACGAAGCGGTCAAGATCAATGGCGCCGACCCCGATTTCCATCGGCGCGATCTCTGGAATGCCATCCAGGCGGGTGACTTTCCGGAATGGGAACTGTGCGTGCAACTCTTTGATCAGGATTTTGCCGACAGCTTCGACTTCGATGTGCTGGACCCGACCAAGCTGATCCCGGAAGAAATCATAAAGCCCATGCCGGTTGGGCGGCTGGTCCTCAACCGCATGCCGGACAATTTCTTCGCCGAGACTGAACAGGTCGCGTTCATGACGCAGAACGTTCCCCCCGGCATCGACTTCTCGAATGATCCGCTGCTTCAGGGGCGCAATTTCTCCTATCTCGACACGCAATTGAAACGGCTGGGTAGTCCCAATTTCACCCACATCCCCATCAATGCACCCAAGTGTCCATTTCACCATTTTCAGCAGGACGGACATATGGCGATGCGCAACCCTGTGGGGCGGGCAAACTATCAGCCAAATTCGTGGGGGGAGGGACCGAGGCCCGATCAAAAGCTCGGATTCCGATCATTTGCGGCGCAGGAAGATGGGCAGAAGGTTCGCCTTCGGGCGGAAAGCTTTGCCGATCATTACAGCCAGGCGCGCCAGTTCTACCTGAGCCAGACCGAGACGGAGCAGAAGCATATAGCGATGGCGCTGACCTTCGAACTGTCGAAGGTGGAAACGCCCAGGATCCGCGAGCGTATTGTGTCCCACCTGCTCAACATCGATGCCACCCTTGCGGAAACGGTCGCCGGCAAGCTTGGCATCCGCACGATGCCGCAGGCGGCAGATGTGATGGTGCCGGTGCGCGACGATCTTGCTCCGTCTCCGGCGCTGAGCATCATTGCAAACGGGCCCGGCAGCTTCAAGGGCCGGAAGATTGGTGTACTTGCCGCCAACGGCTCGAATGCCCAGGTGCTGGACGCAATCCGGCAGGCCACTGAACAGGAGGGCGCAACGTTGGAACTGGTCGCGCCTACGGTCGGAGGTTTCGAGGCGTCCAGCGGCGACTGGATGGAGGCCGATCATATGATCGATGGCGGTCCATCCGTCTTGTTCGACGCTGTCGCACTTGTACTGTCCGAGGAGGCAGCGGATCGATTGACCAGAGAAGCCGCGGCGCGGGATTTCGTTGCCGACGCCTTTGCCCATTGCAAGTTTATCGGGTTTACCGCAGGCGCGATGCCGCTACTGGCAAAGGCGGGCATTGAACCCGATATGGATGAGGGACTAATCTCGCTGGACAATGAAAAGGGAGCGTCGGAATTTGTTACATCCTGCCGCAAGCTCCGGTTGTGGGCGCGGGAAAATGCCGTCAAGCTTTGACATGCGGCACAAGACCGATGTGAAGAGGCCTTTCGAAGACAGATCACAAAGCGGTCCGGCCACAAGCCGGACCGTTTATCATGTCAGAACGTGAACCAAGTGCGCTGGTCCGGTCGGGACCTACGCGTTCTTCTTGCTGCTCCAACCTGTCGAGCGGGTGTCCTGGGCGATGGCTCTTTCTGGATGGGGATTGACCGCCCTACGCACGGGCCACTTCAATCAGCCGACTGCGACCTGAAAAGGGGCAGGGAAACGACCCTGCCCCAAAGCGGATATTATGCCTTTGCCGCTTCCACGAAGCGTGGATTGAAGGTCTGCGCAAACGAAATATCTGCATTCGCCAACTCTGGGTCGAGAGCCTTGAGCATTTCAAACAGGCTCTTGAAGCCGTCTTCCGCGATCAGACCCTTTTCAGAATACATGGCGCGGGACTTTTCGAAGCCGGTCTTGTACAGTTCCCGGTCACCCAGCAGATATTCCTCCGGCACGGCATCCGCCACTTCATCGGCAGAAGCCTTATGGATCCAGTTCAGCGATTTGACGAATGCATTGACGACACGCTGCGTTGTAACCGGATTGGCATCGATGAAGCTCTGTTGCGCATATACGGTCGCTGCGGGATTGGTGCCGCCGAAAAGCTGACGCGTGCCCTCTTCGGTGCGCGTGTCGAGAAGCAGTGTGATGTCGCCATCCACTTCTAGTCGCGTGATGACCGGATCGAGATGGACGAGAGCGGCAATTTCACCCTTCTTGATGGCTGCGACCGCACTTGCGCCACCGCCCACACCGATGATCGAAGCGGCGTCTTCGGCGAGACCGTTCTTGATGAGCGCATATTGCAGCAACAGCGACGTCGATGAACCTGGCGCCGTGACGCCGACATTTTGGCCCTTGAGATCGGCAATCGTCTTGATCTCACCGGCAAGGTCCTTGCGCACGCCGATGCAGATTCCCGGAAAACGGCCAAGCTCGCAGACGGCCTTGATGTCCTGTCCCTTGTTCTGCATGCGAATGGTGTGCTCATATGCGCCAGTGACCACATCGACCGAACCGCCGATCAGCGCCTGCAGGGACTTTGCGCCACCGCCGAAATCATTGATGGTGGCCTTGATGCCTTCTTCCTCGAAGAATCCCTTGCGCTCGGCAATGGTGAGGGGGAGGTAATAGAAGAGCGGCTTGCCGCCGACGCCGAACATCAGTTCCGGTTTTTCAGGTGCCGCGGATGCATCCTGCGCATAGGCGGGCAGGCGCGAGGCGATGCTCGCAAGCCCGAAGGCAGCGGCGCCCAGCAAGATATCTCTACGTGTTGTTCTCATGGTTTCCTCCTTGAATCCTTTTAACCATTGTGTCCGGCAGCTTTCGGGCGCCAGACCAGCAGGCGGGCTTCGATGATAGAGACGCCCCAGTCGATGACGAGCACGAAGGCCGTCAGCACCAGCATGCCGGCAAAGACGCCGGTAACGTCGAACACGCCTTCGGCCTGATGGATCAGGTAGCCAAGCCCCGCCGATGAACCGAGATATTCCCCCACGACCGCGCCGACGACGGCAAAGCCGACAGCCGTATGCAGGCTTGAGAACATCCACGACAGCGCGGATGGCAGATAGACGTTGCGCAAAAGCTGGCGCTCGTTCATGCCGAGCATACGGGCATTGGCGAGCACAGTCTGGTTCACTTCCTTCACGCCCTGATAGACGTTGAAGAAGACGATGAAGAAGACCAGCGATACGCCAAGTGCGACTTTGGACCAGATGCCGAGACCGAGCCACAGCGCGAAGATCGGCGCCAGCACGACACGCGGCAGCGAATTGGCGGCCTTCACGTAGGGGTCGAAGATCGCGGCGAGCAAAGGCTTGCGGGCAAACCAGAAGCCGATCAGCACACCGCCGATTGCGCCGATGGCAAAGGCCAGCATGGCTTCAAGCAGTGTGATGCCGAGATGATACCAGATCGTGCCTTCCGCAAACCATTTGGAGATGCGAACGGCCACATCGCCCGGCGTGGCAAAGAAAAACTTCGCTTTGGCCGGATTGCCCAGCAAGTGGGTTGCGGTGAAGAGGTGCCAGACCAGAATGACGGCCACCGCCACGCTGAGCTGCGCCAGAAACAGCATAGGCTTTTTCATTTCTTTTCCCCACTCGTCTGCTGATAGCCCTTGAGAACCTCTTCCTTGAGCGCACTCCATATTTCGCGATGAATTTCGTGGAACTTGTCGTCGAGGCGTATTTCGGAAATCTCGCGCGGGCGGGCGAGGGGAATTTTATACTCAGCCATGATGCGGGCACGCGGCCCGGCAGACATGATGACGACGCGATCCGCCAGCGCGATGGCCTCTTCCAGATCGTGGGTCACGAACATGACCGCCTTCTTGTCCTGCGACCACAGGTCGAGCAGAAGGTCGCCCATGATGACACGCGTCTGCGCATCGAGAGGGCCGAAGGGCTCGTCCATCAGCAGATATTTCGGATTGCGGATCAGCACCTGCGCAAGGCCGACGCGCTTGCGCTGTCCCCCCGACAGCATATGCGGATAGCGGTCACCAAAACTTGCAAGACCGACGCGGGCCAGCCACTCGCGAGCCTGTTCGCGGGCCTGTGCCTTTGGCGTGCCTGTGATTTCCAGCCCGATGGCAACATTGTCCAGCACGGTCTTCCAGGGCATGAGAGCGTCCTGCTGGAAGAGATAACCTGCCTTGCGATTGAGGCCTTGCAGCCGCTGGCCGCTGATCTCGACAGTGCCGCTGGCGGGTACTAGAAGCCCGGCAACGGCATTGAGCAATGTGGATTTTCCGCAACCGGTCGGGCCAACAATCGCCACGAATTCGTTTTCGGCAACTTCAAGATTGCTTTCGGCGACAGCATCGAAACGGCCACCATCGGCCAGTTTGAACGAAATCTGCACATCCTTGAGCGCAATTGCTGTCTTGCGTGTCTCTTCCACTTGAATAGGGCTTGGTTCGGCGCTCATCGCTAGTCACATCCCGTGAACTGACGATGTGCTCTGCCATAACGGCTCATATATCCGCTCCTCTTCGGGTAGCGCCTCATGAAAGGGGGAACGCACAAGATGCATAATCTTGTCCATCAAAAAGTGAGGCGCAAAAATTTGCGATAGAGTCTCTTCGTATAACGTCCCGGCAAGAACATGCAACGAAAAGCGCATGGTGCGTTTCAAACTATCGACAAAAAGAAGCTCAGGCGAAATATTGTTGCGATCAGCCGCGCCAGGTCAGGAAACGTTTCTCGATCTGCCCGATGATGAAATTGACAATCAGGCCCATCACCGACAGGATTGTGACCCCGGCAAACAGCTTTTCAAGGTCGTAGAGCGAGCCTGCTTCAAGGATATAGGAACCGACGCCGAACTGGGCGCCGAGCATTTCGGCTGCGACCAGCAGAATGATGCCGATGGAGATCGAGACCCGCAATCCGGACAGGATTGCAGGAAAGGCGCCCGGCAGGATGATCTTGCGGACGATGGACCACCAGCCGAGACCGAAACTCTGGCCCATGCGCACGAGCGACCGATCCACATTGTCGACTGCGCCGTAAGTGGCGACGACCGTTGGCGTAAAGGTGCCAAAAGCGATGAGCATGTATTTCGACATTTCGTCGATGCCGAACCAAATGACGAAAAGCGGCAGGAGCGCGATCTTGGGAATCGGGAAAAGGGCTGCGACGAGCGGTACCAGACCTGCCCGAACATAACTGAACAGGCCGATCATCACGCCGAGACCGACGCCGACTGCGATACCGAGGCTGGCGCCGATGACAAGTCGCCTTAGTGATGGCAGCAGGTGTTGCCACAGGAGGCCGGTCTGCCAGAGCTGGACGAAGGTTTCCAGCACGGCGGATGGGCGTGGCAATGTCAGGTTGGATATGAAGCCGCTACGGGTTCCGATTTCCGCGAGCGCCAGCAGTGCCGCGAACAGGATCAGGGCCATATGGGACACCGGCTGGGGCGCAAAACCGCCCCCCCGGAAAGGGACCGGGCGAACATCCGGGCGGGGCTGCTTCATTTCTGTGATCTCAACCATTGATCAACTCCTGATCTGCAGCCTGCGCCTCCGCCCGCATCAACTCCCAGAGCTCTCTCTGCTTTTCTTCAAGAACGGGGTCGCCAAGATGACGCTCGGAAAGGGGAATATCGATATCGACAATTTCCCTGATCCTTCCGGGCCTTCGCGACAACACCACGACCCGATGACCAAGCCGAACAGCTTCGTTGAGATTGTGCGTGACATAGACCGATGTGAACGGTTGACGCGTCCACAGCGCAATCAGATCGTCCATCAGCAGTTCTCGCGTCTGGCTGTCGAGAGCCGACAGGGGTTCGTCCATCAGCATGACGGCAGGGCGCACCGACAAGGCACGCGCGATCGCCACGCGCTGGCGCATGCCGCCCGAAAGCTGCTTCGGCAATGCCTGCCGGAAATCCAACAGCCGGGTGCGCTCCAGAACATTGGTGACAATCCTGTCCATTTCAGCTCGACCAAGTCCGTGATCCTCAAGCACCAGCTTGATATTTCCTTCGACGGTGCGCCACGGCAGCAGAGCAAAATGCTGGAAGACATAAGTGAGGGGATTGAGCGAATCCTTTGGCGGCGACCCAATTTGCAGCACCTCACCCGAGGAAGGTTTTTCAAGCCCGCCGAGAAATCGCAGGAGCGTGGATTTTCCGCAGCCCGACGGTCCGATCAGGCAGACTATCTGCCCTTGCGGGATGGCGAGCGAAATATCGTTCAGAACTTCGACCGGACCATAAAAATGGCTGACGTTCTTAAGCTGCAGATCCATTTCAACTCCAGTCGGAAAGTACGCTCGCCGACGACAACATCCCAGCTTTGGATGCCTGTTCCGGCTTGTGCTCGGCAAGCCAGCCGGGCACGGAAGATTTAAGTTTAGCCAGACTTAGATCGTCTTGACGTAGGATGTGTCGAAAAGTTTTTCCTGCGTGACGTCTTCCTTGACCATGCCCTCGGAGCGGAACCAATCCAGTTGCTCCATACAGCTGTTGAGCGAAAGGGCCAGCCCCTTGTTGATGCGCATTGCCCCATCGATCAGGTTTTGTTTTGCCGTCTCGAACGGGCTGTCGCTTTCGACATATTTGTGCACGATTTTTGCGATGTCGTCGCGCGCCGCATCATCCGCCGTGTTGTCGACGAAAGCCGCATTATAATCGTCGATTGCCCGGGAGTAGGCTTTCACGAAAGCTTCCGTCATGGCGCGCTCGTCGCTCGCATTCTTAGTAGACGTGAATGCTGTAGTGACCTGATAATCCGGAGCGTAGTCGGAAACGAGGCCGATCTGTTTGGCAGCGCCTTCGCGAATGAGCTTTTTCGCGATATTGGGCTGGATCGCCCAGGAATCGATCTGCCCGGTTGACAGGGCGCCTACCAAGGCGCCGAGTTTCTGTAGCGGTCGGAGCTGGATTTCTGAAAGCGGAATATTATTGGCCTTGGCGAACTTGTGCGCCATGAAATGGAATGACGAACCCGCCGTGGTGATGCCGAAACTGTGTCCGGCCAGCTTGGATGGCTCCCTCAGCCCGCCTTCATAAGCCTTGTTGGAGGCCAGAATAACATTGCCGGTGATCCCTTTTTCTTCCGCAAGCGCTCCGCCGATGACCTTGATCGCGCCTTTGTCGGCCAGACTGATAAGCCCGCCGCTCATCGCGGTCACACCGAAATCAGCGTCGCCGGATGCGATGGCGACCGCCATGGGTTGGGCGGCCTCGAAGAATTTCAGCTCGATATCGAGACCTGCGTCTTTGAAATAACCGCGCTCATGCGCAATATAGCTCGGCGCATGGCTCGCCAGATGGAGCACCGCCAGATTGCGCGTCGCGGCCCGGGCAGGGGAGCCGAAAGCCGTGCTGATGCCCACTGCACCAAGTCCCATCAATGTCTGACGGCGTGTCAGGGTGAAATCCATTCTGGCTCTCCTCCGATGCGGGTGTCAGCCCGGCGCAACAGATTTCCCTGCCAAGCCCGGCAAACAAAATTTCATTACGTCTCTGCCACGGAAAAATATGGAAGATTGCTTTCGCATAAAGCCCCAGGGCCAGATTTTCAATGGTTTTAAGGACTGAGCTTCACAACCACGAGCCTCAATCGCATCGGGAAACAGGCTGAACCGTACTGGATGTGTTCAAAATGGTGGAACCATACTGCGAAGTTTAGCCGAGAAGCCTTCTGCGATAGCAAGCGCGGCCAGAGCGAGTTATAAGACCAAGTTATAGGGTGGGCGAAGCAGGTTGGGTCCTAGCTAAAAAGTGACTCTCGTGGCTCTATTGTATTAAATTAGAGCATTCCGTTCAAACTTCAGGTGACGCCGATGAATGACGAAAATATGGATCAGCAGGGCGGGGTGGTGTTACCTTCGCATTCCTATTCCGGGTCATATGCGTGGCAAACGAGTTTCTATGATGCCGAACTCGATCCACGTGACTGGCTGGCAGCCATCATTGACGGTTCTGATGACGCGATAATCAGCAAGGACCTGAATGGTAACGTTAAAACCTGGAACAGGGGAGCCCAGCGACTATTCGGATACGAACCTGATGAAATTGTGGGAAAGCCGATCACCATCCTTATCCCGGATGATCGCCTGCAAGAGGAGCCGGCGATTTTGGCCCAGATTCGCGCGGGAAACCGCGTGGATCATTTCGAAACCGTACGAAAGAAAAAAAACGGGACGCTTTTTGATATCTCTCTAACCATCTCTCCGATCCGGAATGCAGGGGGCAAAATTATTGGCGCATCCAAAATAGCCAGGGATATCACCGAGCGGCGTCGGGCTCAGGAACAACAGCGCCTCCTGATGGGCGAAATGAATCATCGGATCAAAAACCTTTTTGCACTGGCAAACGCGATTGTTTCCTTGAGCGGGCGGGAAGTGAAAACCGCCGAGGAATTGCGTCAGCATTTGCAGTCCAGACTTTCTTCACTTGCAAGAGCCCACGCACTAACAATGCCCGATTGGGAAGAAGTTGGAGCGGCGTCCATCTCTCTCCACGCGCTTCTTCAGACAATACTCGAACCTTACGATCACCAGAATATAACCGTTACCGGCGCCAATCCCGCGGTCTCCGGAAAGCAGCTGAGCAGTCTTTCGTTGTTGCTCCACGAGTTCGCGACCAATGCGGCCAAGCATGGGGCGCTTTCAGCGCCTGGGGGCAACCTTTCTGTAACTGCCCTTGAAACCGAAGATACGTTTGAATTGCTCTGGTCGGAAACCGTACAGGATCACCCCGAAGAACCCAATGTTGAAGGGTTTGGAACCCGGTTGGAGGCCGCGCTCTCGGGCGCTCTCAACGCCAGGGTTCAACGGAACTGGACCTCGACTGGTCTCGAAATCAGCTTGCTGGTCCCCAAAGCAACACTGGAGCCTAAATAGAAGAACGACTTCACCAAGCGATAACGGCGTAGTGGCTTCGCTGCAATCTCTTGGCGCTTACTACCGGCGCGCCAAAGGTTCCTTGGGTGCCTTCAAGGATGAGTTGTCGCAGATGATATCGAAGCTTACTCCAGCGGACTGTCCGGTGCTGAACAAAGGAACACGAGGCAACGCCGCGTTTCCGATTGAGCAACCTTTGAGATTTCCACAAGTCATCGAAGTTACGCCGCTAATTCCCGTTCTCCAACCACTTTGGGTCTTGCCGCGCTCCCGATCCTCCTCCCATGCGGTTACTCAAACCGGAGGAGTCCATACGGTGACAATCGGAAAGACGAAAATTGCCGCGATCATCAAAAAGAAGATTCGCCAGCCGGGAGGAACAGCCCGATAGCCGAGCCCGGCCGACACGATTGCGAGCAAACCTGTCAAGGGCCAGCCGAAATAGCCAAAGATGATAAGGTAGGCTTCGTAAGGAGTGAAATTGATCACTGTCAGGCCTGCATAACGCGAGGCGGGGGGGGGGGAGAGGGATGATGCGAATGCTCCAGCGCTTGTCTGGTGACGACCCATCAAATCCAGATGGCAAATCCTAAACATGCTGCAGCTGGAACTTCGTGCCTTTGGTTTCCTATGGGCGAAACAAGGTAAGTTCCTGGAGGAACGTTCCATCACCCTTGGGTTCTGACGACATCTCGCCCAGAAAGCCGGAGAATTTGCCAGTGGTTCCGATTACGGCAAGCGCCGATTTTCCGTTTTCAGCCTCTTGTCCTGCTACCACGATGCTTCCGGCTTCGAATTTCAGTGTCCATTGGCACTGTCCGTGAGCACCGCTTTTGGTCGTCACGCAGCAGCCGCTATTGGTGCCTATATCGCGCCGGTACTAATCCATCAAAGGTTGATCGAAGACGAACAGGTCACCCTGTGATGGTCCGTCTGAGCCGGTGTCCACGGATCTCTTTTCTCCACGCGTCCCGTCCGCGATCGTGATGATCTTTGTTTCGTCCCGTCGCGGCTGCTGCGATTGATCGGGTGGCGAAACCAACCTTGCTTTACCGGCCATGTTTTGCGACCAGCCAATACAAGAGGCCACTCCGACGACGAGTAGCGCGCCAACGGTGACGATATCTCGGTTCATTTCTTCCTCGATGGTAAGTGTTTGCTGTTACGGTTCGTTCGTCAATTGTCGCGCATCTCGCATTGAGACAACCTTGGTCTTTGCCTGGATCAGGGTGCACATCTCATCGATGCAGCCCTCGGCGCGGATACCTCAAAATCCGAAATTAGCACACAGAAAGAGTTCGCCATCGTTTTCGACGGAGGATTTCCGGTCGATGACCTTTGATGGATTGACACCTCCACGTTCTCCGGTATTCTTTTATAAAAGCTTATATAACATAATTGTGGAACAATTCAAAAATGGGGATTTTGTCTTGCGGATCAAACTAGCACTCCTTCTGGCTTCTGCGATGCTCTTGAGTCCCGGTGCTTCACTGGCGCAGGATAAGGGCGGCGTTATCAATGTCGCGACAATCGGCGAGCCGCCGACGCTCGATCCGATGGTTTCCACCGCTGATCTGGTGGGGATCGTCACGCAGCATATTTTCGAAACGCTCTACACCTTCGACAAGGAATGGAAGCCGACGCCATTATTGGCAGAAAGCCTGCCGGAAATCAGCGCGGACGGAAAAACCTATACGATCAAGCTCCGTTCCGGCATCAAGTTCCATGACGGTAGCGACATGACGTCGGAAGACGTGGTTGCGTCGCTGGAGCGCTGGACAAAGCTCGCTTCGCGGGGAAAACAGGCATCGGTCTTTATTGAAAATATCGCGGCGACCGATCCGGCTACGGTGACGATAACGCTCAAGCAGCCATATGCGCCACTGACCTCACTGCTTGCCTTCAACAATTCTGCGGCGATCATCATACCCTCAGAAAAGCAGGCTGAGCCGATGAACGAATTTATCGGCACCGGTCCCTATATGCTCAAGGAGCGAAAGGCAGATCAGTATATTCAGCTCGTGCGTTTCGACGGTTACAAGTCGCGCGACGGCGAGAGCGACGGTTATGGCGGCGCGCGTCATCAATATCTCGACGAAATCCGTTTCGTATCGGTCCCGGACGCCAACACTCGTGTCGAGGCCGCGGTTTCCGGACAGTATGATTATGTCGATTCCATTCCGGTCGAATCCTTTGACAAGATCAAGTCTTCGACAGCTTCCCAGCCATTGCTTCTGAAGCCCTTCGGCTATCCTGTGTTTGTCTTCAACACCAAGGAAGGGGTGGCGTCGAAATTGCCGGTACGAAAGGCTGTAACACACGCATTGAGTATGGAAGACATGCTTGCGGCTGCGTTCGGCAGTACGGAATTCTACGCATTAGACGGTGCCTTCTATCCTTCCAATTTCGTCTGGAATACGGACGCGGGTGTGGAAGGCAATTATAACGTGGCCCAGCCGGAAGCTGCAGCAGAAGATTTGAAGGCTGCCGGCTACAATGGAGAGCCGCTGCGCATTCTGACCAGCCGCCAATATGAGTTCCATTACAAGATGGCGCAGGTGGCCGCCGAATATCTGAAGCTTGCCGGTTTCAACGTGGATTTGCAGGTTGTCGATTGGGCGACGCTGACGCAGCGCCGTGCTGATCCCAAGCTCTGGGATATCTATATAACGCACAGCCCTTTCCTGCCCGAACCTGCTTTGATGGGGTCTCTGTCGACCAGTTCGCCGGGCTGGTGGGACACGCCAGCGCGTAAAACCGTAGTCGATGCTTTCACGTCGGAATCCAATCCGGACAAGCGCATTGCGCTGTGGGCAGACGTTCAGAAGACCATCTATGACGAACTGCCCCTGATCAAGATCGGCGACTTCAATGCTGTCGCGGCGATGTCCACCAAGCTGGAGGGCGTTGAGCCAGCGCCGTGGCCTTACTTCTGGAATGCTTCGTTGAAGAAGTAACTCCCGGCAATGCAAATGCCGTCCGTCCGGTCGGCATTTGCTGAAATCTTCAATCTGGAGAATCTGATCGCATGGTGCGCTACATCCTTCAGCGATTTGTCGGCATGGCTGTCGTCATGTTTCTGGTCGTGACGATCGTGTTCGTGATTGTCCGGGTGACGCCCGGCGATCCTGCCGCCGTCATGCTTGGACCAGATGCATCGGCGCAGGATATTGCCGATCTGCGCGCCCGGCTTGGTCTGGATCAGTCGCTGGTCATTCAGTACTTTTACTACATAGGTCAGCTGCTGAAGGGCGATCTCGGCCAGTCGATATTCCTCAACATGCCAGTCGGCGCAGCATTGCTCGATAGAGCCGAGCCGACGTTCTTTCTGACAGTTCTTTCGCTTCTGATTGCATGCATCATTGCTCTGCCGGTCGGAGTTTATGCGGCTTACAGACGTGGTTCCTTTGTGGATCAGGCTGCAACGACGGTTGCCATGCTCGCAGCGAGCATACCGAGCTTCTGGCTCGGCCTTATCCTCATGCAGTTTTTTGCGGTCCGGCTGAACCTGTTTCCGGTGTCCGGCTATGGCGGGCCGGGTTCGAGCTTCATGGATCGAATGTATCATCTGATCCTGCCAGCCATCGCGCTGGGGCTGGTTTCCTCTGCCCTGATCCTGCGCTTCACACGTGCCTCAATGCTTGATGTTCTAGGTGACGATTACATCCGCACGGCGCGCGCAAAGGGCCTGATAGAGCGGCGTGTGATCATGAAGCATGCCTTGAAGAACGCGCTGATCCCGATCCTGACCGTGATTGGTCTCACCGCGGCCGTCCTGATCTCCGGCGCCGTGGTGACGGAAACAGTGTTCGGCCTGCCGGGGGTTGGCAATCTTGTGGTGTCTGCAGTCCTGCGTCGGGATTATCCGGTAATCCAAGGCGCGCTGCTCGTCATCGCGGGGCTCTATGTCTTGATCAATTTCATCATCGACATGCTCTATCTGTTCGTAGATCCGAGGGTTCGCTACTGATGGCCGATCTGGTTACGACTACGCAAAAAGCACCCTCGGAACGCGCTTTGTTTGTCCGTCGGCTGTTCAAACGCAAGACAGTGGCGGCTGGCATTATCGTGCTTGCGGTCTTTGCCATCCTCGCGCTGCTGGCGCCCTGGATTGCACCTTATTCGCCGTCGAAGCTATCCATCGTCAACCGTCTCAAGCCGCCGAGCGAAATGTTCTGGTTTGGCACGGATGAGTTCGGACGTGACGTCTTTTCTCGTACGATCTATGCCGGACGGCTGTCACTTATGGTGGGCGCGGCTGTTGTCGTCCTGTCGGCGATCATAGGAGTGACACTCGGATTGCTCGCAGGTTTCTTTCAGCGTCTGGATACTCCCATCGCTCGCCTGATCGACGCGATGATGGCGTTCCCCGACATTCTGCTGGCCATCGCGCTGGTCGCTGCGCTCGGCCCATCGCTGGCGACGGTCATCGTTGCCCTGTCAGTCGTCTACTCACCGAGGCTGGCGCGCATCGTGCGCGCCTCGACGCTGGTGATCCGTGAATTGCCTTATGTCGAGGCGGCTCAATCGCTTGGAATCTCGACATTCCACATCATGACGCGGCACGTGCTGAGAAATCTGATCTCGCCCATCATCGTGCAGTGCACTTTCCTCTTTGCGAGCGCAATGCTTGCCGAAGCGGGGCTCTCCTTCCTTGGTCTCGGCGTAAGCCCCGAGATTCCAACTTGGGGAACCATGATCGCCGCGGGACGCCAATATATCGGCCAAGCCGACTGGATGACCTACTTCCCCGGCTTCGCCATCATTCTTTCCGTCCTCTCGCTTCAGATGGTTGGCGACGGACTACGCGACATGCTCGATCCAAGACTGCGAAGGGATTTGTAATATGATTTCCGGTGAACAGGCGAAGCCGCTTCTCATCACCAATGTCAGACCGGTAGCTTTCGGTGAACATTCCGATACGACGACCGATATTCTCGTCGGGAAGGACGGCAATATCAGCGCCATCGGCAAGTCGTTGAACGCACCGGCAGAGGTGGAGCGGATCGATGGCAAGGGAGCCTGGATTTCGCCGGGTTGGGTCGATCTGCATGTTCATATCTGGCATGGTGGTACGGATATCTCGATACGCCCTTCCGAATGCGGCGCTGAACGAGGGGTGACGACACTCGTCGATGCCGGTTCGGCGGGGGAGGCCAATTTTCACGGCTTCCGGGAATATATCATTGAACCTGCCAGGGAACGGATCAAAGCCTTCCTCAATCTTGGTTCAATCGGCCTTGTCGCCTGCAACCGGGTTCCGGAATTGCGCGATATCAAAGATATTGATCTCGACCGTATTCTCGAATGCTACGCAGCCAATAGCGAGCATATCGTGGGGATCAAGGTCCGGGCCAGCCACGTCATAACCGGGTCGTGGGGCGTTACGCCAGTCAAGCTTGGCAAGAAGATCGCGAAGATACTGAAAGTGCCCATGATGGTCCATGTGGGTGAGCCGCCCGCGCTCTATGATGAAGTTCTTGAAATTCTCGGGCCCGGCGATGTGGTTACGCATTGCTTCAACGGCAAGTCCGGCTCCAGCATCATGGAAGACGAAGACCTGTTCAACCTCGCGGAACGCTGCGCGGGCGAGGGCATCCGGCTGGATATTGGCCACGGCGGGGCGTCCTTCTCGTTCAAGGTCGCGGAGGCGGCAATTGAACGGGGACTCCTTCCATTCTCGATCTCGACAGACCTGCACGGACATTCGATGAACTTTCCTGTCTGGGATCTGGCGACAACAATGTCCAAATTGCTGTCGGTCAACATGCCGTTTGAAAATGTCATCGAAGCCGTCACGCATAACCCGGCATCGGTGATCAAGCTCTCGATGGAAAACCGGCTTTCTGTTGGGCAACGTGCCGATTTCACGATCTTCGATCTGGTTGATGCCGACTTGGAAGCGACGGATTCCAATGGTGATGTGTCTCGGCTGAACAGGCTTTTTGAGCCCCGCTACGCAGTCATTGGCGCTGAGGCGATTACGGCCAGCCGCTATGTGCCGCGTGCGCGCAAACTCGTTCGCCACAGCCACGGCTATTCGTGGCGCTGAAACTGGCAGCGCCGCATTGAATTTTGCGGGAACGTCCCGTGACGAAATGATGAGGAAAATTCGTGTCCCATTCTCTCCAAACGACCGAAGTACGATACTCCCCCTATGAGCGCCTGGCTTCACTTGGCATAACCTTGCCGCCGCCGCCGCCGCCCATCGCGAACTTTGTCACGCATGTTCGGGAAGGCAACATCCTCTATCTTTCCGGGCAAGGGCCAAGGGAAGAGAGCGGACATTTGCGGGCCGGTAAGGTCGGCGGCGACATCGGCGTGGATCAGGCCTATCAGGATGCCCGTCTCACCGGTATCAATCTGCTGGCCGTCATGCACGGAGCGCTTGGCGACCTTTCCCGTGTAAAGCGTGTCGTGAAGCTGTTGGGCATGGTCAACGCCGTGCCCGACTTCGAGCTACACCCCAATGTCATCAACGGCTGCTCCGATCTTTTCATCGAAGTGTTTGGTGCAGCCGGTCAACATGCGCGTTCAGCCGTCGGCTTCGGTTCCTTGCCGGGCAATATCACGGTTGAGATCGAAGCGATCGTCGCCCTGAAAGACTAGGACAGCGTCAATGATTGCGCCAGCCCATCAGCTTTTCGATCTTCGCCGCCGAAGCGCGCACCTGACCGGTGTAGCGGCTTTCGTCGGAAAGCACTTTCTGTTCAGGAAGCACGATGGAGATTGTCGCAACGCATTGTCCATCGCGGTCGCAGATCGGGGAAGCAATGCAGGCAACGGCATAGTCGGATTCCGCAATCTGGATCGAGAGCCGCTCATCGAAGGCTTTCGCCGCAGCCTCCGAGAGACTCGTGGCGTCGATTTCGGCCCGACCGGTCGGAGAAGTCCGGGCGCAGCGCTTGAAAAGCTCGATCCGTTCATTCTCAGCCAAATGCCCCACCAGAAGCCGACCGGATGCAGTCCAGTTCAAAGGTACTCTTGTGCCGACACGCGAGGCAACCTGAAACGGGCTTGGTCCGTCCGCCATGGCCAGAACAAGCATATGGTCTCCATCCCGGCCGCACAGTTGCACTGCTTCGTTCGCTTCGCGGCAGAGATCATGCATTTCGTGCGTGGCGACGCTCATGAAATCAAGCGACCGCGCGTAGGCAAGACCGTAATGATAGAGCCGCGCACCGAGCCAGATCGCACCGTCCGCGTTGCGGGCGAGCATGTTTTTCTCAACGAGATCATCGATGGTCACATAGACCGTGGACAGAGGCGCCTTGATCGCCTTGGCAATCGCATAGGGACCAGCTGGAGCGCCGGCCTCATAAAGATAGTCAATCACCTGCAACGCACGGTCGATGCCGCTGACACGCGAGCGGCGTGTCGACTTGGTTTCGGTATCGTCTGCAGGGGACGTTTCGGCGGGAATAGCGGTTGACAATACGCTCACTCAAGTGCTCCGTGTGAAATTCGAGAAGTTATTACATTATTATGGCATATATGTCGATACCTGAGACAGCGAAAGAAATGGGAGAATTGACATGACCGATGATATCCGCCGCAAGATCGGGCTTCGACCGGTCATCAATGTTTCCGGCACGATGACATCGCTTGGCGCATCCATCGTGGTGCCCGAGGCAATAGAGGCGATGGCAGCGATCTTGCCCCAGTTCGTCGAGGTCAACGATCTCCAGCGCAAGGCAAGCGAAGTGATTGCACGGTTGACAGGCGGCGAAGCTGGCTTCGTCACGGCGTCCTGCTCGTCAGGCATTACACTTACTGTTGCCGGAACCATGACAGGCAACAACCTTCTCGCGATTGAAAGGCTGCCGGATACGACGCCTGAAAAGAACGAAGTTCTGGTGCAGACCGGTCACGTGGTCAGTTACGGCGCTCCGGTCGATCAGGCAATCCGGCTTGCGGGAGGCAAGGTCGTCCTGATCGGACAGGCGACATCTACCCATCGCTATCACATGGAGAATGCGATTACCGAAAAGACGGCTGCGGCGGTTTATGTCGTATCGCACCATGTTGTGGACTATGGCCTTCTGCATCTAAGCGAGTTTGTCGAGATCGCGCACGCCAGGGGCGTGCCGGTGATCGTGGATGCTGCATCCGAATATGACCTGAAGCTCTTTCTGGAAAAGGGCGCAGATATTGCAATCTATTCGGGACACAAGTTTCTTGGCGGCCCAAGCTCGGGGATTGTCGCAGGCAAGAAGGAACTCGTTCGCCATGCTTTCCTGCAAAATCTCGGCATTGGGCGCGGCATGAAAGTTGGCAAAGAGAGCATTTACGGCGTCATGGCTGCACTGGAAGCATGGGAAAAGCGTGACCATGCCGGAATTCGCGAACGGGAAACCGGATATCTGGAACTGTGGAAGAGAACGCTTGATGGCCGCCCCGGTGTCACGGCTCTGATCGAACCAGATCCGACGAACAATCCGCTCGACCGCCTGCGAGTGATTGTGTCTGCAGCCGATGCGCACATCACGGCTTGGGATCTCGTAACCGCTCTTGCGCATGGGAATCCACCGATCATAACCCGTGACCATGAGGTAGAGCACAACTATTTCTATCTCGACCCATGCAATCTGCATCCCGGACAGGAGACTGTCGTGGCTCGACGTTTGGGTGAGGAACTCGACAGAGCCCGGGCATCGAACGAGATTATCGCTACCCCCTTTGAGGACCGAAGCAGGCATCGCTTCGATGGCTTGCTGCGTTGGCCGGATTGATGGCTGGCAGAGGCTGAGTAACGCGGAGGAACATTATGACGTCTGGGAAATTTGCGACGGTTGGAAAACACGAACCTGTTTTATCCGTTCGAGGACTGACTACCTCCTTTCTGGTCGACGGCGCATGGAAACCGGTTGTCGATGATGTTTCCTTCGACGTTCATCCGGGAGAAACCGTCGCAATCGTCGGCGAATCCGGCTCGGGCAAGAGTGTTACTTCGCTGTCGATCATGCGTCTTCTGCAGAAGGATACGAGCCGCATCGAAGGCAGTATCAGCTTGGCCAGTCGGGAGCTTCTGACGCTCTCGGAAAATGAAATGCGCCGCATTCGCGGCAACGAAATTGCCATGATCTTTCAGGAGCCGATGACGAGCCTCAATCCGCTCTTCACAATCGGCGACCAGATTTCCGAAGCATTGCTCTGCCATTCGCAAATGTCGAAGGCAGACGCGCGCGCTGAGACGGTCCGCTTGCTTGAAAAGGTCCGCATTCCGTCCGCTGCATCCCGCTTTGATGAATATCCGCATCGTTTTTCGGGCGGTATGCGTCAGCGCGTCATGATTGCAATGGCTCTGGCATCGAGACCCAAATTGCTGATCGCCGACGAACCGACCACGGCACTGGATGTAACCATTCAAGGCCAAATCCTCGATCTTATCAAAACGTTGCAGGAAGAAGAGGGCACTTCGGTTCTTTTCATTACGCATGATATGGGCGTGGTGGCGGAAATATCGGATCGTACTGTTGTCATGTTTCGTGGAAAGCAGGTTGAGACAGGACAGACGGCCGATATTTTCAGGCAAAGCAAACATCCCTATACGCGAGCACTTTTGTCGGCGGTTCCTGTACTGGGTTCGATGCAGGGCTATCAACGTCCTCTACGGTTTCCGATAGTAGACGATGCGACTGGGCTCGCGGAAAAACCGGTCGAAGTGGCGGATACCGTCGACAACGTCGATGTTCCGGTGCTGGAAGTAAAAGGTCTTACAAAGCGCTTCGAGATTTATTCAGGCTTCATGTCTCGACTGAGCGGGCGTGTCCATGCGGTGGAGAACGTGTCTTTCACTCTGCGCAAGGGGGAAACCCTTTCGCTGGTCGGCGAAAGCGGGTGCGGGAAATCGACGACCGGGCGCGCCATCATGCGATTGACCGAACCGGACTCCGGTGAGGTTCTGGTGGAAGGCCAGAATATCCTCAGCCTCGGCAGGCAGTCCATGCGCGAGATGCGCCGAACTGTTCAGATGATCTTTCAGGATCCTTACGCGTCGTTGAACCCGCGTATGACGGTGGGAGCCGCCATTGCGGAACCTTACATTGAACACCGGTTGGGAAGCGCAAGGGATGCGAAGAATGTTGTCGCAGACATGCTGGAAAAGGTCGGCCTGACGCCGGATATGGCAAAGCGCTACCCGCATGAATTTTCCGGCGGGCAAAGACAGCGCATCTGTATCGCCCGCGCGCTTGCCCTGAAGCCCAAGGTTATCGTTGCCGATGAAAGTGTGTCGGCGCTGGATGTCTCGATCAAGGCTCAGGTCATCAACCTCATGCTGGATCTTCAGGAGAGCCTTGATCTAGCGTTCCTGTTCATCTCGCATGACATGGCCGTTGTGGAGCGTGTAAGCCATCGCGTGGCCGTAATGTATCTGGGCGAGATCGTAGAAATAGGGCCGAGGTCGTCGGTCTTTGAAAACCCCCAACACGACTATACACGCAAGCTGATGGCGGCGGTTCCGATCCCTGACCCTGACCGACGCAAGACCAGGCTTTCAAGCGAAGGGGGAGAACTCAAGAGCCCTATTCGGCCCGCGGATTTTGTCGTGCCTTTGCGTGAATATCGCGAGGTTTCGCCGGAGCACTTCGTGGCGTTGTGGGGCACGTGATCTTACGAGCGGACTTATGATTGATCCGGCGCTGCCCCAGCTTCGCCAACAGCAACGAACGCCTATGGGGTGGCGTCGGGCTGGGCGGTAGCTACAATTGGGATGGCGATAAATATTCGATCTATGGAAAGGGTTCAGTTAACACCAGCCTGGCCGAATTCGGTGATAGTTACTGCTACAAGGGAAATATCGGCTTTCGCGTAAAGTGGTGATTAGCGGATTTATCGCTTCAGAGCATAGGCTCGCACACACCGGGCCCGGAGGCGTCTGCATATCTTTGAGGTGGTCAAGAGAAACCTTCTATGAGCACCTCGACCGCGTTCCAGAGGGGATAAATACCCCCAAATTGTCTTCGTGGCTGGCACCACCAAAGTTTTGTCCTGGAACATATGCCGCAGCTCGCTGTTAGGGCGGTGAGCGAAAGAAAGGACAAGCCGAAATGGAAAGACAATATCCACAGCCGCCGTTCGAAACCCAGCACCAACCCATGCCCGGTTACACAGAAAAGATGAATCCGACGCCCGACCATGGGGAAACCTCCTACAAGGGGTCGGGCAAACTGGAGGGGTTGCGGGCGATTATCACGGGGGGAGACAGCGGTATCGGCCGAGCTGTGGCGATAGCATATGCACGCGAAGGCGCGGATATGCTGATCGCCTATCTGGAAGAAGATGAAGACGCGCTCGCCACCAAATCACTCATTGAGAAAGAGGGCAGAAAGGCTGTCCTGATGAAGTGCGATATCCAGCATGCACAGACTTGCCGCGATGTGGTTGATCGCGCTGTGAGCGAGCTGGGCGGCATCGATATTCTGGTGAACAATGCGGCTCATCAGGCAAGTTTCTCGGCGCTCGACGATATCAGCGACGAGGAGTGGGAACTGACGTTTCGCGTCAACATCCACGCGATGTTCTATCTGACGAAAGCAGCCATTCCTCACATGAAACCCGGATCTGCGATCATTAATACGGCTTCCATCAATTCTGATATGCCGAATCCGAGTCTGCTGGCCTATGCAACGACCAAGGGCGCGATCCAGAATTTTACTGCGGGACTGGCGCAGCTTCTGGCGGAAAAGGACATTCGCGCCAATGCTGTCGCTCCCGGGCCGGTATGGACCCCACTCATTCCCTCAACCCTTCCCGAAGATGCGGTACGAAATTTCGGCAAGCAGACACCTATGAAAAGGCCTGCCCAACCGGCAGAACTTGCTTCTGCTTATGTCATGCTGGCAGACCCGCTGTCGAGCTTCACTTCGGGCGCCACCGTAGCTGTCACCGGCGGCAAGCCGCTCCTGTAGCGGGATGTATCTGCCAGCTGCGGCAGGCGCATTCCACCGCTATTTTTTCGGATCGATCAATGCCAGGCCCAGTTCCGGTCGATAGGTCCGCATCATGGTGCTTGCGTTTTCCTTGATGATCACCTCCAGCGTTGGGCGGACTGTCGCTTCGATCAGATGACCGCCTTTCGCCTCACCACTGCGCATTCCAACAACGACATGCAAATGCAGGCCGGGCCTTCCTTGTTCATCCAGCGCGCAATCGCCGAGCAGGCTGAGCACTTCGCATTGTTCGTTGATCTCGATCCGGTGATAGTCCTGCCGTTCAAGGTCGAAAAATCCCAGCGTCGCTTGGCTGAAAGCGCCGATCCCGGACAACGAGGCCGCAGTGAGGGCCTGTTCGCGGACAAAACGTTCAAGCGTTGCGACCACGGCTTCTTCCCGGGGCAGCACAACGATGAAAGTGCGCTGGCCTTCGCCTTCTCCCAGTACTTTGAACTGCATTTCCTGTCTCCTGTTCCTGGGTTTCGGAAACGCAACCAACAGCGCGGCAAAAGGTTTCAGTTCGCTCCAACCTGAAGAGACAACCGAATTGTTGGAAATTTTTTGGAAGACCGATCCTAATCCTGCATCGGCCCAATGCCCTGCATCAGTCGCGCGGATTCCCTTTCCGGCCAGCCATAGGCGTCCCGGGCATAGCGTTCCAGTTCGTGGCGGTTACGAATAAAAACCACTCCTCGTTCTGACTTGATCAGGCCTAATCCCTCAAGAATGTGAAGGGAAGTCGTGACACTGGGACGACGAACGGCAAGCATGACTGAGAGGAATTCGTGGGTGAGAGAAATTTTATGGCCGGATATTCGGTCATCGCACATCAGCAGCCAACGGGCTAAGCGTTGCGTGACGCCGTGAATGGCGTTCGAAACGGCTGTATAAGCAAGCTGAATAGAAAAGGCCTCGATGGATCGGATCATGATCTTCGAAAAGTTGCGGTTTCCTTCCATCCACCGGCGAAACTTGTCATAAGGCATTTCGTAGCCTTGCGCGGCGACCTGCACGAGGACATCATATGAACTGGTTTCGACCCCGGCGATCGCGGAGGTCGGAATATATCCGTCACATCCGAAGATTCCCGCTTCTGCCCGGCGTCCTTCCGTGGTGGTAACGACAATTGAACCGATACCCGCCGTGAGGAAATAGACCTTTTCGATCGGCTTTCCCGTTTTCGCGAGTATCGTACCGCGTGGGAGTTCCGCATATGATGTCTCGCGGATGACGTTCTCGTAGTCGGACGGAGAAAGCAATGCCAGAAGCTTATTGGCCCTGGCATCTGTCGGCGGAAAAGACATCTGGTGCACCTCGGTCGTTCGTCATGAGGGTGAACCTGCGGAGCAAAAATTGGTTCCGGAAGCACTTTGCAGAGATCTCGTTTCCAGACTGTGAGCAAGGTTCGCCCACCCCGCTTCGGCTATTGCTCCGAAACGCTTATCCCACCCGGGTGTAAATTGCTTTCGAGCCGAGCTCTCGCCCTGTTAAGCCTGCTCTTGATCGTTCCGATCGTGCAGCCGGTTGCCATCGCGGCGTGTTCGTAGCTTAGCCCGTTGAATATCACCAGATCGAGCACCTTTTTATGCGCGGGGGACAATTTACCATATGCCTCGCCGACATCCTGCAATTCGAGCGCCAATTCCTGAGGCGCGCTTATCGTCGGCTCCTCCCACGTCTCGAGCGCATCTTCGCGGCGCGCTTTCTTGATCCTGGTGCAGAACGTGTTTTTCATAATGGTGAACAGCCACGACTTGAGCGAGCCGTAAGGGGTGAACCTGTCTCGATGGCGCAGAGCTTTCAGAAGCGTCTCCTGCACCAGATCATCGACGTCGGAACTTTGATGGCACATCGTCCGGGCGAACTGGTGCAACGCGGGCACCAGCGCCAACACCTCTTTTTCGAAATCCGATTTTGATGGCATGGTGTATTCCTCCTTCACCGGGGAAGTAAGATCGTGCCGGCCAGTTGGTTCCCTCCAAAGTGGGTAAATGTACGCTAGCGTACATTCTTACAGCTCGCCGCCGCGAGAACGATCGCGATCTTTATCGCTCGCACCTCAAACCACCTCTGCTCCAGGAAACATCGCGGGAACGAAAGCCATTCTGGTGAGTTCGGTAAGTCCAACAGGAGTTTGGCAGATGATGATGGCAACACAGGTCGTTTCGATAGAAGACGATGAAGCCTATTCCGTTCAGTTCTTTGACGATTCCGGCAACACCGTTTCCGTTTACTTTCAAAATCCTCAATGTATTCAACTTTCCCCGGCCGATGCGGTGAATGAGGCATTGGCGCGGATGTTGCTTATGATCGAGGGAGCGAGCGGCCAAAGCGCCGTGGAAAGGATCGAAGGATAAATGCCTCTGGAAACCGGGCTTTTACGGGGCAACCTGCGAGAAGGCTGCATGCATCTTTGCATTGATATGCAGAATCTCTTTGGCCCCGCATCGCCCTGGCATGTGCCGTGGGTCGAGGCAATCCTGCCCAATATCGTCGATATCTGTTCCCGACGCAGTGAGGATACGGTTTTCACCCGTTTCATACCCCCCAAGTCACCAGAGGCGGCGATGGGAGCATGGAAGAGTTATTACCGCAAGTGGGAAGCCCTTACCCTTGAACGTGTGGATCCGTGGCTTATTGAACTCGTCGCCCCGCTGCGGGAATTTTCGCCACCCGCCGCTCTGCTCGACAAGACTGTATATTCTCCCTGGACAGAAGGCTTTCTCCAGCGATATCTGCACAAAAGGCGTGTTCACACACTGATCGTCAGCGGCGCTGAGACCGACCTTTGTGTCCTGGCAACGCTATTGGGCGCCGTGGATCGAGGATACCGGGTGATTGTGGTCACCGACGCCGTGTGCAGTGTTTCCGATCAGACGCATGACGCGATCATTTCCCTCTGCCATCAGCGTTTTAGCGAGCAGCTCGAACTGGTTTGCACGGAAGAGTTGATCGATAATTGGCATTAAATTATTGCACGGGGCGGAATTTCTTATCGAGCGGTCACTCGGACTTACATATCCCATCATCGCGCCCTGTGTCGTGAGAGAAATCTGTCCAGTTCCCTTTGCTCTGGCGCCTGGCCTGTGAATGTCTCGACATAATAGGGGATGCGCGCGAGGCGCACATCGGTCTCTTCCCGCGTTCGCATGGAAAAGTATCCGATCTGCACCAGATAGAGCGTGCGGGCACGCACATCGGACACGGGGCCGCCAAAGCCAAAACGTTCAAACATCCGCGCCAGGCCTTCCAGGCGTATGGCGTCGGCGTTCCTCACCTCGTCTTCGACGTCGGTCGATTGAAGCGCCCAGCTGCGGATCGCAAATTCAAAAGCGGAATCGAACAGACTGTGGTCCAGCCAGCAGTCAAACACGTTCAGGACCGCTTCCTGTATTGTTTCAGCATAGGCATCAGCCTGACGCAGAAGAGCGCCCGTATTCTTGTCGCGCCAGCGTGCAATAAGCGCGTCGAGCAGCTCTTCGCGGTCCTTGAAAAACCAGTAAAAACTTGTGCGCGAAATATCGAGCGACTTGGCAAGCGGCATGATGCGAACGGCGTCAATGCCACTTTCGATCAGCGCATCATAAGCTGCCTGAAGCCATAAATCGGGCGAGCCGCGCCACCCTGCATCATTCGTGATGTTTTGTTCCATATCGGAATTTTATCAAGCCGAACAAGTTTGACAAGAGTTATGTACATATATGATTATTAAATTGACACTTATGTACATTTATATTTAGCTCAGGACAAACAATCAACGGGAACTCTCGCCATGTCGGTCGATCCGCTGCTGCAGCCGCTTCAGATCAAGCATCTGATGCTTCGCAACCGCATCATGCTTACCTCCCACGAACCTGCTTATGCCGAAGAGGGCATGCCGAAGGAACGCTATCGCGCCTACCATGTCGAGCGTGCAAAAGCCGGTATTGCCTTGACGATGACAGCGGGTTCGGCATCGGTTTCCAGAGACAGTCCGCCGGCTTTCAACAATGTGCTCGCCTACAAGGACGAGGTCGTGCCGTGGCTTCGGGATCTCGCCGACGAGTGTCATGAACATGGCGCGGCGGTGATGATCCAGCTTACTCATCTCGGTCGTCGAACACGTTGGGATAAGGGAGACTGGTTGCCTTCGCTATCCTCAACGGGCAAGCACGAGCCTGCTCATCGCGCCTATCCCAAAAAAGCGGAGGATTGGGACATTGAGCGCATTATTGCGGATTATGCAGATGCCGCAGAACGCATGCAGGCAGCCGGTCTCGACGGGCTGGAGCTTGAAGCCTACGGTCATCTGCTAGATCAGTTCTGGTCGCCGCTTACCAATGAACTCGACGGCGCTTTCGGCGGCGATCTCGATAATCGTATGCGTTTTTCGTTGCAGGTTCTGACTGCCATTCGGGAGCGCGTGGGGCCTGATTTTCTGATCGGGATACGTTATGTCGCCGATGAAGTTCTTGAGGGCGGGTTGACGAAAAGCGATGGACTTGAGATTTCGCGCAAGCTCAAGGAAAGCGGACTGGTCGATTTTCTCAACGTCATTCGCGGTCATATCGAGACCGATGCGGGGCTAGTCGATGTCATCCCCATACAGGGAATGCCGAGCGCACCGCATCTGGATTTTGCTGGCGAAATCCGTTCCAGCACGGGGATGGCCACATTTCATGCGTCGAAAATTCAGGATGTAGCGACGGCACGCCATGCGATTGCATCGGGTAAGCTCGATATGGTTGGCATGACGCGTGCACACATGACTGATCCGCATATCGTTCGCAAGATTCTTGAAAAGCGGGAGGAAGAAATACGGCCTTGCGTGGGCGCTAATTATTGTCTTGATCGCATCTATCAGGGTGGGGCTGCCTATTGCATCCATAATCCTTCGACCGGGCGAGAGTTGACCATGCCGCATACTCTGCGTCGGGCAGAGAAACGTCGCCGCATCATCGTGGTGGGGACAGGGCCTGCCGGTCTGGAAGCTGCGCGGGTGAGCGCTGAACGGGGGCATAAGGTCATGGTCTTTGAAGCTGCGAACCAGCCCGGAGGACAGGTTCGCTTGACGGCCCAAAGCCCGCGCCGCCGGGAAATGATGGGGATCATCGACTGGCGGATGGCGCAGTGTGAAAAGCTTGGCGTCGATTTTCGTTTCAATACATGGGCCGAGGCAGGTACCGTGCTTGCGGAAACGCCCGATGTGGCGATTATCGCTACCGGCGGCATTCCCGACATGCAAATCCTGCGCGAAGGCAATGACCTCGCAGTTTCCCCCTGGGACATAATCTCAGGCGATGTGCAGCCGGGTGCAAATGTGCTTGTTTTCGACGAAGCGGGCGACCATGCCGGGCTTCAGGCTGCGGAATTCATCGCGAATACTGGAGGAAAAGTCGAAATCATGACGGCAGATCGCACCTTTGCGCCCGAAGTGATGGGAATGAATCTGGTGCCTTATATGCGCAGCCTGCAAAGGAAGGATGTGGCCTTCAGCGTATCTTATCGACTGATAGCGATCCGGCGCGATAATAATCGTCTGATAGCGCAGATTGGCAGTGATTACGTGGGAATCAGTTTCGAGCGCGAATTTGACCAGATCGTCGTCAATGACGGGACGCGACCGATGGACGATCTCTACTTTGAGCTGAAGCCACTGTCACGAAATCTGGGTGTCGTGGACTACGATGCTCTCATGGACGGGCGTCCCCAGAATCTGGTCAGGAATGCGGAAAGTTCGTTCGAGCTTTACCGCATTGGCGATGCGGTTTCGGCGCGCAACACACACGCAGCAATCTATGATGGTTTGCGCCTGGGGCGGCTGCTGTAATCGCGTTGTTCCCTCCATTACTTCAGGTTATGAGGTCCCGGATATTTTTTGCGTTTGTAATCTGTTGGCCGGGAACTATCGTGATTAACCAAGGGAACATTGGCGGCATAAAATATCAACCAGCCGCCGAACACAGCGATCCAGCGTCTGTTGCAGAAAATCGAAATCTGCGAGCCGTGGGGATGATGGGATAATCGTGATGAACGAGGAAAATGGGGAGTTTGCCCGTTGAACGCAACGCGACCGACACTGGTGACCGACACGGCCCATACTCCCGCTTCCACGCCAAAGATCATTCGGCTTGAAGGACTCAGCAAGCATTTTGGTGCGCATCGCGTTCTTGAGAATATCGATCTTGACGTGGCGCAGGGCGAGGTTCTGGCGATCATTGGCCCCAGCGGCTCCGGTAAGAGCACACTGTTGCGTTGCATCAATTATCTCGAAAAACCCGATGGTGGGATGATTACGGTCGGCAAGCTCAGGCTTGATGCTACCCAGGAGCCGCGTAAGGCGCAGTTGAAGGAGCTGCGCAATACGGTTGGCATGGTGTTCCAGTCATTCAACCTGTTTCCGCATATGAGTGTTCTGCGCAATGTCAGTCTGCCGCAAGAGCGCGTTCTTGGCCGCAGCCGCGCTGAGGCGGAGGAACGGGCGCTTCAACTGCTGGAGCGTGTCGGACTTGCAGATAAAGCCACCCAATATCCGGGCAGGTGCTCCGGCGGTCAGCAACAGCGCATCGCCATTGCGCGCTCGCTGGCGCTCGACCCGCAGGTCATGCTTTTTGATGAACCGACCTCGGCGCTCGATCCGGAACTCGGTCTCGAAGTTCTGGCCGTTATGCGGGAACTGGCGGAAAGCGGCATGACGATGCTGGTTGTCACACACGAAATGGGATTTGCGGAGAATGTTTCCGACACCGTGATGATCATGGCCGATGGCAAGATCATTGAAAAAGGTGCATCGAAAGAGGTTATGCGCAATCCTCAAGAGGAGCGTACGAAGCGGTTTCTTCGTGCGGTGCACGACCGATGACGGCCGACAATGTTCTTCTCATTTTGAGCGGGCTGCCGTGGACCATCGCTCTTACTCTGGGGTCATTCGGTATCGGTTGCATTCTCGGCGTGCCCTTACTGGCAGCACGAAGCGCTCGCTTCGCCCTCATACGCTGGCTTGCGGCGCTGTTGATCCAGATCGTGCGCGCACTCCCTCCCATCCTTTGGCTGTTCATCATTTTCTTCGGCATCGGCATGGGCATAATGCCTATCAATCCATTTGTCGCGGCACTGATCGGTCTCGGTTTGATAGCCTCTGCCAATATGGCCGAAATCTATCGCGGGGCATTAGCGTCGCTGCATCATGGCCAATGGGAAGCGGCGACCGCCCTGAATTTTGGCACCAGATATACGTTGATCGATGTGGTTGCCCCGCAGGCTTTTCGCGTCGCTCTGCCATCGGCGGCGAGCTATCTGATCGGGCTCATGAAGGAAACCGCCGTGGCATCAACCATCGGGGTTGCCGATCTGGCCTTTCGCGGCAACCAAGTATCGCAACTCACCTTCAAGGGCATTGAGGTCTTCGCCCTGGTCGGCTTGTTCTACATTTTCCTGAGCTTGCCGGTCGCATGGCTGTCGCGTTCCGCGGACAGCTATCTGAGAGCAAAGGTGGCGCGCTGATGTTTCCGACCGCGGATGAATTTCTTGAATGGATGCCGGCGTTGCTCGGTGGGCTAAAAATCAGTTTGCAGGTAGCTGCTTTGAGCCTTGCCATCGGTATTCCGCTTGGGCTTCTTTTGGCGCTTGGCGTCGGTGCCAAGACGCGCATGGCGCGGATCGTGAGCCTGTTCCTTGTTGAAATAGGGCGGGGCGCCCCAGCGCTGGTTCTGTTGCAGTTCATGTATTTCGGCTTACCTGCGACAGGCCTGACCCTGACTTCGTTCGCAGCAGCGGTCATAGCGCTGGCTTGGAATACCGGTGCCTATACGAGTGAAATCATTCGGGCCAGCCTCCAGTCGATCCATCATGGTCAGCGCGAAGCGGCAGAAGCCCTGGGCTTCAGTGTTCTGGACGAGTTGCGTTTTGTGTTGCTGCCTCAGGCTTTGAGAGTTGCGCTGCCAGCCCTGCTGGGCTTCGCGATCCTTATCTTTCAAGGCACTTCGCTCTGCTTCACCATCGCGCTGCCGGAACTGGTCAGCAATGCCTATGAAATTGGGTCCAATACCTTTCGCTACATGCCTGCGCTGCTGCTGGCCGGTCTGCTCTATGCAACCATCTGCATCCCGGCGGCATGGATCGTTTCTTACGTGGAGAAGCGGTCGTCCGCTTACGCCACCCGATAACGCACAATAACAAGGGGAGTCGCACATGAATAACGGGATCATTCACAAGGGCCTGATCGGCTTTGCCATTTTCGTCGGGCTGTCGGCGACAGCATTGGCGCAGGATTGCAAACCCAAGCACGAATTCAAAACCATTACGCCCGGTACGCTGATGGTTGCCGTCACTACTTATGCGCCGCATTCCTTCATGGATGAAAGCGGCAAGATGAGCGGCCTCGATGGTGACATTGCGGCCGAATTCGCGAAACGCGAATGCCTTACTGTGAAGCCAGTGGCGGTCGATCCCGCGGCTGCTATCCAATATGTCCTGTCGGGTCAGGCTGATATCACGACCGGTGACTGGTATCGCACGGCAGAGCGCGCCAAGGTGATGAATCTTTCCTATCCGCTTTATAAAGACCAGATGGGCCTTTATTCAAAGGATGGCATCAAGACGGTCGAGGAACTCGTCGGCAAGAATGTCGGAACGGTGCAGGGTTATCTCTGGGTGACCGATGCCAAGAAGCTTCTGGGTGCCAATCTTCGCCTTTATCCGAACTCGGTGAACATGCATCAGGATCTTGCATCAGGGCGTATCGATGTCGGCATCGACGGCTACTCGACAGGCGCTTATGCGGCCAAGAATGGCACATTGAAGGACATCAAGGTCGAGATCGCGCAGCCTGATGAGCGCATCCGCGCAACCCGCGAAGCAGCACAGGCCAGTCTGCCTTATGCCAAGAGCGCGACGGATTTTGGTGCTGCTCTCGACGCGAATATCGAGGAAATGCACAAGGACGGCACCATTGCCAAGATCCTGAAATCCTATGGCCTCGACGAGAGCGCCGGAAATACTGGCGCGCCAAAACTCATCGAGTGATCCGGAACGGCACCACTTGATGCAGCGGCTTGCTGCTGCATCCACTTCAACCACATTTCATATCGGAGACTGCAACGATGACTGTTTACGCGGTCAGCCGGAACAGCCAGTCATGGTATGGGGAACAGATCGGCATCCTCATTCTGGATGCCGCCTATCCCTGCGTGCCCGGCAATGTCGGTAATGCGACTACCTATACATATCCGGTTCGCTATCAGGAGGTGCGCGGCGCTTCCATTGACCGTCTTCTGAATCAGCGTGATCCGGCATTGAAAGAAGCTTTTGTGGAAGCGGCTCTGGAACTTCAGGGGCGGGGTGTGAAAGCCATTACTGGCGCCTGCGGGTTCATGGCATATTTCCAGGAAGAGGTTGCTGAGGCCGTCGATATACCAGTCTTCCTGTCGAGCCTGATGCAGATACCCTTCATGCACGCTGTGGCGCGCGGCACTGTAGGCGTAATTACTGCCAATGCAGAGCGCCTCAGTCCACGGCATTTCGCCGCCAGCGGCATTCCAGAAACGATCCCGATCGTGCTTGCCGGAATGGAAGATCAGGCCGAGTTCCGTGAGGCGATTCTGGAAGAGAAAGGGACACTCGATTCCGCCGCCATCGAGCGCGAAGTTTGCGAAGTGGCGATGAAGCTCGTGCGGGACAATCCAGAGGTTCGCTCCATCCTGCTCGAATGCAGCGATCTTCCCCCTTATGCTCATGCCGTGCAGAAGGTGACCGGGCGTCCCGTGTTCGATTTCATTTCAATGATCAACTACGTCCAACAGACCGTCGCCTGTCGCGCTTATCACGGCTTTATGTGACCTGACAGTCAGGAGGTTTCCTATGTCGCTCGATCATTATTTCCTCCTTGGCCGCTCCGGTCTGCGTGTCAGCCGTCTGGCGCTCGGGACGATGACATTCGGAAATGCGGGGATCAGAGGGATTGGGGGGGCTTGGGGTACGGATGAAGAGAATGCGCGGGCCATCTTTGATCGCTATCTCGACGCGGGCGGCAATTTCATCGACACGGCGGATTCCTACGGTGCGGGCTTGAGCGAGACGCTGGTCGGCAGGTTTGTCGAGGAAGCCGGCGCCCGTGATCGGGTGGTGATCGCGACCAAATATTCCAACAATCTGCAGCCTGGCAATCCCAATGCCGGCGGCAATGGCCGCAAGAATATGTTCCGTGCGGTTGATCAGTCGCTGAAACGGCTGAAGACTGACTATATCGATCTTTATATGGTGCATACCTGGGATGGCATGACGCCTGTGGAAGAGGTGATTCGCGGCTTCGACGATCTGATCCGCGCGGGAAAAATCCGCTACTGCGGCCTCTCGGATGTACCATCCTGGTATGCTGCCCGTGCGCAGACCTGGGCAGAAGCCCACGCGCTTTCGCAGCCGATCAGTTTGCAACTGCCCTATTCGCTGGTCGAGCGCAGCATAGAGCAGGAATTTGTCCCGCTGGGACAGAACCTGGGACTGGGTATTACCGCTTGGAGCCCGCTCGCCATGGGGCTTCTGACAGGCAAATACCGGGCCGGTGGTGAAGGGCGTCTTAGTCGCGACGATGCGGGCGGGCTGGGGCTGTTCACCGAACGCAATATGAGGATTGTCGCCATACTTGCGGAAGTTTCTGGCGTGCTTGGCAAATCCATGGCGCAGGTGGCGTTGAATTGGGCGGTGTCGCAACCGGGTATCGGGGCAGCGATCATAGGCGCGAGCAAGCTGTCACAACTCGGAGACAATCTCGGCGCGCTGGCTTTCTCGATCCCTGACGAACTGCGTGCCAAGCTGGATGCAGCGAGTGTCATCCCTCCGACATATCCCTACTCATTATTCGCGGCGGATTATCAGGCTGGCATTCTCAATACCGGCGTGTCGGTGGGTGAAAAGCCCGCCGGATATGCACACCCCCGTTTTGTGCCGAAAGTGGAAGATTACGCTTTCGGTAAGCCCCTAAAACCTTGAAACTTCCCGAGAAAAGATCATGAATGACATGCCTTCTAGGATGCGGCCTGCGGCCAGCATCGACCCTACGCTTTTTGTCTTGACGCTCGATTGTGATGATAAGCCCGGTATTGTTGCAGCGATTACCACAGAACTCGCTGCAATTGGCGGCAATATCGTTGAGAGCAATCAGTTTCGTGACAGGGTGACCAATCGCTTTTTCATGCGCATTGCTTTCAGCGCGCCGCTCGGCATGCCGCGTGAGGCGGTCGAGCACTCACTGAAACCGGCAGGCGAGCGGTTCGGCATGAAATTCGCGGTGGCCGATGCCAGCCGCAAGCCCAAGATCGTGCTTATGGTGTCCAAATTCGATCACGCCATGCTGCATCTTCTCTATCAGATCCGCGTTGGCTGGCTGAATGCCGAGGTCGTTGCCATCGTCTCTAATCATGAAGATAGCCGCGAGACGGCGGAAAGTGCGGGCATTCCCTATCATTGCTGGGGCGTGAACAAGGATAACAAGGCCGAGCAGGAAGCTCGCCTGATCGATCTGGTGCGTGAGACGCAGGCCGATCTGGTGGTCCTCGCACGCTATATGCAGGTGCTATCGGATAATCTATCCAATCGCCTGTTCGGCAAGATCATCAACATTCACCATTCGTTCCTGCCATCCTTCAAGGGTGCAAAGCCCTATCATCAGGCGTTCGAGCGGGGCGTGAAGCTGATTGGCGCAACGGCGCATTATGTGACGCCGGACCTGGACGAGGGCCCAATCATCGAACAGGAAACCGAGCGGGTCACTCATTCCATGAGTGCGGAAGATTTCGTCGCCACGGGGCGAGATATCGAAAGCCGGGTTCTTGCGCGAGCGGTGAAGATGCATCTCGAGCACCGCGTCATGCTCAACGGTCACAAGACCGTGGTGTTCGCGTAATAAGCAAATGGGCCTACAGCTTCAGTTCCGCGTCGGCGCCCTGTTCGAGAAGCCACTCGCGGAACAGTTCCGCACCTCGCTTCGGCGGACGCTGTGCAGGCATCACCAGATGGATCGTGTCGCCGGAACGATGGCACATATGCGTGGCCGGAACCAGCCGACCCGCCACGACATGATCATGAACGAGGTGTTTCCAGCCAAGCGCCACGCCTTGCCCCTGCACAGCCGCCTCGATGGAACTGAGTGCGTCGGTGAAGACGAAATCCTGTTCGATACGCGGGTTCGGCACACCGGAACGCTCAAGCCATTCGCGCCAGCCAAGCCGCGAGCGATGGCGCTCCTCGAAATGTAGCAGAGTGTGGTTCAGAAGGTCGCTTGCTTCCCTGATCGCTCCGCGCTCTTTGAGATAGGCAGGACTGCATAGAGGCCAGACTTCTTCCGTCACGAACGGCCAGGCGAGGATACCCGGCCATTTGCCTCTTCCCAGACGCGCTGAAACGTCGATATCCTCTTCCAGCAGGTCCTGATCGTCACGGCTGCTTTCTTCGATGCGCAACGCTACGTCCGGATGTTTCTCCTTGAACCCTTTGAGACGCGGCAGAAGCCATAGCTGCACGAAAGATGCCGAGAACGACACGCGGATGATATCGCGCGAGTGCTTCTTGCGCATTGACGAGATGACCATGTGCAGATGGTCGAATGCTTCCTGCGTTTCGCGATAAAGCCTCTGTCCTTCAGCCGTCAGTTCAAGGCGGCTCCTTTCACGGCGGAAAAGCTTCAGTCCGGTAGCTTCCTCGAGAAGCTTGATCGTCTTGCTCACCGCTGGCTGGCTGACATTCAGCTCTTCCGCCGCCGCCGTAAAGCTCAGCCGTCGAGCTGCAGCCTCAAACACGAAGAGGTAATTGGCCGAGGGGATGAGCGAGCGGAGCCTGTGCATAATCTGAAGTTATATCTTCGCAGATTTTTTATCAAGCTCACATGGCGCAGAACCCTCTGTAATGTAACGCACAAAGGAGTCCGTACCGTGGCCCGTAGCGGCGCTCCGGCAATCTCCAAAATATACTGGAAGGGAACGTGGAATGCAGACTCATGCGCGCGCGGTTGTCATCGGGGGAGGTTGTGTCGGCGCCTCCATTCTTTACGGGCTGGCCAAGAGGGGTTGGTCGGACGTCGTGCTTTTGGAGCGCACGCAGCTTACCGCAGGTTCCACGTGGCATGCGGCGGGGCTGATCCCTTCCTACGCGCGCAATATCAATATCGGCCGTATGATCAACAAGTCCATTGAGATTTACGAAGGGCTCGAAGCCGAAACTGGTCAGCATGTCGGCTGGCACAAATGCGGCCAGCTGCGTATTGCCAACACGCGCGACCGCCTTGACGAATACAAGAGCTATATGAGTGTCGCCGCAGTGCAGGGCGTGCGCGCCGAACTGGTTTCCCCGGCACGCGCCCGTGAACTGTGGCCGCTGCTTGAAAACAACCATGATATGTTGGGCGCGCTCTATCACCCCGATGATGGCCATATTGCGCCTGCCGATGTCACCATGGCGCTCGCCAAAGGTGCGCGCGACAATGGCGCCAAGATCTATCTCAACACCGAGGTCAAAGGTTTCGAGCGCCTGCCAAGCGGTGAGTGGAAGGTGAAGACCAATCAGGGCGATATCATCTGCGAGCATATCATCTCGGCGACAGGAAATTATGCCCGCCAGACCGGAGCCATGCTGGGGCTCGACATTCCGGCAATTCCTATCATTCATCAATACTGGATCACTGATGCCGTGCCGGAAGTGATCGAGCGCAAGCGTCAGGGCCTGCCGGAAATGCCGATCCTGCGCGATGAGGGCTTTGAAGGCTATCTGCGTGAGGAGGGCGACGGCCTGATGTTCGGCCCCTACGAGAGGACCGAACATTTGAAGCTCTTTGCCGAAAACGGCGTCCCCGAATGGTTTGGAGCGGATCTTCTGGAAGAGGATTTCGATTCGGTTTCATGGAACTGGGAGCAGGCCATCGAGCTGGCTCCCGCTCTCGGCCGCGTTGGCATCAAGGCCAATGTGCGCGGACCGTTCCAGATGACGGCTGATGAACTGCCGCTGGTCGGCCCGGCCTGGGGGCTGGACAATGTCTGGATTGCAGAAGGGGTGCCCGGCGGCATCCTGTGGGGCGGCGCGATCGGCTATTATCTTTCCGAGCGTATCGTTGAAGGCGGCAACAGCATCGACACATCTGATCTCGATCCGCGTCGTTTTGGCGACTACGCCAACAAGAACTGGACCCGCGAAAAAGTGCGCGAAGCATGGGGCACCCATGCCGAGCAGCATTATCCGGGGCAGGATATGCCTGCCGCTCGCCCGCAGAAAACCGCGCCGTCATACGATCGCCTGACGGAACTGGGTGCTGTCTGGGGCTGCCTCAACGGTTGGGAAATGCCGAACTGGTTCGCGCCTGAGGGTGTAGAAGCCAGGGATCAGTATAGCTGGCGCTGGACCGAAAAGGGCAAATATGTAAGCGAGGAAGTCGAAGCCGTGCGCAACGCGGTAGGTCTCGTCGAAATGACGCCGATGACCAAATTCGAGGTTAGCGGTCCCGGTGCCGAAGCATGGCTTGATGGCATTCTCGCCAATCGCTTGCCGAAGGCGGGACGCGTCAACCTTTCTCATCATTTGACCCCGAAGGGCGGTGTGCAGGCGGAATATGTGGTGGCGCGTCTCGATGACGGCTCTTTCTACATGATTTCAACTCCGCGAGCCGAACGTTGGAACTTTGACGAAATGTCGAAACTCCTGCCGAAGGATGGAAGCGTTACTCTGCGTAACGTGACGAATGACAGGGGCTGCTTCACGATCGTGGGGCCGAAGGCGCGCGAGGTATTGCAGCCGCTTACCGAAATCGATCTCTCAAACGAGGCATTCCCGTGGTTCGGCATCAAGTCGGGAACGGTCGGCCTCGCCAGTGATGTGCGTCTGCTGCGCGTCAATTATGAAGGCGAATTGGGCTGGGAGCTTTATCATCCGCTTAGCTATCAGCGGCATCTGCTGGAAGCCTTGCTCGCATCCGGCAAGGAGCACGGCCTGCGCCTTATCGGCCTGCATGCGCTGGAATCGCTGCGTCTCGACAAATCCTATCGTGCCATGTACCGCGATATGAACAGCGAGCTAAGTGCCTGGGAAAGCGGCCTTGAACGCTTTATCCGCCTGGACAAGGGCGATTTCATCGGCAGGCAGGCGCTGGTCGAGGAAAAGGAACGAGGCATCAAGCGCCGCTCCGTCACGCTGGCGGTTGAAACCGATGGCGCCAGCACGCTGACCTGCGAGGGTGTATACCATCATGGCAAGCTGGTGGGTCGCGTCACCTCGGGCGGCTACTCCTATACGTTCGGGCACGATATCGCGCTGGCGCTGCTGCCGGTCGAGCTTGGCGTGCCGGGCACGGAGCTGGAAATCCCGGTTCTGGGTGAGATGCGCAAGGCCCGCGTGATTGAGGAATCGCCCTACGATCCGGAAGCCAAGCGCGCGCGCCTCTGATCGTCCGTCCATTAGTCTGTGCGAACTGGCCCCGATATATCGTTACGACGATCCGGTTCGCTGCAAGGAAAGGTTAGCCCCATGAAGGCAGTTGTCGCAGTGAAACGGGTTGTCGATTACAACGTGAAGATCCGTGTAAAGGGAGACGGTTCGGGGGTTGAGCTTTCGAACGTGAAGATGTCGATGAACCCTTTTGACGAGATCGCGGTTGAAGAGGCGATCCGTCTGAAGGAAGCGGGCAAGGTGACGGAGATCGTCGCGGTTTCGGTTGGCCCGGCACAGGCGCAGGAAACGCTGCGTACGGCACTTGCCATGGGTGCGGATCGCGCGATCCTGGTCAAGACCGACGAGACGGTCGAGCCGCTTGGCGTTGCCAAGGTCTTGAAGGGCGTGGTCGAAGCGGAAAAGCCGGACCTCGTCTTCCTCGGCAAACAGGCAATCGACGATGATTCCAACCAGACCGGCCAGATGCTGTCGGCGCTCTTGAGCTGGAGCCAGGCAACCTTTGCCTCTAAAGTGGAGCTGGGCGATGGTTCGGCCAAGGTAACGCGTGAAGTGGACGGCGGTCTCCAGACCATCGATGTGAAGCTTCCGGCGATCGTCACGGTCGATCTTCGCTTGAACCAGCCGCGCTATGCGTCGCTGCCCAACATCATGAAGGCCAAGAAGAAGCCGCTAGACGAAAAGTCGCCTGCCGATTTCGGCGCCGATATTGCGCCGCGTCTGAAGGTTCTGAAGACGGAAGAGCCGGGCGGCCGCAAGGCTGGCGTCAAGGTCGGCTCTGTCGCAGAGCTGGTTGAGAAGCTGAAAGCCGACGGCATCATCTAAGAAATCGGAAGGGACGAGACAAATGGCTATTCTTCTTATTGCCGAACACGACAATGCAACCCTTTCCGACCAGACGGCCAAGGCGCTGACGGCTGCCGCCCAAATTGGCGGCGACGTGGATGTGCTGGTTGCTGGCAAAGGTGCAAAACCTGCAGCTGATGCGGCCGCAAAGCTCAATGGCGTGCGCAAGGTTCTGCTTGCTGAAAGCGATGCGCTGGAAAACCGTCTGGCCGAGCCGACGGCAGCGCTCATCGTGGAACTGGCTGCCAATTACGACACGATCATTGCGCCTGCGACGACTTCGGCCAAGAACATCCTGCCGCGCGTGGCAGCCCTTCTCGATGTGATGCAGCTTTCCGAAATCATGGAAGTCGTGTCGGCTGATACGTTCAAGCGTCCGATCTATGCAGGTAATGCGATCCAGACGGTGCAGTCGACCGACGCGAAGAAGGTCATCACGGTGCGCACGGCTTCCTTCTCGGCAACGGGCGAAGGCGGTTCGGCTGGGGTTGAAAGCGTCAATGCGGCTGCCGATCCGGCGCTGTCGAGCTTCGTCGGCAATGCACTTTCGGAATCGGATCGTCCGGAACTGACCTCGGCGAAGATCATCATCTCGGGCGGTCGTGCGCTTGGTTCTGCCGAAAAGTTCCAGGAAGTGATCCTGCCGGTTGCCGACAAGCTGGGTGCCGCAGTCGGCGCCAGCCGCGCAGCCGTTGATGCCGGCTATGCGCCGAACGACTGGCAGGTTGGCCAGACGGGCAAGGTGGTTGCACCGGACCTTTACATCGCTGTCGGTATCTCCGGCGCGATCCAGCATCTGGCGGGCATGAAGGACTCACGCGTCATCGTCGCCATCAACAAGGATGAGGAAGCGCCGATCTTCCAGGTCGCCGATTATGGCCTCGTCGGTGATCTCTTTACCGTCCTGCCAGAGCTGCAGAAGACCTTCTGATTACTTTAGAAACCAATTGCGGCGGGGCTGCACCAGCATGTGGAGGAAAGCCCGCCCTGCAACTTTCCAACGGGTATCTGTTAGCGCTTCCAGGCAATGTGGAGTGAACTGCAACTGAACACCGTTACGCCCATGAATGTCACATTGCGAGGAATTTGCGTAAAGAACAACCAGCTGAAAAACCTCGAAGTGGTAATTTCCATATAAGCAAATGGCGCATGAGCGACGCTTCGGTCATCCCATGTCGGCACTGACAGCAGATTCGATTTTGGAAATTAAAGCGCCTGCGCCTTAGCGTCCTCGCCAAACAACGCGCCTTGCCGAGCCCACGCTATTTTTTACTTCAGCGCCCTTCAGTTCTTGGTCACGACCGGCGCAATGTTCGCCAGAAAACATGATGTCATTTAAATGGAGGGGACCCGAAATATGGGGGTAACCCCATTCAATCAATGCTTATCGCATGACATGTCTTTTCCATGCTTGGTTCGTATTGTAGACTTCCATTTTTTAGGGAGATGTTCTGGCCTTCAGGTTACTGCGCTCTATTTCGAGAGGGAGAGGTTTTGCTGTCATAGTAAACAATACAAAATAACATCATTTCAGATGACATTCAGTCTAACTTACGTTTTCTCGAGGCTGGAGGGGAAATGAGTAGCTTAAATTTCAGTATGGTGGCTACACATAAGGTGGAGGATCTAGATGGAATTGAGGTGATTAAAACCAGCGCGGCGTTAGCCTCGCCTAACGCATATGTTTATACATCCAGAATTTGGCCCTTCAAGGCAAGATTTTCGGCAGTGCCATCTCTATTGGTGGGAATGGCTACGAGAGGATATGTGAGAGGTAGATTTTCGATTAGAAACACTCTTTCTCAACTTTCCTTGGCGCCGGGGTCAATTTTCGTAATACCGCCCAATACGACTTTTGACGCCGAGATTGAATCCAATGCCGAAATCATTCAAATATATGTTTCCGACCGCCTTTTTAAAAATATCGAACAGGAGTTTTTGGCGGCGAGTGAAGGTCTTTTTAATCTAGGCTCCAGGTTCTCTATTTCAGACCAGTTTCTGACCCAAACGATCCTATCGATTAAGGAGATAGTAGAAAGGGAAGGGACGTTCGCACGAATAGAGCTTGAATATTTGACCCGGGTGCTTACCGCACGTTTGATCGCCAAATATTCAAATAGCGGTCAGGAAGAACACGTTGGGGAAGGTAGTCTGCCACCAAGCATCCTACGCGATGTGATTGATTTTATAGATAACAATATAAGCCGGCGTATCACTGTAAATCATTTTTCTGCAATGGCGGGATTAGGCCCTGCGCAGTTTGCTCGATTGTTCAAGCGATCAACGAATGTCACGCTGCATCAATATATTATATTGCGCAGGATAGAACGCGCGCGGGCCTTGCTGGAGGAAACAGATCTCCCCATTGTGGAGATCGCTCAGGAATGCGGTTTTTCCGATCAGGTGCATCTCTCCCGATTTTTTAGCCGCATTGTTGGGACCAGTCCGGCTTCTTTCAGAAGGAAGGCGCGAAATCGATTGTCGGGTCAACTTCATAGTTTGTGACCAATGTCAATTTTGTGCAAACGTGTCGATATCTGCATAGAATTTAATATAAACATCTATACTTCTTGTCGGATAGGTCTGGCACTGAATAAATGGATTTGCAGTCGAATGTAGAAGAGAGTGCGACATAAGCTAGAATTGAAAGATTGAGGAGATTTTTGCTCAAGATAAAAGTATCCTCATCATTTGTTAGGCTAATCAATAAAGGGCCTCTCTCTTCTTGACTGCGATTCTTGTCTCTTTGCCGGTCGTAACGCCGAGGAGGGGCTCATCATGGTTATTGTCACGAACAAAGCGACCGGTTCATCCAGTACAGTCGCGGGTAATAACATTATTCTTTCGTCTCCGAGTGTTGTTAAACTGTCATTGAGCCCCCGCGCAATTGCAGATTACCAGAAGATCGGCGATGATCTCGTCATTCGCCTTCACAATGGCGAAACAATCCGAATTGTTCATTTTTATGCTCATTATCCGAATGGCGATGATAATGATTTAGTCCTGCAAGACGAGGACGGGAAGCTGTGGGTTGGTCAGCACGGTGATGGATTAGCAGATTTCAACTTTGCGGAAATTCAGTCGGTTGACCAACTGATGGGTGGCGCAACAGGCGGCGTAAGTCCCGTTCTTCTCGGGTTGCTTGGCCTTGGCGCGGTTGGCGGGATTATTGCTGCGGCGTCAAGTTCCGATAACGATGACGACAATGACAATGGCGCAGGTGTTGATAGGGAGCCCCCGGCAGAGCCTGCCGTGGCGCTTGAAAACGATACCGGCCTTCCAGATGACGGCATTACTGGCGATGGGACGGTCGTTGTAAGTAACCTCGAGGAGGGTGCTACTTGGCAGTACAGCACAGATGGGGGCAAGACCTGGCATGACGGGAGCGGCGCAAGTTTTGAACTTCAGCCTGGTGTCTATGGCGATGGGGATATTCTGGTCCGTCAGATAGACTCCGCGGGGAATATTGGTCCCGCGACTTCACTCGGACCCGTAAATGTTGATGTAACCGCACCGACGACCGATGTCGCCATCACCGATCCGGAAGGAGACAATATCCCGACAGCTTCCGGCACGACGGAACCGGGTTCGACGGTTGTGGTGACCTGGCCGGATGGCACGACCTCGCAGGTGACGGCGGATGGCACGACCGGCGCATGGACGGCGACGGCCCCGGCTGAACAGCCCGATGGCAATGTGACGGTTGCGGTGACCGATCCTGCAGGCAATCCGGGAACGGGAAGCGGCACGTGGACTTCGAGTGACACGACCCCGCCGGACACGAGTGCGACGACCGTGACGGTTGGTGCGATTGCCGGTGACGGTGTGGTCAATGCCGCCGAGGCGGCAGGCAATGTTGCGGTAACGGTAACGATCACCAACCCGCCTTCGGATGCTGCGACGACGACGGTGAACGTGCTTGTCGATGGCGTGCCTTATGCGGCAGTTTCCAATGGCGACGGCACATGGACGGCTTCGGTTCCCGGCAGTGCGCTTGCCGGTGCTGCGACGCCGACGGTGACGGCGGAAGTCGTGTTTGCGGATGCAGCCGGCAATGATGCTGCGCCTGTGACCGGCACGCAGACCTATACGGTCGATGTAACTCCACCGACGACCGATGTCGCCATCACCGATCCGGAAGGAGACAATATCCCGACAGCTTCCGGCACGACGGAACCGGGTTCGACGGTTGTGGTGACCTGGCCGGATGGCACGACCTCGCAGGTGACGGCGGATGGCACGACCGGCGCATGGACGGCGACGGCCCCGGCTGAACAGCCCGATGGCAATGTGACGGTTGCGGTGACGGACCCGGCTGGCAATCCGGGAACGGGAAGCGGCACGTGGACTTCGAGTGACACGACCCCGCCGGACACGAGTGCGACGACCGTGACGGTTGGTGCGATTGCCGGTGACGGTGTGGTCAATGCCGCCGAGGCGGCAGGCAATGTTGCGGTAACGGTAACGATCGCCAACCCGCCTTCGGATGCTGCGACGACGACGGTGAACGTGCTTGTCGATGGCGTGCCTTATGCGGCAGTTTCCAATGGCGACGGCACATGGACGGCTTCGGTTCCCGGCAGTGCGCTTGCCGGTGCTGCGACGCCGACGGTGACGGCGGAAGTCGTGTTTGCGGATGCAGCCGGCAATGATGCTGCGCCTGTGACCGGCACGCAGACCTATACGGTCGATGTAACTCCACCGACGACCGATGTCGCCATCACCGATCCGGAAGGAGACAATATCCCGACAGCTTCCGGCACGACGGAACCGGGTTCGACGGTTGTGGTGACCTGGCCGGATGGCACGACCTCGCAGGTGACGGCGGATGGCACGACCGGCGCATGGACGGCGACGGCCCCGGCTGAACAGCCCGATGGCAATGTGACGGTTGCGGTGACGGACCCGGCTGGCAATCCGGGAACGGGAAGCGGCACGTGGACTTCGAGTGACACGACCCCGCCGGACACGAGTGCGACGACCGTGACGGTTGGTGCGATTGCCGGTGACGGTGTGGTCAATGCCGCCGAGGCGGCAGGCAATGTTGCGGTAACGGTAACGATCACCAACCCGCCTTCGGATGCTGCGACGACGACGGTGAACGTGCTTGTCGATGGCGTGCCTTATGCGGCAGTTTCCAATGGCGACGGCACGTGGACGGCTTCGGTTCCCGGCAGTGCGCTTGCCGGTGCTGCGACGCCGACGGTGACGGCGGAAGTCGTGTTTGCGGATGCAGCCGGCAATGATGCTGCGCCTGTGACCGGCACGCAGACCTATACGGTCGATGTAACTCCACCGACGACCGATGTCGCCATCACCGATCCGGAAGGAGACAATATCCCGACAGCTTCCGGCACGACGGAACCGGGTTCGACGGTTGTGGTGACCTGGCCGGACGGCACGACCACGCAGGTGACGGCGGATGGCACGACCGGCGCATGGACGGCGACGGCCCCGGCTGAACAGCCCGATGGCAATGTGACGGTTGCGGTGACCGATCCTGCAGGCAATCCGGGAACGGGAAGCGGCACGTGGACTTCGAGTGACACGACCCCGCCGGACACGAGTGCGACGACCGTGACGGTTGGTGCGATTGCCGGTGACGGTGTGGTCAATGCCGCCGAGGCGGCAGGCAATGTTGCGGTAACGGTAACGATCGCCAACCCGCCTTCGGATGCTGCGACGACGACGGTGAACGTGCTTGTCGATGGCGTGCCTTATGCGGCAGTTTCCAATGGCGACGGCACATGGACGGCTTCGGTTCCCGGCAGTGCGCTTGCCGGTGCTGCGACGCCGACGGTGACGGCGGAAGTCGTGTTTGCGGATGCAGCCGGCAATGATGCTGCGCCTGTGACCGGCACGCAGACCTATACGGTCGATGTAACTCCACCGACGACCGATGTCGCCATCACCGATCCGGAAGGAGACAATATCCCGACAGCTTCCGGCACGACGGAACCGGGTTCGACGGTTGTGGTGACCTGGCCGGATGGCACGACCTCGCAGGTGACGGCGGATGGCACGACCGGCGCATGGACGGCGACGGCCCCGGCTGAACAGCCCGATGGCAATGTGACGGTTGCGGTGACGGACCCGGCTGGCAATCCGGGAACGGGAAGCGGCACGTGGACTTCGAGTGACACGACCCCGCCGGACACGAGTGCGACGACCGTGACGGTTGGTGCGATTGCCGGTGACGGTGTGGTCAATGCCGCCGAGGCGGCAGGCAATGTTGCGGTAACGGTAACGATCACCAACCCGCCTTCGGATGCTGCGACGACGACGGTGAACGTGCTTGTCGATGGCGTGCCTTATGCGGCAGTTTCCAATGGCGACGGCACGTGGACGGCTTCGGTTCCCGGCAGTGCGCTTGCCGGTGCTGCGACGCCGACGGTGACGGCGGAAGTCGTGTTTGCGGATGCAGCCGGCAATGATGCTGCGCCTGTGACCGGCACGCAGACCTATACGGTCGATGTAACTCCACCGACGACCGATGTCGCCATCACCGATCCGGAAGGAGACAATATCCCGACAGCTTCCGGCACGACGGAACCGGGTTCGACGGTTGTGGTGACCTGGCCGGACGGCACGACCTCGCAGGTGACGGCGGATGGCACGACCGGCGCATGGACGGCGACGGCCCCGGCTGAACAGCCCGATGGCAATGTGACGGTTGCGGTGACCGATCCTGCAGGCAATCCGGGAACGGGAAGCGGCACGTGGACTTCGAGTGACACGACCCCGCCGGACACGAGTGCGACGACCGTGACGGTTGGTGCGATTGCCGGTGACGGTGTGGTCAATGCCGCCGAGGCGGCAGGCAATGTTGCGGTAACGGTAACGATCGCCAACCCGCCTTCGGATGCTGCGACGACGACGGTGAACGTGCTTGTCGATGGCGTGCCTTATGCGGCAGTTTCCAATGGCGACGGCACATGGACGGCTTCGGTTCCCGGCAGTGCGCTTGCCGGTGCTGCGACGCCGACGGTGACGGCGGAAGTCGTGTTTGCGGATGCAGCCGGCAATGATGCTGCGCCTGTGACCGGCACGCAGACCTATACGGTCGATGTAACTCCACCGACGACCGATGTCGCCATCACCGATCCGGAAGGAGACAATATCCCGACAGCTTCCGGCACGACGGAACCGGGTTCGACGGTTGTGGTGACCTGGCCGGATGGCACGACCTCGCAGGTGACGGCGGATGGCACGACCGGCGCATGGACGGCGACGGCCCCGGCTGAACAGCCCGATGGCAATGTGACGGTTGCGGTGACGGACCCGGCTGGCAATCCGGGAACGGGAAGCGGCACGTGGACTTCGAGTGACACGACCCCGCCGGACACGAGTGCGACGACCGTGACGGTTGGTGCGATTGCCGGTGACGGTGTGGTCAATGCCGCCGAGGCGGCAGGCAATGTTGCGGTAACGGTAACGATCGCCAACCCGCCTTCGGATGCTGCGACGACGACGGTGAACGTGCTTGTCGATGGCGTGCCTTATGCGGCAGTTTCCAATGGCGACGGCACATGGACGGCTTCGGTTCCCGGCAGTGCGCTTGCCGGTGCTGCGACGCCGACGGTGACGGCGGAAGTCGTGTTTGCGGATGCAGCCGGCAATGATGCTGCGCCTGTGACCGGCACGCAGACCTATACGGTCGATGTAACTCCACCGACGACCGATGTCGCCATCACCGATCCGGAAGGAGACAATATCCCGACAGCTTCCGGCACGACGGAACCGGGTTCGACGGTTGTGGTGACCTGGCCGGACGGCACGACCTCGCAGGTGACGGCGGATGGCACGACCGGCGCATGGACGGCGACGGCCCCGGCTGAACAGCCCGATGGCAATGTGACGGTTGCGGTGACCGATCCTGCAGGCAATCCGGGAACGGGAAGCGGCACGTGGACTTCGAGTGACACGACCCCGCCGGACACGAGTGCGACGACCGTGACGGTTGGTGCGATTGCCGGTGACGGTGTGGTCAATGCCGCCGAGGCGGCAGGCAATGTTGCGGTAACGGTAACGATCGCCAACCCGCCTTCGGATGCTGCGACGACGACGGTGAACGTGCTTGTCGATGGCGTGCCTTATGCGGCGGTTTCCAATGGCGACGGCACGTGGACGGCTTCGGTTCCCGGCAGTGCGCTTGCCGGTGCTGCGACGCCGACGGTGACGGCGGAAGTCGTGTTTGCGGATGCAGCCGGCAATGATGCTGCGCCTGTGACCGGCACGCAGACCTATACGGTCGATGTAACTCCACCGACGACCGATGTCGCCATCACCGATCCGGAAGGAGACAATATCCCGACAGCTTCCGGCACGACGGAACCGGGTTCGACGGTTGTGGTGACCTGGCCGGACGGCACGACCTCGCAGGTGACGGCGGATGGCACGACCGGCGCATGGACGGCGACGGCCCCGGTTGAACAGCCCGATGGCAATGTGACGGTTGCGGTGACGGACCCGGCTGGCAATCCGGGAACGGGAAGCGGCACGTGGACTTCGAGTGACACGACCCCGCCGGACACGAGTGCGACGACCGTGACGGTTGGTGCGATTGCCGGTGACGGTGTGGTCAATGCCGCCGAGGCGGCAGGCAATGTTGCGGTAACGGTAACGATCACCAACCCGCCTTCGGATGCTGCGACGACGACGGTGAACGTGCTTGTCGATGGCGTGCCTTATGCGGCAGTTTCCAATGGCGACGGCACATGGACGGCTTCGGTTCCCGGCAGTGCGCTTGCCGGTGCTGCGACGCCGACGGTGACGGCGGAAGTCGTGTTTGCGGATGCAGCCGGCAATGATGCTGCGCCTGTGACCGGCACGCAGACCTATACGGTCGATGTAACTCCACCGACGACCGATGTCGCCATCACCGATCCGGAAGGAGACAATATCCCGACAGCTTCCGGCACGACGGAACCGGGTTCGACGGTTGTGGTGACCTGGCCGGACGGCACGACCTCGCAGGTGACGGCGGATGGCACGACCGGCGCATGGACGGCGACGGCTGTTTTGGCCCAACCCGCTGGTACCGTGTCGGTCGCGGTGACGGACCCGGCAGGCAATCCCGGAAGCGGTTCGGGCGGCTGGACGCCGAGCACCACAACGCCGGGTGCTGCTGATGATCTCGCTGCCGCCAGTGTCGACGTCGTGCCGACAGAAACGGCCGTGGATAATGGAGATGCGACCTATCTGCTGGGCATCGGTATCGGTCTGGGAATTATCGATCTCCAGGCGACGGTCCTCGGTGTTCCTTCAGTCGGGTTCACGATCACGGAGGGACATACTCAGGACCTGACCTTCGCCTTCGGCGGTCTTGCCAATGTCGGCGTGCTGGGCGACTATCAGGTCGTTGTCCAGAAATGGGATGCCTTGACAGGCCAGTGGACCAGCGTTGACGGTTCCGCTACGGGCGGCTCCATCCTCAATATTGGCCTTCTTGATGGTGGTGCCAATGGTGTTGTGATCCCTGACATGGATGCAGGCCAGTATCGCGCCTTCATGGTCTATAATGGTGTGGGACTGTCGGTACTGACCACCATGACCGTAAGTGGTCTGGATCACGACTATATCAACACGAGCATAGTAACCGGCGAAGCCACGGGCAATGTGCTCGACAATGATGGCGGCGCTGCCGCTGCCGGGCATATCGTCACCAGCGTGAACTTCAATGGCACCGATTATCCCGTGGCGGCAGGTCCGGCAGGCACGACGATCATCGGGCAGTACGGACAGCTCGTCATTCATCAGGATGGCAGCTACACCTACACGCCGAATGCAGACGGCACCGCAATCGGCAAGGTGGACCAGTTCACCTATACGCTCCATGATCCGGTGGCGAACACGAATACCCAGGCTATCCTCTATGTCCGTATCGACAGCGATGGACAGGGGCTGGTGTGGAATGACGCCGATCTCGGTGCAGATGCGACCTACAGTGTTGCTGCTACCAATGATGCGACGGAAATCGATATTACGTGGATCAACCCCACGGATACCGCCTACTTCGACCAGGCGCAGCCTTTGATCGGGGCGCTGGGTACCGTGACAGCGAACAGCAATCAGTTCACTATCGGGAGCAATATGGACGCGACCGGTAGTGTGGTTGTTTCGGTCACCGCTGCAGCACTAGCCAGTGGTACGGTCACAATCCAGAAATTGGTTGGCAGTGTCTGGCAGGATGTTAATACCGACAACGCATTCAACGTGGCTGTTGGTGTGCTCGGGAATGTCAAGACGATCGATATCGGCAGTCTGGATCTAGATGCTGGAACCTATCGGGTTCATACGACGCTTTCGGGCGCCCTTGCGGCAATCTCTATCACGACTGACGTGAACGTCACCCATCTGGATCAGCATGTGATCTCTGGTGATCCGTCAATCAGCGGCAGCTTGGTCGCCAATGATGGTGTCGTCCCTGAAGGCTCGCGGGTCGTAGTTTCAGACGGCGGTACTTTTGTTGACGCAAGCGCAGCGGGCACTGTCATCCATGGTGTCCATGGTGACCTGACCGTCTATAGCAATGGTACATACAAGTATGAGCCGCTGGACACGTTGGCCTATGCCGACCGCGAAGGGACGGACAGCTTCACCTACAAGATCGTGCTTCCGGGCGGTTATGAAACGACGGCGGAACTGGTTGTCCAGCTTCATGACGGCGCGGCCGTAACGTTTACAACGGAGACGGCTGATCCGGTATCGGCAGAGAGTTTCTCGGCGGACACATCAGGCGATGTCGTGGCGCTTGGCGGTCTCGCCGGATCGGATGCTTCGGACAGCTCGCCAGAACCGGCGCAGCATAATCTGTCAGAGGCTCTCCTCCTTGACGACGGCGGCGGTGAGATCGTTCTGCCTTCCAGCGATAGCGAAACGGGCGGAGGCAGCTCTGCCGATGCGGCGGTAAGCAGCACAGATACCGATCTGATAACGGTAGATGAGGGCAGCACGGTGATCGATCCGTTGGCTTATCTGACACCCGATCCGCTGAGACAGGAGGACCCACCCCACTCTGCACATATGGTTTGATCGATCTTCCCTGCCGCCGGCTGGTCGGCGGCAGGGTTTCATCCGAAAATTTTCAGGCTTCGGCCGGTTATAACGGATATTAGATGCATAAAGCCCCGGTCTTAAATCATTTGCCAACCATATTGCTCAGTTCATGCCTTCTGGCGGCGTGCCAGACCACTACAATTGACCCGGCTCCGGGAGACCAGCTTTCTGCCCGGCCAACAAGGAAAGCGGAGGCTCCCCGGCCCCCGTCAACAACGGGTTCCGTTCCCCCAAACCCTGTTGCTGACGGGGGCAATCCTGCTCGAAATCCCGCGCCCGCGATACAGGCTTCAGCGGGGTCCCTAACAATGGAAACTGCCGTTCGGCGTGCCGTCGGCTGGCATCCAGCCGTCGACGAAGCGACAGGCCGGATTTATCAGGCCGACGAACGCATTCGGGCTGCGCAGGCAGGGTACTATCCCAAGCTCAATGCGGGCGTCGCTTCCGGTTATCAGAGCAGCAATAGGGAAGGCTGGCGGCCGAATTTCAATGTCTCGGCGTCGCAGATGCTTTACGATTTCGGCAAGGTTTCCAGTTCGGTCGACATTGAACGGGCCGTAAAGGATATCAGCAATGCTCGCCTTCTTCTCGCTATCGATGATCTATCGCGCGACACTGCCAATGCCGTTGTCGAGGTGCAGCGCTACAGAAGGCTTTCGGCGCTGGCCCAGGAACAGGTGGCAGGGGTTAAAGTCATCGCGGGCCTCGTCAACCAACGCACGGACAAGGGGGCGAGCACCATGTCCGACAAGGTACAAGCCGATGCGCGTGTAGAGTCCGCGCTGGCTACCCAGTTGCAATACCAGTCCGAATTGAACCGCTGGCAGGTGGCTCTCGGAGCGCTGATCGGCGGCGGTTCGCCAAACCCCGTTTCTGGTGAGCCCGGCTGGCTGGGCAAGGCCTGCGATGCTGCAACCCCGGACTGGGAAGAAGTGCCTGCAATGCTGCAGGCCAAGGCGGAGAAGGAGGAGGCTGAGGCGCAACTGGCCGCCAGCCGGGCTGAAGCTCTCCCAACCGTATCCCTTGAGGCGATGACCGGATACGATCTCAACGCGTCGAGGGACGATACACGAAGCAATGATCGCCAGCCGGAATATTCCGTAGGCCTGAATGTTTCGTCGAACCTCTACAATGGCGGCCAGACGACAGCCCGTAAAAGAGCTGCGGCCTATGCACTCCAGTCGGCAGAAGCAGCCATCAGTACCGCCCGCTACGATATCGAGCGCAATCTCATGGAGGCGAGAAGCCAGATTGGTACGTTGGGCCGGTTGATGGGATCGCTGGAATCGCGTGCGAACATGATGGTCAAGACGCGCGATCTTTACCGCGAACAATATCTGGAACTGGGGACCCGAACGCTTCTGGACCTGCTCAATGCCGAGCAGGAATTACATGAATCGCGGTTTCAGATCGCCAATACCGTCCATGATCTGCGGCGGCTCAATATCAGCTGCCTTTATAATTCCGGTAAGATACGCCGCGAGTTCGGCATCAATCCCGCGATGGTGCGAGGAGGCACGGTCAGCCAATGAAACATGGCGAAATCTCTCCCGAAATGGGATCAGTCTTGAGCTTTGAGCCAGAAGAAGACGTACAGGAGCCGAGGTTTTGCCAGGAACGCTGGCTGGAAGCCTTGCGGCTTGTTGCACAATATTACCGACTTCCGCTTTCTGTTCAGGGTGTAAAACTCGCCGCCGCTTCCATAGACCCCAATTCAACTGACGAGATGAAGCTTCATGCGATGGCCCGCCGCATGGGGCTGGGTATCAAGCTGGTCGACCCACAAAATATCAATCTTTCCAACTGGCATGTGCCTTTCATTCTTGAATTGACGGATGGGCAATTGGCGGTTGTTCACAAGATTTCAACGGATAGGGAAGCTGGGGTCTGGCTGAGCGGCGAACAGGGGCTGGAACATGCATTTCCCCTTGATGCTCTTGTCGTCCAAACCCGTCATGTTCTGCTGGCTCGCCCGGCCCGGACTGTTCCTGATGCGCGCGTCGATGCCTATATCAAGCCTTTCGAGGAAAACTGGCTAAGGCGGATCGTCTTTCATGATCTTGGGTCCTATAGCCATGTGCTGGTCGCTTCATTTATCGCCAATGTGCTTGGGCTGACGGGTATCATTTTTTCGATGCAGGTCTATGACCGTGTCATCCCTGCGCAGTCGTTCAATACGCTCTATGTTCTGTTCAGCGGCGTCGTGCTGGCGATTTGCTTCGATTTCATGATGCGTCGCGCACGAATGGGCATCATTGATATGCTCGGAAAGCGTACCGACCTGCAAATGTCAGATGTCGTGTTCGGTCACGCGCTCCGGGTGCGTAACCGGGCCCGACCGACTTCTACAGGTTCTTTCATCGCGCAGTTGCGCGATATTGAACAAGTGCGCGAATTGTTGACCTCAACGACCGTTGCAGCAATTGCGGACCTGCCGTTTTTCCTTCTGTTTCTCGTGCTGTTCTGGTGGCTGGCGGGGCCGTTGGTCTTTATCCCGCTGGCCGCGATCGCAGCCTTGATCTTGCCCGGTGTCTTTCTGCAAAGGCGTCTCCGCCGGCACGCCAATGAGGCCATGCGCGAGTCATCATTACGAAACGCCATGCTGGTGGAAACAGTACAGGGCATAGAAGACATCAAAAGCCTGCAGGCGGAGGATCGCTTCCAACAGCAGTGGAACCATTTCAATGCTGTTACCGGCGAGGCGCAGATCAGGCTTCGTTCCGTTACAAACGGATTGAGCGTATGGACCCAGAATGTGCAGACGGGCGTTTACGCGTTGACGGTATTTATCGGTGCGCCCATGGTCATCAGTGGTGACATAACCACCGGCGCACTTGTCGGCGCATCCATTCTCGGTTCGCGTATGCTGGCGCCGATGGCGCAATTTACGCAGATCGCCGGGCGTTTGCAGCATGCGAGGATCGCAAAACAAGGACTGGACCGTCTTATGCAGATGCCGGTCGACCATCCCGACAGCGAAACCCGGATTCACTGCCCGCATATCAAGGGTTCCTATCTCCTGAAGAACGCGCTCTTCCGTTATGGTGATGAAAGCTCGCCTCCAGCGCTGCTGGTGCGCGACCTTAAGATCGAACACGGTGAGCGGGTTGCTGTTCTCGGACGAAACGGTGCAGGTAAATCCACGCTCCTGCTCGCCCTGTCGGGGCTTATGGACGCAAGTGACGGTGAGGTTCTGCTGGACGATCTCTCCTTGCCGCAGATCGATCCGGCGGACGTCCGGCGCGACATCGGTCTTCTGACACAGAATTCGCGCCTGTTCTTCGGCACATTGCGCGACAATATCACGATGGGTGCGCCTGACGCTTCGGACGATGAGATCCGGCGCGTTCTTGCCATGGTCGGAGCCGATGGCTTTATCCGCAAACTTCCGCAAGGCCTCGAATATCTTGTTCAGGAAGGGGGAAGCGGTCTTTCCGGGGGCCAGAAGCAGGCCATATTGCTGGCGCGGCTGCTGATACGGGACCCGTCGGTGGTGCTGCTCGATGAACCGACATCCACGATGGATGAGGCGACCGAGCGCCATTTCATCCAGCAATTCGCAAAGTGGAGCGCAGGGCGCACCGTGGTCCTCGCGACACATCGCACGCGGGTGCTGGAACTGGTTGAACGGCTTATCGTCGTCGAAAACGGACAGATAGCACTGAACGATACCAAAGAACGTGGGCTGCAGGCCCTGCTCGGCGTAAGCAAGGTCGAAGCCCCGAGAACGGCCCCTGCAGCATCGGCCAGAACATAGGAACTGGCTCTGGTTGGGAGAATGGCGATATGGCAGCCCTTGGCGAAGATTTCGGCGATTGGGTGAACGGGAGTGTCGACGGTGCACGGCTGAAACGTTCGAAGCGTTTTGTCCGGCTTGTATTCCTGTTCTTCGCGGTTCTGCTGATCTGGGCTTATCTGGCTTTGCTCGATGAAGTGTCGACTGGCACCGGCAAGGTAGTTCCAACGTCCCAGGAGCAGGTGATCCAGTCCTTGGAGGGCGGGGTTCTAGCGAAGCTTTATGTTCGTCAGGACGATGTCGTCGAACCAGGCAAGATACTGGCTCAGCTCGATCCAACGGTCACTGAGGCAACGGTACAGGAAAGTTCCGCCAAATACCGTGCTGCGCTGGCCAGTTCCGCTCGTCTGACGGCGGAAGTCAATGGGAGCGATCTGGAATTTCCTGACGAACTGGATGCATTTCCTTCGCTTCAGGCATCAGAGACCAAGTTATATGAAGCGCGCAAACGCAGCCTCAAGGAGTCGCTCGATTGGCTTGCGGAGTCTAAGAAACTGGCGCAGGACGAACTCGCCATCAGCCAGTCGCTGACAAAGATGGGCGCTGCCAGCAATGTGGAAGTCATCCGGCTGAAGCGGCAGCTTGTCGAGCTTCAACTCAAGGAAACCGAGATCCAATCGGACTATATTGTCAAGGCACGTGAGGAACTCGCGAAAGCTAATGCGGACGTGGAATCGCTTTCTTCGGTGATAAGGGGCCGGGCGGACTCGCTTGCGCGGCTGACCCTGCGCTCTCCAGTGCGCGGCATCGTGAAGAACATTGAAGTTTCGACGATAGGCGGTGTGGTTCCTCCCAACGGCAAGCTGATGATTATCGTCCCGCTGGATGAACAGCTTCTCATCGAGGCTCGCATCTCCCCGCGCGACATTGCCTATATCCATCCCGACCAGCCAGCAACGGTCAAGGTCACCGCGTATGACTATGCGATATATGGCAGCTTGAAGGGAAAGGTCGTCAGTATTTCACCGGATACAATTCAGGACGAGGTCAAACCGGAAGAGTTCTACTATCGTGTCTTCATAAAGACCGAAACAGACGCACTTTTCAACAAAACTGGCGAGCGTTTTCCAATCGTCCCCGGCATGGTCGCTACCGTTGACATTCATACCGGCAGCAAGACTGTTATGGATTACCTCATCAAGCCTTTCAACAGAGCGCGGGAAGCACTCCGGGAAAGATAGTTGGCTTGTATTATCCGCGTGGCGAGAATGCCATTTCCCAATGGGCTCGCTGAGTCGTGGGTGTAAACCACCAGTGACTGAATAAGTCGAAATCGGCTTTAAACGGTTTCGTAGAAGCTGTCCCGCATGGAGCGCAGGATGATGACCGCAGAAGCAGCACCGGGATCGACATGACCAAGCGAGCGCTCACCCAAACGAGCAGCGCGGCCCCGTGCGGCCACCATAGAACGGGTTGAATCCGCACCCTTTTCAGCTGCTTCGAGAATTCTGTTCCACATTTCCAGGCTGCTCAAGCCGTGCGTTCGCGCGTCAACAGCCGTTTCCATCGCCGGTATCCATGCATCCAGCATGGTTTTATCGCCACGTTGTCCCTTTCCGCGTTCCTGAATGCCTCGTGTGATCGCCTCGACGATGCCGGCCTGGTCCTCGGCGTCGAGGCTTTCGCGCGGTTTAAGGGCCTTGGAAGCGTGGCGAAATGCCGTCGCATAGAGGGGACCGGTGGAAGCGCCCACGGTGTCGAGAAAAGCGGCTGCAGCTGCGGCGAAAATCTCGGAAGGGAGTATGTGCTCCAAATCCAACTTGGCAAGCGCGCTGTTGATGGCTGAAAAGCCCAGCACCATGGTGATGCCGTGATCCGCATCGCCAATTGCTCCGTCGAGATCGGAAAGTCGTTCTTTTTCCTCCTTCATCGAAAAGGCAATGAGCTGGAACATTCGGCTTAGACGACGCGCTGCAGTTTCCTGCATTTGTACCTCCCAGACAATCTGGAATTCATGTAACCGCCGAAAGCGGCTTTAATCAGTTGACCCGCAGAAAAGCCGTATCGCAAGGATGCGACAAGAGATCGGACAATTCCTGATCGAGGTGCATGACGGATATAGATGCTCCGTTCATGTCCAGCGATGTGCAGTAGTGGCCTACCCAATTGGCTTCGATTGTTATTTGCTTGGCGCTCAGCCGTTGTTCGACGCGTCGGAACAAAATGTAGAGTTCCATCAGCGGCGTTGAGCCGAACGAATTTACCAGTACCGCCACCCGATCTCCCGGCGATGCATTCATCTCACTGAAAATCCGGTCCATGATGTGATCGACAATGGCATCGGCGGACATCATTTTCTCGCGAACAACGCCACGTTCGCCGTGAATACCCACGCCGATCTCCATTTCTTCAGCGCCGATTTCGAAATTGTGGCGCCGTGTCTGGGGCAGGGAACAGGGCTCCAGCGCAACGCCCATCGTAAAGGTTCTTCGGTTGGCCTTGCGCGTCACCGCTTCGCATGCCTCGAGCGACATGCCGCGGTCACACGCTGCACCGGCTGCCTTGAAGATGAAGAAATTTCCCGCTACGCCGCGCCGACCGTCGCGATCCTCCACTGGGGACGACGATATATCGTCTGTTGTCAGAACGGTCCGTGTGGGAATGCCAGCTTCCTGCGCCATTTCGGCCGCCATCTCGAAATTCATGACATCCCCGACATAGTTGCCATAGACGAAGAGGACGCCTTCTCCGCCGGAGGCGGCCTTGGCGCATTCGAGAATTGGGGCAGGGGGAGGCGAGGAAAAGACATTCCCGATGGCTACCGCATCGGCAAGCCCTTTTCCGACATAGCCCAGAAAACACGGTTCATGCCCGGACCCGCCGCCAATCACCAGTCCTACTTTTCCCTGTCGGGGCCCGGTCCGTGCGACGAGCGCGCGTTTCGATCCGTTGATAGGAGCGAGATAGGACCGGTGCGCTCTGGTGGCGCCATCAAGCATTTCCTCCACGACATCGTCGGGACTGTTCAGAAACTTCTTGATATGCGTGCGGTAATGGCTGGACACGTGGGCCGGCTCCGCACGCAGCTTCTGCGAAAGCTTGCTGTCGATTTCAGTCACGCCATCCGCGTTGAGGATACCGCGTCCTGTCGCGGCATCGGTAATCAGAATGTTGATATAACCGCCCCGCAAGGCGGCGAGAATTGCAGGTACTTTGTCGAAACCACCTGCAACTGCGATGCGCATGTCGATGTTGCGCAACCTGTCGAGCGTAATACCGATGGTCCTGTCGTCAAGCGGGCCTGATACAGGCTGTCCATGAGAATCGATGAAGCGCCCGGCGACGACGCCGACGGCATTCTTGGCCAGATATTCCTGTATGGAGACGTTCTCGAAAAAGCCGCTGGTATGAATCGTGGAATTCGGTCGGAGCGAAGAAATACCGAACAACGCCTTGTTCGCGTGGTCCAATGCCTGGAACTGCTCCGCAATAATCGGTTCTCCGACTATTGCTGCCTTGACGTGAGCACTGGATACGATAGCTGGCGCTGTGATGTTGACGAGATGCGCATTTGTCGCCCGTGCCATGGCTGCCGCGCATAATTCGGGGGTGTAAGCGAAACTGGCGCGTGTTCCACCGGTAGCCTGAACGACGGTCACATCCTGCAGATTGGCTATGCGGGTGTTCTCAGCGATAGCGAGGACCGTCCGCCCCCAGGCGACAGCGAGCGTATCCCCGGATTTTAGAAGCTTGGCGATTGCTTGCGCAGCTGCGGTTCCAAGCCGGTCGATAAGCGCCTGCGCGCCGTCATCATTTGGCACTACCAGACAGTCGTTCAATCCGAAATGGCGCTTGAGTTCCTGCGCGATTGCAAGGGAACCGAGGCGCGCGGGTTCGATCGAGATGTTGACGATGCCACGGCTACGGGCATCCGCCAGATAGCTGTTCACGGTAGCCCGCGAAATCCCCATGATTTCAGCGATTTCACCCTGCGTGCGCCCATCTTCATAATAGAGCCAGCACGCCCAAACGTACGGATCGTCACCATAGCGCAGCGGAATGCCGTGGGTCGGTTCCACCTGTCCAATCTTGCTTGCGGTTGTTTTTCCGTTTGGCGCCATGTTCTCTGCACTGAACCTCTTGTTTCCTTCTAAACATATCCAACAAAAGTGCGAAGCGGTTTTGTGTTGGATAATGCGTAAAAACAGAAGATTGAGCGGTTCTGCTGAACCTGTCTTAACCGGACTGCTCTATCGTCGGGTTGCCTGGCAATACAACGGTTTTGCTTGGAGTTTTTTAGAATGCGCGGAAACAGCAGGCCCGGTTCCTGGCTTTACACCGGGCCTGCTGATCGTCGGTAATCCCTACTGGAACCGCACCCGTGCGCCGTCGGAAAGTTCCTTGAGGATAATGGCGCAGGATGTCGCTCCGGCATCCAGAACACCCAGCGACCTTTCGCCAAGACGGCTGGCGCGACCGATCTTCGCCACCAGATCGATCGTCGAATCCCGGCCTTTCTCAGCGGCTAAGACGAGAGCTTCGAGGGCCTCGGCAAATGACTTTCCGGCAGCGGTGGCTTCATCGAAAGCTTCGATGGCAGGCACGAGCGTGTCCAGCAATGTCTTGTCACCGACCTTTGCAGAGCCGATTGACTGGATACCTTCAAGCCCGGCGTGAAGCATGCGGCTGAACGCAGCCGCATCGATATTCTCGATCCCGTCTATTTTTTCCGCAAATTCGGTGAACATCACGCCGTAAAGCGGCCCCATCGAGCCGCCGATCTCGGTCATGAGCACTGTGCCAAGCGTATCGAGAGAAGCGGCCAGTGTCTCGTTCTTCCCCTTCAGTCGTTCGGCGGCCATGTTGAACCCCTTGGCCATGTTGACGCCGTGATCGCCATCACCGATCTTGCCGTCGATCTCGCTGAGATAGGCGCGGTTCTCGACAATCCGGTCGGCCATTGCCAGCACGATGTCTCCGGCTTTTGCGTTATTGAGTGTTTGCACAGGTCTCTTCCTTACAGAATGGTGGTGCAGCGCACTTCCACGTCGAGCAGTTCTTTCAGTTCGTTGTCCAGCGCCATGATCGTCAGCGTTGCGCCGACCATTTCAAGCGAAGTGAAATAATTGCCGATATAAGTGCGATGGATTGTCAGTCCGCGTGCCCGGATCTCGGATTCAATCGTGTCGTTGAGGATATAAAGCTCGTTCAGCGGCGTTGCGCCCAGACCCGAAATAAGCACGGCCACTTCGGTGCCTTCAGCAAGTTCGTAGTCATCGAGCACGATCTGGCACATATCTTTTGCGACTTCGGCTGCGGGCTTGAGCGGCTCCACCCGCACCCCAGGCTCGCCGTGATGCCCGATCCCGACTTCCATCGTTCCCGGCGCGATCTCGAAATTCGGATGACCGACGGCAGGCAGCGTGCATGGACCGAGCCCCACACCGATCGAACGGCAGTTATCGATGGCCTTCTGCGCTGTGGCGCGAACCTCCTCCAGCGCGGCTCCAGTTGCCGCTTTTGCGCCGCCAACCTTCCACATGAAAATCTCGCCGGCAACGCCGCGCCGCTTTTCGCGTTCGTCGGCAGGGGCTGAACAGACATCGTCGTTCGCGACGACTGTCGCAACTTCGATGCCGTCCTTGGCGGCCAACTTGGTCGCCATCTTCACATTCATGTTGTCGCCCGCGTAGTTGCCATAAAGGACGACAACGCCCTTGCCGCCGTCTGCTTCGCGTATGGCATCGTGAAAACTCTTGGCGGTTGGCGAGGAAAACAGTTCCCCCACCGCTACCGCATCAAGCATGTTCTTCCCCGTGTAACCGATGAAAGCGGGCTCATGACCGGAACCGCCACCTGTAACGACACCGACCTTGCCGGCGACGGGGGCATCTTTCGCAGCAATGACACGCGGGTTTTCCGCGAGCCGGACGATGTCGGAATGAGCTTTGACAAAACCCTTCACGGTATCTTCCACGACTTCGTCCGGATTGTTGATGAAGCGCTGCATGATATCTCCTGTAAGATGAATGAGCGCTGGGCTCAAAGAATGGTATAGCCGCCGTCGATCAGGAGATCGGCACCAGTAATCATGTCGGCTCCTGCAGATGCGAGGAATACGGCTGCTGCGGCAATCTCTTCTGGATAGGCAAAACGCCCTGCGGGGATACGCTTCTTTGCGGCCTCGCCCTTTTCACCGGCCCAGGCCTTCTTGCCGAGTTCCGTGAGCACGATGGTCGGTGAAAGTGTGTTGACGCATATTCCATGCTTGCCCCATTCGGCTGCGAAGGTCTTCGACATGCCGATGACGCCGAACTTCGACGCGCAGTAGGCGACGTGTTCTTCAATAGCGACTGTGCCTGCCTGAGAGGCGAGATTGATGATCTTGCCGCCCTTGCCCGCAGCGATCATGGCGCGACCGACCGCCTGAGTAACGAGGAAACTTCCTTTCAGATTATTGGAGATGGTCTTATCCCATTCATCGAGCGAAATTTCTTCTGCGGGAGCCAGATAGACGACACCTGCGCTATTGACCGCAATGTCGATTGTGCCGAACTCATCATTGACCGCTGCGATTGCGTCATTGACCGACTGCTGGCTCGAAACATCGCAAACGAACGGCTTTGCGTTTTCGCCGAGTTCCGCGGCTTTGGCTTTCGCAATATCAGCGCTGATATCGAGCACTGCGACTTTGGCGCCTTTGGCGATGAAAGCTCTGGATATTGCAGCACCGATCCCGGAAGCGCCTCCGGTCACGATTGCAATTTTTCCGGAAAGCGGGAAGTTCAGGTCAATTTGGGGAGCTTGATCGGACATTTTGTGCCTCGGGAGTCTGGTTTGTGAGCCTGGCGGCCCGGCATCCCTATCATGACTTTCACGATAAGTGGCGGGGCCGCCCAGGCAGCGTTACTTGCGGCTTTCCAGGAGCTTGTCGACGTTTTGAGCGGTCACGGGCGTCCATGGAACATTGTAGTTCTTGTTCTTGCCGTCGTTAAACGGCATATCCGGATACTGCGCCCAGATATCGGATTGAGGCTTGTACTCGCCCTTCTTGGCGTGGAAGATCGCAAGGTCGAGAGCGCCTTGTGCCTGCGCATTTGCATCCTGCAGAATGGAAGTCATCGTGCCTTCCTTGACCGCATGCAGTGCATCGGTAATACCGTCGATGCCGGCGATTGCGAAATCACTCACCTTGAGGTTGGCGGCCTTGATCGCCTCGATCGCTCCGAGCGCCATTTCGTCATTCTGGCCGATCACGCCCTTGATCTGACCGGGATGTGCGGTCAGCCAATTCTCCATAAGGGTCTGCGCTTCAGCGCGAGACCAATTCGCAGTCTGGTCTTCAAGAACATTCACGTCCGGGCATTCGGCCAGCGCTTTCTTGTTGCCTTCCAGACGGGAAATCTGTGCGGATTGGCCGATTGGTCCTTCAAGGATGACGACATTTCCCTTGCAGCCGATCTTGTCGAGCACGTCCTTGGCTTCCATATAGCCCGACACCGTATCGTCGGAGCCGACATAGGCCGCGAGCAAATCGGAGTTGACGCGTGTGTTCGAACCTACAACCGGGATGCCTGCGTCGCTGGCGGCCTGAACGGCGGTAGCACCTGCCTCGATATCAATAGGCACGAAGATGATCGCGTCGAACTTCTGCGTAATCATCGTATTGAACTGTTCCTGCTGGACCAGCGCATCATAACGCCCGTCGAATATAGTCAGGTCAACCTCGCCGTTCTTGACCGCCGGATGCTTTTTCAGGGCTTCCGACCAGACCTGCATGAACTCGGCATTCAATCCGTAAGGCGCCGCGCCGATCTTGAGCTTCTTGTCTTGTGCCAGTGATGGCGTAACGATTAGTGCGGACGCCGCAGCGAGCGCGATCAACAGTTTTTTCATTGCAATCTCCTCCTTGTTGATTTGGCATACCGATCAGTATGCCGTTCTTGAAAATGGGGGCGGTGCGGCTAGGCAATTTCCCGTTTGAATTGAATCGGAAGAAATGCCCTTCCGTTTGCTTTTGCGCATGTCCTTACCCCGAAACCGTTTCCTGCTTTCGGGAGGCCTGCTCTAGGCGCCCTGGTTGCGTTTCTGATCAAGCATGACCGCGCCTACGATGAGTGCTCCCTTCAAAACCTGCTGGTAGTAGGACTGGATACCCATCAGATCGAGACCGTTGTTCATGACACCGATGATGAGCGCGCCGATGAGTGTTCCCGTGATGCGCCCGACGCCGCCCGACAGGCTGGTGCCGCCAATGACGACCGCTGCGATGGCATCGAGTTCATAGCTGATACCCGCTTGCGGCAGCGCCGATCCGGTGCGGGCCGACAGGACCATGCCTGCAAGGCCGGCCAGCCCGCCGGAGATGACGTAAACAGAAAAGCGCACCCGTGATATGTTGATGCCAGAAGTATTCGCGGCGTGGGGATTGCCGCCAACAGCGTAGATATAGCGGCCGAACCGCGAGCGATTCAGAATCCACCATGATACCAGAAACACGATCGCGAGCAGAATGACAGGAACCGGAACGCCGAGAATGTTGCCGGTTCCAATCCAGCGAAAATCCGGGACAAGGGCGGGTACCGGCTTGCCGCCGCCGTAGATCAAGGTCAGGCCGCGCGCTGCGGAAAGCATGCCGAGCGTGGCCACGAATGCCGGAACCGCGAAGCGTGAGACTATCGTGCCGACCAGCGCGCCACAGCCGATGCCCACGAGCAGGCCGACGGGAATGGCTATGAACGGTGAATATGGAGCCCCCGCAATGCCTGCCGTCGCCGACGTGGTTGCAAGGCTGGCGCTGACGATACCGGCCAATGCGACCACAGAGCCAACGGAGAGGTCGATGCCACGCGTCAGAATGACGAAGGTCATGCCGATGGCGAGAATGCCGTTGATGGAGGTTTGCAGCAAAACGTTGGAAATATTGCCTGCTGTCAGGAAATACTCGTTGGAGAACGAGAGGATCGTGGCCAGAAGCAGGAAGGCGATGAATATGCCATATTCCTGAACGACCAGCCTGCGACGTTCGGAGCCAAACCAACTGGTTGGTGAATTATTCTCTGTGGTGGACACTGTTCTACCTCTCCAGAACCGGCCGCAAGTGCTGATGCAGGCGACTGTTCTATCTCCTTGGTCTCAACCGATACGCGGTGCTTCCGTGTCAATCTTCATGTCGAAAGATGCACCAGCGTCTGCGCGTTCGTTTCCGCCCTGCGATAAATGCCAACCGATTGTCCCCCGCGCATGACCATGATGCGATCGGACATGCCGAGAACCTCATCGATCTCCGATGAGATCATGACTACAGTTCCGCCTTCGGCGGCAAATTCGCAGATGACGCGGTAAATTTCCTGTTTTGCGCCGACATCGACACCGCGCGTTGGTTCATCAAGCAGCAGAACGCGCGGGCTTCGCAGGAACCATTTTCCAAGTACGACCTTCTGCTGGTTGCCACCCGAAAGGCCGGAAACCGCCATCGTGTCATGCGCGACCTTGATCCTGAAACGCTCGATCATTGCCCTGCTGGCTGACGATTCCTCGCGTCGGTTCATTGCAAAATGCGGGCTCATCTCGGGCAGGCTGGCAAGGCAGATATTGTTGCGAACGCTGTCGCCAAGATTGAGTCCGGTGAGTTTTCGGTCCTCCGTCACGAAGGCGAGCCCGAGCGCCATGGCATCCGAGGGACGCCGGATGCTTATCGTCTCACCTTCCAGACGGATTGCGCCTTGGGAGGCTTTATCCAGTCCGAAAAGACAGTTGAATATTTCCGAACGACCCGACCCCATCAATCCGTAGATGCCGAAGATCTCACCCTTGTGCGCGGTGAAGGAGATATCGGTTATCTTGCCTGGTGCGCTGAGGCCCAAGACCTCGAGGCCTGGAACTTCTGTCGGGACATTCGTCTTGATGTATTCGTCACCCAATTCCCGTCCGATGATCAAACGGATCAATTCTGCGCGCGTGATAGCTCCGAGATCGCCGCTGTCGATATAGCTGCCGTCGCGAAACACGGTATAGGTGTCGGCAATCTGAAAAATTTCCGACAGGCGATGCGAGACGTAAACGACCCCTTTGCCGCTCGCTTTCAGCCGTTCGATCGCGGCAAAAAGCTGCTGGGCTTCCTTTTCGCCAATGGCAGACGTCGGTTCGTCCATGAAAATGACTTCGGCGTCGTGACTGAGCGCTTTTGCGATCTCAACCAGTTGAATCTGGGCGACGGACAGATTCATCATGAACTGATTGGCGCGAATTTTGAATTCGAGTTGGTCGAGAAGTTTTTGGGCATTCCGGTTCATCGTTTTGAAGTCGATGCCGCCGAAACGACGAAGCGGTTCTCTGCCCAGATAGATGTTTTCCGCCACGGTCATGTGCGGGATGGGGCTCAGCTCCTGCTCGATTATGGCGATGCCCGCCTGCAACGCTTCAGCAGGGCTGGAATATGTGACTTCTTTTCCGCGCCGCCGGATATGACCTTCGTCACGGGCGTGAATGCCCATCAAAATTTTCAGAAAGGTGGATTTGCCCGCGCCGTTGCCCCCGCAAAGTGCATGCACCGAGCCGGGCCGCAACTGGAGGCGTCCGTTCCGCAAGGCGGCAACGCCGCCAAAGGACTTTTTCAGCCCCTCCACATCCAGCAGAAGTTCCAATGCATTTCCTCCGGTGGCGGCAGTTGTTCTGCCGCCGGTTTCAACGGCCTCGCCGTCGTTTTGACAATATTCGATAAATGATCGACAAATGTCAACCTTTCATGTAAGAAGGACAAAAAGGGGAAAAGCAACATCAGCCCTGACGGTAGCTGGGCGGCGACAATAACGTTCCTATTCAATGGGTTAAGTGTAATCAGACGGATCGGCAGGTTTTGAGTGTAGATCTGGCCCGTGATTGCGCTTCCAGCTGAGGGATCTCCCGTTTTTGAGAAGATTTCGGTGTTGAGGGGAAATGTGTTGACAAGAGACAGAACTGTCTGACAAATGTCAAAATGTGGAGGCGGTCTTCAAGCTATCACCTGTCAGGAGGCGGCAGGGTTTGAAGAACGAGAAATGCTTCGATAGCGGGAGGATGGACGTGTCATCGAACAGCCTAGATCGACAGACGCTGTTTCTGGCGTTGATCAATGTCGCCGTTCTGGCGGCGGGCGGCTTTCTGGCCGGTTCAAATTTCATGGACAGCTATAACCTGCAATCGATGGCGTCGCAGGTTCCCGAATTGGGACTGCTGGCCTTCGGTGTCATGCTGGCGATGATTTCAGGCAATGGCGGTATCGATCTTTCGGGCATCGCGCTGGCAAATCTTTCCGGCATCGTCGCGTTTCTGCTGACACGCCATTATATTCCGGCTGCCGATGCACCGCTGCTTTTCTCGTGGGTATTTGCCGGTCTGGCGCTGGTCGTCGGGTTGATCGGCGGTGTCATCAATGGGATCGTGATTGCCTATGCGCGCCTGACGCCATTGATCGCAACGCTCGGAACCCAGCTTCTTTTTACCGGCATTGCCGTGTTCCTGACCAACGGCTCCGCCGTCAGCATGGGCTTTATCGAGCCGCTCGATAATTTCGGCAACATGCCCGTTCTTGGCGTTCCGATGTGCTTTGCGCTGTTTATCGCTATCGCTCTGGCGCTGTCATTCCTGCTCAAATACACGCCTTTCGGCGTGAAACTGATGCTACTTGGCAGCAATGCCAAGGCGGCTCGCTATGGCGGTATCAATGAAAGGCGCATGCTTCTCATCACCTATACGCTGTGCGGCCTTCTTGCTTCAGTTGCGGGGATCATCATTGCTGCGCGCAACTCTTCGGTGAAGTGGGATTATGGCGGGTCTTACGTCCTGATTGCGATCCTGATTGCCGTCTTGGGCGGTGTGAAGCCGGAGGGCGGCTGCGGGAAGATACTCTGTGTGCTTCTGGCCGCTACGGCTCTGCAGATACTCTCAAGCCTGTTCAATTTCATGAATATCTCGAATTTCTTCCGCGATCTTGCCTGGGGTGTTCTGCTGATGGCGCTTCTGGCATCGGCACGCATGCACTTCAGCTACTGGCTGCGGCCCAGAAGACAATAGCGACAAGGCTGCGGTTCCGGGATGAAGCCGCCAGCCGAGGACCCAAAAAACAATCTGCTTATATTAATGGAGGAGTCTTATGAGCATGTTTTCCAAACTGATAGCGGGCACGATGCTTGCGGGAACAGTCATGGCCGGCGCCGCACTCGCGGCAGACAAGCCGACCATCGTGACGGTAGTCAAGGTTACTGGTGAAAACTGGTTTACCCGCATGAACGAAGGGGTTGATGCTTATGGCAAGGACAATGCCAATGTGAGCGCCAGCCAGGTGGGCCCGGCAAAGGCTGATGCCGCGCAGCAGACCCGCATCATCGAAGACCTCGTTGCCAAGAATGTCTCGGCGATTGCCGTTGTGCCGATGGACCCTTCTGCACTTGAAGGCGTGCTACGCCGCGCTTCACAGCGCGGCATCAAGGTCATCACCCATGAGGGTGACAGCCTCGTGAATACCGATGTCGATATCGAAGCCTTCGACAACAAGGCATTCGGCGCGCGTATAAATGAAAAACTTGCCGAATGCATGGGCAAATCGGGCAAGTGGACCTCGTTCGTGGGATCGCTTGGCAGCCTCACGCATAATCAATGGGTCGATGCCGGTGCCGAAAACGCCAAGCAGTATCCCGATATGGAACTGGTGGCAGAGAAGAACGAATCCTTCAATGATGCCAACCGGGCCTATGAAAAGGCCAAGGAAATCCTCCGTAAATATCCGGATATCAAGGGCTTTCAGGGATCGTCCGCTATCGATGTGATCGGCATAGGTCGTGCCGTGGAGGAAGCGGGACTGCAGGACAAGACCTGCGTGTTCGGTCTCGGGCTTCCGAAGGATACCGGTCCATATCTCGAAAGCGGTGCTGTCGACCAGATTTTTTTCTGGGACCCGAAGGATGCCGGCTACGTCATGAACAAGGTCTCCGATCTCGTTCTCAAGGGCGAGGAAATCAAGGATGGCATGGATCTGGGTGTTCCGGGTTACGAGAAGATGACCGTCATCAAGGGGCCGGGCAAGGGCATCATCATCCAGGGCCAGGCCTGGGTTGATGCGGACAAGTCCAACTACAAGAACTTCCCGTTCTGACTACGAAGCAACGCGCCACGCTGACCTCCAGGGCCGCCCGCACCACAGCGGCCCTGGAGGGACCATCCGGAATTTCAGGAATTCGCCATGCTCGCCACCGATACAACGACACATTCTGCGCCGCCGTTTCTAGAGGTCAGAAACGTCAAGAAATCCTTTGGCGGCGTAAAAGCACTCAAAGACGTCAGCCTGACAATTGAGGCCGGACAAATCTACCATTTGATGGGAGAGAACGGTTGCGGCAAGAGCACGCTGATCAAAATCCTCTCAGGCGCACAGCCCGCCGATGAGGGGCAGATACTGATCGACGGCGAGGCGACCGGTGCAACGGCTGGCGATCTTGGCGCTATTGGAGCGCTTCGTGCAGGAATAGAAACTGTTTATCAGGATCTGTCGCTGCTACCCAATCTCTCAGTGGCAGAGAATGTAGCATTTACCGAACAACTCGTTGAAGCTTCCGGGCGTCTTGCCCGCCGGTTGAATATTTCGCTTCTGAACGAAACTGCGCGGCGGGCGCTTGCGGAAGTGCATTTGCCTACAGACAATGCGTTTCTTTCGCTCCGAACCGACACGCTGCCGCTGGCAACGCGCCAGTTGATCGCCATTGCGCGCGCGGTCGCTTCCGAGGCACGCCTTGTCATCATGGACGAGCCCACGACATCGTTGACCCGCCAGGAAGTTGAAAACCTGCTGCATGTGGTGGAACGCCTTCGCAGCAAGGGTGTGGCCGTGCTGTTCGTCACGCACAAACTCGATGAGTGCAAGTCTCTTGGTGGGCGTGCAATCATCATGCGCGACGGGCTGAAGGTTGCCGAGCTTGATGTCGCCTTGCACAGCAAGGCGGAGTTCAGTCATTGGATGACCGGTCGTGAAATCAGCGAAACACGCTATCGCACGGATCCGAAACTTGGCGAAGTCATGCTCGAAGTCGAAAAGCTTGGCGATGGCAAGGCATTTCGGGATGTTTCACTCAAGCTTAGAAAAGGTGAAATCCTCGGTATCACTGGCCTGCTGGATTCGGGCCGCAACGAGCTTGCGCTCGCTCTTGCTGGTGTCAAAACAGCAACAACCGGAAAGATGCGCTTGAACGGGCAGGAGATCGCACCGCAGTCGACGGCGCAAGCCATTGAATATGGGATCGGTTACGTGCCGGAAGACCGGCTGACTGAAGGTCTTTTCCTCGAGAAACCGATTCAGGACAACATTACCCTTCCGATCCTCGACCGGTTGCGCAATGCGCTTGGCGTGATTAGCGTCCGGCGTGCGCGTAGCGTCGCCGAGCAAAGCGTTGCCGACCTGCAGATCGTCGCGCCGGACGTAACCATACCGGTGCAGTCCCTGTCCGGAGGCAATCAGCAGCGCGTTCTGATCGGCCGATGGCTGACGATCAACCCTCAGCTTCTGATCCTGCATGGTCCGACGGTGGGGGTGGATGTAGGCTCGAAGGACACGATTTTCCGTATCATCCAGCGTCTGGCTGATGATGGTATGGGCGTCATTATCATCAGTGATGATTTACCGGAGCTTTTGCAGAACTGTGACCGCATTCTCGTCATGCGTCAGGGCCGTATCGTCGCTACGCACGCTGCCGAGGACCTGAGCGAAGATGCCATCTACCAATCCATGGCCAGCACGTCGAAGGAGGTGGCACAATGACTGAGATCGCATCTGCTTCGGTTTCGGATAAGGGTCGGGGCGGCATTGGCTCGCGTCTCTGGGATCTGCTGGGGCGCCGGCCAGAAATCTTCACACTGCTTCTGATTATCGTCACCTGTCTGGTGGTTATCGGTGCCAATCCTGATTTCCTTCAGATGAGCAATATCGTGGATATTCTACGCGCTTCCGTCGTGAGAGGATTGTTTGCGATGGGCGTGCTGGTCGTGCTCGCTTCCGGTGGGATCGACGTTTCATTCACGGCTATTGCAGCCTTTGTGATGTATGCTCTGACCATGCTGGTCACGAACTGGTTCCCTGAAATGCCGATGACGATCACCCTGATCCTTGCGGCTCTGGGCGGCGCGGCGTTTGGGGCTCTGAACGGCCTCCTCGTCCAGAAACTGCAAGCGCCCTCGCTGATCGTCACCATCGGAACGCAATATGTCATCCGCAGCTTTCTGCTGACCTTTGTCGGCACTGCGCTGTTCATGAATATTCCGGCGGCAATGGATGCTTTCGGCAAGGCCTCGCTCTTTACCCATCACGCATCGAACGGCGTCGTTTCAGTACTACCAGCCACGGTTCTGGTTCTCGTTGCCGCCGCGCTGGTAACATGGTTCATCCTTGAGCGGACGTTGATGGGACGGGCAATCTTCGCTGTCGGCGGCAATCCGGGCATAGCCGAACGACTTGGCATCAATCTCTTCCGCGTGCGTATTTTCGTCTTCGCCTATGCGGGGCTTCTGGCTGGTATTGCGGGCGTGGTTCACGTCTCAAGCAATCGTCTCGCCAATCCATTCGATCTTGCCGGTATGGAACTTGAAATCATCGCTGCTGTCGTGCTCGGCGGTGCGCGAATTACGGGTGGTTCCGGTTCGGTGATTGGAACACTGTTGGGGGTGCTTTTGATCACGATCGTCAGCAACGTTCTGATCTTCGTGGGAATTCCGAGCACGCTGCAGCTTGCCATTGTGGGCATTTTCATCCTGCTTGCCGGTACGATCTTCGCCTTGCGCAATCGCAGTTGAAATCAAATCGGCCGCGCTTTTCTGTCACAGCACAGGTGCGGCCTCACGTATTTTCTGGGAGGGTTTCATGTCACACGATGTGTCGGTCGTAGGGCTTTATATTCTTGATGTGCTCGGTCGACCGGTCGATGCAATTCCACCGGGCGGGAATGTCGAATTCATTGATGAAATTCGGTTGACCGTCGCGGGTACCGCTGGCGGTACGGTTGTCGATCTGGCCAAGCTTGGTCTCAACTGTCTGGCCGTCGGTGCCGTTGGAGACGACGAGAAAGCCGATTTCGTCATTGCGACGCTACAAAGGTTCGGTGTCGATACCGCGCAGATGCAACGTCTCAAAGGCGTGCCGACCTCAGCGAGCATCCTGAATATTCGCCACAACGGCGATCGTCCGGCTCTGCATGCACGCGGGGCATCGGACCATTTCGAGATTGCGGACAGTGCGCTGGATGCAGTGCTGGCGCCGCCGATCATCCATCTTGGCGGAACTGGTCTTCTGGCCAAGCTTGATGGCGAACCCAGCCGAAAGCTTCTTGCTGAAGCGAAGGCACGCGGAAGAACGACGACCTTCGATCTTCTCGGTGCAAATGATGGCACTCTCGACCTGATTGCTCCGCTTTTCCCGCATATCGACTATTTCATGCCTTCCATCGAGGAAGCGAAGCAGATTTCGGGTGCTGAGGATGTTGAGGGCGCAGGCGTCTTCTTTCTTGAGCGTGGCGTGAAGCATTGTGTATTCACGCTCGGCGGTGACGGCGTCTGTTTCATGGACGCATCAGGCCAAATCGTGCGCCAGCCTGCTTTCCAGATCGAAGTCGTGGATACCACCGGATGCGGCGATGCTTTCGATGCCGGTTTCATTGCGGCCTTGCATCACAAGATGGATTTGAAAGCGGCCTTGAACTTCGCTCAGGCGTCGGCCGCGCTCGTTGCAACAGGCCTCGGCTCGGATGCGGGTATTCGCTCCTTCGACGAGACGCTGGCGTTCATGAACACCGTGCCTGTCCGGCAATAGTTTAACAGAGGCGGGTGGGTTTAGAAGACCGCCCCGCCTTCTAATCAGCAAGGAGCCGTTCGGCAGCCTCCATATCGGTCACCAGATGCGTGGCATACCCGCCCGCCAGAACAGCGCGAATTGCTTCGACCTTTTGCGCGCCACCTGCAACGCACAACCTGTTCGGGACGCCACGCAGTTCATCAAGCTCGATGCCGATGACGCGCTGGTCGAGCTCGCGGACAATCTGCTTTCCGTCTCGATCAAGGAAGCGGCAGATCAGAACCGCCGCCGCCCCTTCACGTGCATAAGCGTCGATTTCGTCATTGCTGGTCACATCCGCAATGCGCATCGTGCTTTCGGCAGCAAGACCGCCGACGCCGAAAACAATCATGTCGGCCTGGCCGATCAGTTCGAACTGGCGCTGGAGTACAGGTTCGCCCATCAGCGCATCTCGTAGTTCAGCCGTGCTGAGCACGGCAGGGGCCAGCATGTTGATGCTGGTGGCGCCCATGTTGCGCGCCATGATGGAGGTGCAAAGCTCTGCGGAAAACTCCCGTTTGCCGATGGATGAGCCTGTGACCTGTACTATCGTGAGCCCTTCCATCGGCTGCGGCAGCGAAATTGCATCGGCAATGGCGAGTACCGTGCGTCCCCATGAGACGCAGATAGTCTCGCCGGGCTTCACCATACGCTCCATCAATCGCGCTCCGCCCGCGCCCAGCGCTTTCAGGCGAGCTTCGGCGGTGATTGATTTTTCGGATGGAATGACGAGTGCCTCCGCCAGCCCGAACCGCGTCGCCAATTTGCGAGCGATATGCGTGCGTGTCGCGATTTCAGGGTTCATCAGGATGCGCACGACACCTCTCTGCCTCGCCTCCTGCAGATAGTTGACGATGGTTGCGCGCGAAACACCGATCATTTGCGCGATTTCGTTCTGGGTCAGCTGGTTCTCGTAATAAAGCCAGGCTGCCCAGACAACGGCGTCATCGAACTCGGCCGGGATAGCATGCGTAGACGATGTTTGAGCGCCCGATGTCATACTCGTTTCCTGTTGTCTCTGTTGTTCCTGAGTTGCACAGAAAACCCTTTCGATCAACACGACAATCAATCGAGTTGACTAATGTCAGTTATTGGTGTCAATTGTATATGAGAGGAAGAGGAATCTCCACAAGTCTTTGTTGCGCCGTGGAAAATGCGAGGTTTTCCACGATGGCGCCTTTGTGTCTGCACTTCAATGCGCAGGCTTGCAGCTAAGGGAACGGCGGATGAAATCGAATTGGTCACAAGCGGATTTCGACAGGATTGTCGGTGTGTATGAACGGGCAGGCGTGAACCGCGATGTCGCGATCCGTACTTATACCACGCGTCTTCTCGGTTCCGAGCCCAAGCTGGTTTTGCACGGCGGCGGCAACACCTCGGTCAAGACCACGCTGATTGATCATGACGGCAGTGAAGTTTCCGTACTGTGCGTCAAGGGCAGTGGGTGGGACATGGGCAGGATTGAGCCGGCAGGTCTCCCCGCTCTGCATCTGGAACCGTTGAAAGCGATGGTGAACTACGAAACCTTGTCGGATGACGATATGGTCATGCTGCAACGCCGCTTGCTGCTCGATCCCGCAGCGCCCAATCCATCCGTGGAAGCCATCCTTCATGCGATCCTGCCATTCAAGCATGTCGACCACACGCACGCCAACGCGATCGTGGCGCTTACCAATCAGCCGCGGGGCGAAGAGATCATTCGGGAACTATTCCCGGAGATGATTATCGTGCCTTATGTCATGCCGGGCTTCGATCTTTCGAAGGCGTGTCTGAAGGCATTTTCCGCAAGGCCCGATGCACCCGGCATGATCTTGCTGAAGCACGGTATTTTCACCTGGTCGGAGGACCCGCGTGAAGCCTATGAAAATATGATTGCCGCGATTGACCGTGCTGAAAAGCGCATCGCGGAAGGCAGGTCACGCCCATTCGGAACGGCGAGCGCAGCACGATCGGCTAAAACCCTGGCCTCGGCGGAGGAAATCGCACCTCTATTGCGTGGAGCGATTGCACTCCCTGGCAGGGGAGAGGGACGGCCGCGCCGCTTCATTCTCGAGCACCGCTCTAATGACGATATTCTTGATTTTTGCGGTGCGCCGAACATCGCGGATCTGGTGCGGTGCGGGAATGCGACACCAGAACATGTCATTCATATCAAGCGCTATGGCGTGGCGCTGCCAAGGCCGGAAGCCGATAACTTTGAAGCGTGGACAGTCGGCGTAAAAGAGGCGGTGGCCGCCTATGCGGCCGACTACACGGCCTATTTCGAGCGTAACAATGCGCGTGTCGGCGGCGGCAAGAAGATGCTCGATCCGATGCCGCGCGTTTTCTATGTCGAGGGTGTGGGACTTTTTGCGGCTGGAAACACGCAGAAATCCGCTGGCGTCTGCGCGGACGTCGCCGAAGCGACGATTGAGGTCATTCGCGGTGCCGAAGGTATCGACCGTTTTGAAGCACTTTCCGAAGAAGACCTTTTTGACATCGAATACTGGTCACTGGAACAGGCAAAGCTTACCAAGCAGACCGAAAAGCCGCTCACTCGGCAGGTGGCGGTCGTGACAGGCGGAGCAGGCGGTCTCGGTCTGGCTATCGCGGAGCAACTGAAAAATCAGGGTGCGGAACTTGCGCTGATTGACATCGATGGGGAGCGTGTAGCCGCGGAAGCGAAGCGGCTGGGTGGCTTTGCCCTTGCATGTGACCTGACTGATCCCGTTGCGGCGGACAATGCACTTGCACAGATCGCCGCAAAATTTGGCGGGGTTGATATACTCGTCTCCAATGCGGGTGCAGCTTTTCAGGGCGCTTTGACCTCTGTCGATGACGATCTGTTCAAGGCTGCGTTCGATCTCAATTTCTGGAGCCATCATTATATTGCGCGGGCTGCGATCAAGGTCATGCAGAAGCAAGGCACCGGCGGTGCCATCGTGTTCAATGTCAGCAAGCAGGCCGTAAACCCGGGGCCTGATTTCGGCCCTTATGGCACATCGAAGGCGGCATTGATGGCACTGATGCGTCAATATTCCCTGGAGCATGCCGCTGATGGCATTACGGTAAACGCGGTCAATCCAGATCGAATACGCACGGGCCTGATGACCGACGAAATGGTCGATGAGCGTGCGCGGGCACGTGGTGTGACCCCGGAAGTCTATATGCGCGGCAATTTGCTGAAGCGTGAAGTCTCTGGCGAGGACGTTGCCGAGGCGGTTCTGCATCTGGTGCAGGCACGCGCATCCACTGGCGCTGTCATAACCGTTGATGGCGGCAACGTGGCGGCGATGATGAGGTAAACAGGTGCCAGTCGGGGTCCCGCCCGTTTCACCCTAAGCTTGATAGTTCGTTGTGATCGGGCGGTGTTAGGGAACCTTCTCGCCTGTTACGCCACTCCACGACAGTCATCATCCAGATGTGGAATATCAGAACATAGGTGAGTGACCCTCAAGGTGCGCTGAAGAACCCGATGGAATTACGGCTCCCAAAGCTAGGAACCGCCAATTGGGTTTTCCAGTCGCCAGGCACCCTGCATAGGCTTTCTGAGCAGGTTCCCCTGCTAGTACTAAGCCAATAAATTACATTTACCTAATATTTCAATCATAAGTCATAAACAATAATCAGTTAGTAATTTTACGATTAACCAAAACATGCGTTCTAACTTGTTCCGGTAATACTTGATGCGTATAACCACGCTGGTTGATTCAGTTTCGTTAAGGGGAGGCAATCATTACTTTTGGTTGCATTTTTCTCCCTGCACGGCACTTATTTTTTAAGGCGCCGCTGGTGCGAGGAGAAAGCATGTCTGGCAGTTATTCAATCTGGAAATCTTCCCGTCGAATGTTGGCGCGCGGCGTTGCTGTAGCGCTTGTGACTGCAGGTCTTATCCTGCCTCAGGCTGCTTATGCATGCACCAGTTTCATTCTTCCGACAAAAGACGGCAGTTTCGTTTACGGGCGCACGATGGAGTTGGGTTTTAATATCGATTCCAAAATGATCATGATCCCGCGCAACTTCAAAATGACTTCGCAGCTTTCGGCCGATACCGCAGGGAAGACGTGGAATGCCAAGTATGCGGCTGTAGGCATGAACGCCTTTGGCCTCCCGGCACTGATCGATGGCATGAACGAAAAAGGTCTTGCGGGTGGCATCCTCTATTTCCCGGATTTTGCGCAGTATCCTGATCCGTCCTCTGTAAAGCCGGAAAACAGCCTCGCCCATGGGATTTCCTGAGCTGGGCGCTGGGCAATTTCTCGACAGTGGCAGAAGTGAAAGCTGCGCTCGAAACGGTAGCCGTCGTGGGCGTCAAGCAGTCTGATATGGGCTTCGTCCCACCGGTCCATTACACGCTGCACGACACAACCGGCGCGTCGATAGTGATTGAACCGGTCGATGGCAAGCTGAAGGTCTATGACAATCCGCTAAGTGTCTTGACCAACGCGCCTACATTCGACTGGCATATGACAAATCTGCGCAACTACGTGAATCTGTCGCCAAAGAATGTCAAGGCGCTGAAAATCAACAATGAAACCATCAAGCAGCTGGGCGAGGGATCTGGCATGCTCGGCGTACCGGGCGATATGACGCCACCGTCGCGCTTTGTTCGTGCCAGCGCCAATCTTCTATCGGCTCGCAGCGTAGGAAGCGGCATCGAGAGCGTGCGCCTGGCGGAACACATTTTGAACAGTTTCGATATCCCGATCGGCCTTGTTCAGGGCGAAGCGGGTGAGGAAGACAAGCCTGTTGATTATACGCAGTTGTCGACGGTCGCCGACATGAAGAATGACGTGTACTACGTCAAGACCTATGAGGAACAAATCCTGCGGGGAGTTTCCCTCAAGGACCTCGACCTTGATGTCAAGGAACTTCTGACGATCAAGATTCCGACAGCAGTGGAGTCACTGCCGGTCTTGAAACAGAAATAAGGAAAAAGGAGCGGCGCGAGCCGCTCTTTTGCTTCACGCGCGGTTAATTTTCTTCGAGCCGCGATCAGACGTCAGTTCTTTGTCTTTGGAACTTGTGCACCGACGCCGGTGGGATATTGCGGAACGAGCGGCCAATCTCTTCCGTTTTGAGTCCGAGTGCAGAGAGCAGTTCTGTATGGACGGGACAACGCATGGCGTAGGTGAACTGATAGAATGAACCGAGCTGCGCGAGATAGTGGAAGCTCCCCCGCAAGACCGCTTCCACCTGCACTTTATCCATCGCCAATAGGCCGAGACCGCTGACGATGTTCTTGCAGGACCCCGGCGGTAAAAGGTCGAGCGCGGCGAGTTGTGTCGCGTCGGCCTGAATGACAGTTGAACGCGGAAAGCGTTTGCGTAACATACTCACAAAATCCGGATTGAATTCGATCAGTATCAGATCGCGGGGATCGACGCCTCGTTTGAGCAGAGCATAAGTGAATACGCCCGTTCCAGGGCCCAATTCGATGACGGGGCCGGTGCCCGGGCTGATTTCGCGCGTGATCAACCGGGCAAGAGACGGCCCGGACGGTGCTATTGCGGCAGTTAGCAGCGGATTGCGCAACCATGCAGCAAAGAAGGGAACGAAATCTGCAATTGGCATTCGGCGGCTCCTCGTGAAAACTGTTCTCCGATTCGTCCGGCAGAACCGCTGCAATTTCGAAGCTTCACCTGTCAAAGACCTGTCGTCCGGGTCGCGTGTAATCGTAAAATAGGCCGGGGCTTCGGGAACCGTTGGCCGATGCCAGCCTGATGCCAGACACGATGGGTACACCGAGCAAATGCGAGCAGGAAAAGGCACGGCAGATGCGAATTCTGGTGGTTGAGGATGAACGCGAACTGGCGTCGATGTTGGAACAGGTTCTAACGTCGCAAAACATGGTGGCGGACACTGTCGCTACCTGTGCTGAAGCCGAACATATGCTCGCGGAAGATTGCTACGATGCCGTCATTCTGGACCGCCGTCTGCCCGACGGGGATGGATTGTCCGTGCTGCGAAGATTGCGCGGCCGCGGCAGTGCGACTGGAAGGGCAGTCAAACAAGTTTCATGCGGTAGATATTGTCTCCGCTGCCCGGCAGGTGATTTCGGATATGGCGCCGCTCGCATTCGCTGCTGGACACGACGTGGTTTTCGATAACGATGCCGAAGTCATTAACGTCCGTGGTGATCGTCAGGCGATAGAGCGTGCCATTACCAATCTGTTTCAGAACGCGATTGATCATGGAGATAAGCAAGGGACGATTGCAATAAGCGTTCTGAGGCCAGCCGTGATTGAAGTTGCTGACGAGGGCAAAGGTATTCCTTCGGATATGAGAAGGAGCATCTTTGAGCCCTTTAGTCGCCTTGATGACCAAGGCCCCGGGGCGGGCCTTGGGCTTAATCTTGTCCAACAGATCATGGCGCTTCATGAGGGAACCATTGAAGTGGGTGAAGCCAGCTCGGGCGGCGCACGCATGAGGCTGGTCTTTCCTCAAACTGTTTCATCTTCAAACCGGTAGGCGATCTGCGGCAGGCCTGTTAATTATTGCCCTTGCGCGTAATCAGGTTCGCTCCAATTTTCCAGAAAGCGATTTTTGTGTTGCTGCGTCGGCTGCCGCATCCTTCGTTAATTGCGGGATCGGCGGGAATCCGAAACCCAAACGGGGGAAAGGGAACTCCGCCACGATCAAGCCAATACGCATTCAGATCCGGCAGCTTTCTTTTTCGCCGTTTCGAGGTGCGGTGATTGATGACATGGTTGGAGTTGCTGACTGCAATCAGATAGGAAGTGGCGCCGTGCGCTATCAAACCTTTCAGCACGAGCATGATCGAATCTTTCGGTCGCAAACCGCCGAGATCACGGGTTGCGGAAATTACCGCGCGTTTGGCGTCTGCACGGGCCGACCCTTGCAATCCGCCGACGATCAGACTGTATGATTGGCCCGGACGACGCACGAACACGAAGCTCGCCATGCAGAGAAGTGCGTCATCTGTCGCGTCCACCAGGCGCACCGTAAACGCGCCTTCGTGCCGACTGCCGCAATGATCGGAAAGCAGCAATTGGAGGTGATACGCGCGTTCCCGGCCACAAATCGTCCCAAGCTCGATCTTTTCGCCTCGCCAGAGCGCTTGCAATACGTGTGGGCACAATAACTGCCGTGCCAGTTCGAAATGCTGGGTGAGAATGTTGAACCGGGTTTTCCACGCCATCCGATGCACGAGGAATGACGAGAGGGATTTGCGGATAAGATCGTCGTGAGGCGGAGCGAAGGTGTGCTGCTCGGTGTATTCACCGAGAAATCTAAGCCAGCGAAGAGTGAGTCTAGGCGACAGACTGCTTCTAAGCATGAAAGCCAGAGTTTTGCGGAACTTCAGTCGCGAAACAATGCTGACCGTCTGCCGCAACATCGAATGGGAAGCAGCCAGATGCTTCAGGGGCACATTCTGGTTGCTTGGCTCGGCACTATGATGGGGTTGGCCTGGTTCAGGCCTTCTTGTGGCGGACGTCGAATGGGAAAGTTGTTCAGCCAGCATGATCATTGTCCGTTACGGCGGGTAGGATGCGTGCCGGAATTTTCGTCAGCTTTGTCAAGGTTCGATGGAGAATTGTCGTGTGCTCGGCGAGCGTAAAACCGCATGCCGAATTGCTTTACGCCGTTGTCGATCGCCCTCGCCTGGCTGGAAATTCGTCGCCAGAGCCACATCATCAGGCACAGGACCAGCCCCCAGGCGACTATGACATCGGACAGGAAATGAGCGCCGAAGATAACCCTGTTGAAGGAAACGAAGAACAGGATCGGAACTGCGACCACAGTTCCGACGGATCGCCATTGCAAGGGAACGAAGACGATAAGCGACAGGGTTGCGGCGGCTACCGCGGCCTCGCCCGAGGGAAAGGAGCAACTGTGCCTGCAAGCGGCCGCATATTGCCATACGGGCGTAAAATCGGCGGTTCCACCGAATTCGACGATTTCGCGCGGACGAGCTCTTCCAATGGTGTTCTTCAGAAACTGTACTGTGACGAGCGGACCGACTAAAAAACTCAGCAGTACGAACAGGGCTTTATGCGGCGGGCAGAAGGAGAATTTGCGCGGCAAGAAGGCATACAAGCCCGTTGAGAGTAGCATCAAAGGCAAAAGGTAGATCAAGCCCTGCCGGTTTATATCGCGCACAGCTTTCAAAAACGGATTCTCAGACAATGGAAACCCATGGCCGTCCGCAAAAACGCGCGAGATGGTGAGGTCGACCGACGGAAACACCACGAGGATGAAGCTTGCAGCAAGAATAGAGCGAACCACAAACTGCGTCTGGCGGGACGCAGACTTGTAATGTTCGGGAACGCTGGCTGCCGAATGAGAATCGCTTGAGCCAAGGATAGTTTCCTGCATGTCGACACCTCGAAAGAGTTGAACGACCGCGATTTGAAGGCCGATTATCAAGACTCTGCGAAGATCGAACCGGCAAAGTGTCTAAAACCGATCTTCGGATGGCGCGCATATTGTTTGGAAATTGCACGTTGAGGATTTGCCGGTCATAGTCCGCGCAGATTTTACCGGGATTATTATCAACGACCTATATCTGGAGCCGCCAGTGGACAACAGTCTCGTTCTTATTGTGGAGGATGAGCCGGAAATTGCGCAAATCCTGGATGCCTATCTCGTGCGGGAGGGCTATCGCACGGTGCGGGCCGCCGATGGCGAAACGGCGCTGCAACATCACGCGCTGCTGTCGCCGGATATCGTTCTGCTCGATGTTCGCATTCCCAAGCTTGATGGTTTTGCCGTGCTTGCACGTCTGCGACAAACCAAAAACACGCCGGTCATCATGGTGACCGCGCTGGCCGAAGACATAGACCGGCTCAGCGGACTTCGCCTCGGTGCGGACGATTATGTCGTCAAACCCTTCAATCCGCAGGAGGTTGTAGCTCGCGTCAAGGCGGTGCTCCGCCGTACAAAAGGCGATCAGCAGGAGACGCTCCGCCGCTTCGGGGCGATTGAAGTGGATTTCAATGCCTACTCGGCTTTCGTCAATTGTAACGGAGAACGGATTGCCCTCCAATTAACACTCAGCGAATTCAGAATTCTTGCTTACATGGTGCGACGTCCCACGCACGCCTTCGACCGTGCCGATATTCTCGATGCCTGCCTGCCGGAAAGCGACGCGCTGGTCCGCACGGTGGATACGCACATATCCAATCTGCGAAAGAAGCTCGAAGCACTTGGGCAGAAGGATTTCTTCCCCGCCGTCCGTGGCATCGGTTATCGCTTGGCAGACCCCAAATGAAGCTACCCACGCTCCCTCTTGCCACGCTGACTGCCATCATAATTGCTGCCATGCTGGTGCTCAGTGTCGGACTGGCCTATCTGGGGGTGACCTCTTATGCCGCTTATCTGGAAGAGGGCGTAGTAAAGAGCCTGCCCGCCAATGCGGCGCAGGCTTACCGCGATATGAATTCCGGCATCGTTCCGGAACCTGCCGCGATCAGGGAACTGTTCGACCATCTTGATGGTCTTTCTGATCCGGTCGACTTTCAGCTCTACTTGTCCGTGCTTGTCTGCGGTCTGTTTTCGGCGCTTATTTGCAGTGTCATCGGAATATATCTGGCGCGACGGATCGCTCGGCCTCTGGAGCAGCTGACGCAGGTAGCGGAGGGGCTAAAATCGGGGGACTTTACCGTCCGGCTGGCGGAATCTCATACGAGCACGGTGGAGGTCAAGAGCCTTATCGAAAGCTTCAATGCATTGGCAACCAGCCTTGAAACTATGGAAGAACGTCTGCGCTTCAACAATATGGCTGTAGCACATGAGTTGCGCACACCACTGACCATATTGCGTGGCTCCATGCAGGGCATGGTGGACGGCGTATTTCCGATGGACACGAAGACGGTGGCGAGCCTTTTGCTGCAGGTGGAGGGGTTGTCCCGTCTTGTCGAGGATCTGCGAACGCTGTCGCTGGCGATAGGACAAAAACTCGTCATGGACCGCGAGCGCTTTGAAGTGGCGGAACTGGTGGACGCCGTAATCGATTCAGCCAAGCCGATGCTCGAAGCAAGCAAGCTTACTGTCGAAAAGGAATTGTCGCCAAGGACAGCGATAGCCGATCGCCAGCGTATTCGGCAGGCCATACTCGCGCTTCTGGAAAATGCCTGCCGTTATGCTGCCGGTGGCGGAGTGTTGCGATGCCAGACTGAACTGACCACTGATGGCTTCATCGCCATACGCGTCCTGGATCGAGGTCCCGGCTTTCCTGAAAATATGGGCGACATAAACGTCAATCCCTTCTGGCGAGGGGACGCGTCTCGTTCGCGGGCCACCGGAGGAACCGGACTGGGCCTTTCGGTTGTGCAGGCGATAGCGGCAGCCCATGGTGGAAAGCTCGAACTCCAAAACCGGCCTGGCGGGGGCGCCATCGTATCCATTCTTATTCCTGGGGACTCTGCAGAGCGTTGCTCCTGATTGCCGCAGCGCACCTCAGAGGGCTTGGCGCGCGCTTCGCACAAAGGGGGTTGTTTTCCAAACCCTGCTCGCCGAATCCTCAACGCCATCAAATTCTCGAAAAGTTCGCAGTCACGTCGGAACTGGAGGGGCTGCCCGAGCACGTGCGGCGCAGCGCTTTACCACGGACGACAAACTGGCCCTGTTGGCGGCTCATGAACCATGCGCAAATTCCGCGAACAGCGAGGATAAAGACCGCTATTATTACGATAATGAGCAGTTCCATAAGGTTATCTACGCCGCCAGTCATTGGGGCTTCCTTGCCGAACAATGCCTCATGCTGCACATATGCCTGCGACCTTAACGGCGCTTACAATTGCGCATCCATAATCGTATGCGTACTTCAATTCAGGAACACACTGAAATCCTTGATGCTATCGTTGCAGGCGACGCCTCTGCCGCTCGTGAACTGCTTCGCAATCATGTCGCAATTCAAGGCGACCGCTTCAATGATCTGATGTCAACAATAGCAAGTGCATTTAGTCGGAAAGAGTAATCTTCGGAGATGAACTGGGAGTCCTGCTTAGACCTTTTACAGGGTGATGAGTTTGATCGCTGTCGCAGTTACTCAGTGCGAAAGAGTGACATATCATCGCAATCGCCCGCCTGATTGGTCTGAAGACCGGGAAGGGCAGTTTGATCTAGTCATTCATTTGGTAGCATGCTCGGGAAGAATGGCAATATTTCATGCAACGACCTGATGAGACTCATTCTCCCGTTTTCGGCGCGACTTCCCATCGAAAGGCGGGTCACGCTATGCCGTCATAGAATAGCTATCAGGGCCTCGGCTGCGTCTCCGTCTATAATCAGGCCGTTCACGATCCCGCTCTTGAGCAGTGCTTTGGCGGCAACGGCCTTCTCCTGCCCGGCGATGAGCAGGACCACCTGAACCTTCTTCAAGTCGGCGAAGCTCAGAGCAATGGTCCGCTGGTTCATCTCGTGTTCGACCTGCTGCCCGTTCTCGTCAAAGAAGATGCCGTTGGTGTCGCCGATGGCGCCGGCAGCACGCAGGCTTTCCAGTTCGGATTTGCTCAACATGTTCTGGCGGCGCAGCAGCGAATCCTCTGTCAGTTCACCGGCACTGATGAAGCAGACGGAAGCGGTACGGGCAATTTCCAGCGCGCGTGCCACAGAGCGTTGGGAGATGAGAACTTTTCGATCTTCGGCGGAATCGGCGATGAAGGGTACAGGAAGGAAGAAGCCTTGTCCGCCTGTCCGCCGCGCCAGCATATGCACAACTTCGAACGGATTATAGGCGGAGTTTGCGGTCAGCGATCCCATCACGGAAATGAAGCGCGCCTGCGGTGCACGTACACCAGCAAGTTGCAGCGTCATCTGTTCTATGGTTCGCCCCCAGCCGGTGCCGATTGTTGCATCCTCATGATCGGCCAGAAAGCTTTTCAGATAGGTGGCGGCTGCAACACCGACAGCTCGGAATGATACCTGTTTGCGGATTTCAGAGGCAGTGTCGTCATCGGATTGAAAGCCAAATGGCGGTGTTGAAATACAAAAATCCAGACCGTACTGACGCATCAGCTCATTTTCCACGGGCAATGTGCCAGCGTTCTGATGGTCGATGGAGATGCTGACGAGACCGCTTTCGCGGGCTTCGCCCAGTATCTTGTTTACACGGGCCCGGGTCAGGCCGAGACGGGATGCTGTCGCCTCCTGGTTGAATCCTCCAACATAGTAGAGCCACGCCACGCGCACCATGAGGCTGTCTTCGGATTCGCTCATCTGTCTCTCTTTCGATTTTTCATTCACCAAATTACAAATGTATTTCTATTTGACATTTGTAATTTGGTGACGCTTAATACCAATCGTTCCGGCGGACAAGAGCGCGAAAGGGCAGTGAGGTCAATCGGAAACGAAACTGGCGCAAGGCGACGGAATGGTGGTTCTGGAGGAGCAGAAACAGGCATTCGCCGATGCGACAGAAGGGGAGAACGGCGGAGCGCCGATGGCGCTTTTCGCGATGGTCACGGTCCAGTTCGACGTCAAGCGAACTGAATGTGCCTGCAAGCAGCAATCAAAGTCGGATGTGGAGCCAACCACATGGCTTTTGGGAGGAAAAAATGGGTTCTGGATTTTTCAAGAAAGCAGTGGCTGTCACGGCCCTTGCCATGCTTATGGGCACGGCAAGCGCTTCAGCTACAAATGTAGCCTGGGTGCATTCCAACGCTGCTGCGCAGTCCGAGCAGCGCGCAAAGGCGGGCTTTGATGCCTGGCTCAAGGAGACGAACAAGGACTGGAGCATAAGCGTGCTTGATAGCGGTGGCTCCGGTGAGCGCACGGCGTCGAACATTCAGGATGCGGCCTCGCGCGGGGTGGATGCGATCATCGTCAGCATGTCGGATTTGCGCGCTTCACGCGCTGCCATCGATTCCGCTGTTGCGGCCAAGATTCCGGTTTTCGCTATCGATAGCGGCCAGGTCGACGGTGTGGTGGTGGATGTGACCACCAATAACTGGGCAATGTCGGCCGATGTGTCGCCCTTTTTGCTCAATGAGATGGGCGGCAAGGGCAATCTTGTCTTCCTGCGTATGGCTGAGCACCATGGCACGCGCAAGCGCGGCGACGTGATGGAGACCGTGCTGAAGGAATACCCGGAAGTAAAGGTAATCGCTGAGCATAATATCGACTACACGGCGTTCTTCGAAGACACGACCAAGACCATGCAGGACTATGCATCGCGCTTTGGCGAGGAGATCAATGCGGTCTGGGCCCCATGGGATGAGCCTGCACAGGCCGCGATCAACGCGCTGAATGCCGCTGGTCTGAAGAATGTCAAAGTGATTGGCATTGACGGCCATCCGCAGGCCATCGAAGAAGTTTGCAAGCCTGACAGCCTGATGATCGCGACGGTCTCGCAGCCATTCGAAAAGATGGGTGCGCAGACTGGCGAATGGATCGAGAGCATAGTGGTCAAGAAGGATGACGCCGCGAAGGTCATTCCGTCGAAGACCGTTTATCTCGATGCGCCTCTCGTCACCAAGCAGAACTGCAAGGACTTCCTCCCGAAGAAGTAGGCAAGCCCCCAACGTTGCCTGCATCTGGCCGGAGCGTGATCGTTCCGCGCTCCGGCCCCTTTTGGAATAGATTGAATTCATGGGAGTTCTCCGATGGCGGTAAGCCTGTCGCAGATCGTTATGTCCTATCCCGGAACGCTGGCACTGGATCAGGTGAGCGCTGAGTTTCGGTTTGATGAGGTGCATGGACTGATCGGAGAAAACGGCGCGGGAAAGACCACTCTGGTCAGCATTCTTGGCGGTAGCAAAAGCCCGACATCCGGCACAATCACCATTGATGGTGCGCCGGTGAAGCTGACAAGCGCCGGGGATGCGCTGCGCAAAGGCATCGCGCATGTATCGCAGGAGGGCAGTCTCGTGCCCGGGGTGACCGGCGCAGAGAATATTCTGCTTGGCGACGAGCCCCGGCTTGGGCTCGGTGTCATTGATAAGCGCAAACTGCTGTCGCGTGCCTGCGAACTGCTCAGGCGCTGGTTTCCGCAAGTTTCCATCGATCTCGACCAGCAGGTCGACATGCTGCCGATGGCTGACCAGAAGATCATCGAGATTGTTCGCGCACTGCGTGGCGATGTCCGGCTGCTCATCCTTGACGAGCCCACGGCCACCTTGCCTGCACGCGAAAAGGAAAGCCTCTGGGAGATTATCAGGACTTTGCCGCAGCAAGGGGTTGGCATCGTGTTGATCAGCCATTTCCTCTCGGAAATAAAAGCACTGAGCGATAGAATTACGGTCCTGCGCGACGGCCGACATGTTGCGACGCTTCGGGCTGCTGAAGCGAGCGAAGCCGGGCTGATTGATCTGATGCTGCAACGCACTGGCGGAAAAACGGCGATGGCGTCGGAGAGCAGCCAAAATCGCAGTTTCGGCCCCGTGGTTCTGGAAGTGAGTGACTGGCGTGCAGGCAATGTCGAAGTTGACAAATTTTCCATCCGTGCCGGTGAAATCGTCGGCCTGATCGGTTTGACCGGTGCCGGCCATTTTGGCTTCGCTCGTTCGCTCTATGCGGGGAGTGGTGTCACCAGCGGCAGCTGCCGTTTTCGGGGCGACGCCATCGCCCGGATCGATGCGCGTTCCATGCAGAAAAAAGGTGTCGCTCTGGTCCCCGATCACCGCATGGAATACTCGCTGATCGGCGATTGGGATGTGCGTGAAAACCTTGCTATGGTGCATCCGTCATTTGCGGCCATGGGCGGCACGGGCGTGCTGTCGATGCGCCGTGAAGCGCAGGAAGCCGACCGCACCATGCAGCTTTTGAACGTGAAGGCGCATTCGCGCAATCAGTTCGTGAAGGACCTGAGCGGCGGCAACAAGCAGAAGGTTTCTATCGGCAAGTGGCTGTACGGCGCAGACGACCACTACCGGCTGATGATTTTCATCGAACCCACCGAGGGTGTCGACATTGGGGCCAAGCGTGAAATTCATGCTCAGATGCGCCGGCTCGCCGACAAGGGCGTGGCAATTCTGGTCACTTCGTCCGACCTGCTGGAAATTGCTGACGTGGCAGACCGCGTCATCCCCTTCGTGAACGGTTCTACGGGTGCTGAAATTCCGCGTGAGGCCTTTTCCGAAGCGAAGTTCATTGCCGCAATGGCAGGAGTTATCCAATGAATACACAAAACCCCGCCGTTGCCCCACGATCGTCGCGTCACGCGCAGAGCTTTGGCAAGAAGCTTAAGGGTGAATGGCTGCTGAAATATTCAACGCTCTTCGTGTTGCTCCTGCTGTTCGTGGGCTTTTCGCTGACAGTGGACCGCTTTCTGACGGCCAACAATCTGCTCAACATCCTCCAGCAGATTGCCATGCTCACCATCGTCGGCGCGGGCCTGACCTTCGGCTTCGCCGCGCGCGAAATGGACCTTTCGGTCGGCTATATGGTCGGCATGGCCGGTATTGTGGTGCCGCTGCTGCTGGTTGCGGGCACGCCTTTGCCATTGGCGTTGCTGGCCGGATTGGGGGCAGGATTTGTCGTCGGTGCCGTCAATGCGGCGCTCGTCACCCTGGTCGGCGTACCCTCATTGATTGCGACGCTGGCAGTAGGCTCCATTCTATATGGGATCAACTTTCTGATGACGGGCGGACGCGCGATCTATGGCGGGCTTCCGGCCAGCTATCTCTGGCTGGGACAGGGGCAGCTCTTTGGTGTTCCCGTGCTTGCCTATGCCATGGTCGTCGTGGTGTTCGTCGCCTGGTTCCTGATGGAGCGCACGGTCTTCGGTCGTTACATTTACGCTGTGGGCGGCAACCTCAAGGCTGCGGAGCTGTCTGGCGTGAACGGTCGCTTCTATCGCGCCGCCGCCCTGATCGTCTGCTCGATTTTCGCAGCCGTTGCAGGGGCGCTTCTGGCAGCGCGCCTCGGCTCCGGCCAGCCGAATGCCGGCGAGCGCTATCTCCTCGACGGTTTAGCTACGGTATTCATCGGCATGACCATGTTCCGTCCCGGTACGGCGACGGTTGCCGGAACTTTCTTCGGCGCGCTGTTTATCGGCGTCATCAATAACGGCCTCAATCTGATTGGCATGGATACGTATATCCAGAGCATCGTGAAGGGCCTCATCATTCTCGTCGCGGTCGCGGTTGTCTCGCGTACCACCAAACTAAAGCTCCTGTGAGGGCATTGAACCGGACATCATGAAACATTTGCAACAGACAGGTCTGTCGGAGGCGCACGTGCAAAATCCGAGTAACTCCAATCTTCTCGAACTCTATCGAACGATGCGCCGCATCCGCACCTTTGAAGAACGCGTCGGCGAACTCTTCGTGCGCGGCCAGACGGCAGGTTCGATGCTTCACCTTTCCATTGGCGAAGAAGCCGCTGCCGCCGGTGTGTGCGCCGCCATGCAGCCACAGGACACATTTACGACGCATCATCGCGGCCATGGCATCTTTCTCGCCCGCGGCGCCGATCCCAGGCAGATGATGGCCGAAATCGGCGGCAAGGAAACCGGCTATTGCCATGGCAAGGGCGGCTCCATGCACATTGCCGACATGGCACTCGGTCATCTTGGGGCCAACGCTATCGTAGGCGGCGGTATCCCATCTGTTGTCGGGGCAGGCCTGTCGAGCAAATACCTGAAGAAAAATTCCGTTTCGCTCGCATTCTTTGGCGACGGCGCGATGCAGCAGGGCATTCTCTATGAGAGCATGAACATGGCCGCCCTGTGGGGCCTGCCGGTGGTCTTTGTCTGCATCAACAACCAGTACGGCATGGGAACGCGCGTCGATCAGGCGACCGCCAACACCGCCTTTGATCAGCGGGCCCACGCATTCGGCCTCAACGGAAGGGTTGTCGATGGCATTGATGTCGAGGAGGTCAAGCACGCTGCCCAGGGATTGATCGATGATGCGCGGCTCGGCAAGCCGGGCTTCCTGTCTGTCACCTGCTATCGGTTCTTTGGTCATGCGCGCATGGATAAGAGCCCATACCGCGCAGAGGCGGAAGAACTCGAAGGTCGCAAGAAAGATCCTGTAAAATTCACGCGCGACCAGCTCTTATCCTCCGGTTTCGCGCAGGAAGCCTCACTTGACGCCATGGATAGCGACATTGCTGCCGAGATGGACGCCACCATCGACTTCACCGTCGAATCCAAGGCGCCGCCGCTCACTTCCATGTTCAAGGATGTTTATGCGGTAGGGGAGCCCGAGCCCGAACCTGTCCGCACCCGTATCGACCGCATACTTTCCAAGGATGAAGCATAATGGTTGCCATGACTTACCGCGACGCGCTGCGCAAAGCGCTGGATGACGCCATGGCGGAAGACAACACCATCGTCGTGATCGGCGAGGAGGTCGGGCGCTATGGTGGTGCCTATGGCGTTACGAAGGACCTTATCGGAAAGTACGGTCCTGAACGCCTGATCGATACGCCCATATCCGAACCGGCTATTGTTGGTACGGCGGTCGGGGCTGCGATGACGGGGCTGCGGCCAGTTGCCGAGCTGATGTATATCGATTTTCTCGGCATGACGATGGACCAGCTTGCCAATCAGGCAGCAAAGATACGCTACATGTTCGGTGGGCAGATCGGCGTGCCGATGGTGCTGCGCACCCAGGGCGGTACCGGACGCTCCGCCGGTGCCCAGCATTCCCAGAGCCTTGAGGCATGGATAATGCATACGCCAGGTCTGCGCCTTGCCATGCCCGCCACAGTCCAGGATGCCTATCATCTGCTGCGCCAAAGCCTGACGAAGCCTGATCCCGTGGTCTTCATCGAGCACAAGGCGCTTTACACCCGCAAGGAAGAAGTCGATCTCGACGCCGAGCCGCTTGAATGGGGCAAGGCTGCGGTGCGCCGCACCGGCAAGGATCTCGTTATCATCACCTATTCGCGCCAGCTTCATTATGCACTCGATGCCGCCGAGAAACTTTCCGCGAAGGGCATCGAAGCGACGGTCGTCGATCTTCGGACGCTTAACCCGCTCGATTTCGACACAGTGCGTGAACATGTCGAGCGTGTCGGCAAGGCAATGGTGGTTTCCGAAGGTGTCATGACTGCAGGCGTTGCGGCCGAGCTGGCCGCTCGCATTACCGAGGAATGTTTCGACTATCTCGAACAGCCCGTTGTACGTGTCGCCGGTGAAGATATTCCGATTTCGGTTTCGCAGGAGTTGGAAACCGGAAGCGTTCCGACGCCCGATTTCATTCGTTCCGTTGCCGAGAAGATGCTGTCATGACCGAACGGATTCTCAAAATGCCACGCCTTGGCGAGACAATGGAGGAAGGCAGGATCGTCGGCTTCCTCGTCAAGCCGGGGGACAGTTTCAAGCGCGGGGATTCCATAATAGAAATCGAAACGGACAAGACCGTGGCTGAGTTTCCCGCCTTGGGTGACGGTACGTTGAACGAATGGATCGGAGCTATTGGCGATCAGGTCATGGTTGGTGCGCCATTGGCGCGTATCGATATCGGCGATGGTCCCGACTGGACGGATGAAGGTGGCGAAAGCGCGCCTTCTCCTGAAGAACCGGCTGCGTTGCACCCCGCACGCGCAGCCGGTTCGCAGAACGAACGCGTTGTCACCGATCTCGCTATGCCGCGTCTTGGTGAAACGATGGCAGAAGGCCGTATCGTTCGCTGGCTGAAGAACGCAGGCGAGAGCTTCGAGCGCGGCGAGGCCGTGCTTGAGATCGAGACAGACAAAACCGTTGCGGAGTTTCCGGCACTGGCGAGTGGAACGCTTGTCGATATCTTGCGCGAGGAAGGCGAGATGGTCACGGTTGGCGAGACCATAGCCCGTATCGAAGTGGCCGCTGCAGTTGCGGCAACGCCTGAAGTGGCGGTGCACAAGGCTGAACCCATTCGGCCTGAAGCCAAAGCGTTAGCCGCCAGACAGATGACTCCGGCAAGAGAGGGCGAGCGGGTCCGGGCCACGCCGCTTGCTCGCAAGGTTGCCCGCCAGAATGGCATCGACATCAATTCGCTTTCGGGTAGCGGACGCCGGGGGCGGATCGAGAAAGAAGACGTGCTGGCGGCGTCGAGCAATTCGAATTCAAACAGCGCTGTGCACTTTGCCGATCTGGCGAATGGCCGTGTCGCCTATCTGGATCAGGGTCCCCAAAATGCCCGCACAATCCTGTTGCTGCACGGTTTCTCTGGTGACCGGACGACCTGGACCGGTATTGCATCGGGTCTGCGCCGGGCGAATTTCAGGGTAATTGCGCCCGATCTTCCTGCTCACGGACTGACGACCATCAATGCGACGAATGCGGATGAACTCAGCGCATTCCTGCCCGCATTCCTCGACGCTCTGGGCATTGCCGAGGTGGATGTCGTTGCGCATTCTCTTGGAGCCGTCGTAGCTGCACAATTTGCAGCTGTGCATGTGAGCCGTGTTTCGAGCTTGACGCTGATCGCTCCTGCCGGCCTCGGTTCTGACGTGGACGTCGGATTCATTTCCGGCATGGCCCATTTAACAACGGCAGGCGAGGTCAGCCATCTGCTGCGTCGTATCGTTGCCAAGCCCGCAGAGCTTTCGCCGGAACTGGCGGCGAAGTTTGCTAAAACCATGGCCCAAGGGCGTCTCAAGGCGCTGGCAGCAGCCATTGTGGCCCCTACAGGGCAAAAGATCGATATTGTTCCGGGACTGGAAAAGCTTTCCCGCGCGAAACCGGTACGTGTTCTGGTCGGTCTTCTGGATCGCATCATTCCATGGCAACAGGCGACGACACTTCCGCCTTCCATTGCGGTGCATTTTCTCGGCCAGTCCGGCCATATGCCGCAATGGGATCAGGCCAAGGACGTTCTCGATCTGATTTTGAGTTCCATCGGAGGTTCCCATGACTGAGGACGTCAGGCTTCGTCTCAAGGAAGCGCAGGCTCAGCTCGGCGCTTTTGCGAAAGCTGCGCCCGAATTGATGACTGGCTTCGCCAAGGTCAGCAAAACCGCAACCGCTGCCGGCGCGTTTTCGTCCGGCCAGCGCGAATTGATCGCTGTCGGTATTGCCGTCGTGAAGGGATGCGAAGATTGCATCCTTTACCACGTGGATGCAGCGATCCGGCATGGAGCAAGCGAGCAGGAACTGATCGAGGCGCTTGAGGTAGCCGTTGAAATGGGCGGCGGACCGGCTGTCATGTATGCGGGCAAGGCGCTGGAAGTGTTTCGGAGCCTGAGTTGAAACATGCGCGATGAGGTATGCGAAGACTGGAGGAGTTTTCGCATCTGCCTCGGGAGGAGTTGAATGGCTTATTTTCTCACCGCCGATGGAGGAACGGAAAGTGTCCGCGCGCGGGTTTACGATCTTTCGGGCACGTGCCTTGCAAGTGCCGCAGTTCCTTATGAGACCAAGTTTTCCAGCGGCGCTCGTGCCGAGCAGAACCCCGAAGACTGGTGGTCAGGCTTTGTAACGGCTGCGCGCAAGGCGATTGCGGATTCGTCCGTCGACCCGTCCGCGATAGAAGCAATCACGCTGGCGACGACGAGCTGCACGGTCGTGGCTCTGGACGCGGCTGGTAAACCGCTGCGTCCATCGATCATCTGGATGGACGTTCGAGCAAGTGCCGAGGCCGATGCTGTCCTTGCCACTGCGGATATTGCCTTGCAGGCCAATGGCGGGGGGCGAGGACCGGTTTCGGCGGAATGGATGATCCCGAAAGCACTGTGGCTCGCGCGGAATGAGCCGGAGATATTCGAAAAAGCAGATACGATCTGCGAGTATCAGGATTTCATGACACTGCGCCTGACCGGTGAAAAAGCTGCCAGTCTGAACAACGTGTCGCTCCGCTGGCACTATTCGACGGATCGCGGCGGTTTCCCGGTCACACTCCTGGAGAAACTCGGCCTCAGTGATCTATTGCAGAAATGGCCTTCTCGCGTGGTCGCACCCGGAGAGGTCATCGGCGGGCTGTGTGCAACCGCTGCTTCCGAACTCGGCCTCTCGCAGAGCCTAAAGGTAGTGCAGGGGGGCGCTGATGCACTTATCGGCATGATAGGACTGGGCGTGGCCAAGCCCGGTCAGCTTGCGCTGATAACCGGCTCGTCCCACTTGCAATTTGGTGTTGCGGACAAACCTTTGCACGCGCCGGGCATATGGGGCAGCTATCCCGACATGGTCTATCCGGGACGCTATATTATCGAAGGCGGGCAGACTTCCACCGGCTCGATCATCGCATGGCTCGGACGCCTGATGAACGGGACCATGGACATGGAAGCGCTCAACGCCAAGGCGGCTGCGCTGGAGCCGGGCGCTGAAGGGCTTCTGGTGCAGGATCATTTTCAGGGCAACCGCACGCCCTATACCGATGCCTTGTCTCGTGGTGCAATCGTCGGACTGACGCTGGCGCATGAACCGCATCATATCTTCCGTGCCATCATGGAAGGTATCAGTTTCGGCACCCGTACTATTCTTGATGCCATGGCTGAAGCCGGTTATCGAGGCCAGGAAATCACCGTCGGCGGCGGTGCGAGCGCGTCCCCGCTCTGGCTGCAAATCCATGCCGACACTGCGGCCTTGCCTGTCTGTGTGCCGCAGTCACGCGATGCGCCTTCCGTGGGAGCTGCGGTGCTCGCTGCGCATGGAGCAGGCCATTTCGCAACCATCGATGAGGGTATTGCCGCCATGGTAAAGCCCGGCAAGCGCATAGAGCCGCGTCCGCGCGAGATGGCTCTCTACAATGAAATCTATCAGCAATATCGGGCGCTTTATCCGGCATTGAAAGCCGTTCGGGCTACCTGAAACATTGTCGCGGGAGGACTGAATGCTCACTGATTTTCAACTGACCGGCAAGCACGCCGTTATTACAGGTGGCGCGCGGGGTATCGGGCGTGCGATTGCCGAGCTTTTCGTTGAAGCCGGCGCGACGGTCATCATCACCGACCGCGACGAAGCGGCTGCCAGGCAGGCGGCTGCGGAACTCAATGCCCGTCGTCCTTCTTCTGCGAGCATGTACATTCTGGACGTGACCGACCGCGATGCGGTGGAGCGAACCGCCGATGCTATTGCCGCGGAGTTTGGCGTCCCGGACGTCCTCGTCAACAATGCGGGCATCGTTCGCAACAGTCCCGCGAGCGAAACATCCGAAGCGGACTGGCACGCTGTAATCGACATCAATCTTAACGGCGTCTTTTATTGTGCCCAATCCTTCGGCAAGCGCATGGCCGCTGTCGGACGCGGCACTATCGTCAATATTTCGTCGATGTGCGGCGAGATCGTCGTCTATCCGCAGCCGCAGGTTGCCTACAACGCCGCTAAAGCCGGAGTAAACCTCATTACCAAGTCCTTGGCTGTGGAATGGGCAAAGCAGGGCGTTCGCGTCAATGCGGTTGCACCCGGCTACACCGCGACGGAACTGACGCTTGCTGGCCGCAGCAATGAGGAATGGTTCTCAACCTGGATGCGCATGACGCCACAGGGACGGCTGGGAGAACCGAGAGAGATCGCGAATGCCGTTCTGTTTCTGGCGTCCGATGCTGCAAGTTTTGTGACCGGCACCGTGCTTGCCGTGGATGGCGGCTATACCGCGCTTTGATTTTGGGAGAATGAAATGACAGAACAGGCAAAAATCGCCCTCGTTACCGGTGCAAGTCGCGGTATTGGCCGGGCCATTGCAATCGGCATGGCCAAACGTGGCTTCGATGTTGCTATCAACGACATCGAGCGCCAACAGGATGCCTTGCAGGAAGTAGCGCGCGCAATCGAGGCCACAAGCCGGCGGGCTCTGACCGTCTATGCTGATGTGAGCAACAAAGCCCAGGTAGAAGCGATGGTCAGCAATGTTGTTGATGTGTTCGGCCGCATCGATGCTCTCGTAAACAATGCCGGGATTCTGATCGCCGGTGATGTCGAGCACCTGAAGGAAGAGCACTGGGACAGTGTGCTTGATGTCAACGCAAAGGGTACGTTTTTGGTCGTTCAAGCAGCGCTTCCTCACATGAAGCGGCAGAAATACGGTCGCATCGTCAATATCGCCTCCATCGGCGGCAAGCACGGTGCGCTTGGACAGGCCCATTATTCCGCATCGAAGGCTGCCGTCATGGGCTTCACCCGCGTTCTGGCCCTGGAGGTCGGCACGTATGGGATTACGGCCAACTGCATTTGCCCTGGAATTATTCTGACGGACATGGGGCGGGTCAATCTGGATGATGCCGCCGTGCGCCAGGCGTGGCAGGAAAAGACGGCGATGCGTCGTATCGGCGATCCGGAGGACGTTGTTGGGCCGGTCGCATTTCTGGCATCTGATGATGCCGCTTTTGTTACAGGACAAAGCCTCAACGTCGATGGCGGTATCGTGTTGAGTTAGAGGGGGATTGGAAACGGGAAGCTTCTTGAGGCAGTCAGCAGGCCCCTATCGCGAAATGATCGACCTTGGCTCAATCTTCGGAAAGAGAGGTGTCCAGAACCTTTTCGATCATTTCTTTTGCAAGCTGCACAAACATATCCGTTTTCTCGCGCCTCTGATCGAGGCAAGCTTCGAGCCACAGACCATCCAGTATGGCGTGCACACAAATGGCGGCGCGTTCGATTTCCGCAGGGGTGAACGCGCGTCCTTCGGCGGTGAAAACTTCGGCGAGAAGCGGCTCGGTTGCCCTGCGAAGGTTTGCATAGCTTTCATCGCGCACCGCCATGATCATCGGATCCACGCGATTCTGACTGATGAACGTGGCCCAAAGCGACAGCATCCGATCATCGGAGGCTTGCCCTTCCAGTGTTGCCTTGATGAATTGCAATAGCCGCTGATGCGGTTTCCCCTCTCGCCCTTCCAATATCGCCATGCTGGAAGCGGTGATCAGCTCCATTGTACGACGATAAGCTTCGACGATGAGATTGGCCTTGTTCTCAAAGTGATGGCGTATCAGCCCGTTTGTTACGCCCGCACGAGCGGCAACGGCACGCACGGTCGTGGCCTGAATCCCGACCTCGGATATACATTCCAATGTCGCTTCAATCAGTTCGCGTCGGCGTTCGCTTTCTGGGGCGCGTTTGAACAGGCTCGTCATGAAGCGCAACTCTCCTTTGGATTATCTCTCGCATATATGAGGGCAAAGGCAAAGCATGGAGACGCACTATTATGCACTTGCATAATAGTGCGTCTGTGTATAGCTTTCAGCATAAAGAACTGCTCAGGGAGAGTTTCAACAGGGCGGCAGGGATATCTCTTTGGCCCCCGCTTGCAGAGCGTTTTTAGGCTCCAAAGTGTGTCGAGCGGAGGCTGAAGACTTTGCGTGAAACACAAACCAATAGTGATTAACCGGCAAAGCGAAGCTGCGCTTTCCGGAACAATGGAATTATGCCCATGCGCGACCCGCGTTACGACATACTCTTCGAACCCATCAAGATCGGTCCGGTCACCGCGCCTAACCGTTTTTATCAGGTGCCGCATTGCAGCGGCATGGGTCATCGCTATCCCGACGCTGATCGACATATGCGGCGTATGAAGGCGGAAGGCGGTTGGGGTGTCATTGCCACACAGGAAACCGAAATCCATCCCACTTCCGACATAACGCCGTCCAATCAGGGCAGGCTGTGGGACGACAAGGACATTCCTCGTCTCATCCAGCTCACGGAGGCTGTGCATGAGCAGGGAAGCCTCGCAGCCATTCAACTCGTGCACAACGGCATCCACATCGCCAACCGACTGACGCGACTTTCACCGATCGGACCGTCCGACATTATGGTCGATGTGGAAGATCCGGTTCAGGCGCGCGCCATGGATAAAAGCGACATAGCCCAATTCCGCAAATGGCATCGCGATGCGGCCTTGCGCGCCAAGCGTGCGGGCTTTGACATCATCTATGTCTATGCCGGTCACGACATGACGCTTCTGCAGCACTTCCTGCTTAACCGTTATAACAAGCGCACGGATGAATATGGCGGCAGCTTTGAAAACCGCCTGCGTCTGTTTCGCGAGGTGATTGCCGATACGCGCGACGCAGTAGGCGATAAATGCGCCATTGCGGTGCGATTTGCCGTAGAGGAGTTTTTGGGCGCGGAAGATCTGACCCATGACGGTGAAGGACGCGATGTTATAACAGCGCTGGCCGACGAACCCGACCTGTGGGACGTTAACCTTTCAAATTGGTCGAACGACAGTCAGACCTCCCGGTTCTCGCAGGAAGGCTTTCAGGAGGAGTTTGTTTCCTTCGTAAAACCTCTCACCTCGAAACCCGTCGTCGGGGTAGGGCGTTACACTTCCCCCGACGCGATGGTGCGTGCAATCAAGAAGGGCATTTTCGATCTGATCGGCGCAGCGCGGCCATCGATTGCCGATCCCTTCCTGCCAGCGAAAATTCGCGATGGCCGTATCGACGATATCCGCGAATGCATCGGCTGCAACATCTGCACGGCAAGCGATAATACGGTTGCCCCGATGCGCTGCACGCAAAATCCGACGATAGGCGAAGAATGGCGCAAGGGCTGGCATCCGGAAATCATTCCGCCCCTGCAGAAGCAGCAATCGGTGCTCATTATTGGCGGCGGCCCCACCGGGTTGGAAGCGGCGCGCGCCATGGCGCAGCGCGGCGCGGAGGTGGCGCTGGCTGAGGCTACACAAGAGTGGGGTGGTCGCGTTACGCAGGAATGCCGCCTTCCCGGGCTTGCTGCCTGGGGCCGTGTGCGGGATTGGCGCCTTGGCCAATTGCGGCAGGCATCCAACGCGCAACTTTATCTTGATAGCCGGCTTAGCGCGGAAGATGTTCTTTCCTTTGGCATCCCGCACATAGCAATCGCCACAGGGGCGCGCTGGCGTAACGATGGTGTGGGGCGGGTTCATCGTGACCCGCTCGATTATCTCGCAGAGGGGACGACAGTCGGCGTCAATGCACTGCTCGAAAACGGCGTGGCTGCGCTTGCGAACGATGGTCCGGTCGTCGTCTTCGATGACGATCGTTATTATATGGCGAGCGTTCTTGCCGAGCTTATCGCTTCATCAGGGCGATCCGTGACTTTCATCACTCCTGCCTCGATTGTCGCGCCATGGACAGAACACACGCTCGAACAGATTCGCGTGCAGCGTCGCCTGATTGAAAAAGGCGTTGAGATTATCCCGCTGCATCAGCTTGCAGGACGGACGAACGATACGCTCAATATCGCCTGCTCCTATTCCGGAAAAATACGGACGATCGACTGTGCGACGCTGGTTCCGGTCACCTCACGCCTGCCAAACGATCAACTCTGGCATGATCTGGTAGCCTTGAAACATCAATGGATGGATCATGGTTTGGAAACCGTCGAACGCATTGGGGACTGCCTTTCTCCCGGTATCATCGCGACCGCAACCCATGCAGGGCATGGCTATGCGAGAAGCCGAGGTTCCCAACCAATGGATGCTGATTACGATATTTACCGGTGAGGATTGCTAGAGTTGGCGCTGCGCTTTCCGGCTTTTTATTGGTGAGAACAAAACCGTGGGAGAACGTCCTGATGATTTTGGCGAACTTCCTGTTAGTCGCACCGGAACTCTATTCATCGGTGCTGGCTTGATATTGTTAATTCCGCCGGAATTCGACCATATTCCGGATTGAACGCTTCGAAGATGCTGGAAGCTCGCTGAAATTGTGCTAGCCAATGCCAACTGCGAAACCCAATGTTGTTTGTCAGCCGGAGCGTCCGCGTAGTGGTGCTGGCATAATGACTATGTAGGTTGCACTTCATCCAAGTAATCAGAACTGGTGACGGGACAGTGGTGTCAGAGCCAGCTGATGGTGGTCTACCGGATGCTCGCTTGGTGAGGTTTCCTGACAATTTGTCTCCTGGCCTCATAACTTCTTAGCGGGAATACTTGCTTGCGCGTGTGTCGCGGCGAACATCCTACTAAAGGCTGCCGAGACACTTCAGTGTTCAACGATGGCGCATCACTTGCTTCGCTGCTCGAAATTCCAATCGCAGCCACCAGAACCGGGATGCGGCACGAGTGATACGGTGTGGGTGCGAGTTGACTGGAAATCTCGCTCCAAGGTGCCACATCGCCTGACAAAAGGATAGCACCGTGCGGCTCCGAATATCGGCGTCATCCAATCCAATATGTAAGCGCAGATCGGCGCTGCATCGCATAACCCAAATTGCTTCCTAGCAAGACTGCTCCGCCTTCAGCGTGGTGTTCAATTTGCCACAAAAAACCTCGGCGCGGGGGCTGCCGAGGTTGCGCCGGAAAAGCGGGGGCTTCAACAGCGCGTTTTCATCATGTCACAATCCAGGGAATATGCAACCAGCTGCCAAATCGCTTAAAGCGTCCAGCCGTAAACCGCGAGAGCTGCCCCACCAACGGCACCAATCACCGACCACCCAACCATGCTAATACCCATGAAGCTGTGATAAGTGTCCGCTGAAATTTTCTTGAAAGCTGCGGCCACAAAAAGGTTTGCAGCGGCACCGACGATCAGACCGATACCGTTGGCGACGTAAGCGGCTGGATGAAGCGCCATGCTCTGCATGAAATACGGCCGCAGTAGGAAAGTCGCTCCAAGCATCCCTGCAATCAGCACAAATACCGATACCATTCCGAAGCCTGACCATCTTACGAGCATTTACTGAATTACCTTTGTCTTGAGGGGACGTATGGCGGTAATGACGCTTGCTCGTTGGTCGAGCAACCCACCGCTAGACGTTTCCTCAAGAAAAACCGTTCGTGTCCTCACTCCATCATCGAGTTTCAGGCACGCAATCCAACAGACAAAATAAGGAGAATACAATGGCCAAGGGAACCTTTGCTAAAGCGATGCCGCCTGTCTCCTCGGAAGAGGACGGATACGTCGACCGTCCGAAAGAGCCGGCGGCGCGACGAATATGGGCATCACGCTCTCTACGCTGTCCGCCTGGAGGGGCGAAAGGTATCGAAAGTCGAGGTGAAGGCTCTGGCCAAATCCAAAGCAATGGATATCTACCGTGAGAACTACTTCAGAAGATTGTCCGCGTCGATCAGGACAGCGTCGTCGGTCGCGCCCCTGTTCGGCCTGATCTAACCTCAGAAGTAGGTCCAAAAACTGATCCGCACTCTCATCTGAAAAGTCCGTTGCCAGGCGCAATTCCAAAGTTTGGGCGATTGCTTAGGCAGACTGCAAGGTCCCCGGTATCACGCCGATTGCGCGCCGTGCTTTAAATGGTATTTTTTGACTTCTTTCATAACCTGTGACGTTAAAGACGGTTGAAACTCCGCGAAGTTGGGCGGTGGATGGACTTAACCGTTATAGCTAGCGAACTTACGGATTTCGCTGCGATTTGCAGCGCGAGCACCTGTTGGATCTTAAGCCGACTGATCTAAAAATGGGGCTCCGGATTCTTCCGAAGCCCTTCTTGCGTAATGTCGCTCTTACCTGCGATAGGCTAAACCACCCCAGATGCGGCCTTCGTCACGATGACGACCGCCATGGACCGCACCGATGTACGCGGCCACGGCTGCAACGAGCGCAGATGCCGCAAGGAGGAACGCCGTCAGAATACCAGTTATTCTGGCCTTCTCAGCTGCGTCGGCTGCCTTTGCTTTGACTTCTTCCGCGGTTTTTGCAGCCTGGGCCTGAACGTCAGCAATCGCCTTTTTCGCTTCTTCCACTCTGGCCTGAGCTTCGGTGCGCAGTGCCTGCACACGCTCTACGGACTGGTTTACACGCGCCTGTGCGTCGGTTTGACTAAGGCCAGTTCGACTAGCAACCTGGTTAGTGAGCCATGTACGATCCGCGTCGGAGATTTCACCCGTGCTTAGGAGATTTCCGAGGATACCACTGACTTGACGTTGGAAATCCGCCATATTCTGGGCTTCCTGGCCAACCACCGAGCTACCCTGGCCATCCGTGCGCAGGAGACTATCCGTGAGGTAATCCAACGGGTTTGTTTTCAAACCCTCTGGCAACATTTGTTCAACGGATGGAGCAGCCGCTTGACCTGCGCCCTGGGCTAACCCGGACACCGCTTGCCCGGCGCCTGAAGCAAGTCCACCAGCTAATTGACCAGCACCTTGCGCAGTTGCACCAGCCACAGTTCCTGCGGTCTGCACAGCGGTTTCAGCGGCACTTCCAACTGCTTTTGCGCCGCCGGAGATAGCGCTAACGAGCAACAGCGTCGATATGATTGTGCCAAGGCCCCATACAACGAGGCCGTTTAATCCGTCTCGAACGGTCAATTCATCGCGTGTAGCTGTCCCAGCAGGTCGCCGCATTCTTCCGGTGATGTAGCCACCAAGCATGTAGGAAGCGACCATTGATATGATCATAAAAAGCGCAGTGACCACGAGCCAAACTACGCTTATGTCTCCCCCTTCATCGACGGAGAATGAACTTAAACCGAGACCACTGGCAAAGGTGGTGAGGACAGCCATAACACCAGATGCGACTGTGGCGCCAGCGAAGATGGCGGCCCAGTCAACGTAGCCGCGATCATTCGTGTTTTCTACAATAGTTGGATCTACCATCAGCGTAATCCCAGAAAAGAGAGGATGAACAACACGATAACGACTAGACCGACTAAATAGATAATGGAGTTCATTTTGAGTATCTCCTTTCGACAAAGAAGCAACCGGCTTGCAATTCTTTATTGCGGCGGGTTTTTCTATCTGTGACAACTCGCCAGCCACCAAAAAGTCTCAGCGAAAGGCGATTATTGGTTTGATCAATCTTTCGATCGGTCAGGGTAGGGCTCTTTAGGTACCCGTATATTAGGATTGCCCGGCGCGTTTGTTTGCTCGTGCGTGGGTTTCTCCTGATGGTCCCTCGGTTCGACCGGTGATGGGTCGGTTGCGTCCTTTTCCCGTACCAGATCGGGATCTGACCATGGATTTTTCTTCTGGGCCATTTTGCTCGCTCCAAAGCCTATTTCGTCTTGCTGGTTTCTTTCTTCAGAGAATTCCGCAGTGCATCCATGATATTAATGACATTGCCGGTGGCTGGTTCCGTTTCGGCCTTTTTGGACTTTGCTTTTACCGGTTTCTTCAGCGACTTCTTTTTGTCTGCGATTATGTCGAGGAGGCGTTCCTGCACTGGATCGTGAACCAGGTCGGGGCTCCAATCTCGTGTTTGCTTTTTTATGAATTTCTCAATCAGAGGAAGCGCATCGGAGCCGGCTTTTTCATTGCCGATCCTTGCAAAATATAAATCCTCGTCGCGTACTTCATCGCCATAGCGCAGCGTCCAGAGAACTATCCCTTTACCTCTGGGCTCCAGCATTACAGCCCGCTCACGACGAGACAGGACCAGCCGGGATATACCCACCCTATTCTCGGCTTTCATTGCTTCACGAATGACAGCAAACGCCTCCTCGCCGACGGGATCGCTCGGGGTTAGATAATAGGGAGTATCGAGCCATATCCATCCAATGCTCTCGCGTGAGGTGCACCCCGCACGCGCCGATACCCGTAACGAACCCGTGTCTGACAGATGTTCTTGTTCCCGACCTTCAGTTCAGCCTGCTCGTCGCGCCTTGACTTGTAGACATAAAGTGACCGGTCAATCTTGAGCACCGAACAGGCGCGTTGTACCGAGACTTTCCAATCCGACTTAATAGTGTCGACAAGCGCTCTTAATGGGATGGTTCGCCTCGTCCTTCCACCCCACATAAGGGAGACGAACAAAAAAGGGAGGATCGTCATGAGCGTTCGTAACAAATCCCGAGAAGCAGCCGTATTGCGTCGACATTGGCAAGAACGTGTTCCACGTCGTCGGATTGGACCCTGCTGGTCATCATCCAATACAAAAGGCGACTTTCCGGCGTGACACTGTCCTGCAATTCTTCGAAGGAGCTACGCCGACAATCGTTGGAATAGAGGCATGCCCCGGTTCACCGTGGCTGGCGAGGAAGCTCCAAGGCTTTGGCCACACAGTTCGAATTGTTGCTGCAAAATTTGTGGAGCCCTTCGTCAAATCCAACAAAAGTGACATCATTGATGCCGAAGCTATAGCCGGGGCCGTGACACGGCCAACAATGCGGTTTGTCGAGGTGCGTACGTCTGATCAGATCGATGTTCAGGCACTGCATAGAGTACGAGGTACGAGACCGCCTCCTGGCTCAGCGCACCAGGGTTATATGCCAGATGCGCGCCTTCTGCCTCGAATACTGCATTGCGATGCATCAGGGGCGGGTAAGTTCAAGGCGGACATGCCGAGGGTCCTGGAGGATGAGGACAACGACCTGTCGGCACCAATGCGGCAGTTGCTTATGTCTCTCTTCGAGGACATTCGCTATCTTGAGCAAAGAATTGCTGAAGTGAGCCGTCAGATCGAAGCAGCGGCCAACGCGGACGATACCGCCCGTCGCCTCATGACTGTTCCCGGCATCGGGGCATTGACTGCTACTGGGCTATTGGCTGCAGCGGGAACGGGTCGCCAGTTCAAAAGGACTCGCGACATGGCCGCCTGGTTGGGACTTGTTCCGCGAGGGCATTCAACTGGAGGGAAAACCACATTACTGGGTATCAGCAAGCGGGGAAGGTATATTGGCAACAGAGTACATGGCCTATGCAATATAATCTCACAGCGAAGCGTCTCCTATTAAGTAGATGAGAGGCTGTTGAGCGATGGATTATGGTCAGTTTCTCATTACAATAGCCGCGACGCCCTCCCGCTGCGCCGTTTGGCGTTGTTGTAATAGTTGGAGGCCTGCTGGACGGAGCGATGGCGGGATTGTTCCATGGCTTCGGGCAGCGGAATGCCACGATTGGCTGCTTCGGTGAGATAGCCGGAGCGCAGGCCGTGCGCGGAGAATTCACTTGCATCGAGACCAGCCATTTGCGCGCGTTGCTTGACGATCCGGTTGACCGCGCTCGGTTCCAGAGCCCGCGCGGAAACGTTGCCCCAACGATCCACTTTGCGAAACACGCTGCCCTTGTCGATTTTGGCGGCTTCCAGCCAGCGCGTGAGGGCTTCGACGGGTCGTCCGGTCAGATAGACCATCTCGTCCTGATCGGCGCCACTGGTTTTGGTCCGGCCGAGATGAATGGCGAGCGAGGGGAGGGGAGAACCATCGTCGTCAGTGACAGGCACCTGTTTGACAAACTGTTCTACGCGCAAGCCCGCAATTTCACTGCGCCTTCGTCCGCCCGAGGCAAAGGCCACCATCAGGATGGCCCGATCCCGCAAAGCGGTGAGATCCTCGCCGGAACAGGTCGCCAGCAGCTTGCCGAGGATATCACCAGTGATGGCGCTGGCACTCTTGCGGCTTGGTGGTCGGTTAATGGCGCGGACCGCAAGCCTGATCGCCGATTTGACGGCCGGTGACGAAAACGCCCCTTCCAGGCCGCGCCAGCGGGTCAGCGTCGACCAGTTGGCCAGACGCCGGCGCACGGTTGCCGGCGCATGCGGTCCGGACACACGCAGAAAGCCTTGGCTGCGCAATACCTGCTCCACAGTGGACGGCATGCCGTGCTCGGGTTCGATTTCGCGCTGCTGCGGCCGCCACAGATGATGGGCCACGAAGTTCAGGAGCAGGGCTTCCGGTGCGGGAAAGGGGAGGGGTCTGCCGGTTGCGGCCATTGACCAGGCTTCGAGATAGGCCAGGTCCGACGTCAGGGCCCGCAGCGTGTTTTCGCCCATGCCTTCATTGACCAGATGACGCAGCGTTTCGACATCCTCATCCGTCAATATCCCGGCGAGCCTGCCGCGGCGGCTCAGCGGCAGAACAGCCGCTATCGTATCTAAAGTCTCGGTGCGTTTTTCAATCGAACTTGACGACGAGCTGCTCATTTCGGCAGTCCGTTCTCGTCATATAGTTCATCGTGGTTCGAAGTCTGGTGCGTGTTTGCAGGCCTTCCCTTAAGCGCCAGCGCCCAGACTTCATCCCATGTGCCCTGGCCGTTCTGCGAAATTGGCACGATCGCGGCAATAGGATCGCCAGCTCGACAGATGACAACCTCGTCATCGCGCAAAACGATGTCGATCAGTTCCTCAAATCGCTCCGCTGCCTCGGCAATGTCCACGAATACCTTCCCCGCCACTGCCCTTACCAGACGCGCTCATGCAGAATCGCGTCGAAGGCCAGATCCGTCGAGATGAAAGTGCAGTGCTCAAGCCGCGCCTGAGCGGCGAGAATCCGGTCCCACGGATCGCGATGTTCCCAATCAAAATTTGCTGCAAGTTCGGCATGCAGATCGGTGATGGCTAGTGTTTGCAGGCCGCTTTCCGTGACGGCTGCCCGCAGTTCCTGGGGCTTGAGATCAAGCTTGTTCAGGCGCATCTTGTTGTCCAGTTCGTAGAACGTGACCGCACTGACGAGGATAGCATTTGCCTTGTCCTCGATCAGCGATCGTGCCTTCGTGGACAGGCGATCACTACCGATTGTCCACCAGTAGACGGCGTGGCTGTCGAGCAGGATTTTCATTGCGTGTTTTCGCTATTGTTGGATTTGCCTTGCCAGACGCCGGTATCATCATTCCAGTCGCCGGCATCGATCGCCGCCTGCTCTGCATCAACTGTATCGAACAGGTTGTCGGGCAGGCGACGATGGCGCAACAGGCCAAATGGGCGCTTGCCACCGTCAGCTGCTGGACCGATGCGGGCGTAAACTTCGTTGCCACGCATGATGACGATCTCTTCGCCCTGGTTGGCGCGATCGAGGACTTCGGCGAAATTCTTGCGGGCTTCGCTGATCTTGTAGCTTGTCTGGGGCATCGGGACCTCCGAAATTGGCCGTACGCCATTGATACCATTGTTTTACAGCACGTACAAGTGCCTCGTACACATCACCTTCGATAAGCGATACTTATCGGATGTTATAAGCCCAACCAAATAGCGTCACCAGTGCTGGACAGTAAATATTCACTGGTGTCCGTTTGAGAATTTGTTTACCATGTTTTCAATGCGTTACGATCTCGACCAATTGCCACTGAAGACCTTGCTGCAACCGCTGGCGCGAGCCAGCGAAGCGCTGGCGCGTCTTGATGAGCGTCTTGCGCATTCGCCGGTCGGCCAAGGCTTGATCGAACGGTTGCATTTTGCCGATGCCTGCGCCTCACTTTGGCTCGATGGCGAACTGGTCGAGATGGAAGATCTCGTCCTGCATGAAGCAGCCCGTGATATCCGCTCACCCAGCCACGCCCTGACCATTGCCCGCGACGTGTTGCAGACACGGCGACGCATTGCAGCGCAGGCGCCAGACTGGGCGTTGAGCCCGAACGGCTTGCGCAGTCTGCGGGTTGGCGGGCAGGCGGGACCAGCGTCCACTCCTGGGGATGGCGGCATCATTGTTGCGAGCGAAAACACCGCGGTGCACGATGAGGCAGTCGGCCGGCCGGAGCAGGACGGGGAGGGGAGAAAAAATCGTCCGGAGGACGGGCTCGACTTGCCCGGTATCGATCTGGACGCCATCGACGCGGTTCTGGCACGGTCCGAAGACGTACTGACCAAAGCGAAACAGCCTCAGCGGTTGGCGCTACGCGATACCGATCCGCTGATCCGCGACCCTGACTGGGATGAGGACGAACGGCTCGAGGAATGGCGAGCCTTGTTGCATTCGATCAGGGATCTGCCGCCGGTACTGCAGGCCATCCTGGCGCTCGATGCCTGGAACGAGCTCGCGGTGTTGCAGCGAGCGCCGTGGCTGGGCCGTCTGCTGGTGGCCTCACTAATGCGGCGCGACGGGCTGACAAGCCAGGCGCATCTTCTCGCCTTCAATGCCGGCCTGAAAACCATCCGCGTCGAACGGCGCCGGCATCGCAATTTTGAAACCCGGCTCACCGCCAGTCTCGAGGGGCTGATGGCCGGGATAGAGCTCGGCTTCAAAGAGCATGACCGGTTGCTGCTGGCGCGCCAGATGCTGGAACGACGGCTGACGGGCCGGCGCGCGTCCTCAAATCTGCCGGGGCTCATTGAACTGGTGCTGGCGAGGCCACTGGTATCGACTGGCCTGATTGCTGCGGAACTCGATATCACCCCCCGAGCCGCCCTTCGCCTTGTCGCAGAGCTCAATCTGCGCGAGATGACAGGCAGGGGGCGGTTTCGGGCGTGGGGAGTTCTATGAAATCGAAGTAGAAGTGCATCAAGCATCCATAGAGGGAAGACTAATGGCAGAACGGAAATATAAAGTCGATAAGGTTGCAATCCGCACCGAGGACGGCACAAAGGTGGAACTGTGGACCGCGCCCGACGGCGACCAACAGCTCGTCATGGTCCTCGGCAAGAAAGCTCTCGAATTTGCTGAGTTCCACAGGAACGGAATTCCTGAACCCGAAGGCTTGCAGCTGCCGCACGTTCTCGCGAAGTATTACGCCAACGAGCGAAAACTCGTTACTTTTCCGTGCAGTACAAAACCTAACAAGTATGTGTACGATCCAAAGTACGATTTCAGGAGCATCACTTTCGAAAATCAGCAGCCACTACAACTCAATGCTGATACGACCATCGTTCACGGTCTACCTAGTGGCTTTGAGCCAAATCCAATGGACGGGTTTGGGCTCTATTATCCTCTACGTTTCATTTTTAAAGTTTTCGAGCAGACACTGGGCGTTGAGGACATCACGATGTGTGATGACGAACACATGTCCTTCAAAGATGGTGTCGTCCGCTTTCCGATCTTCAAATATCACTTCGTCCGCACCGCCATTAATAGGGCTCATCGTGCGGCCCTTGATTTCGCGAACGATGAGAAAAAGTCATATCTTCGAAGTGAAATATTGTCAGAACTTATGCCGGGATACCAGATCCAGGGTTCGTTCCAGCGTAGTGCCTACGATCTCGACCGATCTCTTAAGGCAGCATTGAGCGGCACAACCAGATTGAGGCGCTCAAATGAAAACGCTATCGCCGCTGTTCGTACAATACGAAGCGCCGCGAGATCCGTTGTGAAAGAGAGCCCCGCCGAGATTCTGGAGTTGAATCGGGAAATCGAGTTGGTAACTCTGGAGAGCCTGATTCAATTACTTGCAGAGAAGTTAGATAGATCGCTGGCCGAAAGCTATTGGCAGAAGCTGCTTATGCGAAATCCCTTCATCCTTAAGCTTGCCTTCGGCTTGCCGGTGGCGATCTTTGGAGAGCAAGTGTCGGTCGGAGGTGCGGACTTCAAAGGCAAAGGCGGAAAGATTGCAGACTTTTTGGTGGACTCCGGATTACTCGGAAATCTTGCTGTTATCGAAATTAAACGTCCATCGACGAACCTGCTCCAAGCCAATCCCTATCGTGAGGGAATTTTCGCCCCAAGCCGGGAAATTGTGGGGAGCGTCAATCAGGTGCTGGATCAGCGGTTTCAGCTGCAACAGTCAATCAATGACAAGAAAATCCACTCAAAAACATATGACGTTTTTGCTTTTGCCGTGCAGTGCATCATTATTGCCGGGCGGGTGCCAAACGACGAAGATCGACGGAAGTCGTTTGAGCTATTCAGAAGCAACCTTCGAGACGTGTTAGTCATAACGTTCGATGAACTGCTTCACAAGCTGAAGGCGCTTTACGAATTTCTCCAAGCCAACCCAGTCGAAGGCGCATCGCCATTGGATCCCGATACGCCAGAAGCTGAGGATGAAGAGACATTTTCCGACGATGTCGATTACGAGGAAGACAAGCATTTCGAGGAATTCATCGCGCGGCATGCTGATGACGATGAACAAGCAAGCCGGAGCCTGCAGCGCAACGCCTAGTATCCTGTTTCGTTAGTCGCCCCATCGAGGTCAAGACCTCGGTCAGAATGCGTCGCCACTAGCGACCCGATGAGTTTGAGAGACATGACAATCGATCTATGGTCCGATCCCCTGCGAATATATTACTTTCTGATAATGGGCGAGGATGATTGGGACGACATGTCCCCCTTTCAAGGCTTTGGGAGCAGCTGGCCAGCTCTACACTGGGCGATGCGTGGACTTTGCACAATGCCAGGCGATGTCAGCGAGCGTGCAAGCACTCCAGAGCAGATTGCAATCCAACGAATTGCCGGGTTGAGGCCACTGATGTGGCTACCCTTGACAGTGTCCGCCTTAGAAAGCCTGTCGTCAGCTCAGCTTCCGCCTTGTTGTGTGATGTTTTCGGGCGATGCTGCTGTGGCCGCGCGGGTTGAAGCATGGCAGGAAAAGAACAGCTTCAAAGCCCTACACGTCACCACCATTGAAAGTAAGAGCAGTACAGCCGCGAGCGATTTCAACCTCGATGTGCTAAGGGACTATTGCCTTGGGCGCCTTGAGCAGGAGAGTGAGCAGCTGAACGAGGGACAGCGAGAACTCGTCGCTATGGCGGCTGTCGACTGGCGATGGCCAGACGTCGTATTGGAGAGTTATGACGTCAAGGGTCACAACGTGACGATTCCAAACCACATGGTATTGGCTCGGCTAGGGTACACGCTGAAAGAAGGCGCACCCTTCGCAGCAGAAGTGGAGACGGATTACACCGATGCCATTCTAGATAGCGCGCTAAGCGTTGCGTTGATACGAAGAGCGATCGGGGATCACGATGTTTTTACTCTGGGCGCGCAAGCACCGGGCGCCATCCTTTTTGAACCGGCGCTCTTCCGCCTCGGATATCGACGCTTAGCAGGAAATACCCCGGGCGGAGCCGCTTTCCGTAGAGCGCTAGGATACTTCCAACAGCAGAAGCTGCTGCGCCCCTCCGTTGATCGCGAGACCGGGAAATTCCTAAGAGATACCAGAGAAGGTATGATTGTCGCGCAAATTAGGTCGGAGGAACTTCTAACCCAAACATTTGGAGTTGGCCTTTTTGCCGCGCAAACAACATCACCGGTTGTGAGACTATCGCCTGGTGTAAACCACGTGTTCTCATCACTTTCGGCTTACGCTAGGAACATCCGGGCCGATCGTTATGAAGCCCGCCGAAAAGCAACTCGGCTCTTTACCGACATTCAGGAGCAATTGCGTTCCGCGGTCGGAGATGAGAGAATCGATTTTATCTCTCGAACGAGTGGACCGATTAAGATCATTTCGGACGCACCGATCGAGTGGATGCCGATTAATGGCCTGCCCTTGTCATTCGCTCGTGATTGCTCAAGGATACCCGTTACCCCGGGGAACATTATGATGGGCGAGTTGGTTCCGGTGCAGCCAATGTCGATCCCACCAGACGCTCTTCGCAGGGTCCTGGTCATCAGTTCCTTTGAGGACGATGACCCTTTGAAAAGCGTGCTGTCCGACGCACTGGAAGCGAACCGATCGTCTTGGGAAAAGGTTGTTGATCTAAAACAGGTCCGCGTCGCGACCGTGGAGCAATTTGAGAACGCGCTAAATGAGTTCGATGGTCAGATCCTGATCTTTGACGGACACGGCGCCGCCAATGCCAGTACGCCAATTAGCACGATCGTGATCGGCCGCCAAAAGCTTGATGTCTGGAGTCTCAGAGGAAGGATCCGATGCCCGCCCATCGTAATCCTCAGCGCCTGCGATACCCAAGGGATCGATGCAACAAGCCACGCAACAGTCGGAAACGGCTTCATCGCGCTTGGTGCACGAACTGTCCTTGGAACATTTTTACCGGTCGACGGACCTCGTTCCGCGATGTTTGTTGCGCGGCTAATGCACCGAGTAGCTGAGTTCATTCCAGCCGCTATAAAAGAATATAAACGGGCCGTGACGTGGATGGAAGTCGTTTCAGGCATGCTTCGAATGTCACTAGCTACTGAAATCAACATCGCATTGGTGGGGGTTCCCGGCAGTGCCGCGTACAATGAACTCCAGAAAAGGGCAAATTTTGAGATAAACGGTCTTGATCCTCGTTGGTTTGAGAAGTTGGTGGGGAGGATTGCAACGGTGAGGGGAATTGAAATTGATGTCGCCCGAACGCTTGTCCAGAAGGTCGTCTCTAGATCAGATGCAATACGATACACTCAGCTCGGAAACCCTGAGACGATCGTCCTTAGCGACCAAAGCGTCCTAGACAGAATCATGCTCGCTCGTGCAAAAATCTCAGAATGAGTCGATTTGGGATGGCGTCGCTGGGTTGAACAATCAACGAGAGTTTGCCGGGTGCGTACGTTGGCTGTGTTGCAAAAATTTGTATAGCAGGGAACGTGCTCTATCTGGAGATGCAATTACGGTGCGAGCGCTGAAAATTGTTGCTTGAGGGTTAGCGGCGCCGTTGAGGCAAAGTCGCCCTGCTGCTTTCGCATCATGTGAACGCGTTCGATACCAGCCAGAGTGATCCCGGCAGTGGCTTCAGAATTGAAGCCGAGCATGGATCGTATCCGCCGTTTGACACGGCGATGATCCTGCTCGATGGTGTTGTTCATATATTTACTGGAGCGGATGGTGATAGGCTGTCCACCCCGTCGTAACTGGTTCTCTGCATCGCACTGCATGATTGCCAGGCGGTTGTCTGACCGCCATCAATGGTGATCCTCGCCGGCCTGCCATGACGGACCAGAGCCTTTCGCAGGAAGCGCTTTGCAGATCGCGGTTTCGGCTAAACAGGAACTCGACCGTATCGCCATTGCTGTCGATGGCACGTTATAGATAAAGCCATTCGCCTTTGACCTTCACATAGGTCTCATCCAGGTTCCATTTTCGCGTGACTTGGCGCTTCCTCCGATTGAAGCGCTCGAGCAATTTAGGGCTGAAATGCAAAACCCACCGATGCACCGTCGAATGGTCCATCGCAATACCGCGCTCAGCCATCATTTCCTTCAGATTGCGCAGGCTCAGGTTGTAAGCCAAATACCATCGAACACACAGAAGGATGACCGACTTATCGAAACGGCGGCCTTTGAACATCGAACAACCCAGCGTGTTGAAAGCTAGAACCCTAAATAGTGTTCATTGACGAAAAGTTTGCCGGCGCAAGTGCGTGATCCCGATGGCAATCCGATCACCTTCGCGACGCCGCCGTCGCCGAATTATCCGCCGGCTTAGCGAAAATTAGCCGCTGTAAGGTTGAAAGCGGCCGGTCAGTAATGCGCCTTCATTCCGGCCGACTAAAGTAACTTCGCCAGTTCCTAAAAGCAGCCACTCCGCTCAAGGTGTCGATTTGCATGAGGGTCGGACTGGCGTCAAGAGATGAAAAGGGGCGAGTTGCCTTTCAGGCTCATCCGCCGCGGGTTTCGGCGCGACTTCAGATCGCGCTTGCGCAATGGACCGACCGGCGCGGCCCTGCGCTGCCAAAAGGGACATCTAAAAATCGAAACTCTTGCAGCTCCGATCGGTCAGGTTAGGCAAAACTCGCGTACCTAATCTCTCGCTCAACGCATGTGTAGATCGACGGAGCCCAGTGGTACCCGTAGGGGTACTGAGCCGCATTCGCCCTCGCAATTCGTGCATCAATGATGGCATGGCTCTCTGCGGGCAACACTGCGCGAAGCTGTCGCCTGATCTCCTCGCTTAGGTCTGCGGGCACGGCATCATCGACATGATGATAGATGGCACCCAATCGGCGGCCTGCTTCCAACATGTTGCTTTCCGAGATCGGCATAGCCGCGAGTGTCTTAATGCGCATCGCGACGCGCGTGCACAAGGTTCTGACTGCTGCCCAGCCCTCTTCAGAGTGCTTTGACTGCTCGACGACAATTTCCGAAACCTGAGCCAGGCTTGACAAAATAGCGTTCGCGTCAGCCGGTGGGAGCAGTTGCTGCGAACGCTGCTCGACAAGCCGGATGATGATGGGGACGTTTTCAGGATCCGCGTTTGCCATCCATCCAAACTCGCCAAACGTTAGTTCGACGTATTCCCATAGGTAGGGCCCATAGTAGCCTAGCTCTAGCGCTGCCAGGAGACGATCCCGATCTGTCGCGATGGCGGTGGGTAATTGAATCGTGGGGTAGTGCAGTTTGAAAACGGCCGGATTGAGTGCAAGACCGCCGACGATATCCTCCCAGAATAAGAGGGACACGGCGAATTTGCCAGCGGCCACCCTAGCATCCGAGTACAGTCGGACCTGCTGTTGCAACTTGGAATCATGATCGTTCGTTGTCGCTATGAACAGTGTATTCAAGGTTGGCTGGAACGCTTCAGCGTTCACAGCCTCCTCCTCGACGGTCGCCAAGGTCAGAGCTGTAGCGTAGCGCTTGCACTGGATACCCACCCGCCGACCAATGTCGTCAGGACCGAAGACGTCGACTCCTTGCTGCGCCTGGCCCGGGCGACCATTTTTCTGAAGGGAAGGTGCCTTCCAGCGCAGTCGCTGCGCATCGAGAACAATCGACTCGAAATCTTGCCAATTTTTCGGCCTGGGCAAATCAAGGGAAAGCACTGAAGGCATGACAGACCACTCTTAATGATAACACAGGTTCGGCGAGCAAATGGTTCAACGGCGTCGTTGCCGACGATCTCCTGCATGAACCAGCGCCCGTGAAAGGACTTATACTCCGGTCGCGAGAACGGTGTCGTTGGCGCACCGCGTTTCGGACCGTTTCACCATTAGCGTCGCCTCAAGCTCCAACGACCTGGAGGCCGCTCCGCAGGACGCCGACAGGCATGGGCGGGATATCTGCGGCCGTCAGGACGCTCGTCGCGCCCTCGGGCCCTAGGTCAATATCGTATCTGCGACCGGGCTCGCCGCTCGTGCTGACCAGCCGCCGACAAAGCAGATCAGCCAGTGCCGTGTCCTCGACCGCACAAATGATTTGGCGGTGATCGAGGCGAAGCGCGGCAAGTACCTCGACGAGATGTAGCGCGCGGAAATCGTCGATATGCTGGACTGGATCATCGAGCAGGAGGGAGTGCAAAGAGGTCCAGGAGCGTGCTAGGTAAACTGACAGAAGGAAAGCCAGTCCCGCCGCACGCCGCTGGCCGGAGCTGAACACGAACTGAGGGTTCAGTCCGTCGCCCACCTTCAGGCTGAGAAAGCGTTTGATGTCGCCGCGAATGCTGTAATCGATCGTCCGCCAGTCGGCGTGCGGCCTCAGACGCTGATAGAGTTCATTGAGCAAGGGGCTGATCTGAGCCAGCCTTTCGTCGATAATCTCGGCGCTGACCCGTTTGACCGCCCGCTCAATCTCGCGGGCGCTTGTCACAGCGGCTTGCGACCCACTGACAGCGTCGGCGAGCTTATCGATCTCTTCGCGCAGCCCTTCAATGTTTTTCTCGATCGAGGCTATGCGGGAGACCGATTGGGACGCATCGAGGACCAGTAGTGCGCGTTCAAGGTTGATCAGCCTGTCGCGTTCGGCTTCGAGATAAGCTGAGAGCTTCCCCGGGTCATTGAGGAAGCGCGGGTCGAGCCTCCAGCGCTCAAGGAAGGCCACATAGGTCTGCTCGGCGGTACGTAAGGTGCGTTCCTCGTCCTGGTGGGCCGCAACCTGTGCGTTCGCCATGGTGAAGGTCGCCACCGCTTCGCGCGCCTCGTCGCTGGCCGCAGTCAATCTGCGGCGCGCTTCCTGAACGCCGGAGGCGAGGCTCGAAATGCGCCGGCGCGCGGCGTCCAGACCGGCAGCGAACTCGGCGGAGGAGCGCTCGGCGGCGCAAAGCGGGCAATGCTCGTCATGGATGCCAAGGCGCTCGCCATGCTCGACCAGAATGGCAAGCGAGGCCGCCACTGCGTCCGCATCCTCTTCTCGGGCCAGCAGCGCCTCGGCTCCTTCGACCGCCGCCATAGCGAGGTCTTTCGCCTCGCGCGCTGTTTCGAGCTCGGCAATTGCGCCTTCACGCGCCGCTGCCGCGCCGGGTGCATTGAACGTCCTCTGGAGCGCAAGCAGTTCTTGCCCAGCCTCGACCGCATCTGCGATCCGGGCGGCTCGCGCCCGCCCATCCACAAGCGCGCCGCGAGCGGCCTCGAGGCGAGCGGCCATGTCTATCGGTGCTTCCGGTGCGGCGGCGGCCACTGTCGCGAGGGCGGCCGAGACGTCGTCGGCGCGACTGAGCGTGGCCTGTATCTCGGACTGTTGGGTCAAGCGTTCGCCTAATCTAGTGCGCGCGGTTTCATAGGCGGCTTCGTTGAGGGTGTGAGCGGCGTCGGCCGCCGCGACGACCTCCCTGGCCTTTGCCGCCGCCTCGGATCCTTCGAGCGCGCCAAGCGCCGAACGGACGAGGTCGAAGCGCTCGGTCTCGGACAGGTCAAGACTGAGGGCGGCGATCCATTCGTCGCGAATGATGGAAATGCGCGTAAGTTGGCGCAGTGCGTCGTCGGGTGCGGGTCCGCAGCACAAGGCTGCTTGGATTTCCTCCGGCGACCGATCGGCGCCGCCTTCCCGTGTGCGCGTGATCGTGAATGGCTCTCCATCGTCGCGGATGAAGGCGGCGGTGACGTAATGAGCCTGCGGCTTGCCGGCGCCGCGCCACCAGAGATAATCGGCGAGGCTCTCCTTGGCTGCCTTTTCGACGGCGTATTTCTCGATCAGGCCGGTGATAGCGAACTCGACGGCATCACACAGGGTGCTCTTTCCGACGCCGTTACGGCCGGTGATGACGGTGAAGCCCCTACCGAAGTCGATCCTGACCTTGTCTCGAAATCCCCTGAAGCCGCAGACTTCAACATAGTCGAACTTCATGACTTGGCTCCTAGGATGCGGGCGACGTCGACTGCGGGCGTTTCGTTGAGGAAGGCCGTCACGGCGTCGAGCGGAACATCCTTCAGGCGGGCGCGAAGGCGGTCTTCGAAATTCGACGCGCCGATCAGCGGTTGCGCACGGATCCCCATCAGGGGGAGTAGCGCCCGCTCGACATCCTCGGCGGTCGTGACGGCCGTACGGGCGATCTTGCGGGTGAGCGAGAAGTCCTCCTCGATCCGCTCAATAGCGCGGGCCAGTGACGGCGCGCGCTCGGGAGTAAGTAAGACTGAGTAGACGTTCCATGCCTTAGGCCCCGCTCCCCGAAGCGAGGCGGCGTGACGTGCCAGGGCGGACTTCTGGCTGGCCTGCCAAAGCGCCATAAGCGCATCGGCGCTTTCGAAGACATGGATGAAGCCCATTATGGCGGCGCTCTCGAAACAGGTCACCGGACCGTTCTGGCCAGACCAGGACCAAGTTTCATACTGGGCGTTCCGGAGTGCGATTTGGGCTTGGGTCGAGATATCCATCAGATGTTCAGCTCCGCTCGTGCGCCGTTGAGGTCGAACCAGTCACCCGCCGCATCAGGTCTTATGAGGTCGCCGCTTCTACCGCCCCGGACGACATTGCTAGGCAGGCCGAGATCGGTCGCGCCCACGGCGACGACGATGTCGGACGTGATGGCGACTGGTGGTTCGATGAACTTAGTCCTCAGCGAGCCGAGTATTGCTGAGGCACCATTGATCACCCGGATGCTGCGGCCGTGTAGGTCGTAGCCGTCCGGGCGCTGGGTCGCTCCGGCCTGGCGCAGCAGGAGGTGGAAATATCCCAAAGCCTCGACATTGCCGGGACGGATGAGCATGGCCGGCTGCAGAGTCGGGACGCCTTCCGCATCCCTGCGCAGCCCGTAAAGCGTCTCGCTATCATATGCGGTGATATCGAGCCAGTCCGGGTTGCAGGGACTGCCGGTTGTCTCCTCGAAGACGGATTGACCGGCGGCGAGAACCTGGCGTAGGTAGTTTATGGAGAACGCCCGTCGCAGTTCATCAAGGACGTCTGCGCCGGACTCGCGGACATGTTCGAATTGAACATTCTCAGCATGGGCGATCTGCCAGAGCTGCGGCGCTTTTGCTTCCAGCGCGTCGGTCGGCGAGAGATCGACGACGGTGACGGAAAGCGGCTGGACGTCGGCCAGCGCGCAGCCGATCACGGCGTTGAGATATTCCCAATCGGACCAGAATCCGACGACCAGCAGGTCCTTCTTGCGCAGATTGGCCGCCATCCAGATTTTGCTGCGCTCGATGCGGGCCGAAATGACGGGATCGTCAAGCTGGGAGGGGGCCCAGACGGTCGAGGCGGGATCGCGCTGCGCACAGCCGTGAAACTTCAGAAGGGGCGCCTGACGTGTCGCATCGACGTTGGCCTCGTCGCCGTCGAGGGAACCACGGAAGGCGGCGCCGTAGTCCCAAGCCCTGCGCTCTATGAGGATGTCGTAATTGCTGGATATGCCGGCCACAGCTGCCCGCGTGAGCAGAAAATCCGCGATGGCGGCATGACCGGGATTGTACGGCCGCGCAAAGGCGGGCCAAGGAACCAGATGCTCAATGAATACGGACTGGAGCGTGTTCGTGGCCACGAAATGCTCGGCTAGCGCTTCAAGATTGTCACGCAGCCCGATATCGCACGCAGGATTGACCTCGAGCCGGTACTTGTCGAAGCAGCGTTCCGCCACGGTCTTGGCCGAAGGAAGGCTGCTGGGCGGCGCCATCGAGAGGCCCGCCCCACAGACCACCAGAAGGCGTCCGGCATTCATAGATGCGAGAAGTCGTGCTAGGATCTCCGGGCTCAAACTGCAATTCCCCCAACTGCAAACAGCTATTGCCACCGGATCCGAACCTACCGGTGGATTTCTCTTCACGACACAAGCAATGTTTGCGCCCGTTCAGAATGTCCGTTTTTGAATGCTATTAGTCAAGAGCTGCCAGCCCGCAACCGGCCCCGTTCCGGACGGCTTATCCATGGCTTCCGTAGCAATCTGGTTCCTGCGGTATTACCCACTCAACATCTACTACAAAACGTGGATATGGGGAGTGCCAGTCGGAGTCGACAGGACGTGGAGGTAACTTCGTTCTTTCTTTTGCAAGGCTGCGCGCAGTACGAAGCCTAGTTCTTCTCGCTCTGAATTCCAGAAAGCAGTACCACGGCTATCGTTTGGGCCGTCTGCTTCAGCGCCCGTTGCGAACCCGGATGTCTGATGAACTGGGTAACGATACCTACGAGACAGGTTGCGAAGAACTTGGGCGTGATGTCGGCGCGAAAATGACCTGCCGCGATTTCCGCTTGCACATTTGTGGCGATCATGCTGATGAGCTCTTGCCGTGTCTGCTCTCCTTCGGGTTCCTGCAGCATTGCAACGGTCATTGCGTCGCGATTGGCTTCCAGAAATTGCATGAGATTTGTGACGGCAAGAGCGGTCAGGGATTGCAGGTCATCGACCTTGGCGGACGGCGGGATGAGTGCGTTCGCTATCAAATGGCGTAATTTTTCGCGAAACTCTTGCACAACAGCGGTGTGAACCTCGTCCCGCGTTTTGAAATGTCGATAGACGGCAGGCTGCGTCAGACCCACCCTGGCAGCGACATCAACCATTTTTGCTTCGCGCCCATGGAGAGCGATTTCGGACGCTGCAGCCGCGATTAATTGCTGTCTCGTACGGGCACCTTTTGTCGCGGTCATGATTCCCCATTTGCCAATTTTGTGATTCCCATATAACAAAAACCTATTCTGTTATATCGTTATCACTTTTTTGGGCTTGGGGAAACATGTTCGTAGTGAAAATCAAAAGGAGCTGCCTGGCTGCACTCTGTTTGGCAGTCGCAACCTTGTTGATGGCGGTTTCGATATCGCATGCCAATGCCGCGTTGATCAAAACGACAACTCTCGCCGTGCCGTCGAAAAGAGTTGTCGATCCCGGTGAAATATTCGAGATCACCATAACGGTCACGGCCGAGGACCAGAGCAGACCGAACGGGGAGTATCGCGTCATACGTGGAGGACTTGTCGGTCCGTGGAAGCCGATCCAGAATGGATACGAAAAGATAAACTGGACTGCCCACGATTCGCCGATACCGGTTCTGTTCGAGGTTCAGTTCCGTGAAGACGTGACCTACGCCCCGAGTGTCTCATACTTCAATCTCGTTATCGGGGAACCGATAGCTCCGACGGTTATCAACGGAACCTTTTCAGCAAAGTTCGCAACGACTTTGCCGATTGCGCCAGACTGGATGGTGCGCGGTATCTGGGATGACATTAAAATCAAGACACATCCGAAGTTCGGAACGGTACGTTTTGAACGCAATGCACTCTTCTATAATTCCGGTTTTGAGCATGCGGGAGTATCCGACCAGTTCACATTCACCGCATTGAATAACGGTGCTGAATCCCTGGAAGCCACGGTGACTGTTAACGTAGAGCCTTCCCCTCTGACGATTACACCAGCCCGACTTCCCGACGGTAAAGTCGGGCAACCGTACAATGCTCGATTGAGCGTTAGCGGTGGGAGCGGCTCATATTTCTTTTTTGAGCGCGTGGGCGGAACCTTCCCTAAAGGCGTCCTAAGATTTGATGACGGTTCGTTCAACGGGGTACCAGAAGAATCCGGTACATTCAGTCTGGTTACGAACGTTCGGGATTTGGCCACTGACGCAGTTGGCGCGCAACGTCTGAGTTTCACTGTTCAACCTGCGGACGACGATTTTGTTGTCCGCGATGGCAAAATGACGGTGGGATTTCGGTCGTACCTCGAACGACATCTCACGGCATTCGTAGATGGCGATGTGTCCGACTTTCAAATCATTGAGCAACCGGTCAACGGTAACCTTACGTTGCTCACCGGCGGCATTTTCTCATATTCGCCGAATTACGATTTTCATGGCACCGACTCTTTTCGTTTCAAAGCAATCAGCTCAAGTGGTCAATCGGGTGAGGGAACGATCTCGATTACGGTCACACCGCCAGCACCACCGGTCCTGAAAAGCAGCACCTTTGATTTGGCTTTCAACGAAAGCCTGAGCGTTGATCTTAACACCCTTGCTTCGAATTACTTGGGGCAGTTGGACTTCAGAATGATCATCGGGCCGTCTCTTGGCTCGATTTCGATCAATCCTTTTGGAAAGTTGACATACACCCCGCGAAGCGATGTTTCCGGGCAAGACAGGGTCTACATCACGGCATCCCACTTTGGAATTCAGTCTGCCCCCGCGTTGCTGACCTTCAATGTCGCCAAACCGCCGTCGCCTGCCTTGGAAGGCGCGAAATACCGCGCCATTTACAATCTGCCCATTACGATTCAGCTGCGCGATCACCTGATTGGCGTAAGCGATCCGTCAACTATCCGCTTTGCCTTGAAAAGCACCCCGGGAAAAGGGGTGTTAAGCATGAATACCAGCTCGGGAGCGGTATCGTACATGGCACATGAATCTGGGTTAGACAGTTTTCAAGCCATCGCAATAGATCAATGGGGACGGGAATCCGCGCCAGCCAGTTTCGAATTTGAAATCGCGCCCCCCAATATCGCTGTAACAGCGACCGCGATACCCGCATTATACGTCGGCGATGACGTATCCCATGGGTTCGCAGCATCAGGAGGAAGAGCGCCATATACGTTCAGGCTTCTGGGCTCAGTTCCTGCGGGATTGGCACTTCAAGGCGATACACTCGTCGGTAAACCGGCGGCCGAGGGAAACTTCGATTTTGAAGTCATTGCCGTCGACGCCAATGGATATGAAGGTCGTGGATCTTTCTCGGCCCGTGTGGCACGCAAGCCCATAAACTTCTCGTCGACGACCCTGACGTCGGGAAAATACGGCCAGCCCTATGATGGCCAGATACCTCCTGCCACTGGCGGTATCGGCACGATCTCATACGATTTTCGCGGTGATTTGCCACGCGGAATTGCACTCGATCTGACTACTTTAAAACTCATCGGCGTGCCGAATGTCTCCGGGAGTTTTACGCTCGCTCTGACAGCAGAAGACGAGGTCGGAACGACGGCGACCGCCAACTTTACGTTGGTTATCGACAATTCAGCGATGGAGTTAACTCCAGCACAGCTATCCTCACTTGTTCCGGGTGTTCGATTTCAACAAAGATTCGTGGCAACTGGCGGTGTTGCTCCTTACCGATACACAGCGTCAGGCAAGCTTCCTTCTGGCCTTTCTCTGAATGGGGATAGACTGGAAGGCGTGCCAACAGCATCAGGACGCTATATTTTCACCATCACTGCTCTTGATGCGAACGATGAAACCGTCTTCGTCGGCTACGACGTCCAGGTCGGCCAACCGGACATCGTTTTCCCGCCGACGAAACTGCCAAAGGCAAAAGCTGGCGTTTACTATGAGGCCGCGATTTCACCCGCAACAGGTGGCAATGCCCCTTACAGCTACAGTTTGATTGGCCATCTGCCAGATGGATTGTTGTTCGATCCGCACAATCTCAGGATTACTGGCGAACCCGTAACAGCGGGGACGTTTGTGTTCAAGATCGCCGTCAGAGACAACACGACCGACGCGGAAGCTGTGGAACAAGCATTTGAACTGGTCGTCGATGAATCGGATGCGCCGCAAGCAGGCAACGGCAATGTGCTCGTTGATTATGACGGAGGTCCGACCGATTTCGACCTCGCAACGCTTGTTTCTGGTCGGTTCGATGCAATTAGAATTGATCGCCATCCAGTTAAAGGTGTGGTGCGCCTTGAAGGATCGAAAGCCATCTATACCCCGAACGCTGGGGTATTCGGTGCGGATAACTTCACCTTCATTGCTTCGAACGCAGGAAGAGATTCTTCGCCAGCGATGATCCGCGTGACAATCAGCAAACCTGATGCCCCAAAAGCAACCGGTGCACAGTTATCGGTAGCCTCTGGAGGGACTGTATCTGTCGATCTTGGTAACTACGTAACTGGTCACTTCGAGACCATTGAGATTGCAAAGGCTCCTGCCAAGGGATCGGCGACGATCAATGGATCGCAGCTCACATACGTCGCGCCTCAAGACGCATATGGTTTTGACGCGTTGTCTTATCGTGCCATGGGCCCCGGCGGCGAAAGCGTCGCCACGGTCGCTGTCGAGATCGCTTCCCCTCCAGTACCGGAAGCCGTCGATCACACCGTCATGCTTGAACACGGAAAGACAGGAACCGTTGACGTCTCGGAAGGAGCCAAAGGCGGTCCATTTACATCAGCTGCTATCGTCACAGGTCCTGATCGCGGTAGCGCAACAGCTTCGGATACCATCGTTACGTTCATTCCGGAGGCGGGATTCAGTGGTCCGGCAACAGTAAAATTCAGCCTGTCGAACGCTTTCGGCACGTCGGAAATCAGAACGATCACCTTCCTGGTGGCCGAACGACCCGACATAGCCAGGGATCAGGAAGTGATCGGTGTTCTGTCAGCGCAGGTTCAATCGACGCGACGAATGGCCCGCGATCAGATTAGCAATTTCGCGAGCCGTATGGAAAAGCTGCACAGCGAAGGCGAGGGGGCGAGACTAAACGATCTTGGTGGCATCCGACTGGGTTTTGCATCAGAGAAAAACGACAAACAGGAGGAAGCCGACCCGTTCTATCAAGTCGACAAACATAAATCTGGAATGTCGCCCAATAATTTCGTAGAAAAACGCATCCCTATCGCTACCGGTAATAAGACCGCTTTCTGGTCCGGTGGATATGTGAATTTCGGGGACTTCAATTCCGACGATACCGCTATCTCCTCGACAACTGCAGGCGTTTCGGGCGGGGTTGATTATCGTTTTTCGAAATCCTTCGTTGCAGGCATTGGCATCGGTTACGGACGTGACAAATCCGATGTCGGTGCCCAAGGTTCTGAAAGCGAAGCAAAGGCCATTTCTGCAGCGATATATGGCTCGTATCATCCTGCAAATGGCACCTTCTTTGACGGCCTTGTTGGATACTCGTGGCTGGATTTCTCCAGTAGAAGATTTGTGACACCTATGGGCGACTATGCCCTCGGTGACCGCAAGGGTAGCCAGCTGTTCGGTTCGATCACGGCTGGGTATGAATACCGACAGCACAAGTTCCTCGTTTCACCATATGTCAGACTGGAATGTGCACATGCAAAACTCGAAGCGTTTGCCGAGCGGGGCGGGCCATATTCCGTCAGTTACGGCGAGCAAACCGTTTCCAGCTTTGCAGGTGTGATCGGTGGTCGTATTGAGTACGAAATCGATTCAGACTTCGGAAGGATGAAACCCTCAGCCAGGATCGAGTACACTCGGGATTTCGACGGAAGGTCCCATATCAACGCCGGATATTCTGACATCGGAAGACTTCCCAGCATCATCGAGATCGACGGCTCGGACAGTGATCGGCTGACATTGGGTCTAGGTCTCGATACAAGCTTTGAGAATGGCTGGTCTCTTGGTGTGGACTATCGCCACATTACCAGCAGTTCAGAACACAATCACGCTATCGGCGTGAGGTTGAAATCAGCTTTCTGACTCTAGACAGAAAACCACAAGTCGATTCCAGATCATTTGCGGCTGCAGTCTCAATTGCCGGGAAGGCGCAAGTTTAAGCTCGAATGACGCACTGTTAACACTCGAGGTATTGAATGAACTAGTAACGGATGGCGTTCGCCGTAACCACGCAACAAGCTCCTGGCGGAATCCCGTGTCCAAGCGAAGCTTCTGCGTGACAGCAATTGTGCAATGACGGAACGGAAATGGAATTGATCAATAAGACTACCTTCCATCTTATCACAATTATCGTGGAACGCTTTTTGCGCTAAATGGGCTGAAGGCAATCGTAACGCCCTTAAAGCTTCTGGGAAGGTCTACCGGAATTTCATGATCTATAAAGGCTTTACAACAATCTACCCTCTCGGATGTTGTCCTTGATCTCTTTGTGGGCTCTTACCCGCTTAGTGACGGCTTCGTCGCTTGCGGGGCCGACGTTTGGTCTTTGCCCTCGGGGGTGAGGAGATCGAAATACCAATAATCGCGATCTTTGTCTGCTACGAATTGTGCATCCATTGTCCGCTGCGCCAACTCCGCGAACATCGTTCTATAACTGATGTCGGTCTTGGCCTTTTTGAATGAGTTGGTCGTACCGGCGGCGAGTTGAACTATGTCGTTATATCTTCCTGCCAAAAACCTTATAGCCAATCTTACCGTTAGCAGCGTTAAAAGTTTTTGCCAAAACCTCATAACGAATCGACCGCGAATAAACGCCCAGGAAACGGGCGCAAGATATGGTGCTTGCCTGTATCAGAGCTGTCGCAGGTAAAACAGGCGGGGGCTGGCGGCGTTAGATCCTGACGGCAGCTATTCCAATTCACAGCAAACAAGCCGAATGGCCGCTTCGGGCCTTATTCCGGACCTCGGAATTGAAAAAGCATGGGCTCTTGACTGGCAATCAGGAGGTTGTGCCGACAGCGAATTATGCCCAATTCAGCACATTCTTTGTCCGGACCGGGCTTGCTCCTTCTGACCTGCCCCGTTCCGGTCGCGAATCTGCAGGCTTCTATCCAGTAATTTATAAATTTTAAGTATGCTTTCTTGTACTGGAAATGTGCCTTGAGGGCCGCAAAACTCGCCGCCCTCAAGTTAACAATTGAAGTTCTCCGTTGAATTCACAGCGGCGGCAGGAACGTTGGGATGCTGGGTCGCGCTAGATGTGATCTGAGGAGCGAGATGATTTCGGAATTAGTAATCCCAAAGAGCTGGCACCCAACGATAACGTTCATCTGAACCAGCTACGCGGCCCACCGAGGGAAAGGGCATATGGGTGGAAATCAGCCAGGAACCTGTTTCAGCCAATTCCTTCATAAGTCTAAGACGCACGCGGGTTGCCTCTTCTGGATCGTGCTCAAAGCCATTGTGCCATTCAGGGTGATCGAAAGAGACTGGGAATATCGCATCCCCACCGAACATTAGATGATCGGAACCTGACGATACGCGAACTACGCTATGACCAGGCGTGTGGCCGCCGGTGCGCTCAGTCGTAACCCCAGGCGCTATACGACTAGTCTCTTCAAAGGTTTGCAGATGGTCGGAATAGGCCTCCAAAAAATTTTTCGAAGCTTTCCGGGCGAGATCTGCAAGTGCTGGTGGCATAGCTGTCCGCGAGAAGTCTGGATCCTGCCAGAACAGTGCCTCCGCTTTTGACAGGTGAACGCGCATTTTTGGATTCAGCTTTTCCTTTACCCCAGGGATCAGGAGGCCGCCCACATGATCAAAATGCATGTGGGTGAGGACAACATCGGTTACAGAGGATAGGTCGATTCCGGCGGCCTCCAGTCGCGACACAAACTGACCGGCGCGAGAAAAATCCGGATATTCTTCACCTAGCCCGCTGTCGATCAAAATTGTCTGGCTGCCGCTTTTCACGACTACGGCGTTCAGTGCCCAGTCGAATGCGTCGTGGGACAGAAAACGCTCATCCAGCCAGGCATTGAATGTTGGTCTATCCGCGTTTGTGGCCATGGACTCGGCAGGGGGTGTTACCACACCATCGCTGATAATCATGACGTCAATATCGCCAATTTCGATAGCATAGCGAGAAGGCACCCGCTCATCGCGTGCGCTGGTAGCCTTTTGGTGAAATGTGAAATTCATAACGGTCTCCGTTGCTTTGATTTTTCGCGGAGGACTGGTTCGACACGCCGCGCTGAGTGGCTTTTGTTAAGCCGCAAGAACGAAGCTAGTTCAGCGTGAACATCAAAATCAGCTACACAGGGGTATGAAGAATGTAGCCACACGAATAGGATCGACGACGATCACGGCTCTTCTTATTGCGCTGCCACCTTCGCCTTTTCAGTAAACGAAAGCATATTTTGGGCTGGGCTAACTTGGCGTAACCGTGTGGTGGTCGCGTCTTAAAATATAGAGCGCCGAACGGACATAACGCGGCCCCCGATCCATATCACCTGTACCTTGGAACTAATGCACCGCATCCTAAGTCTAATTGGCTGCCGCTTCGATGTAATTCATAGTTATTGCCAGCAGATGAATGTGGATTTCCTCTGGGACCGATTGAATGTTGGTATAGAAGTGTAAAAGTGCAGATAAACATCATAGTATTTGTTGGGATCAATGAGGATATTGGCTTATAAATCCGTTTTAAAGCCAAGACTATGCCTCTGCCTTTGCATCCATTTTTCTGCTTTCGGAAGCATACTATCTTTCATACCGATCAACGGTGGATTTAATCATTAACATTTAGACGCGGGAGAGATGTATGAAGATCTTCGTCATTGGAGGCACCGGTTTGATTGGTTCCAAAACCGTCGAACGGCTCGAAGCAAAGGGCCATGAAGCAGTGGCAGCATCACCGAATTCCGGCGTCAATGCAGTCACGGGAGAGGGGCTCGACACGGCCCTCTTGGGTGCAGAGGTGGTCGTTGATCTGGCAAATTCCCCATCCTTCGAAGAGAAAGCAGCTATGGATTTCTTCGAAGCAGTTGGTCGCAATCTATTCGCTGCCGAGAAACGGTTTCACGTCCGTCATCACGTAGCATTGTCGGTAGTGGGAACTGAACGCATGCAGACGATGGGGTACTTTCGGGCCAAGTCGCGCCAGGAAGAGTATATTCGCGCATCGGGTATCCCCTATACGATCGTGCGGGCTACACAGTTCTTCGAATTTGTCGATGCAATTGCAGAGTCAGCGGCAACAGGAAACATGGTCAAGCTGCCAACCGGCGCTTTCCAACCGATTGCGGCCGACGATGTAGCTGATGTGATGGCCGATGCGGCCCTTTCGGTACCATCGAATGGCATCGTTCAAATCGCAGGCCCTGATCGCGGTCCGATGTACAAATTCGTAGAGCGCTATTTCAGCGCTACAGGCGATAAAAGAACGGTCATTGCCGATCCAAACGCCCGCTATTTCGACGTTGCAATCGATGATCATACGCTGGTTCCAGATGGCAGCGCCCGCTTGGGCAACATCCGTTTTGATGAGTGGATCAAAACAAATGCGCCCCGGAAGCGATAAAGGTTCCGGATTTCCACTGCATATTATGAACAACAAGTACCTGATCGGGAGATTGATTATGGTCAAGATTTTTCCATACGCGGCGGCGTTCTTATTCGCTTCGGCGGTCGCGGTATTCGCACATGATAGCAAGGATGATAAGGTAACAGTCGTCTACGACCAGCCTCTTCCAAACGTTCCGGGTAAAAGTATCAAAGGCATACTCGTGGAATACGCGCCAGGGGGTAGTTCGCCCGCTCATACCCATGCAAAGTCGGCGTTTATTTACGCGACCGTATTGGAGGGAGCGATCACCAGCCAGGTTAATGGCGGCCCTGTAGTGGTGTACCATGCAGGAGATAATTTTTCAGAATTTCCGGGCGATCATCACGCGGTAAGCGAAAATGCAAGCAAGACGGAGCCCGCCCGGCTCCTTGCAGTCTTCGTCGTAGATACAAACGAGACCGAGCTGACTACCTATGAGGAGTGATCGCTTATAGCAGCATCACACGTCAATCGGGCGGGGTGCCCGCCTGTTTGTGGACGTCAGGCCGATTAATGAACCGCGCAGTTTCAGGGAGTGCGGTTCTTTTAGGCCTGTCTCCAGAATATCGTAATTAAGGAAAGAGGCCGTCGTGAGAATTGAGCAAATTTCTCCTATTACGTTAGCGCGGCTCAGCGTGGTTGACATCGACGCGACGTTGGAAAGTGCGGCCATTGCGTTGTCTCACCCCGGCATCGGATTGCTCATCGTGAGCAACAACGCAGGTACTGCAACAGGGGTTTTAACTAAAACAGACCTTATACGGCATATCTCTGATCGCAACCGTCCCGCGACCGTCGGAACATTGATGAGCCGCAACATAATTGCGTGCGATCCTGCTGATGACTTGCAAGCCGCTTGGCAGGTCATGGTCAATAACCGGCTGCAGAACATGCCGGTTATCGGGGCCGAGGCGAAACCATTGGGGGTTCTTGATATTCGTGACGCGCTCAAGGTTCTCTTCGAGCAGGAGCGGATCCAGGAACATATGCTTACCGACTACATAGCCGGAATTGGCTACTGAGGTGACGCTCGAGCTTTTTCCCGGGGGCGTGGTTCGCTTGTCGAACAAAGCCGAATTTACAGGATAATACGTCGATGCGCCTAAGTTGGGGTGAATTCGTAACTGCTCCGCTGTTATGGCTGGCAGTTATCGGCATTGTTGGAATGATTGTCTGGAAGCTCATCGGACCGAGGCGCTCAAATCTGCGTTTGGTTGTGCAAATCGCGTTCTTTGCTGCGATGACGTCTGTCATCATAATTGGAGATGTTCCGCTGAGCCGAGCAGAAGATGTGGGCTTTAATAGTGCCAGTACAATACTGATAGCATTCGCTCAAATTCTTTGGTGGCTTCATCTATCTTGGGCTGTGATTGGATTTGTTCGTATTTTTCTTGTCCTTGAGGGGAGGCCACGTGAGGCTCGACTCCTTCAGGACATCGTTGTCGGAGCCGTCTATACATTTGCTAGTCTGTCTTCGCTTGCATTCGTATTTGGAGTTCCGGTGGGAACTTTGATCGCCACGTCTGGTGTGATAGCGATAGCATTCGGGCTTGCACTGCAAAACACGCTTGGCGATGTATTTTCAGGTATCGCACTGACGCTGGGACGTGCATTTACACTCGGTGACTGGATACGTCTTAGCGACGGAGTTGAGGGGCGCGTTATTGCCAGTACCTGGCGCTCGACACAAATACTTACGGTCTCCCATAACGTTGTTGTCTTGCCAAACAGTGCTCTGGCAAAACTGGGGCTAACAAATCTCAGTCGACCCAGTGAAGCACATCTTCTTCAGTTGAATTTAAGGATCAAGCCCACACGGCTTCCCTCTACTATTGAGGATGTCCTGAATACGGCGCTTTGTGGATGCAATTTCATCATCAAAGACCCTCAGCCGGCTGTTGCTCTTAGAGGAGTTGATGCTACAGCAGTCGATGTCGATCTCTTCTTCAGGGTCAAAGATCCTTCGAACATTATCAAGGCACGTAACGAGGTAATTGATCTAATCATGCGTCATTGCAAAGCTGCTGGGTTGGTATTTGCGCCAGCGTCATCGGTGATCGTAGCCAATGAAGCCTCATCGAGTGTCGAGAACGAGGAATCGATCGATGCCCGACTGCATATAACGGTTAAGCAGAGTCCGATCCTCGCAGAACTCCCAGAAGAAGATAAGGAAAGATTGGTTAGGGCCGGGGCAATCAAACATTATCGTGAGGGCGATAAGATCGTCCAGCAGGGGCAAGAACTTTCATCTGTCATAATAATCTGCGCGGGCGTCGTTAAGGCACTGCGAAACGATGAAGACCTGTGGAGATTATCGCCGGGCGATTTCTTTGGAAGATTAGAATTGCAAGAAAATGATGGGATCGATTTCAGTATACGCGCTCTGACGTCTGTAACAGTTTTCGAGGTCGATCGGGCTCATATCGAAAGGATATTCGCATCAAAACCTTCTGTCGCGCGGGAGATCGCGTCTAAACTATCGCGGCAGACAAGTTCAAACAGGCAATCCTCCTTGGCGGAGAAGAATAACGATGATAATCCACACTCAGTATTGAAGGCAATTCGCACGATCTTCACCCATTGAATACGTGTTCTGTAACCTATTCCCAGGGACAGTGTGCCTGTCGGGAACTTCCAGATATAGTGGCTGAGATAAAGCGAAAACCGAGAAACCAGTGGATCTCTGTGTAGCCGCCATATATTCGCTAATTCTTCATCCAACGTTCAGAGGACGCGATGCTCAACCAAGTGGATGTAGGACAAGGCCAGCGATCGCGCTCCTTGCTCGAACTGTGCGCAGTGTTGGCTGGGGTGATCGTTTACACGTCCGCCAATGGTTTCATGACTGGCGGTCTCACTGTCACTGGGCGCCAACTGGGCTTGGGAGAGGTTCAGGTCGGACTTATACTTGGCAGCGGCGCTTTGATAGGCGTTATCGCTGCACCGGTGTGGGGTTTTGTCACCGATGTGTGGGACAGGCGCAGGTTGCTGCTGTTGGCCGTATCGATGGTCACCATCGGGCCCGCGGCAATGGCGGTCATCACCGGAAAACTGGTTTCGCTTCTTCCACTTGTGGCCGGAGGCGCCTTGGCGGCAGCGCGTTTAACCCAAGCCGTGTTCGGCGCAGCACTGATACCGGCGGGACAGGCATATATGGCCAAGCTCACCCATTCGTCCCGACGGGTTAGCGGGATGGGCATCCTGAGCGCAGCCATCAGTTCCGGCACGTTGCTTGGTTCCCTGTTGCTGTGGCTGACCGGGCAATTCAGCGTCGCATCAGGGTTTGCAATAATTGCGCTGCTGGGAGTAATGGCTTGCGCCGCTATTGCGGCGTTCACCTCAAAAGAGGTCTTTCACCACGAGCCAAGCAGCCGCGCATTTACCCTGCCATATCGGAAACTGTGGCGTTATTTTGCCATGACGCTGATCGGCTTTACTTGCTACACGACCGTCCCGCCGATCTTTGCCGTACGATTAATGGACCGGCACGGTATGGATGCCGCCATGGCGGTAACACAGACGGGGCTTGTGCTGACTATCGGTGTCTTCGCCGTTTGCTTGTCGCAGGTGTTTATTGCTATCCAGCTGAAGTGGCGCCCCGCCGCGATGCTGCGTTGGGGAAGCGTGGGAATCTTTGTCGGTCTTTTGTTTCTTCTGCAGGCTGAGAGCCTAGTTGGGATGTGCCTGGCAATGGGCCTGATAGGCTTCGCAGTGGGCTTTCTGGCGCCCGCTATACTGGGCGCGATAAGCCTCATCAGTGGCGATGGGGACCAGGGCAAGATAGGCGGCTTGAACATGGCTGCCCGTGGTCTCGGTTCAGCGATCGGCCCGGTCCTTGGCACGATGCTGTACCAGCAAAGCCCCGACGCTCCGATCTTCGGTTCGCTAGTGCTTATTATCGGTGTCTTTTCACTTACATTCTTCTTGAGCGCCGAGAATGAAAACGGAGATATGCTTCCAGTTGATATTTCATCCGGGAAGAATAAATGATAAACCCAGTATTATGATCAGATAGATCCCAGATCGCAAAAGTTGACTGATAATAAGAAATGAAGCGCAATCTCTCCCCCTTCCATCTGGCCTGTGCATTGGGAGCGTGCGCTGCAGCCGGCGCTTTGTATTGGGTTACTTCTGTTCCTGCTGGGTTTATCCTCCCGATTTTTATCTTGATGCGAAACAGCAATCATCGCCTGGTCTGGTTTGTTTCCGGAATATTTGCTGTTGCAGCTATCGTCGCATGCTTACTAGCATTTTCAGGTTCGACCAATCCGCTGAATCCGGCTGCCCAATGGGCAGCTCTGCTTATTACAGGTCTCGGCGTAGCGCTCGCTATTGCCTGGGAAGGTAGTTCAGAGGCTGTTGAGGAGCAGATTTCCGTAGTTTCAAGAGAAAAGAATCTTGGTCTGGTTCACCCGGAAGACCTTGACATTGCGCATCAGGCTACCTCCAGAGCGTTTTGGAGCGGCTTTCCGCAGATCATCAGGTATCGCAGTTTACAACCGGACGGTAGCTATCAATGGACCGAATTCAGAGCGGAACCGGGTTACACTATTGCGGGCGACACACCCGCGAAGGTTTCGGCTCAGCACTTGCCATGGTCAGCAGCCGGGTCGATTGGCGAAACTGGCGAAGCAGCACGAATTGCGCTCGTGTTCGAGACAATTTTCGGGACCGGTTGGGCGATGGATACGACCGGACGATTTACCTATGCAACGCCCAATGCTCAGACCACTATTGGGCAGACCCTCGAGCAAATGAATGAACAGTTGACGGAGCAGGAATTTCTCGACGGAGGCGATCTCGGGTGGAAAAGAATATTCCATCCTGACGAGTATGAGCGTGTCGCAACGTCGCTCCGTCACAGCCTCAAAACAGGGGAACATTGGAACAATGAATATCGTTTGAGACGATTTTCGACTGGCGAGTATGGCTGGCATCGAGTTGCCATGAGGCCAACGCGCGGGAGCGATGGACGCGTCACGGGCTGGTACGGGATGTCTATCGATATTACAGTTTACAAAGAAACTGAGGCAGCCCTTCGCATCAGAGAGCAGGAATTGACGCAGCTCGTCAATATGCTTCCGATCCACATTATGCGGTTTTCCGGCAACGGTCGACCGATCTTTTTTAGCAAAGCAACACTGGACTACTTCGACCTTGGTGATGAATATATGGACCATTCGGAGAGCGTTTTGACGACGATGTCCGCATCCATTCATTCCGACGACAAAGAGAGGGTCCAGACAGCGCTGCGCCATGCACTTCTAACCGCCGACAATGTTGCACTGAGATACCGCTTGCGGCGTTATGATGGGGCATATCGCTGGATGGATACGCGGGCTGAAGCCATACGCGACAAGAGCGGAATCATCGTCGAATGGTATGCCGTTTCGCTCGACGTTCACGATCAGGTGCTGGCACAAGATGAACTAAGGCTTGCCCATGAAGAGCTTGCTCATGCCAGCCAAACGGCAAATCTTGCTGAATTATCGGCTTCGATCGCACATGAGGTATCGCAGCCCCTGACAGCTTTGTTATCCAGTTCTGAAGCGTGCCAGAGATGGCTTTCATTGGAGCCACCGAATGTCGCCCGGGCCCAACAATCCTTGGAGCGCATTATTCGCAGCGGAAATTCTGCGCGCGAAATCATCAGCCGCATCCGCGCGCTTTTCGCCCAGTCTAACGACAACAGGCAAATGACAGATTTGCCACGGTTGATCAACGACGCTCGTGATCTTTTGGCGGAAGAATTATCGAAAAACCGGGTGAAGTTTGAATTCGAAGCCGAAAAGAATCTTCCTTTGCTGATGCTGGATCGCATTCAGGTTCAACAGGCTCTTATCAACTTCATGCGCAACGGGATTGATGCGATCAGTTCCACCTCTCAACATCGATTGCTTCGCATTAGCGTAACGCGAAAAGACGACGTCGTCGAGACTGCGATCAGTGACACGGGTTGCGGTGTGGAATCGCCGCTGCAGATATTTGAGCCATTCTTCACCACGAAGGCCCAAGGTATGGGTATGGGGCTGGCAATCTGCAGATCAATCATAGCGTCGCACGGTGGTGATCTATGGGTGAAAAAAAACGAACCCCATGGAGCCACATTCATCTTTACGCTGCCGATTGTGAACAATGGCGCTTAGCAGCAGCAATTCGATTGCATCATTAGACCCAAGCTGATGATTTGGGATGGTCGGGGTGGACCGGAATAAATACCGGTTCACCGCCATAAATCAATATTAGCGGTGAACCAGAAATTTCTCCTGTGGCCGAAGACTACCAAGGCCAGTTCAGAACTCTATTTTTTGATGAATTCCAATAAGTCTGCATTGATAATGTCCGCTTGAACGGTCGCCATACCGTGCGGAAATCCCTTGTAGATTTTGAGTTCCGCATTTTGCAGCAATTTGGCCGAAAGAGGAGCGGAGTCGGCGATCGGGACCACCTGGTCGTCATCGCCATGCATAACCAACGTCGGAACGGAAATCGACCTCAAGTCTTCCGTAAACTCCGTTTCCGAGAACGCTTTGATACCTAGATAATGAGCATTTGCGGCACCTGCCATGCCCTGACGCCACCAATTCTGAATGAGCGGTTCCGAGATCTTGGCTCCTGGTCGATTGAAGCCATAGAATGGACCGCTTGCCAGATCTCTGTAGAACTCCGAGCGATTTGCAGCCAAAGCACTTCTAAAGCCATCGAATACTTCGATTGGCAGACCACCAGGATTGGACGGCGTTTTCACCATGATCGGCGGAACGGCCCCGATCAGTACAAGCTTCGAAACGCGGCCTTTTCCATACTTCGCCGTATAACGGGTCGCTTCTCCGCCGCCAGTCGAGTGGCCGATATGGATGGCATTATGAATTCCCAGATGTTCGATGACTGCAAACACGTCAGCGGCGTAATGATCCATGTCGTGTCCATCGCTGACTTGGGCAGAACGTCCGTGACCTCTGCGGTCGTGCGCTATCACGCGGAAGCCTTTGCCCAGAAAGAAGAGCATCTGGTTGTCCCAGTCATCTCCGCTCAACGGCCAGCCATGGTGAAACACGATGGGTTGCGCATCCTTGGGGCCCCAATCCTTGTAGAAGATAGCCACGCCGTCCTTTGTAACGACACGATTATCGCCGGAACGAGTTTTCAGGGGATTGCTGGCCTGGGCGGGTGCTGAACCCAGTGTGGTGCCGGCAGCCGCAAGGGCGATGGTGCCGGACATGATTGAACGGCGGGTGGCCGTCATTGATAGCTGTGTCATCTCACACTCCTAAAGGTAAATTGAAGCGACGGTTGATTTCATGAACTGATAGCTCACTTCAAAACGCTAACAGAGTTAGTTGGAGAGAGGACCTATCCTCATGATCAGCTGCGCCTCTCCCTTGGAAGCAGCATGCATCTGGTATCGATGGATCGCGGCCAAGAAAACCGACTCTCAAAAGACCACGAGGTGTAGAGGGACTGGCCAGCTGAAACCTGAATTTCGGGTGAGAGAATATCGACGCTCGTATCGCATCCTTAGACCCAAGAACAAATAGCAAGCGCAGCAGGCCCGTCTCATGATTGCAATTAACACAAACTAAGGAAATTTCGAACGTCTGGAGGGTCGATCTATGGATGAGCAGGTACCAAAAAAATGGTTGGAATGGACGAGTCTATTGCTGGGACTGGCGGTCACCTATTGTGTGTTTGCATATACTGAGCGACCGTTCATTGCCTGGAACGCGGGTGCCGTGGGCACGGTGGTGGTATGTTGCTCCGTCGTGGCGATATGCCACTATCGAACCTTTGCCGAGTGGATCAACTTTGTTCTCGGCTGCTGGATAGTGGTCACGCCTTATGCGCTCGCCTTCGAAACGCAGTTTACAGTTACTTTAGTACACGTAGTTCTTGGCAGCTGCATCTCTGTAAATGCTGCAGCACAATTGATCTGTGAAAAAAGAACGAGACGCCGGTGCGAACGTCAAATGGACGGTTCTAACAGCTGAGTGAAATCTTTTGGGCAAAGGCGCTTCAGCGAAACTTTATCGCATGGCTTGAGAGGTCAGCTTCCAGGAGGTGAATAAGTTCCAGGATGTGTAGACGCTTTCTTTCCTATTTTTTGAGGCAAGAGATCATCGCGAGCAATGCTTCAAGCGCGACAAGCGTGTGCTCAGATTCAAAGCTCAACACACCGATCTATACTTCAGTATCGTCAATGATAGACCTTCAATACGCGATTGGACACCTCGGAATAATAGTCTACTACAGCCTCTTGCGGTGATGATTGATGCGCACTCAATCATCCTTGTTGGAGCACGGGGTCATGTCATTGTTCAGTGCTCGAATAGCGGTCTGCCCGATCAATTAACGGTGGGTGCCTGCGAGAAGCGGCTGCATCGTTTTGTCCTGACCAACGATGGAAGATAGGAGTGCTCCTAAATAGGCACGCTCGTCAAAAGGGCGCAAAACGGAGACTTCTTATGAAACACGAGACAAGCACAAGCAAATCTGGGCCGGAAGAACTGGTACCATCGCGATATGCGGTACGTATCGGCGATATCGATGTACTGGTGGTCAGCGATGGTGTTCTTCCGCTTCCTACCGAGATGTTGGGGTATAATGCCGACGCTGCTTCACGGGCCGAATGGTTGGACGATATGTTCCTGCCCAAGGATGCGTTCGACTGGTCTTTGAATGTAGTGGTGGTGCGTAGCGGCAACCAGACTATTCTCGTCGATGCGGGATTGGGGCTCGACCCCGATCTTAACTTGCCCCGGGCGGGGCAGCTGGTGAAACGGTTGGCCGCAGCCGGTATCGATCTGGCTTCCGTAACCGATGTCGTGATTACCCATATGCATATGGATCATATCGGCGGCCTTCTTGTCGATGGTGTGAAAGAGAAGCTACGCCCCGATCTTCGCATACACGTGGCGGCTGCTGAGGTGGAATTCTGGCAGTCGCCCGACTTTACCCACGTACATATGCCTGATGGCTTTCCAGAAGCGCTTAGAGCAACGGCAAAACGTTTTGCTGAACTATATCGCAATAATCTACAAACATTTGACGAGCAGTTCGAGGTAGCCCCGGGTGTCGTCGCCTATCGCACCGGCGGACATACGCCGGGGCATAGTGTCGTTCGGCTGGCATCAGGCGAAGATCGCCTGACATTCGCCGGTGATGCGATTTTCGCAGTGGGATTTGATCATCCCGATTGGTACAATGGTTTCGAACATGATCCGGAAGAGGCCGCCCGTGTTCGTGCACGGCTCTTGAAGGAATTGGCGGAAACTGGCGAGCAGCTCGTGGCTACCCATCTTCCCTTTCCATCCGTTGGTCGGGTGGCGCTTGAAGGTAACGCCTATCGCTGGGTTCCGGTATTCTGGGACTACTAACAGGGTAAATGCCGGACACGCTCCTGTTGGTGTGTCCGGTGTTCAGTACCAGAGAACGCGATCGGACGAAAGATGTCTTTCGAGAAACGCTCCAACTGAACAAATACAGACTGCTCATGGACGTAATATCTGAAAGAGTTATTATTGTTTTCAGCGATGTAGCGGGATAAATACCGGAAACTGTTCCGAACCAGATAATTCGCACTGGGGGCCGAGCAGATCGCTGCGCAGAAACTACGCAGCGATCTGCTGTGAGAGCGACAACGCAGGGAGGGGTTGCGTTTTTCCGACAGATACTGCCAGATCGTCGCCCCGGTTTTGGTGGCCGCTGTTGTCTGAACGCGAAGAAAAGCGCCGGTTTCACTTATAAATTTTGGTTAAATGAGAACATTCCCATCAGAACTGGACTTTCAAACGTGCTGCACAGGCGGCATGTTCAGGCAGTCTTGTGCAGGATGAGCAGGCTTGAGGACAGAGCTTCTTTTCCTCATGTTCATCCGGTTTCGCGCTGGCGGCAATCGTTTCATTCTGGCTGGGCGGATAGATCCGCACCGATGGTACCCAGGATCCCATAACTTAACCTCCCGTCAGGTTGATGGATGGCAATTATGAGTGCTCAGTAGGCCATGTTTCTACCGTTTTGACGAAGTGAAACGTTTAGATCATTGTTCAGGAAACCCTATCCCAAGGGCGGGGCGGTGGCATCGTCTTCCCGGCAACCTTCCATCCCAGGTCATGCATATAAGAACTTTGAGCCAGTAATGGTTGGAAAGAAATGGATGACTGTCCCTTCTGCGGGATCGGGAAACCAAACGCTGCGAAGAGAGCTAAGCCTGTACACGAGTATGGACCTGCTACGTCTTGCATCCAATCGATCTTGCCAACCCTTGCTCCTAGCATCGCCCAGGCACCGGCAGGTCAGCCGGGCCTAACGAGCAGGGAGATTACTATGGTGCAGCTAAAACCCGATCGAAGTGCATATAAATCTCGAGGCCCCAATTCAAATGTATTCGTATCACCTGATCTCATTGAAAGAGCAGGCGTTGCGCACGAGTTGGGTAACCTCATTCAAATTGCCGCTTCGGCGCTTAACATAATCGCCCGAAAAGCCGAGGCGGATGGACACCCTGTGCACGGTGCCGCGATAGATGGCGCCAGAGTATCGCTGGATCGCGCGGGCGTGCTCGTGAGAAACGCAATTCGTCAGGCGGGCCGTATCGAAACCACAGTTGAACCAATAGACGTTAAACGCTCACTCGTCGAAATTGGAGACCTCATTCGGGATAACTGGGCACCGGGACACAGGGTTGATATTCGGTTCAGTGAGCGTTTGCCAGCGGTCAGATGCTTATGCCTGGAACTTCAAAGTGCCATCCTGAATCTTGCGCTGAATGCTCGGGATTCCATGCCTGAAGGCGGCGAAGTCATAATTGAAGCGAATGCAGTGCTACAACACAATATGCAGCAGATCGTGGAGGTGCGGGTCTCGGACAGTGGCATCGGAATGTCACCCGATACAATCAGGCGCGCATTTGATCCATTTTTTACGACCAAAGTGTCGGGATTGGGTGGCGTTGGACTTGCACTTGTTAAACGCTTCGCTGAAGACGTAGGTGGCAGCGTGAAGCTTTTCAGTGAGGCAGGGACCGGAACCACGGTTTTACTGAGGCTGCCGGGAGCTAAATAGTTTCAAATATTAATAATCACTTATACGAGTAAGTCGTTGAAATGGAGGATCGGCACAGCCGATCCTCCTGTCGGGGAAGCAGTTTTTACTATTTCTATTTCCCCCAGAGTGTTCGTCCCCCTTCCTTGATAGGCTGTGGTGTTACAGGTGATTTCTTCCGAAGTAATATTATCTGGCCTGTATTCGCCGGCTTGGAGGGGGTTTTACCCCGGATTTCGGTTTTTGTTGATGGATATTGCCAGTTCGACCCGATATGGTCACTCTGGGCTTGGGCACTACCTCCTACCAGAAGAAGTGCAGCAGCAATTTGGATAGTCGCTTTCATAGTTGTTCTCCAGTGTCAGACTTACGCGACATGGCGCAATATGAAAGGTAAAGGTCCCCTCTTCCTCGGACGATCATACCGTTGGACGGATATCCCTATCGGGATGGCTAGCGGAGGACAGTATTGAGCTCAGGAAAGAGCACCTTCTTGCACTGGTTCTGCGACGAAAATGGGAATATCCGCGAGTAAACGGCGCTAGGGAGCAGGACTCGGTACCCCGTAATTCAGTGCAGGAGAAAGGGCTGGGGCGTTGTGGCCCCTTTTGTCCGTGGGGTAATGGTTACGCTCAGATCAGCCTGTGAGCTGGTAAATGACAAGGTTTTTACGCTGCATACAGAATAAGCGGTGCAGTAATGAAGATATATATGTTTCCATAGCATGCCATCCGGCGGCGTTGGGATTAGACTCCACCGGGATGAAAGCTGAGAAGGCTGCAGCAAATGACGCTCGCTTCAACATTGAATGTACCAGGTCATAATCAGGCAATCGAAGCTGCACGGACTGTGGAGCGCGTGGTCGGAAATGCTTGGGCAACCGACAGCGCCGGCGGAATAATCTACATGACTGAATCAATGCTTTCATTGGTCGGATTTTCACTGGACCAGTTCAACGAACCGGCTGGCGCTGGCACGCGTGGCTGGTCAAAACTCATTCATCCAGATGATTATGCTTATTTTGCCGCCACTCGGCTTCGCAGCCTGGAGACAGGCGAACGCTACGCCATCGAGCATCGTGTCTTGAGTTCCAGCGGCGCTTATCGGTGGTGCCGCAGCGCGGGCGAGCCGGTGCGCGATAAAGGGTCTCGAATTGTCGGCTGGTATGGAACTGTCATAGATGCCTATGTCCCGTCGATCACAGGTGAACGTTTCACCCATGCGACGAACGCTAGTTTAGACGGAGTCACGCAATCCGACACTGCCCAACGGCTCGATCTCACCCATCCCGATGACCAGCTTTCGATCTCGCATGCAACTGCACGGGCTTTCTGGACAGGCGTACCGCAAATTACCCGGCATCGGCGTCGCCAACCGGATGGCAGTTATCGTTGGATCGAAACCCGGTCCGAACCTGGCTATAGTGTTAGTGTGGAAATTGGTAATCTCGTCACGGAGAGAGATTCTATTCCGCGGTCCGTCGCCGGCCCATCCGGCAATGATGAGGCAGAGCCGATGCGGTCTGCCATGGTGGTCGAGAGTATTTTTGGAAACGGCTGGGCATTCGATGCAACGGGAAGGTGGATATTCCTCCATCCGTTTGCGCAAAGTTCGCTTGGCGTGAGTTTGGATTATCTCAACGAGGCTGTAGACGAGGGTCACACAGCCTGGAAACGTTTGTTGCACCCCGATGACTACCATGACGTTGCGAAGCGTTGGCTTCATTGTCTCGCAACCGGAGAAGATTTTAACGTTGAGTTCCGCTTTCGACGGGCAAGTGACGTATATGTCTGGGCGCGTACTGCCGCCCGGGCGGTGCGTGATCATAGTGGTCGCATCGCTGGTTGGTACGGAATTGCGTTGGACAATGATGTTTATAAAAAGACGGTCACTGCGCTACGCGAACGCGAGAAAAGCCTTCAGCAATTGATCGACACGGTACCCGCAATGGTCTGGAGTACATCGTCTACAGGCACGCCAACTTATGTAAACAAGCGCTTCATCGAGGTAACAGGGGCGAGGCTGCAAGATATCTCAGCGCCCGACAATTTCCTGAATTTCAGTGTGATTCACCCCGACGACGTTCAGAAGGCGCGTGACGCCATGGACTATTCGTTGGCGACGAATGAGCCATATCTCCAGAGATACCGGCAGATACGAGCAGATGGCAGCTATCGGTGGACTGAAACCCGGGCCGAGCCTTTGCGCGACGAGACGGGCACGGTCGTCCAGTGGTACGGTGTCTGCGTTGATATTGATGATTTGGTGGCTGCTCAGAAATCGCTGTCCGAGCGGGAACGCGAGCTTTCTATGCTGGTCGATATGGTGCCAAGCTTTATCTGGCGGCTCAACGCAGAAGGCGAACCCGACTACTTTAACAAGCGTTTGATTGATTTTTGTGGCGTAAGGATTGATGATCTGGGCGGGGCGCAGACGAAGCGGCGAGCCGCCGTCATCGAGAAGATCATCCACCCTGATGACCTTGAAGGCGTTTCGCAAGCTCTGAGTCTTAGCATCAATACGGGCAAGCGCTTTTCAATGAGATATCGCGTTCGCCGAGCTGATGGCGTCTATCGTTGGGTTTCCGGTCAAGCTGACCCACTGCGGGATAACGACGGACGAATTGTGCAATGGTATGGCTTGTCGACCGATATTGATGATCAGGTCAAAGCGGAAGATGCGCTGAAGCAAAGCGAGCGTCGTTACCGGGATTTGTTTCAGTACATGCCGATAGCGCTCACTCAAATCGATGCGCAGAAACTTGCTGTCCTTTTCAAGGAGTTGCGTTCCCAAGGTGTTGAGGAACTGCGGGACTATATAGACGAGCATCCGGATTTTCTTATGCGCGCTGTCGAGGCTTTGGAAGTTGAGGAGGTCAACGACCATATTCTTGGTATGTTCGGCGCAAGCAGCCCAAGCGAAATGTATGGTTCCGCTGGGCGTTATTGGCAGCCAGGATTGGACACGATCCGTCGTTCGATCGAAGCGCGTTACCGTGGGGAAGAGGTTTTTCAGGAAGAAACAAAGGTTATGCGCCTGGACGGCAGCGTAATCGATGTCCTTTTCACAACCGCACGACCAGACGCGGTGGCTGATAAAAGCCTTGTTGGATTTATCGACATAACTCAGCGAAAAAAGGCTGAGGAAGCATTGCAAGAGCGGGAGCGCTCCCTTTGGCGGCTTGTCGAGGCCTTACCCGTGATGATCGACTGCGCGGACGCCAACGGTGAACCGATCTATCGAAGTGATCGTTTGTGCGAATTTCTCGGCTTCGGTCTCGATCAGCTTGAGGAAAATAGAAAACTCAGGACAACGCTCGATGCTGGCGTGCATCCTGATGATCTGCAGGGTGTTCTGGAGCAATATGCCCATTGTCTGGCGACAGGTGAGCCCTACGCCCGCCGGCACCGGTTGCGTCGTTTCGATGGGCAGTATCGATGGGTCGAGACACGGGCGGAGGCGATGCGCGACGGAAGCGGTAATATCGTTCAATGGAACGTTATCTGTCTGGATATCGATCGCGAAGTGCGAGCTCAGGAGGAATTGCGCCTGACCCTTGAGAAACTCGCTCGGGCGAGCCAGGCGTCCAGTCTTGCGGAGCTCTCGGCCTCGATTGCGCATGAAGTGAATCAGCCTCTGGCCGCAATCGTTGCCAATTCGCACGCTTGCCAGCGTTGGCTCATGGCTGAGCCGCCGAATACCGAAAGGGCGCTCAAGACAGTGGAGCGTATTACAAGAGATGCGACGTCCGCTGCCGAAATCGTGGGGCGCATCCGCGCATTGTTCAAGCAATCTTTCGTCGCGAAAAAGAAGATCATGCTGAGCGATATTATAAGCGAAGTTCGCGATCTGATGGCGGAAGAATTGACGCGTTGGCGCATTCGCACAGTCGTCGATGCGGCTGATGGCTTGCCGTTTGTGATGGCTGATAAGGTTCAAATACAGCAGGTAATACTTAATCTTATTCGGAATGCAGTCGAAGCGATGGAGACTGTTTCGGATCGTCTTTTGACTATCGAAGTGGTTAGGGACGAAGATGTAGTCCGGACAAAAATCAGCGATAGGGGTGTGGGAATATCGCCCACGGAAAGAATGTTCGAACCATTTATTACAACGAAAGAACAGGGAATGGGCATGGGACTGGCAATTTCCCGGTCTATTGTGGAGGCACATGGCGGTCGGTTATGGGCAGAGAAAAATGAACCACAAGGGACATCGTTGGTTTTTACCCTTCCAGTCGTCATGAAAGCTGTAGCCGTATGAACGAAGGTCAACTGGTATTCATCGTAGACGATGACGAGCGCATTCGGGAGGCCCTGGAGGAGTTGCTGGAGTCCTACGGCATGCACACCATGGCATTTGGGTCGGCGGCAGATTATGTCAATGCGCCTAAGCCCGATGTTTCCTCGTGCCTCATACTGGACGTGAAATTGCCCGACATCAACGGCTTGGAACTGCAAAAGCAAATTTCGACAGGAGACCATCCTCCCATCGTATTCATTACGGGACATGGTGACATTCCCAGTTCCGTTCGCGCCATGAAAGGTGGTGCAGTCGATTTTCTGACCAAGCCTTTCAGCGACGTGAAACTCATGGCGGCGATCCGTGCTGCGATAGCGCAGGATTGTGAAACACGTGCCAATCGATCGGAAATTACTGAGTTGAGACAACGTTATCGCGAGCTCACCGCCCGCGAGCGTGAAGTGCTGCCGCTCGTTGTCAGTGGGCTCCTCAATAAGCAGGCAGCAGCCGAACTTGGTATAAGAGAAGTCACACTGCAGTTGCACAGAAGAAATGTCATGCAAAAAATGGCAGCCGCTTCGCTTGCTGATCTTGTACGCATTGCGGACAAATTGAGGATCCCGATTACCCATGCTCGGCGATCGAAAGGAGACGAATGATGATCAACGACAGACTCGTGATCGCAGTTGTCGATGACGATTCCCGCTTGCTGGAATCCATGGAGGATCTGCTGGAAGCGACTGGCTATACGGCCCGGTGTTACTCGTCAGCTGCCTCTTTGTTGACGCGGGGGCTTGCTGGCGTGGATCTGATTATTACCGACGTTGGTATGCCCGATATCGATGGGTTCGAGCTCAGAGAAATCGTGCAGGAAATTCATCCCGATTTACCAGTTTTTCTGATCACAGGCCGTCATGAAATTGCCGATCAGGAACGTGCTCAGGGTGTGACGGGGTTTTTCCGTAAGCCGTTTGATGGGCAAACTTTGCTAACCGCTATCAGCGACGCACTCAATGTACGCCGAACGGAGGGTTGATATGAGAACCGAACAGTACGCGCGGAACCACAAACCAACACTGCCTTTGCAACCTGCGAAGGAGACAGAGCAGCCGTTGGTCATCATAGTCGATGATGATGAAGCCGTAAGAGAGGCTCTTTCTGATCTCATCTTGTCCGCAGGGTTTCGGCCCGTTGCCTTTGGGTCCACGCGTGAGCTCGTGGGAACCGAACTATTGGAAGCACCCGGTTGCTTGATCCTCGATGTGCGCATGCCGGGGACAAGCGGATTGGATTTACAACGTCAACTGGCACAGAACGGCAATCCCAAACCGATTATCTTCCTGACAGGCCATGGCGATATCCCTATGACTGTGGAAGCGATGAAAGCTGGCGCTGTGGATTTTCTCACGAAACCGGTCCGCGATCAGACACTGCTCGATGCAGTCGCTTCGGCAATTGATATGGATGCGCGACGGCGAGCGCAATCCGTCATTGTCAAACGGAATATCGAGCGTCATATGACATTGACGCCGCGTGAACGCGAAGTTTTGCGGGAAGTCGCAAGAGGCCGCCTCAACAAGCAGATCGCTTTCGATCTTGGTATCAGCGAAGTGACAGTGAAACTTCATCGTGGAAACGTGATGCGGAAGATGGAGGCATCTTCCATCGGTGAACTGATCAGGATCTGGGAAACCCTGCCATTGCCAATCCAAAGGTCCTGAACGCGAGCGCCAGCCAGACAATCTCCGTGCGAAAGATAGCTCGAACTCAAAACGCAGCGAGTTCCTTCGCGCGCCGCTCCACCAGGTCACAGAGAAGACGTACACGCAGGGGGACCTGGTGTTTGAATGCGTGGACGACATTGAAAGGCATTGGTTGAATTTTCAGTTGCCGTCCAAATTCAACCAGTTTTCCCTCTTCAAGTTCGTCTTTGACGATGCAGCGCATAACAACGGCCGCGCCGATACCATGTCTCGCAGCCGCTTTCAGTGCCTGCCCCGTATCACAGGCGATGGGGCCTGTCGGAGTGAACTCACTTCCATCTGATAGTCTTATCTTTCTCGAAATGCCGTTTAATTCATATCGTGCAAAAGGCACGCGGGCTGCTTCCTCTGCAGTGCTTGGCGAGCCGTGTTTTTTCGCGAATGGGGGCGAGCTGACCATAATCATTTTGAAATCAACGAGCCGCCTGATCATAAGGTCGCAGTTAGCAACAGTTCCAACCCGAAATGCAACATCGTAATCGTCGCGGATAATATCGACATGTTGGTCCGTTAGGCCGATTTCAAGTTGAATTGCTGGATATCGAACTGCGAAGTCAGACAATATCGTTTCAAGGAACAGCGGTGCAAGTTCGCTGGGCATACTAAAGCGGACACGACCGGATATCTCCTTTGAAGCGTTTATGTCGTCCCCGGCCATATTGAGCTCACGAAGTAACGGGGACAATCGCTCAAAAAGTGAATGTCCATCCGCGGTCAGCACAAGTGTGCGGGTGGATCGAAGGAAGAGGCGGGTTTGTATCAGCGTTTCAAGCCTTGCCACGCTTCTGGAGACTGCTGACGGTGACGTTTTGAGCAGCCGGGCGGCTGCGCTGAAGGTGCCCGCTTCCACGGTGCGGACAAATGCGAGAAGACCGGCCGTCTCATTCAACAGGTTTGCCATTCAAGCTCCGGGAGCAAAAGTGAAGTACCCAATCACTGACTAATGAAACGGAATTCAATCCATATTTTATCCCCAGATCAATATGGAGAAAGTATATGGGTGTTCTCAAAAACAAGGTTGCTATCATCACGGGTGGTAACAGCGGAATTGGCAAAGCGGCGGCTAAACTTTTTGTCGAGAACGGGGCACGGGTCGTAATAACAGCGCGACGCCAAGACGTTCTGGATAATGCGGTGAGCGAAATAGGGGGAGACGTCGTTGGCATTTGTGGCGATGTATCAGACTTGGCCCATCATAAACGTGTTGCGGAGGAGGTCTCTCGCCGTTTTGGTGGGTTCGACATCTATTTTGCCAATGCCGGCGTCATCGATTTGAAGCCGTCAGAAGCAATATCGGAAGCGAGCTATGATCGGCATTTTGACGTCAATACGAAAGGCGTATTCTTTGGCGTTCAAACCCTTTTGCCACTTATGCGCGACGGTGGAACAATCCTTGTCACCAGTTCTCTGGCTGCGACCAAAGTGCTTCCCGATCATACGGTCTATGCGGGCTCGAAGGCTGCCGTGGTCGCTTTCGTGAAGAACTGGGCGCTGGAGCTCAAAAACCGGAGAATACGGGCGAACGTCATTAGTCCCGGCCCAACGGATACTGAAATCCTTGGGAAACTGGGCATGCCGGATGCTGAGCGTGGCCCGTTCCTCAGTAAGATGGCTGAAACGATTCCCGCAGGAAGAATGGGAACCAGCGAGGAATTGGCGGAAGCCGCTCTCTTCCTCGCTTCAGATGCAAGCGGTTTCATCAACGGCATCGATCTTCATGTCGACGGTGGAATGGGGTTGATCTAAAAGGACTCGCCTGCTGGAGGTTGGCTCGACAGCGAAAGATAGCTGTCGAGCACATTGATGCAAGTCTGGCAATCTTTGATTACGTCGCGGCTGCACCTATACTTTGGGCCTAATTGGGCAAGTATCGAGCATAGGACGCTCCACCCCAATCGCCGATAGACCGTGTTTTGCGCTCCGGGTTACCGTTGACGTGTGGCTGGTAATTCGCGTCAGCGCTGAAATCTCGGTTCCAGTGCCTCGCCGATCGCAAAATGATGAATTCGCAAGCGTGAGATGTGAAAAATTTTTCCTGAAAACGCCGTCGGGTTCCAGTTAGCGATCTGGATGAATAATTCTTACTTCTTAAGCAGGAGATAAACTAATGACCAAGCATATCCTCATCGTAGGCGCTGGTTTTGCTGGCGTTATGGCGGCTTTGGCCGCGTCTCGACTGAGGCACGAAAAGGGTGTGTCAGCGGAGAGCTTGAAAATTTCGGTCGTGTCGCCGGACCCGGAACTCGTCATCCGTCCTCGACTTTATGAACCTCACCCGGAGAAAATGACCGCTCCCCTCGGCGAATTATTCGAAGCCACCGAGATAGAATTTGTTCCAGCTACGGTAGAAAGAATTGATGCGGCCAACAACCGTGTTACGGTCCTTGACGATCGCGGTCAAAGTTCCTCACTACCCTATGACAGGCTCGTCCTTGCTTCCGGTAGTCGCGGCTTTCAACCACCAATTCCTGGTCTCTCCGAATATGGCTTTGCGTCCAACCATCTCGAGGAAGCGATAATACTGGATCAACATTTGCACAGTCTCGCTGCGCAGCCAGCAAGTCCGGCGCGAGATACCCTGGTGGTTGGGGGCGCCGGTTTCACAGGTTTGGAAGTTGCGACCGAGCTTAAGGCACGTCTTCAGACCATTTTGGGGCCGACTGCTCAACCTCGCATCATTATCGTTGACAGGAACCCTCACGTCGCACCTGCGATGGGAGAACATCCAAGGCCCTATATTGAAAGCCGTCTTGAGGGGCTTGGTATCGAAACGAGGCTCAACACGGGTATCGCGCAACTCGACAGTTCTTCCGTGACGCTCGATAGCGGCGAGCGGATAGAGACCTCAACCGTCATTTGGTCTGGCGGAATGCGCGCTTCTTCACTTACATCCCAGCTTGATGCGGACAAGGACTCCTTGGGTCGCATCATTGTCGATCCCGATTTACGTGTGCCTGGCTATTCTTATATTTTTGCAACCGGCGATACGGCAAAGGCAGCCACCGACGATAAGGGCAATTTCTCGCTGATGTCATGTCAGCATGCTCGTCGGCTTGGTGCGTTTGCAGGACATAACGCAGCAGCCGAACTATTGGGTGAAGCCACCCTTAAATATGATCAGCCAGCCTATGTCGTCTGCCTCGATTTGGGCCCTGATGCGGCGATCTTTACTCGTGGTTGGGATGGTAAGGTCGAACTTACGGGCGCGGAGGCAAAAAAGGTGAAACAGGAGATAAACACCGTCTGGATTTATCCGCCGGCACCTGAACGGACCGCGGCATATGAAAACGTTCAGACAGCGCGGACCGTTGATTTCTAGAACTATCGCAGCGTTGACTCCGCATATAGTCCTTCACACCCGGCGCATTGCTATGGCCCGCTTCAGTTTTGGAGGCGGGCGTAGCATTGAGAACTGCTCATTGCGGATTAGGACATAGTATAAATTTACATAATAGCGATGCCGAAGATGATGTCTTGGACGAAAAAGCAAATCGTTGGGCTGGTGTTTTGTCTCAGCGCGATTGCAACCGCTGTAGGAGGTTGGATGTGGGCGCGTTCGACCGAGCGGACGGCGACGGACAATGCCTATGTTCGCGGTAACACGACAGCAATCGCATCGAAGGTAACCGGATATGTCACCGTGGTTGACGTAGCCGACAACCAGTATGTACGGGCGAATGATGTTCTGTTCAGAATTGATGACAGGGATTTCCGCGCACGTCTGGCGCAGGCTGAAGCAAATGTGGAGGCGGCACAGGCACATATCGACAATGTGGAGGCGGAGATACAGCTGCAGCATATTCTGGTCAAGCAGGCGACGGCGCAGAAACGGGCAGCAGAGGCAGATCTTGCTCTCGCGGTCAAAGCGTCTCAGCGACAGCGTGAACTTGTTCGCACAAATTCGGTCAGCAGAGCTCAGGTCGATGAAAGTGACGCTGCGAGGTCGAAAGCAGAGGCTGGCTTGTTAGGTGCTAAGGCTGCGGTGGAGGCACAAGAAACACGTATCAAGGTTCTCACCACACAAAAGGAAGCTGCCTTGGCTGCTGTGCTTCAAGCCAGGGCTGCGCGTGACCTGGCCCGAATTGATCTCGACAATACAGTCGTCCGTGCTCCCTTTGACGGTGTTATTGGTAACCGTCAGGTCCGCGTCGGACGCCTGGTATCCCCCGGAGCTTCCTTGATCGATCTGGTGCCAATCAAGGACGTGTGGATTGTTGCAAATTTCAAGGAGACACAGATCGAGAGTATTCAGCCCGGGCAGTCAGCCCAGGTAACGGTCGACGCCTATCCCGGCATAATTATCGAGGGAAAAGTTGACAGTTTTGCACCGGGTAGCGGATCGGCCTTCAGTCTCCTGCCCGCTGATAATGCTACTGGCAATTTCGTCCGTGTCGTGCAACGTGTTCCAGTCAAGATCAAACTTGTTCAGAACCCAATTCCCGGCCGCCTGGTTCCGGGACTTTCTGCCCGGGTTCAGATCATTCTGGGGAGCGAGAGCTGATGATTTCTCCCCCAAACGTCTCGAGCCAGACCAGGCAGAATACAGGATGCCTTCTCCTCGCGGGCATTGTGATTGCCACTTTGACTGAGGCGATTGCGGGTACCGCTTTGACGCTTGGGAAAGGAGATATAATTGGTGACGTATACGCTACTCCCGATGAATTCGCCTGGCTTGACATCGGATATACGACACTGAAGATGATCGCGTTCCTTCTGGCATCCTGGATTGCGACGACCGTTAATTTGCGGATTATCGTTGTTGCGGCAACTGTGATGATAACATTGGTAAGTGCGGCCACTGCGTTGACGACCCGACTGGATTTGCTGATTGTTCTGCGCGCATTTCAGGGGTTTTCGGGAGGTCTCTTACTGGTAATTGGACAAATAGTTATCTTCCGAGACTTCTCGCCTTCTCGTCAACCCGTTCTGCAAGCCTTGTTCGCAACCGGGGCAGTGGTTGCACCTGCGACCATCGTACCGGCACTGCAAGGATGGCTATTGGACGGTTATTCCTGGACGTGGATATTTCTCTCAGTGGTTCCTATCGGATTACTGGCAGCCGGGCTTGTGCTCCTATCAGAAGAAACCAGCGATAACCATATTTCCTATAGACGCTTTGACTGGAGTGGCCTTCTGCTGGCATCGATCACGCTTTTCTGTCTCGTCTATGTGCTCAGCCAGGGCGACCGTTGGAACTGGTTCGATGAACGTCGCGTCCAGTGGCTAACCGGAATAGGTGTAGTGACGCTTTGCCTGTTTGTCGGTCAACAAGCGAGCCGGCCTGAGGATGAAAGACTGCTCGAGCTCTGTGTTTTCAGGTCTGTCGATTTTACGTTCGCATTCATAGTAAGTTTTGTAGCTGGTGCGGCGTTGTTTGGGAGCACTTATTTGATTCCGAGTTTTGCAATCTCGGTCCTGGCTTTCACGCCAACGGATACCGGTATGCTTTTGCTCGCCAGTAGCATTCTTTTTGTATTTTCGCTTTTCTTGTCTGCCTTCGTATTTCAGGGCCTGGGCGTCTCTCCAATTGCCACCGTACCCTTCGGGATCGTGATGATCATGATCGCTATGTGGCTACTGTCAGGCTCCGCTGGCGACAGCGGAATGGACGACATGATGAACGCCGTTCTCCTGCGGGGATTGAGCCTTGGCTTTCTATTTCTGTCTATTACCTTGATCGCATTCGGTAGGATGGGTGCACGTAGTCTCCCTGCCGCAATCGGCATCTTCAATACTGGCCGCCAGTTTGGCGGTCTTCTGGGAATAGCTTGTCTTCAGTCTCTTATGACGCGGAATATCGCAGGCAATGTATCTGTGCTCGCCAGCCATATCACAGCTGGATACACTGCTGTAGGCGATCGGTTAGGAACAACTGCGGCAGTTCTCGAGGCCCGCGGGATGAATACGGCTGCTGCAAATCAGGCGTCCAAGGCGTTATTGAGCAAGGCTGTCGCGTACCAGTCTACGGTAATCGCTTTCGATACGGCATTTTTCGCGATTGCATTGCTTTTCGTTTTTGCGGCGCCGATCCTTATCGTTAGCAAGATTATCTTGACGCGAATGGCGACAGCTATGAAGGCCCCGCAGTAGCTTCTGTACATTATCGGGACAGGAGCACATCGATCTCTGACCAAAGTCACAAGGGCAGACGCAAGCATTTATAACCGCGTTGCAAGCACTGCTTTGTACTTCGTGCGCGAGAACGACGACCATCTTTCAATGCTTCCGCCGCATGCGGTGAAGAGGTGGGCGCAATTGAACTCTAGCCACATTTTGGGTTGGGAACCACCACATTGCTCAATGCCGGGGACAGTAGTTCAGATCGACCCGGCGGCGAAGGGGCCATAATGCTGTTGGGGGGGAATTGGCGCCAAGGTTCTTGACTGGCAATCAGCACAACTCCCAATGGCGGGATTCAGAGGCTCGTTTCCCAACAAGGCGAGCCGTTCAAGTGTCATCGACAGGTGCGTTTCCTGGTAGGGGACTAACGTTTCGCTTGGGAAATATCGTTTTGTGCCTCGGTCACGTTCGGTCTAGATTGTAGTGCTGCTTCATGAAGCGCACATTGCTTATGACGGGCTCTTTGGGATCTGTTGCAAAAACTTCTTAAGCGCAGAACACACCTTAACTCTGGACGCAATTATCCTTCGAACGCTGTGAATTGTTGTTTAAGAGAAAGCACTTCCGTTGAGGCGACGATGCCTTGGTGTTTGCGCATCATGTGAATGAGTTCGATGCCAGCAAGCGTGATACTGGCAGTAGCCTCGGAGTTGAAGCCGAGCATGGAGCGTATCTGGCGTTTGACACGGCGATGATCCTGTTCAATGGCGTTGTTCATATATTTGCTGGAGCGGATGGTGATGGGCTTTCCACCCTGTCACAACCGGCTCTCAGCTTCGCATTGCATGCCAGCCATGCGATTGGTTTAGCTACCATTAATGGTGATCCTCTCTGGCCGCTCGTGGCGGGCGAGAGCCTTGAGCAGGAAGCATTTGGCGGCAGTCACGTCGCGTTCTATACTAAGATAGACCTCGAACATATCGCCATTACTATCGATGGCGCGGTACAGATAGAGCCAATTTCCTTTGACCTTCACATAGATATCGTCAAGGTTCCATCTGTGTGCCACCGGGCGCTTTCTTCTATTGAACCGGTCAAGCAGCTTTGGACTGAAATGAAGGACCCAGCGATGCACAGTGGAATTGTCCATTGCAATGCCGCGTTCAGCCCACATTTCCTTCAGATTGCGCAGGCTCAGATTGTAAGCCAGATACCATCGCACGCATAAAAGGATCACTGTTATGTCGAAATGGGGGACTTTAAACATCAAGTATTCCTCAGCTCATAAAAAGCCAGAACCCTATCACGCCCTTCATTGATCAAACGTTTGCAACAGATCCTGATGGAGTACTTCGAATTGGCACGACATGTGCAAAGGGGCACGTCGATCCATGATCCCATTTACAACTTGCGTTACTTTCCTCGCAACAAAATCAACGCCGCCGATCGCCGTGAGTTACGCCAAACCGCCAACACCATGTGGCGCGAAATCGCGTGGCTGAAATCCGCGCGACAAAGCCACTAAAGGCCGGGTCATATTCAGATGTGGGTTAATGTAACAGAACCGTCAAATCTGCTGTCCTCGACAATCAGACCAGGCTCTCCAGTGACAGCAATTCCTGTGCTGTGGCTTCATCTGTTATAAGCACTTGAGCCCTGGTAGTCATGATGCTGGCGCGGATGATTTTTGCTTTGCGAATGCCGCCTGCCGAGATGATCACCTTCGGCACTTTGCGCAGTTGCGTTGGGTTGATGGCCATAGCGCGTTTGTTAATCGGATGATCGACAATCTCACCGGCCTCATCAACAAATTGGCACAACACATCGCCAACTGCGCCTGCTGCCTGCAGGCTTTCGGCATCTTGTGTCGTCAGCAAACCGCGACGGAAAATCGATGCCTGTTTGCTGACGTCCGCTACACTCAAAACAGCGAGATCTATGTCGGAAACTTTGCTCTTCAGTGCTTTCAGTTCCTGGATTTCCCACAGTTCCTTCGCCAGCGCCACATGAGGCACGAAGACGGGGGCGGTGATCTGGAAGAGTTCCGTCTTGTAAAACTCAGCCAGCCGCCATGCGACAGCTGATGGATTATCAGCCATGGAATGTGTCAACCCGCCGAGCAGGGAGATAACCGACAGGTCATTGATTTCACGCCACTTCAGATGGCTCATACAAGCCTGCAACGTTGCACCCCAGCCAACGCCGACTGTCAGCCCGTCTTGCAGGCGATCTGAAAGATAACGTCCGGTGGCGTGGCCGATCACGGCGGAGATACTGGCTTCGGATTGATCGGAAGAGGGGACGACAATGGCTTCAAACAGCCCGAGGTGTTTTTCCAGCGCACGTTGCAAACGGATGAGCGGCTCGGCATGGGAATTCAGAGAAATCTGGACGATGCCCTCGTCGCGCGTGGCAGCCAACAGCCGGAAAGCCTTGATCCGGCTGATATCCAGATTCTGCGCAACCTGCTCCTGCGTCAGCCCTTCAATATAATAGAGCCACGCGGCACGTAGTTTCAGCTCGTCCTGATCTGCCTGAAACTTGGTTTTCGGCTTTGTGCTGCGGGCCATCATCCTACCTTTTTGCGTCTTTCTTCCAAGAAGGCTCACTATCTCATTTGCGTGCGATAATGATGCGATAATTACCTTTACGTCAAGAATTGTTTGAAAACATAAATGAACAAAAATATTGTCATTGCAAAAAATGTACAAATAAATCATATGTTGCCACATAAATTGCGGAGACTCTCCTGCTGGGAGAGGGGTTTTCAAGAGGTGGGAAATGCGAATTCTGATTTCAAACGACGACGGTATTGATGCTCCCGGCATTGTGGTGCTTGAGAAAGCCGCGCGTCTTTTGAGTGATGATGTGTGGATCATCGCGCCGGATGGAAATCGCAGTGCAAACGGTCATTGTGTCTCTCTCACGGCTGGGTTTTCGGTCAACAAGCTTGCAGACAAGCGTTACGCGTGCACGGGTACGCCGGTGGATTGCGTGATCGCTGCAATTCATTGGGTATTCCGTGATCAGCAAATGCCGGATCTCGTTTTGTCGGGTATCAATGCCGGGCGCAATGTGGCGGAGGATGTGTCCTATTCCGGGACGATGGCGGTTGCCCGCGAAGGCGCGCTGAACGGCATTGCTTCGGTTGCTTTTTCCGCGCCGCGTGATTGTGAAGCGTTCGATGCAGATGCTCTGGCGTGGCTTGCCAGTCATATTCGCAATTTCTGGGAAACTAGAAGCGATTGGGCGCATGACGGTCATTGGCTGAACGTCAATCTGCCGCGCAAACTGCCCGCCGCATTGGAAATGGCTGAAATCGGCCGCGACAAGAATCTGAAATATGTGAATCTTTTCGAGGAAACGGAGAATTCAGTTCGCATCCAGCCATTAGCGGATCGTGATTACAAATCCAACGGCAATGATGAGAATGCGTTGATTGACGCAGGCAAGGCCAGCGTGACCAACCCCAACTGGTTTGGCCATTCGAAAGTGCCGGCATCGGTGACCGGACATAAGCCTGCTTGATATCTGTGGCGCGTAAAAACACACCCCCGTTAGCCTCTGCCAACGGGGGTGTGCTTGTTTAAAAATGGTCGGTTTCTGGCCTTTTAAGAGCTTAGCCACTGATCAGCGGGTAAACCACCTTGATCATGTCTTCGAGGTGATCATTGGCGAAACCGTCGTGCTTCAGCACTTTGCTCTCAACGCGACCATCATCAGAGAAGTGATGTTCCATATAGCCGACTTCGCGAGTGCCACCCATTTCCGGAACAAGCTCTTCCGTTGTCGTAAACGCAATCGAGGAGCACCATTCCAGATGCACATTGCCGCGCTTGGATGAGCGCTGCTGATGCAGGTGGCCGCTGGCGATCAGCCGCAGCTTTGGGTGGTTGATCAGACCCTCAAGGCGACCCCAACCCTTTGGATCGACAGTCCAATAGGTCAGCTCGGTGCTGTCCATATTATCGATGTAAATCGGCTGGTGGGAGAATACGGCGAGGTAACGGTCACCGGATGACGTGATCTGTTGGTCTATCCAGTCATATTGTTCGGCTTCCTGCGGCAAGCCGGAACCAATCAGCATCGAGCTTATACCGATGATTCGCCATTTGCCTTGATCGATAACCCAGCGGTCGGCGCCAAAATAATCTGCAAATCTCGCATAGCGCGCGGCATTGATGGCGCTGCCATTTTCACTTTCCGGCTTGGAAAGGTTTGGATTGTCGCCCACGTCATGATTGCCCGCAAGAAAATGGATAGTTTTGCCGGATTCCTTAAAGAAATCCCTACATAACGCATAATCCTCGTCATAACGAATCCCGTCCAGGGTCACATCGCCCGTGTGGACGATGAAGTCATGATCGGATTCCGCCAGTGGTTCGGCGAGCAGGCGATTGTTCTCGCGGAAATGGTCGGTTCGCGGCGAAAGGTGAGTATCTGAAATTTGTAATATGCTGAATCTGGACATGTTCGCTCCCATAATGAATGAGTCCCAATACAAAGAAACTCATTTTGTACAAAAGTATTGACTGTGAATAAAAAGTTCAATAATTTTTTGCGGATGGAGACTGGTTCCTTGGGTCTGTCCCAATCAGTTGCCAGTCGGGAGCTGTCTTTGCGCCGATGCGGTGTCAAAGGCAGATATAAGCATTGGGAGGGGACGCGAATGTCGGGAATTGAGATCGTCAATCTCAACAAGAAGTGGACGACATTCCACGCGGTCAATGATGTGAACTTTACCGTTGAGCCCGGCACGCTGACTGTGCTGCTTGGGCCTTCGGGTTGCGGTAAATCCACCTCTCTGCGTCTGATCGCCGGGCTGGATTCTGTGACCTCGGGCCAGATCATCATCGGCGGCAAAGACGTCACCAACGCGCCGCCCGCGAAGCGGGGTCTGGCGATGGTGTTCCAGTCCTATGCCCTGTTTCCTCATTTAACCGTTGCAGAGAACATTATTTTCGGCCTGCGTGTGCGCAAAGTGTCTGCCGGTGAGCGTGACCAGCGTTTGAAGCGCGCTGCCGATATTCTGGGTCTGTCACATCTGCTGGATCGGCGCCCGTCGCAGCTCTCTGGCGGTCAGCAGCAGCGTGTTGCTCTGGGACGCGCTATCGTCGCAGAAGCTTCGGTGTGCTTGATGGACGAACCGCTTTCAAATCTCGATGCGCAGCTGCGCCACGATATGCGCAAGGAAATCCGTAACCTGCAGCAGCAACTCGGTATGACCATGGTTTACGTGACCCATGATCAGATCGAGGCCATGAGCCTTGCCGATCAAGTTATTCTGATGAAGGGTGGGAAGATTGAGCAGAAGGCAAAGCCTTCCGAACTCTATCTGGAGCCCGCCACCACGTTCGTTGCCCGTTTTATCGGGACACCACCAATGAACATCATCCGTATGGCCGATTATGACGGCAAGGCCGCTATCAGCGGCGCCCCAAATGGACCGGCGATTTTGAGCGATCCTGCCCGGGGACTTGTACTGGGATTGCGCCCCGAGGAAATCCGTGTGGCGGAGGAGGGGCGCGTGAAAGCCTCTATCGAAGCCATCGAATATCACGGTGCGGACAGCATTCTCGAATGCCGCGTGGGCGATCAGTCTTTGCAAGTGCGCGTTGAAGGCATTCGTCGCCTCAATCGCGGCGATACCGTCGGTCTGACATGGGCGCCGTCTGCGGTGCATGTGTTTGATGAGGCGGGAGGACATCGCGTCGAGCGCACCGCCTTAGCCGTTTAACCAGAAAATGATCGGGGAACGATCATCCCTTGGGAGGAGAGAACAATGAATTTGCAGGTAAAACGATCTGTAACGCTCTTGGCCACATCTGCTATGCTGGCCGTAGTGGGCGGTTGGGGAGCAGCCCAGGCAGAACCCGTCGAAATCAGCTTTTACTATCCGGTCGCTATCGGCGGTCCGGTCACCAAAATCGTGGATGATCTGATCACCCGTTTTGAAGGGCAGCATCCGGATATCAAGGTAAAGCCGATCTACTCCGGCACCTATCCGGAAACCCTGAGCAAATCGTTGACGGCTTTCAAATCCGGTCAGGCGCCTGAAGTCGCGGTCATGCTCTCGACCGACATGTTCACGTTGATCGATGAAGATGCCATCGTTCCTTATGAGGATCTGGCCAAGACCGACGATGACAAGGCATGGCTTGCAGGCTTCACGCCGGTTTTCATGGTCAACAGCAAGAGCGAAGACAAAACATGGGGCGTGCCGTTCCAGCGAGGCACCACCGTTTTCTTCTGGAACAAGGATGCCTTCAAGGAAGTTGGTCTTGATCCAGAAAAAGGCCCGCAGGATTGGAAAGACGTTGTCGACTTCGCAACAAAGTTGACCAAGCGTTCTGCTGATGGAAGCGTCGCGCGCTGGGGCATGCAGGTGCCGTCTTCGCTGACCTCCTACTGGTTGTTGCAGGGATATGTTGCGCAGAATGGCGGCAAGCTTGCCGAGCCGGATGGGAAAACCACTTATTTCAACGCGCCTGAAGTTGTCGAGGCGATGCAATATTGGGTTGATCTAGCCCATAAGCATAAGGTGATGAAACCCGGCGTGATCGAATGGGCGACCAATCCAAAAGACTTCTTCGAAGGTCGCGCCGCTATGATCACCACCACCAGCGGCAATCTCACCAATGTGAAAACCAATGCGCCTTTTCCGTTCGGCGTGCAGATCCTGCCAAAAAACAAAGCCCATGGTGCACCGACCAGTGGCGGCAATGCGTATATTTTCAACGTTGAAGATAAGGCAAAGCAGGAGGCGGCATTCCAGTTCGTGAAATGGCTCTCCTCTGCGGATCAGGCTGCCGAATGGAGCATCAAGACCGGCTATATCGCTGCCCGTGATGATGCTTGGCAAACGGAAGCCATGAAGAAATATGTTGAGGAATTCCCCGGCGCCAAGGTGCCGCATGACCAGATTCCTCACATGGTGCCGGAACTTTCAACCTATGAAAATCAGCGTGTCGCACGCGTGATCGATGATGCGATCGAGGCGTCGCTGACGGGTAACAAGAGCGTTAAACAAGCTCTCGACGATGCGCAGGCCGAGGCTGAACGTATCCTTAAGCCCTACCAGTGATAGGTTGGCATCAGAGCTTCGTGCGGCCCGTCCATACGAAGCTCATTATCATAGAAGAATGACAATGCGGCGTGTGCCCGGCCGAGCCGGTTCGCATCATCGCAAGATGGCTGGAGAACTCGCGTGAACCAGGCGAAAAACCAGATAACACCATGGCTTCTGCTGCTGCCGGCCACTGTCTTGCTGGCAGTGTTTACGCATATTCCAGCCGTCATGACGTTCATCAACAGCTTCTACCAGACGCCGCGCGGCAAGCGTCCGCCTCGCTTTGTCGGCGTTGATCACTATACGACAATGATAAGCGACCCGGTTTTCTGGGCGGCCCTCAAGAATAACGCGATTTACGCGCTCGGCACTGTACCTGCATCCATAGCATTGGCCATGCTGATGGCGATCATCGTGAATTCGTCCATTCGCGGCCGCTCGTTGATGCGGATGTCGTTCTTCATGCCGACCGTGCTGCCGATGATTGCAGTTGCCAATATCTGGCTGTTTTTCTACACGCCGGGCTATGGTTTGATCGACCAGTTTCTGGGCCTGTTCGGTTTCCATGAAACCAACTGGCTGGGTAATCCCGATACCGTGCTTGGCAGTCTGATGGTGTTGGCCATCTGGAAGGAAGCCGGTTTCTTCATGATCTTCTATCTGGCGGCATTACAGCAGATCAGCCCGAGCTTGTCCGAAGCGGCAGCGCTTGAAGGCACGGGACGCTGGTACTTCTTCCGCCGTGTGACGTTTCCACTATTGATGCCAACCACTCTGTTTGTGCTGATCAATGCGGTGATCAATGCGTTCCGCCTGATCGACCATGTGATTGTAATGACCCGTGGTGGGCCGGACAATGCCAGCACTCTGCTGCTCTACTATGTTTACAATGTTGCATTCCGTTTCTGGGATACGGCCTACGCATCGGCTTTGACGGTTGTGCTGCTGCTGGCGCTTGCTCTTATCGCCTTCGTCCAGTTCGGGGTTCTTGATCGCAAGGTGCATTACAAATGAGTGCAATGACATTACCTCATCAGCCACGCGAATTCTCGTTTTGGCGGAGCCTTGAAACCGTTGGGTGTTATCTGCTGGGGTTGCTCTGGATACTGCCTTTGCTCTACGCCGTGTGGATGGCGTTTCATCCAGCGCAATATGAAGCTCGGTTTGATCTCTTCGCTCCGGTGACACTGGAGAACTTCAGCAATGCGTGGAATGCCGCACCTTTCGGGCGTTATTTCCTCAACACATTCTTGCTGATCACCACGATACTGATCAGCCAATTCATCGTCTGCACGCTGGCGGCCTATGCTTTTGCTCGCTATGAATTCCGCGGCAAAACGATTGTCTTTATGCTGGTATTGGTACAGTTGATGATCATGCCGGAAGTGCTGCTGGTCGAAAACTACCGCACCATTGCGAAGCTTGGTCTGGTGGATACAGTTGTGGCTATGGGGCTGCCTTATATGGCATCGGCCTTTGGTATTTTCCTACTACGCCAGACCTTCCTCACTGTGCCGAAGGAACTGGACGACGCAGCGCGTGTCGAAGGGGCGGGGGCACTCACCACGCTTCGTAAAGTCTACGTGCCGTTGGCTAAACCGATCTATGTGGCCTACGGTCTCGTATCGGTCAGCTATCACTGGAACAACCTACTCTGGCCGCTGGTCATTACCAATTCCGTTTCCACCCGCCCGCTAACGGTTGGGTTACAGGTGTTTTCATCACCGGATCAGGGTGTGCAATGGAGTATTATCTCGGCTGCTGCATTGATGACGTCAGCGCCTTTGCTGATCGGTTTTTTGCTGTTCCAGCGCCAGTTCGTTCAGAGCTTTATGCGCGCGGGTATTAAATGATATGCGCAAAAGAGCAGGACGTTCGGGTAAAGCCGATAACGGGGCGAATTCTTAGCTCGAGGTTGCGGCTGTCCCAGTTATTGAGAAAACTAAACCATCACTGGAACGGGCAATGAAGCCTTCGACAGTCACAAGTGTTCGGCTGTTTGGCTTAAATTGCAAGTTCCAACTGTACAGTTTCACTGTATAACTCAGATGCTAGAAAATAGATTCTGACTGGCAATCAATTAGTTTCCCGCCATCGTTTAGCGTATTGTGCCCAGAGTGAGTTGTTCGCAAGCGCTACGATCAGGACATTGTGGTGCATGTCCCGGGCAGCAGGCGAGGCTTATCGCCGCCTAATTTGTCGTGGCACGAGTCCTAACCAGGCGGCCGGTTCGCAAGCCATGATGAAAATGAGCGCGCTCCCTACAGATTGCAAACCCAGGCTAATCTCCAATTATTGTTCGTTTACCAAGCCATCCCGCTGGGCAATGTCGCCTTTACATCGAAGCGTTGATCGAATACCCATTCAGAAATACGCTTTAGGTCCGGCATAAACATGATTATTTGATTGGTTTCAATCGATTATGCCTAAGCTATTCGGAGGTTCTGATGAAATCTTTGTTTATGGCCGCACTTGTATCGGTTGGGGTTTTCACATCCAGCTCAGCCTATGCTTTAGATGCTCGGAAGGATTGCTCAACGTTGAAGCAGGTCATCAAACAATCGAAAGTTAACTTTAAAAATGTCGCTGCTGACGTGCCGCCAAAGGATGTGGACGTTTATCCATCAAAGCTCACCTTAACTGGAAGCAATTTTTGCCGTGTTGTTTTTGCGCACGAATGTATCCTCGGTGAGTTGGTCGTGCGTGCTGGAAGATTCGACGGTTAAAGCAGTCGCGGCGTTCGTTTCGAACTGCGTGGGCAGAAATGAAACACCTGATCAGGCTTATCAGCGAGTTGGCGCCAAAATTTTCCGTTTAAAACTACAGGTTCCCGCCGAGATAATTGTTTCTGAGCTGGATCGCGGAAGTATTGCTCTGCAAGTCAAAGCGCTGCAGAAAAAGTAACATCGGTTGAGAGGATAATAATAATTGCTGTTCGCTAGCGGTCTCTTTTCGAAAGGCGTCCCTTACCGTTATGAAACTCATATTCGAGTTTGGTAGCTTCTTCCTTGCGTTCGCTGTACTGATCGGTGAGATGATCCGTGATACGAAGAATCAGACGTGTGGGTTTCGTCAGTTTTCCATAACATCGACCACGCGAGCATAAACCGATGAGGGTTTCATTTGTCCAGCGATGTCAAACTCTTGCGATGACTTTGCGACGCGGATGACTGTTTGGGAACGGTGATCATTCGCATCCAGCGTTCGGAACTGGTCAAACTGAGGTGGTCGTCTCGCGCAGTCCCCGGTTCGGAATCTTTGCAAAGCGGTCGTCTGGCAAAGAAAGGCCCATGGCAAGAAAGTTTGAGTTTCAGCTACCGCGGCATCAAGAAGTTGCTGCGCTTGCATATCGGCTATTAATGCCCGCATCACACCTCCCTCGAAGGGAGATTACTGTGACGAGCGCAGACCGAGAATCTCGGCTTTAAATCAAAAACCCCAAACCGGCGAACAAATCGCTCCAACTACATACGTAAGGTCTAGACACAGGCAATGTGATTGTATTCATAATCTGTTCTGGAATTGCAGATTTGGCTAACGCGTAGGAGAAGAAACCATGTATTTCCAATTGGGTAGCGTGATGGCCGCAGGGTTGATTTTTTCGACAGCGCCAGTAGTTGCCGAAACGCTGAAGGTCCGCGATATCACTGATCAACAAGAGATATCAGAACGTGCCGGCGATTTTGAGAGCGATCTTAACCAGCTTGGTATTAAAGCAAAGCTGAACTGCGATCTGCTCATCGGAAGTAAGGGCGAAACTAACGACGAAAGCGTTGGTGCGATTTGTGATATGAGTATTTCCGGTAAAAAGCCCACTTCAATAATGTTGTGTAACGATACGATGATCGGCAAGCTCACCATCAAGGCTTACGGCTTTAGCATCGACAAGAAAGAGCTCGCTGCCTTCACCGAGATGAACTGCAGGCCGGGTGGTTAACGCTATCTCCAAAACCTCCGGTGGAAAACATTAACACCACAACGCAGGTTCTTTTTCGAGGAAACAAATGAAACCCTGCTACAGAGACTGATAGTGATCGATATGAAAAACTGGTGTAAGGGTTTGATCGCTGCAGGGGCGGTATTCTTGGGCAGAGGCGGGATTTTGGCTTACGATCAATTTCAGCGGTATCAAGATGGCCTGGTATATCCGCAGCTGGAGTGTTGTATGCGGTCAGCTGGACAATAATGAGCCCGTTATCTTTCGAACACAGAGGTTTCGCTGATGATAATGAAAAACATGTATCTCTGTTGTCTGTTGATCATATTGACGGCATGCGGCCCTGACCAAATTGTCGTCGATTTGCCATCTCCCAACAAGTCCGTCCATGTTGAGGTTCGCAAATGTCCGCAAGCAGGCGCGTTTTTGCAATGGACCGAAATGGCGCAAGTTTCCGTGCTGGAGGCCGGGAGATCAGAACCCTGCAACTCTTTTGTGAATGCATTGGTTCAGTTCGACAGCAAGGTAGCGGACGAGCAACTCGAGCTGGAATGGATATCGGATAAAGTGCTCCGAGCTTGGCACCCGACTTTCAGCCCTGACTATGGCCCTGTTAACACAACAGTTCGGGCCGGTTCGAACGTAAGGATACAGTTCTCACCCAAGTCATAGTACATACCTCAGCGAGCACCGGCGATGAATGAGTTAGTTAGTCGACTCATTAACACTGAAACAATATTGCTTTTCGATCTATACAAGCGATACGTCCCCTTGAGGAGCTCCGGTGGCTCTCACGGATGAGTCCTCCAGTTTGTTAAGCAGGATAGACAGATGAAACGGTTTCAAGCGCCAATAAATGTTTGGCTCCCGGTTTTCCTTCTAATGATGGTCGCAGGGGCACCCCAGATTTCAGAGTCGGCATCGCTGGCACAAGAGAGGTTCAAAGGTGTCGCCAGAACTGATGCACGTATCCAGCGTCTGGTTATGATCGGACAACTGTGTCGTAAGCTCACCGAAGAAGATGCTCAAGCGATCCTCGCGAACAGCCGCGCAGAACTGGAAGCCGCGCGCGCGAAACTTGCAAATGACGAACAGGAGTGGGCGAGAATCTGGCAAGAGGGTGTCTTTGTTGGTGCGACGCAGGCCGCAGATATTCCTGACGCGGTTTATGATGCAGGATGTGCACATTTTACCAGGCCAGACGGACCATTAACGGCAATCATGACCTGGAGCGGCAAGTCTCAGTCCGGGAATGACGTGCGAGTCCCGCGCCGTGCGATCCCGTGATCACGACTGGTCCCCGTTGGCAACTTCGTTGTACTTTGAGGATTCCGGCATCGGCTAGACTACATTCGGTCGCTCGAGGCGGGCGCGTGCTGGTGCCTACAAGAATCGAACCCATCAAGAGACAGATTGCTCTACCCCACCGGTCAGGAAAGGTCGGATAGAGCTGAAGGAAATACCTCATTGCCTACTCGCTTTTGAGGGGCGATCCCGTTTTCAACTATCCTGGCAAATTGCTAGTTGATTGAGTCGAGATAACTTGCCCAGCTCGATGCCCAATGCTGGCGTTTGTCGGGGGAAGCGGACCTGATACTACAGGTTTTCATATCGCTCTCAGGTACGTCCTGCAGCGTGGCTTTGCATTCCCACAGATCGTCCTTTTCAGGCGTGAAAGGCGAAACAAAGCTGACGATCCTGTTGTCCTTTATGCCAATTAAAATGTCGAATCCAGTTTCTGCAGCATCCAGCGCCCATGAGCAAACCTGATCAAAATCGGGCCGGTTGTCGTTCGGCACGGCACAGGCCGTACCTGCTTCAGGTGCAATCTTCTGGAGGAAAGATTTCCCACCCGGCGTTGTTAGATCAAGTTCGGCTTCGGACAGCTGGCTGATTTCCTTTACGGCCATGTCCTCGCCCGCAGGTGTTTCGGCCATCGTCGCACCCGTTGCCGTGACACCAGCCACCATTGTTATCACACGCAGAATAGGGAACACGTTTGTAAGCATTGATTTCACCTGTCTATCAGCGGATTATTTAAAGAAGATGTAAGATCAAGTTTAGGTCTCCGTTATCTGGAGACGGGGATTAATCAGCAGCTTGGAACACGTGTCTGGCCATCAAGCCTGAAGCGACCGTCCTCTGCACGATGGTAGATTTCCTGAAACGTCTCCGTGCCACTCTTATAGGAAACGGTGAGGCTCCGGCCTTTCTCAGCGGCAGTAATGGCACCGTTGATCTGTGCCGAATTGTCGTCGTCGCTTGCGTTGGAATATTCGATTGGAATCCTGGCGAGCTCAACAGGCCCCGAATCCGTAAGCTCAGTCAGAATGGCGTAATAGCAAAAGAGCCCTTGTCCGCCACCGCCACCTTCTGTGTAGAGAACCGGAGCATCACTGATATCCGATGACCATCCCCATCGTTCTGCCGGATTCCCGACAGACCCAACGGCTCCAACGTTCAACCACTCCCCACGAAGTGTGAACGGATACCTGGGTTCTCCGGCTTCGTGATCAAGATAATGCACCGCGTTCATCCCGGAACAGGCGGCTCCTGTACATTCATTTGCACCGGTGCTCACAAGTGCGGTTCTCGTCTCGGAGAGCGGGATGAATGCAAGAGGTACGAAATGAAAATTGTCCTCTCCAATTTTGCGTACTGCCTCATTCTGGCTTGCAAGTGGGAATGCAACTTCAAACGCGGCGGGTGTGCCGGCCGGTACAGTGTCACGATCAACATCGGTCACTTCGATCAAAGGTTTTTCTGATGAAACCGCAGGCAGTGTAGTTAGCATGGTCATCATGCAACCAAGGATGAGACTGGAAAGTTTCATATGAACATTCACTCCTAAATAATACCTTTTACAGTGTTCACTTGACAGCATACCTCAATCCCTTTCTATGGGCCCTCCCTGATAGCGACTGACCTGTATGCTGGATTTAAATCAGGTCTTCCCGGCAAATGATTCACGTTTCGATCAGAGTACCCAATATTTAACTGGATTGGTCTGTAATCTAGTTTGCGAACGGATTTGACTTGCCATCCCATTCGAGCGGATTTCTGGCGGCAGGTTTACCTGGAGTTGTGGCTCCCGCAGGGGGCTGACCGTCATCTTCCTTTGGTTTGAATCGCGGGGAAAAATGGGGCACGGTCAAGCGCGCCCATGAACGGCTGATTTTCGATGACTCGTCCTGACAGCGCGCAGCCCTCTCTTTTGGCAGCATACCGTTTTCCACGATTGCACGGTTATTTTCTGGATCTCGCCCATAAACGATGCAGAGCAGATTGTAATAACGTTGCGCATCGAGGGAATGTTCATCAGCAAATGACCGAACATCCGGCGTATTTGCCAGCTGGCTGTTGATCTTGAACCAGACCGACGCCAGCTGAAGGACACGCGCGATGTCATTTCTGGATTCACGGGTATCAACACCCATAAGCAGAAGGACAGCTGCCAATTGGTCAACGGAATCCTCTTCTCTCCCCACAGCAGGAATATCCAGCAGGTCTATCAAAGCATGACCGGATTCGTGCAGCAGAATAAAACGAAGGTTGTTCTTGACGAATTCCGCGGCCAAGCCGTCAGGATCAGAAGCATCCTTCGACAAGGACTGTCCCATCTTCAGGAGATCGTCAATCATCTCATAGCATAGGAAAATGGCGCTGTTTTGTGGATCGTAAAACGCGTTTATCGTATCGCATTGGCGTGTAACATAATGCAGTTGCCGCGGAGTCACAAAAAGCCCGTCAAGCGCATTGATCTCCGGAATGTTGAGGAAAAGATGTGTATCGCTCGCCCATTTGTAAGCGTAATCGAGTCTGGCATCCTGCGGCGGGAAATAATGGTAGACGAAACGCAACCCCTTTCCGTCCGTTGTGACCAAGGAGCCATCCGTGGGTGGCGGAAGGGCATCTTCACGCTGTTCAGTCAGTCCAGCTGAAGCAGTCTGGGACGGTTGCGTCCCGGCCGACGCCGTGGACTGGCCTGGCGTGCCACGCTCCCGTGGCGCAGTCGCCGGTGCATCGGCACTCGCAGCATTCGCAAGACGGATCAATGTGGGGTAGCTTGGATCTCCATCTGATGTGTTTTCCCCAAACGGGTGGAAGCTGTTTGAAATCAATACCGAGATATTGTCCACCAGCTTGCTGTTTTCATCTTCGTTCCAGCTGAGATCATACCCGCGAACTTCATTGCCTCTTGCTTCAAAGCGTGTGTAGAATTTGCGGTTCTGGCCAGTCCCGGAAACAATAAACCAGTTGGGACGCTTGACTTTATACGTAATCGCACTGCCATCTTCATTGACAAATCTGCCGTAAAGACTCTCGAAGTCGCTGGAGCTGCTATTGGCAAAGCGCGCAGTTTTCAACACAATCGAACCGTCACCGGACTGTAATGTCTCCCCGCCGATTTGATTTTCATCACGCTTTGTCAAAACTGCGCCAGGATAAGACAGCGTCATCCTGGATAGCGAGTTCTCCAGGTGCCCCCATCCCAGTTGTTTGCGAAGGTTCAAGGCAACATCGCTCAACTCGAGCGCATCTTGGCCGGAAATCCTTCCGGAGGCTGGCCTGTTGCGATTCTTCTGGTAGTTTGTAATGGCATTGCGACTGATTGGACCAAATTCGCCATCCGCAAAACCATTGTAATATCCGGTAAGGACAAGGCCCTCCTGAACGAGACGCCGTTCCCAGATGTTCAGGCTTTCTTCTATAGATGCGGGGTCAGCTGAGCCATTTTCAACGAGAGTTTGTGCCTGGACCGATATGGGCGCGTTGGGCATTGCCAAGGCAAGGGGCAAACCCAGTGCAAGAAGTAGTCGACCCGATCTGAAGCGAAAAGCGAAGTTCATGAATGCCCCTGATTTAAGTAATCTCAGCAAGATTGCTCGAAATTCCGGCTATTGTTGCGCGGTATCGTGCTCTTTGCGAATCCTGGAGCACGCATTGCGCGCATACAAACTGATCGCAATCAAGACGGGCTTGCGCCGACGTGAAAATAAGTCCCTGCCGCAGAGCCGAAACCACCTGATGTCGAGCCGTCGCAAAAGGGCGTTGGAATCTCCAAGGTAGCTCCATCAAGACGCAGCACGAGGGGGCCACCCGCGCTTTGCAGCTTGGCTTCATCCGTGTACCCCTGCTCAAGGTCGCCCTCGAAACTACAAACCCAACTTCCGTTAGCTTGATCTGCGACGTCAATTTTCACTGCCAGACCACCAGATGCTTTCCTCTTCAAGACGACAGAGCCCTGGGCATTGCTCCAGGTGCCTTCAAGAGATAACTGGTCGGTCACAGCGATCCAGTTAAGGAATTCTGCCCGCATATCGGTGTAATCAAGCAGCTTCTGCATTCTCATATCGCGATTGGCTAAACTACTTTCAAAAGCCTCTGTTCGAATTTTGAGAAAAGCTGCCTGATCTGCACGAAGCGTTTCCCTTAACTTCGTTCCTGCCCTGTCAAGAAGCGATTTATATGAAACCGTCATTCCCCGGTCGGATTCAGCAATCTCCGGGTCAGAACAAATCGCTTTTTCTGTCTCCGTCGATGCTTTTTTACAATCGAAACCGGCCTGAGCATTGGCCGGGCTGCAACAAAATGCGAATGCCGCTAATAATACAATGAAACTGAAGCAATGATTGACCGGATTCATATTCTACACTCGATGATAACCATTGTTTCTTTAGCGTCGCTTGTCGAGAGTTTGCAATGATTTCTTTTTCAAAAAATACTCAAGCCACATGTTTATCAACATTTCATCTGAATTCACCAATTACAGGTTTCTGCGGGCGATTCCAAATTAAACACGCTCATGTTAAACGACCGGATATTCGAGACGACTTGCCAACACTCTGGAAGCCATTGGAAAGATTCGCCTATCTTTTTGAGGTTCCTTACCCGCTCGTTTTCATTTGCGCTGATCTACCGATTTCATATCGCAGGTCGTGAACTGATTTTCGCAGATCCCGCGGAACCATGCCGCTCCTGTTTTCCGGTCGCCAGTCCCGGTTTGTTGCGAAGATTCCAAAGCATCGTCGACACTGCGAAGGCGATATTCAATCAACAGCCATTCAGCCGAGCAGCCCCTGATGGCCGTAATCTCTGCGACATCGGTAAGCCAGTCATCTCCAAAATCAGCCAGCAAAGCACTATCGGCGACTGGGCGCTCATAACCCAGGGCAGACTGTATACCCACCTGGGCGAACTCTCCAGATATCCAGCCTTTCTGGTAGAACGCCCGGGATGGCAAAGTTCGCCCATCCTCATCGGATTGCACCGGATCGTAAGCATTTTCTATCTTTAACCACCCAAACCGCGCTTCAACCACATTGAACTCTGTACTAGCCGTGTCGGCATCATCGTTTGTCCCCGACACTGGCAGATGTCCAACTACCTTTGCGGCTGTGCTGGGCTCTGCATGCACTGTGATTGGTGCGTTTGCACGGAAGGAAGTCCATGCACTGAACGCGCATTGCATACGCCCTGCGGGAACTTTCACACTGGAGGCCGCGGCTTCAGGCACAGCATAGGCTGGCTTTGCAAGCGCAGTCAGGAGAGCTGTCGCGCCGAACACCCATTTGGTTGAATTTTTCAAGGAACCCTCCTGACAGCATACCTCATAGTAATTCTAAAACAGATTCGCGCGACACTTGGAACCAGAAACGCTATAGTGCGTGAGCGACTACTTAATGGGTTTATCCAGTGGCAAACGAGGAGTTTGTAGAGCGGGAATACTGGTTGCAGTAACGTATTTGTATGGTGTCGCTCATGCGAGCAGCTAACCGTCCGCCCTATCAACGCACGTTGGGTTCCCAAGCCATTTATCATGCATCAGCCATCTTGTCGGGTATGTCGAACAAGACAAGAACCTTGCCATATGAACTGCCCCCCATTTCGACCGGACAGTCGGCATAAGCAGAAAGGCTCAAGCACAGGCTTGGGTATAGGCTTATGTCTAACGAGTATCGACACGTTGAATTGCTGACGGGTGATGTTCGCCGCAGGCGGTGGACAACCGAGCAAAAGCTGACAATCATTGAGCAGAGTTTCGAACCAGGCGAGACGGTATCGTCCACCGCTCGCCGCCATGGCGTCGCGCCCAATCTGCTTTATCGGTGGCGCAGGCTCTTGAGCGAGGGAGGTGCTGCAGCTGTGGATTCTGACGAGCCGGTGGTCGGCAATTCGGAAGTGAAGAAGCTGGAAGATCGCGTCCGCGAGCTGGAGCGCATGCTCGGCCGCAAGACGATGGAGGTCGAAATCCTTCGGGAAGCCTTGTCCAAAGCAGACTCAAAAAAACGGATATCGCGGCCGATCTTGTTGCCGAAGGACGGTTCGCGATGAAGGCCGTCGCAGACACGCTGGGCGTATCCCGTTCCAACCTCAACGAGCGGCTGAAAGGCAGATCGAAGCCGCGCGGCTCCTATCACAAGGCCGAGGATGCAGAGCTTTTGCCCATCATTCGCAGGCTGGTAGATCAAAGGCCAACCTATGGCTATCGGCGGATCGCCGCGCTCCTCAATCGCGAAAGGCGAGCCGCCGATAAGCCTGTCATCAACGCCAAACGGGTCCATCGCATCATGGGCAACCACGCCATGCTGCTGGAAAAGCACACAGCCGTTCGCAAGGGCCGCCTCCACGATGGCAAGGTCATGGTCATGCGCTCCAACCTGCGCTGGTGCTCGGATGGGCTGGAGTTCACCTGCTGGAACGGCGAGGTCATCCGTCTCGCCTTCATCATCGACGCCTTCGACCGCGAGATCATTGCCTGGACGGCGGTCGCCAACGCGGGCATCTCCGGCTCAGACGTGCGCGACATGATGCTGGAGGCGGTCGAGAAACGCTTCAATGGAACCAGAGCCCCACATGCAATCGAGCATCTCTCGGACAACGGCTCTGCTTACACCGCGAGGGACACGAGGCTGTTTGCGCAAGCACTCAATCTGACACCCTGCTTCACGCCGGTCGCCAGCCCGCAGTCGAACGGCATGTCGGAGGCCTTCGTCAAAACCCTGAAGCGGGATTATATTCGCATCGCAGCACTACCGGACGCAGAAACAGCGCTCCAGTTCATCGACGGATGGATCGAGGACTATAATGAAATCCATCCACATTCCGCGCTCAAGATGGCTTCCCCTCGGCAGTTCATCAGGGCTAAATCAAACTAGCCGACCTGTCCGGTGAAATGGGGAGCACTCCACCATATGCGAAAGTTTCGGAACCGACGTTAGCCTATTGGAAATTTCAATTGTGATCACGGACAAGAGTTTACTGGCCACAGCCTGGCTCAATATGAAGCTACGATCTGGCGCCGTTACGGGACTATTGTCCAGGGCGGCAGGAAGATGGAGATCAGTCACAATTTTAACGCCCCTCACGGATTTACCGCTACTACATCACGTGGACGACGATCAAAAGCGGATATACGTCCAATACGTTTGAAAAAATGCTTACAGCTTAGGCCGTGCACTCATAAATAGGCTAGCTATTTGAATGGATAGTTATTCAAGGGCCTTGGATTTGGAGGTCTTTGATGTCACGTCGCCGCTATGAACTCACAGAACGAGAATGGTCGATTATTGCACCGCTGTTGCCGAGCAAACCTCGTGGCGTTCCACGGGTTGATGATCGCATGGTTCTCAACGGGATCCTGTGGCGCTTCCGCACCGGGTCATCATGGTCAGAAATCCCTGAACGCTATGGTATTGCAACGACCTGCTACAACCGTTTCGTTCGCTGGCGTCGTTCCGGTGTCTGGGATCGGCTTCTTGAGGCTGTCTCTGAGGCCTATGATGGCGACATCGTGATGATCGACAGCACCTGTGTTCGTGTTCACCAGCACGGAGCCACAGGAAAAAAGGGGATGCCGACGATGGTTGCATGGGACGTTCCCGCGGCGGCCTCACAAGCAAAATCCACGCGATTGTTGATGCAGAAGGCCGTCCGATCAATCTTTGCCTGACCGGCGGACAGGTTGCAGATTGCTCTCAGGCCGAGGGCCTCATTGAACGCATCAAAGCAGGCGGCACCCTGCTTGCGGACAAGGCCTATGATACCGATGCTATCCGGAAGACAACAGCAGAACGAAAAATCTGGGCCAATATTCCTCCCAAATCCAACCGTAAGGACGTCTTTGCGTTCTCGCCATGGGTATATCGCCAGAGAAACCTGGTCGAGCGCTTCTTTAATCGCACTATCGTGGCATCGCCACGCGTTACGACAAGAACCCGGACAATTTCCTCGCTGCTGTCAAACTGATCGCTGTCCGCATCTGGTGCATCAGTTTATGAGTCTACGCTGTAACACTACTTTGGCAGATTGATTATTTAGGGCTTCCCTCCGCGGAGTTTCGGTGATTCATAAGAAACCAGCTTTTGAAGGGAGCTGGTGATGAATGCTGATTTGATGGACGACCTGGAGCACTGGCTTCAGCCATTTTTGGCGGGTCTTTCGCATCGAGCCCGACGCAGGATGTGTCCGCTTTACATTGCGGGACTGATTGGGCCAGGCGACCGTAAGAGCGTGCAACCGATGGCCGCGCGCGCAGAGGATGTCGGCTACGATCAGCTTCATCATTTTGTTGCGGCCGGGGTTTGGGACAGCTCTCCGCTGGAGGCCGCGCTACTGAAGGAAGCAGATCGCCTGGTCGGCGATCAGGCGGGCTTTCTCGTCATCGACGACACAGCATTACCGAAGAAGGGACAATATTCAGTTGGCGTCGCGCCGCAATACGCTTCGTCGCTTGGCAAGACATCCAATTGCTAGTCACCGGTGTCTGTGACCCTGGCCTCGCGCGAAGTGCCCGTGATGGTGGGCCTTCGGCTCTTCCTGCCCGACACATGGACGAATGATCCTGAGCGGATGAAGCGGGCGCGCGTCCCGAAGGATCGACAGGTCGCTCTTACAAAGCCGGAGATCGCCATCGAAGAGATTGATCGTGTCATCGCTTCAGGCTCTCGTTTTGGCTGTGTGCTTGCTGACGCGGGCTACGGGTCGAGCAGCGCTTTTCGTCAAGCTCTGAGTGAGCGCGGTTTGCTGTGGGCAGTCGGATTATCGCGGCGTCAAAACGTATATCCGGCCGATGTTGATCTGATCTTCCCGGTGGCGACTAGCGGCAGGCGCCGTCAATATCACATCCCGGACCAGCCGCCGGTCTCTGCCGAGGCGATGCTGTCTGGCGAGAAATGGCACAAGATAAGCTGGCGGCGTGGCACTAAAGGCCGGCTGACATGCTTGTTTGCGGCTCGACGTGTCCGCGTTGCGGATGGTCATAAGCACCGGATGCTCGACAATCGCATGCAATGCATGCCAGGCGAGGAGATCTGGCTCGTCGGCGAACGCCGGTCGACTAGCGAACAAAAATACTATGTGTCCAACTTACCATCCGATACGAGCCTCAAGATACTTGCCGCCACGGTTAAGGCCAGATGGATCTGTGAACAGGCACATCAGCAATTGAAGGAAGAGCTCGGTCTCGACCACTTCGAAGGTCGATCATGGACTGGATTACATAGACACGCCTTGATGACCATGATCGCCTACGCCTTTCTCCAAGCCCGCCGCCTTAAAGCTGCGGGACGGAAAAAAAAGTGTCGGCGGTCCACCGCCACAACCGAGCATGCCAGCGGTTAGACAAGCCATTCTCGACCTCTTCATGCGGTCGCCACCCGGCAGATGCCCGCACCGTCAGAAGCTGCTGGCACACGCCCGAGAATCTAAACTGCCAAATTAGTGCTAATCAATTGAGCGTAATGGGCCCCAATAGTCGGGAGAAAACTCCACCTGAATTATCGAGTGTGACGATATATTCGTTGATCCATGAAATACGGTTGATCTTCACCCCGAAATAGTGTGGATTTGCTCGGAAAACGATCATTGAATTTTGGAATTATTCGTAAGGTACGGAGCTCGCAAAAATGTTTTCCAGGAACCGCTTAAGCGCCATTTCTTGCGGATTAATTTCGTCGATATTTTTATTTTCCCATTCTATGGCCGGGGCGAGTGAAACAGGCGATCTGTCCAGCCGTGACAGGACGGATTTATTGCAATCTGCTGGCATAGATTGCGGCGCAAAGGGAAACGGCGATTGCGTTGCTGGCAATACTGAGCGCGGCGACTATTACGATGTGCGTGTTTATGGCGATTGTGCAAAGGCAGCCTATTTTGGCAGAACCAACGACAAATCCACTTCCCTGAGAAAAGATGTTGCCACCACTGGTACCGAGGGGAAGACTGAAGGAGAATTAGCACCAAATCAACTGGTCTGTATCAGAGCCGCTGCACAGGTAGGAATGCACGAGACGGAATACTTTGTCATGGCACTCCCGATGGACTACGGACCAGAATGCAAAGGTGGAGAGCTATGCAAAAAGCCTGCGCCACTGCCAACCAGATACCAGTCAATTATGGCCAAGTGCCGCCAGGACAGTATCAAAGGCTACATTGATTGCCCACAGGGATGGGTTTTCGCAGATGATATGGAAGCTTATTCAAATGGGCTGTCCGGTGAAGAGTAGATATCGTCCTATCGTTCACTACAGGGACGACGAGCTTGAAAAGCAGCTTCCAAGTTGTGTCGTGGACGAATTGGTCGATGTACTGAACGAAGCTCGATTCAAACTGCTTTTTGAAGGGAAGTAATGAGCTGAGGCAATGCTTTCCCGTTCTGCCCCCGCAATTATGATGGAAGCCACCGTGACCCAACCGACCGCCATTGAAATTTCAGCCGAAGTCGCGCCTCATAAGGGCGAATTTTTTCTGGTCGACACCAGCTTCCTGGGTAAGGGCAGGGTTCCCGGCATAGAAATCGCCAACGAAGAGAAGCTGATCCAACCGGGGATGAATGTCGTCTTGCGTCCTAACGGAATGCCAGATCAGTATCCAGAGCGTCCTCACCTGGTTCATGTACCGGAGAAGGGCGGAATGCCACGCGATCTGGAAGAACTCGCTGGCATATGGATTGTGTCGGAGCCTTTGAAGCAACTGTTTGAGCAGATGGACGCCGAGGCGTTTGCATTTGTGGCATGCGAATTCAGCCTTGCTGACGGGAACCCCGGCCCTCCGTACTACCTGGGCGATGTGCTGCGCAGAGTCGATGCCGTGGATGAAGCATCCTCTCGCGTGAGGATCAGGCTCGACCACAACTATCAGACCGGCGAGGACGAGAAACTTTATAGCCTGGTCGGCGGAGCCAGCCTGGTGTTCAAACAGGATGTTTTGGGAGATGCCCATATCTTCCGCCAGGATCGTATGGGAGCACCTCCCATATGCAACCGCGCGATGTTTGATGCGTTGAGTGCGGCCAACTTCTCCGGCGTGCGGCTACGCGATGTAGCCGACATCTAAGAAGAGTCACTTCAGCCGGATTCCTGAATTGGGCTGTGCGCATATCCTACACAAGTGTCGTGCAGCTCCATCTGTCCGGCCACAGTTCCGAGCACGTCGCCGTGGGCAACTTCTACGGCCATGTCACCTCGCTCGGGACCATGGAAAACGGGCACTGTAACATTAACTTTGTTTTAAAGCTCAGCGGTGGATAAGATGGCATGCACGACCGTCGCTCCTCGCTTTACCACCGTCACCGCTTTCAGCCTGACATTATCGCTGAAACTGTGTGGCGGTATTTCCGGTTTCCGCTGAGCTTTCGCATGGTCGAAGACATGCTGGCATACCGAGGGATTATCGTCACCCATAAAAGTGCGCGAGTGGGCTGAAAAGTTTGGACGAGCCTATGCCAATACAATCCGTCGCCGCATACCGCGTCTTGGTGACAAATGGCATCTCGATGAGGCTGTCGTGACGATTAATGGTGAACGCCACTTTCTGTGGCGCGCCGTTGATCAGGATGGCTTTGTGCTGGAAGTACTGGTCCAGAAACGCCGCGATACTAGAGCCGCGAGGCGTTTCATTCGGAAGTTGCTGTCGGGTCTGGGCGCCGTTCCCCGCGTCATGGTCACCGATAAGCTCGGCTCTTATGGTGCCGCCAACCGCAAGATCGGTCTCACGCTCTGTGATCATCGCCAGCACAAGGGCTTGAACAATAGGGCCGAGAATTCGCATCAATCCACACGACGACGAGAACGGGGCATGAAGCGTTTCAAGTCAGCTCGACATGTACATAGGTTCGCTTCGATACACGATCCAATTTACAATCTTTACTACTTTCCCCGCAACAAATTCAACGCCGCTGATCATCGGTTATTGAGACAAGCCGCCAACACTGTTTGGCACGATATCGCTGGCCTGTAATCCGCTTAAAACGCCATCAAAGGCCAGGATATGTCCGTAGGCAGGTTAACGTAACGGTGCCAGCGTGGCGTGTGAAAGCCGTAATTGAGAGGCCTGACACACGACCGCAACCGATCGCATATTCATGACTTCAAGAATCTTCTTGCATAACCGGGGGCATCCACACATGACCCCTTGCCGCGTCCGCCGCGATCTCTTATTTTCGCCACCGTTAGACACAACGCTTGCTTTGCCTTGGGCGTATGGAGGGTTTAAATGAGACGGCAATATTACGGCCTGATCCACGCGGGAATCGTCGGTCTGCTTTGGAGCCTCCCGGCTCAGGCACAGGAAATGACCTGGCAGCAGCGCGACAGCGAAGGGATGATCTTCCTCGCCTACGAGGTTCCCGAAACCAGCGATCAGGTCCTCGTGCTGACCTGCGACACCAAATCCCGCCAGTTCGCGCTCCACTACCAGGATGATCGAGACCGTGTGCACGACGGTATGAAGGCCGACGTGGTGTTCGCTTCCGAGGCCGGACAGAAATCCCTTGAGATGCTGGCCGAGAAACAGGAGCTGGGCGACCAGGTCATCCTACGTGCGGAAACGCCGCTCGACGCGCCGATGCGCGCCGTCTTGAACGGGACCCAGCTGCGCGTCACGTTGTCGGATGCCACCGAGAACATACCTTTAGCCGCCGCCCAATCCGGCGTGACCGCACTCGCTGCCGGTTGCGGTGTTGATTGACCGCAGATGGCATCCTGCAGGTAGACGGCTACAGTGGATATCGCCCGCTCGCGGCAAAGAACACCGTGTCGCTGGCCTTCTGCTGGTCCCACGTTCGACGCCGCTTCTATGAGCTTGCTGCCGCTGGTCCGGCACCCATCGCCAGCGAGGCGCTGCGACGCATCGGCGAACTTTACAGGATCGAAGAAGAGATACGTGGCGGGCCCCACGAGGAGCGTCGTGTCGCCCGTCAGGAAAAAAGTCGTCCGATTACCGACAGCCTCGCTCCCTGGCTGCGTGAACAACTCGGCTACATCAGCCAGAAGACAAAACTCGCCGAAGCAATCCGCTATGCCTTGTCACGCTGGGACGGCTTGACCCGCTTCATCGACGATGGCCGGATCGAGATCGATTCCAACGTCGTCGAACGGTCAATCAGGCCAATTGCCCTCAATCGCAAAAATGCGCTATTTGCCGGTTCTGACGCCGGAGCCGAACACTGGGCGACTATCGCCTCGCTCATCGAGACGGCAAAGCTCAACAATGTCGAGCCACTGGCCTATCTCTCAGACGTCCTCACCAAGATCGTCAACAATCATCCAAATAGCCAGATCGACGACCTGCTGCCTTGGGCCTATGCCGCAACGCACGATCTCAAAGCCGTGGCCTGAAAACAGCGCTTACCCTGGAGCATGTAGACGGCAACAAGCAGCAGCAACCCGATCAGACGTCACCGCCACGAACAACATGGCACGTATCTGTTCGGCGATACACGTCCGGAAGTGTGTGTCACCGTCGGGACCGGCGAGATTATCATCCGTGACAAGGACAAACAGGCCGAACTTGGAGCCCGCAGGTAGACCGAAAACCTTGCCGAGCTCAGCCGCGATCGTGACATAGATTACGAGATCACCAAGGATAGGCAAAGTTCTTGACTGGCAATCAGCACATCTACCAATGGCAAGGGCCAGCGGTTCATATCCCGTCAAGGCGGCGGATGGAATCCTGTACGGCTTATTCGGTTGTGCATCGTCAGCGTATCTCGCGCCGAAGATCAAGCAATTAGTCGCCGATTTCGCGGATAAATGGCTCAGCGACGCCCCTGCCGCGTTGAGACTTAAACCCGGAAAATTTCAGTTCTGTATCACCCAGAATAGGGGCGGGCACCTCGAAGACCGAAGAGAGCCAACTTGTAATTGCGAGATCACAGGGAGCAGGTCACTGCAAATGCATCAGGCGGTTGATGTGCTGAAGTTTCACGCCTGACGCAAAATGAACAGCGTTGTTCAGGTCGAAGTTTATCGGAGAGCTATAAAAGCGCTGTGAATTTTTCGTAATCCTGCAACGCGGTGCTCCAGCCCGACACATTCCGCCTCACTTTGGCTAAGCTCATCGCGACGGCGGGAGAGACATGTCCGGGTTTTCTTTTATCTGCTAAATGATAATTTAAAGGAGCATACCGGGTCGATCCGTTCAACCCCTACCAGTGTGCCGCCTCGACATCCCCTTGGAGCGAGGGGTTTTCACGTTATGAGAAGTAAGGACGCCCATGTTGCCCGTGGCGCAGCCTTGACATCGGATAATTATTTCTTACATTATTCCTTACCAGTAGTAAGGAGAGTGCGTCATGTCGTTCTCAACCGTCACGTCGAAAGGTCAGATCACCATTCCGATCAAGGTACGCCATGACATGGGGTTGTCAGTTGGCGACCGTATTGAATTTATTCGCATGGAGGATGGTCACTATGCCGTCGTGTCAGCATCTGGTTCGGTGAAATCATTGAAAGGGATTGTCCCCCAGCCCGACACGCCGGTTAGCCTGGAGGACATGGACGCAGCAATTGCAAGCGGGGCTACTCGCAGGTGATCGGCATCGATACGAACGTGCTTGTGCGGTACCTTGCGCAGGACGACGAAGCCCAATCGGCAGCAGCGTCACAGATCATCGATAGCCTCACGACCGAACTGCCGGGATATATTTCCCAGGTTGTGCTGGTCGAAACCGTTTGGGTGCTCCTGCGCTCTTATAAAATGCCGCGCGCCGCTTTGGTCGAAGTGATTGAAATGCTTTTGCGCACACGCGAACTGGTCATCGAGGGCGCCGAGGTTGGTTATCTGGCACTTGCAACCTTTCGCAGCAGCAATGCAGATTTTTCTGACGCGCTGATTGCACACGGCGGACGGCTTGCGGGATGTCGTGAAACGGTGACCTTCGACCGGCGAGCAGCTCACGCTACGGGAATGCAGCTTTTGGATACATAGAAAGTAACCTTCCGTAATACGCTTCATCCTGAACTCACAACAATTATGATCACCATCAGCGAATCCGAGGTGCGCGGTTCATCCCAGCCACGCTTCTTAATCTGTTTGAGACGACGAGTTGGCCGAAAGTTGCAGCCACTGCCAGCGAAGGTAGCGCGACGGCGGGTCGGCGCGCGCCCACCGTTCCCTCCGATCGCAAATCACAAGCTCGTCTGCCGCCTTGCAACACGGTCAAGCTGTTGGAACGCTACCCTGGGAAGTTGGTCGCTCTGATTAGAGAGGAGCGGCAATCAAATGCCCGGTTGCGGCGTGGTGCATGACTTCCATCGGCACGCCGTAAATCTCCTGTAGCCGCCTGGGCTCCATTACACCGGCGGGTGTTGATTGGGCAATGAGGCGACCACTGTGCAGCGCGAAGATGGAATCGCAGAAGCGCGCGGCCATGTTCACGTCGTGCAGCACAATGAAAACGCTCAGTTCCTTTTCCTGCGACAGCTTGCGCACCAGAGAGAGAACTTCCAGCTGATGGGCGATATCAAGCGCCGAGGTTGGCTCATCGAGAAGCAGGCATTGCGCATCCTGCGCCACCAGCATGGCCAGCCAGACGCGCTGCCGTTCGCCACCGGAAAGCGTATCGACAAGCCGATCTACCAAAGGTGCGATGCCGGTCAGTTCGATGGCCTCTTCCACCTTTGTGCGGTCCGTATCGCCAAAGCGGCCCAGGGCGCCGTGCCAGGGATAGCGGCCGAGCGCGACCAGTTCCTTGACCAACATGCCCGATGCGGATGCGGTCTGCTGCGGCAGATAGGCAAGTTTGCGCGCAAACTCGCGGTCGCCCCATTGGTCGAGGCGCTTGCCCGCAAATTGTATTGTGCCGCCAGACGCAGGCTGCTGGCGGGCAAGGATTTTAAGCAGCGTCGACTTGCCAGAACCGTTATGTCCGATCAGGGCTGTCACGCTTCCTGCTGGTATCGACATGGTCAAAGGCTGCAGCAGAGTGCGCCCGGCAACCGAGAAGCTTACATTCTCAAGTTCGAACAAGTTGGTCATCTATCGTCGTCCTTTGGCGCGGTTCTTTCCCTGCAATAACGCAGCTTTTCGAAAGTTGCCACCAAAACATGAGTAAGTTATACCTCTTTTAGATTGAGATTTCAGGAAAGCAGATTTGGGTTTCCATCCGCATATGAAAAGCCGCATCGAAGACGTCGCCTTGTTGGACGATCTTCATTATCGCGTCTGGAATGGCGCGATTGCTGACGTGTGGTCTGTCCAATGCGGTCCCGATGCGCGGGGTGAATATGTCTCACAAGCGCCACGCCTGTTTCTCGTCTGCGAAAGTCAGGGCGAACTCGATATCCGTCCCGGCAGCAAGGGGCGTGCAGTTGCGCAAGGCGCGAGCCCTTCGCGTCTTTGCTATATTCCGGCGGGCATGACGATCTGGAGCGAGAGCGTGAGACCCGGAAAGCTCAAGCATCTCGATCTGCATCTCGACATCAACACGCTTCAGCAACGCTTTGGTGGCGCGCTCGACAGGGCTGCGGTTGAGCGTCCGCGCCTGTTGTTTTCCAACGCCAGGATTGAACAGATCGGCGGGCTTCTGGCGGAGGAGTGCCTGTCCAAAGCGCCGTTGCATGATCTCTATGGCGAAGGCCTGATCAACGCGCTGGTCGCGGAACTATTCGGGCCGGAAGCGCAGCCGCGTGCATGCGCGAGCAGGCTGTCACCCTGGCGGCTCCGGCGCGTGACCGAATTCATCGAGGACAATTACGCGCGCATCATCCGTTTGCAGGAGCTGGCCGATCTGGCGGGCCTGTCGGAAACGTATTTTTGTAGCGCCTTCAAGGCATCGACAGGCCTGTCGCCCCATAACTGGCAGATGGAACGTCGCATTGCGCGTGCGCAGGTTCTGCTGCGTCAGGCACACACGCCGCTGCCGCATATTGCGGCGCTGGTCGGGTTTTCCGATCAGGCCCATTTCACGCGTGTTTTCAAGAAGCAAACCGGGACAACGCCGGCGGCATGGCTGAGACAACAGGTCTAACAGAGCCACAGTAAGGATTGCCTTTTTACTGCACGCTGAGATGAACCGAAGATCGTTCAATTTCTCATAAAAACGAACAATCCTGCCGAATATTCTTGATATAAGCACTCATATTAACGCGCCCGTCTGCGGGGGCGCGGGAGCCTGTGAAGGTTCGCGTTTTTATCCATTGAGGGGTCACATCATATGCCGTCGATGAAGCACAATCTTCTCGCCCTGCTGGTAAGCGGTACCGCGCTTGCCAGCATTCCAGCCTCGGCGCAGGAAGCCAATAAACCCCTCGAGTTGAACACGGTTGTCATCCAGTCCGATGGTAATGGCGGCACCACGCGCGCCGAAGGTCTTGGGCCGGTCAAGGGTTTTGTCCCGCGCGCCACCATCACCGGTTCAAAAGACAGCGTTGCCATCGATAAAATCCCGCAATCCGTATCGGTCGTGGGGCGCGATCAGATGGACGCGCTCGGCGCGCAGAAGATCGATGAAGCCTTGCGTTATACGCCCGGCGTACTGGCGCAGCCCTTCGGCGTCGATAATGATACGAACTGGCTTTATATTCGCGGCTTCGACGCGACGGCCAATGGCACCTATCTCGATGGGCTGCAGAATTTCAGCTATGGCTTTGGCGGCTTTTTGATCGACAGTTTCGGGATTGAGCGCATCGACGTGCTGCGCGGTCCAGCATCCGCCCTTTATGGTGGCGCCAACCCTGGCGGTATCGTGAACTATATCAGCAAGCGCCCGACTGGTGAACGCCTGCGCTATCTTGAGGCGGGCATCAACAGCTATGGCAATGGCTATCTCGGCTTTGACATTGGCGACAAGGCGACGGAAACGGTCAATTACCGCGTTAACGGCAAAATCCAGGGCGGCGACAACTATACGGATTTCTCCAAGGAATTTCGCGGCGTCATCTCACCCAGCATCGAATACAAGCCGGATGAATCGACCAGCCTGACTATTCTGGCCAACTATACCCATCTGGACCTGACGCATGATGGCGGCTTTCTGCCTTACTATGGCACCGTGGTGCCGACCGAGTTCGGCAAGATTTCGCGCAAGGCCAATTTTACTGAGCCGGATGTCGATTCCTATGATCGCGAGCAGCTATCGATCGGCTATGAGTTTGAACACACATTCGACAGTGACTGGACCATCCGCCAGAATGTGCGTTACGGCTTTGCCAATGTGAGGGAGCATAGCCTCTACCCGTACGGCTATGACGGTTTTCTGATGCAGCCAGCGGCGGGCAATCCCTACCTCGCCCGCATCAACTTCAAGCACGATACGACGGTCAACACCTTCCAGGCTGATAACCAGCTTGAAGGTAAGGTGACGACCGGGGCCATCGACCACAATCTGCTGTTCGGTGCGGAATACCGGTATTTCCGCATCGACCAGATGCAGCAGACCGGCGGCGCGACGATCATCGACGCCTACAACCCGGTTTATGGCGAGCCGCAGGGGCCGATGTGGGATCCCTATATTGATCAGGATCTGCGCCGCAATCAGGTGGGTGTCTATGCGCAGGACCGCATGGAATTCGGCGATGGCTGGATACTGACGCTGAACGGTCGTTACGATCATATCTGGACCGAGGCCTCAGGCCTGCCGAGCTTCGAATATGATACGGGTCGCTTTTCCGGACGCGCGGGTCTCGGATATGAATTCGAAAATGGCATCACACCTTATGTGAGTGCTGCGACCTTCTTCAATCCAATCATTGAGACCCTGTATGACGGGAGCTACGCCAAGCCGGAAACCGGCGTTCAGTATGAAGCGGGGGTCAAATATCGTCCGACATTCTTCGATGGCCTGATCACCGCGTCCTTTTTCGACCTGACTAAGGAAAACTCGCTGACCGGCTCCAGCTTTGCCCGTGAACAGCTCGGCAAGGTCAATTCGCGCGGCTTCGAACTTGAGATGCAGGCCAATATTGCCGAAGACTGGAAGGTCACGGCGAGTGTCACCGCCTATGACCTGAAGGTCAAGGAAAACGCCTCGGACGGGTCGCTTGTCGGCAAGCGTCCTTATCTCATGCCGGAGCATCAGGCTTCGGTCTTCGTCGAGTATACGGTGCCCGAAGGCGCACTGAAAGGCGTGACGCTGGGCGGCGGCGTGCGTTATGTCGGTTCGTCCTACGCCGACGAGCAGAACACGCTCAAGGTACCCGCCGTGGCACTCGCCGATTTGAAAATCGGCTATGAAAAAGATAATTGGGGCATCGATCTCAACGTGACCAATCTGTTCGACAAGGATTATGTTGCTGGATGCCAGGGCGTCTATGTCTGCGGTTACGGCGAAGGCAGGAAGGCTTTGCTCAGGGTGCACACCCAGTGGTGACGCGCCGGTTCCGGACGCGGGTTCCCTCGTGACAGTCAGTCGTCGCACGGTTCTCGGATTTGCAGGCGCCCTTTTTGCGGCGCCTGCACTGCGTTCGGCTCGAGCGGCGAGAGTGCGTTTCGCAGCGATCGACTGGGCCATGCTGGAGACCGCTCTGGCCATCGGCGCTGTGCCTGTGGCAGCGGCAGAACTGCGCCAATACCGGCAGATGCAGCTTGAACCTGCCTTGCCGGATAGCGTCGCCGATCTCGGTCTGCGCGGTGCGCCCAATCTTGAACTGCTGCGCATGATCGAACCGAACCTGATTGTTGCCTCCAACTTCTATGAATATCAGCGTGCAGCCCTTGAACGCATTGCGCCGGTCTTTGCACCGACTGTCTACAGCGCCGGTCAGCTGCCCTATGCGATGCTGGAAGAGGCGACGTCAAGCCTTGGCGAAAAGCTTGGTCTGGCTGCGGAAGGGCGCGCTTACGTCGCGACTGTTGCACGCGAGATTGGAGAGGCGCGGCAGCACTTGGCCTCGGTATCGGGACGGAAGGTCTTTGTCATCAGTTTGGGCGATGCCCGCCATTTTCGCGCATTCGGGCGCGACAGCCTGTTTGGCGACGTTTTGGTTCGGCTTGATTTCGAGAATGCGTGGACGCGCGAAACAAGCTATTCAGCCGCAGCGCCGGTAGGACTGGAGCAATTGGCCGAAATGCCAGACGCATCCATCGTGGTCGTCGGTCCAACCGATCCGGAAACGCTTTATCGTCTGCCGCAGAATGCCTTGTGGAATGCGCTGCCCGCTATCCGTGAAAAGCGGGTTCTGTTTCTGCCGCCGCTCGACCATTTTGGCGGATTGCCAGCTGCACGCCGCTTTGCCCAGCTTCTTCATGAAAACTGGAAGAGCAGCCTATGACGGAGAATAGAGTTGCAGGCCTCAGGCCGCTTCTGTTCTGGGCACTGCTCGCGCTCGTCGCAGCCCTAATGGCCGCTTTCGAGTTCACGCGGGCGCTGAATGCCCCTGCCGATTCACCGGAACTGCTGGCGCTTTACCGGGTCATAGCGTTCGACACCGTTCTGCCGCGCAATGCCATGGCGCTGATCTGCGGCGCAGGTCTCGGGCTTTCCGGTCTGCTGTTGCAGCAGGTCTTACGCAATCCGCTCGCCGAACCGTCGACACTCGGCATCGCTGCCGGTGCGCAACTCGCCATGACGGCGGGTATGCTCTATCTGCCCGCGGCCCTCATCTTTCGCGAATGGTTGGCTTTGGCGGGTGGGCTGGCGGCGGTCAGTCTGGTGCTGGCGCTCAACTGGAAACGCGTGCTGGAACCGGCTTCGGTTATTCTTTGCGGCATGATCGTGTCGCTGACCGCAACGGCGGCAAGCACGGCGCTTATCCTCGCCAATGGCGAATATGTTTTCTCGCTGTTCGTCTGGGGCGGAGGTTCGCTGGAACAGCAAAGCTGGGGACCCGGCATCTCGCTTGGCCTCAGGGTTCTGATCGGCGGCGGTACTGCTTTGTTCCTGCTGCGTCCGTTGACATTGCTGGCGCTCGACAACGCCAATGCGCGCAGCCTCGGCCTGTCGCTGGCGGCAAGCCGCCTTCTGGTGATTACCATCGCTGTCTGGCTGGCGGCGAGCATCACCGCCGAGGTTGGCATACTAGGCTTTGTTGGTCTGGTCGCCCCGACGCTGGCGCAACTGTCCGGTGCGCGGCGTCTCAAGACGAAGCTGATCACCGCGCCTGCCATTGGAGCGATTTTGCTCTGGTTGACCGACGGATGCGTCAGCCTGTTGCAGAACGTCACCGGTGACCGCCTGCCGGTGGGCGCTGCGACTGCACTGCTTGGCGGCCCCGTGCTGTTGTGGATGCTACCGCGTCTGCGTATGTTCGAATGGCCATCGGGCCAGAGTGAGGTAAGGGCCGTTCGCCTCAGGCGCACGGGGCTTTTCTTCGGCATTCTGCTGCTCCTTGTCTTGATTGTCGCCGCCATCACGCTCGGTCTTGGTCGGAGTGAGGAAGGCTTCGTTCTCGCTCGAGGTGAACTGTTTGATGCGCTTTTCAACTGGAGGGCGCAAAGACTTGCGCTTGCGGGCTTATCCGGCGGCATGCTGGCTCTGGCTGGAGCCATTCTTCAGCGCATGACCGGCAATACGCTCGCCAGCCCCGAAATTCTGGGCGTCGGCCTTGGTGCCGGTGCCGGTCTGGCGGTGGTTCTCCTGCTTCCCGTCGGGAGCGTTTCCCTGCAATGGCTGGGCGCTTCGATCGGCTCGGTGCTGGCGCTGATCTTCGTTCTGGCGGTCGCCGCACGGAGTGGTTTCGGTGCGGAAAAACTGCTTCTGGCTGGTGTCGGCCTTGGCGCGATGGTCAGCTCCATTCTGACCGCAATCATAGCAACTGGTTCGCCACAGGCCCTTGTCCTGCTCGGCTGGTTGAGCGGCACCGGCACGCAGTCGGCGCCCATGCAGCTTTGGATGGCCGGTTTCGCTTTGGTCGTCGGCTTTACAATCCTGCTCGCTTTGTCGCGCTGGCTCGACATTTTGCCGCTCGGTTCGGTGACGATGCGCAGCCTCGGTCTTTCGCTCATTTTGCCGCGCCTTGTGATCGTGCTGATTGCAGCGCTTCTGACGGCGATTGCGTCCATGATGGTCGGGCCGCTCTCATTTGTTGGGCTGATCGCTCCGCATCTGACGCGCAATTTCGGGCTGCACACGCCCAAGCGCTTCCTCACGTCCTCCATGCTGATTGGCGTGGTGATGATGGTCAGCGCCGATTGGCTCGCGCGGATAGTGACCTTTCCCTACAATTTGCCGCTTGGCCTCTTCGCTTCGCTTCTCGGCGGGACTTGCTTCCTCGTCCTTTTGTCGCGGCGAACGTCCTTGTAACGGTTCTGTCGCAAATATTTTAGCGGGTTAAGCTGGCCTATTTCCCGGCGCAAATGCTGCGAGATACGTCGCTGCGGGTCTTGTTTGCGCCTCCATTTCGGCCATTCAGATCACAGCCAACAATTCCATAAGCAGCAATCGCCACGGCGTATTGGCTTTAAGGAGACGCGATCAACCGCGTCTAACCTCGCTCACGCGCCACGCACGAGCGCCCGGCGACAGCGGCAAACGTCAGCGCGAGAGTACCGATTGTCGTTCGAGGGTAACCCTGCGCAACTGAATTTCCAGTTGATCTGTCTCATTATCTCAATTGTTCATCCCTTCCTCTCTGGAGAAGGATGCAGCCGACGGCGGCAGATGCCCCCGCCGACGCCTGCCATACGCTAACTCTTGATGGTGATGCGCTTCACCTGCGACTGCGCCTCTTCGCTATTCGGCAAGCTACCGGTCAGAACGCCATTATTGAATCGCGCATCCACTTGGTCGTCCTTGTCCTCCGTCCCGGAGCGCTTTCGAGCTTCAACGTCAGCACGCCCTGGTTGAGCAGGACCTCAATGTCCTTTTCTTCGAGACCCGGCACCTCAGCTGTCACCTTGATTTCCTCTTGCCGCCGGAGATATCCGCGCTCGGCCAGCCGCCGAAAGCGGATGCGCCCTTGAAGGAAGGGAATTTGGAACCGAAGCCATGGAAGATGTGGTCGAATAGCTTATGGACTGGAAATTGGTGCCGGGGGCTGTGTGCTAGAGCGGTTCCCGTTCTAACAGAATCGCCGGAACCGCTCTAACTATTTATTTTATCGCATTTCCAGCAAAATCGTTTCACACTTTTGCTGGAAATGCTCTAAAAGCAGGAGGCTATGATCTGGGGGCAAACTGATCAACGCGAACGCCGATAGTTTGCTTGTCGGGGTTCGGGTTTACGGTCGTGCAGATGGCTGTCTGTAAAAGCAGACACACCACTCAACTATCCGACAGGAATGTCGAACATTTTTGCTGGCTGCGAACTTGGTGATAGAGTTGGGAATTGGGTGATATAGCAGTCTTCCTTCCAAAGGTTATTCATAATTGCCTTTCGCGTCTTTAACCTAGTCACCGAGGATTAAAGATCCCAGTTCTTGAGATATTTGGCCGGCGTCGTGCCGAGCGCTTTCTTGAACATAGTGATGAACGCGGACACAGATTCATATCCAAGATCGCCAGAAACCTGCTGCACCGTCGCCCCGGCTGCAAGGCTTCGCAGTGCGATGATCAACTGCAACTGCTGTCGCCAACGACCGAAACTCAAGCCGGTTTTGTGTTGAACCAGACGAGCGAGCGAATTCTCGCTCATCGCCATTCGCGTGGCCCATTGCGCTATCGTGCTACGGTCGGAAGGATCGTCGACCAGGGCTCTCGCGATCCGCCCAAGCCGAGGTTCATCCGGCAGTGGCAGATGCAGATCCTGTACTGGCATACGCGACAGAGCCGATAGAAGCAACGTGGTGATAAGTTCCGTATTGGCCATCGCGACGGGAGACTGGTCAGCCATCTCGATGATAAGTTCCCTGACAAGCGGAGACAGGGAAAGCGTGCAGCATCGGTTCGGGAGTTCGGCAGCGCCTGGCTCAATGAACAAGAAGAATAATCGAGCATTGGCAGTCGCCACATTGCTGTGCAGCATACCCCCTGGAACCCAGATGCCACAATGAGGAGGCACCATCCACATTCCGCTCGGAACGCGACAAGTCACTCCACCGCGCAAAGCCATAACGAGCTGGCCTTTGCAATGGCGATGTTCAGGGGCTTCGCGTTCATTTTGCGACACATCAATCCTCACAGCACTCACCCGTGCCGGAGATTTGTCAAGATCATGATCGTCCCGAGCCCAGGAAAGGGAAAGCGGAGGTTGGTTGGATTTCGCTATCATCTGGGAGAATAACTAAATTCCCCGATCTCATTTGTCGATAGGCTTTCGAATGGACACGACGTTCGGAGACTACAATGGCATTTCAACCAAACGATCCTCAATATAACCGCCCCTCATCAATCGAAGTCTCATTCCAGCCATCGCGGATCGGGGCAGCTCTAAGTCGCCTCCTCCCTGTACTGAGGAGAGTGAGCTCCTCCCTTTCCAGGTGCCGGGTCTTGCTGACTTCTCCGACAATAAATACGCCGGCCATTGCATGTGTAGACCCTGCGGAATCTTACTTCCACGCCTGCGTTGCCGCGTCGCCTTTTTTCTATGTTTCTCCTGCGCTTTACGGCCTCATCGGCACCATTGACGAGCGAGGCTTTTCGGGAAGGAATTTCCAGCCAGGAGATGAGGTGTGAACGCTCGGCCGGTTGTTACCACCGCGGCAGTCGTCTTTTCATTGAAGACATTCCTCGCGGCAATGCTTGCCTATTTCATCGCCATCAGTTTCGATCTTCCTCGACCGTTCTGGGCGGTGGCGACCGTATACATCGTCGCTCATCCGCTTTCGGGCGCGACCTCATCGAAGTCGGTCTATCGATTGTTCGGAACACTCATCGGCGGCGGTGTAACGATCGCAATGGTTCCAAACCTGGTGAACGAACCGATGATGCTTTCAGCAGCTATCATTGCATGGGTATCGGCATGCACTTTCGTCAGTCTTCTTGACCGCACACCGCGTAGCTATGTTCCATTGCTGGCCGGATATACGGTGCTTCTTGCAGGATTGCCGTTGGTCACGGCGCCGGCGAACACATTCGACACGGTTGTGTCCCGCATTGAGGAAATCGGTCTTGCAATTATATGTGCGTCAATCATCAGTCATGTCGTGTTTCCGGCTCATCTGGGTACCGTTCTCGTCAATCGGATCGACGGATGGATCGCCAGGGCGTGGCCGCTCCTGACAGCAACAGCGGTCGGAGAATATGGCGAAACCCGGAACAGAATAGAACGACAGTGTTTGGCTGCGGACGCGGCAGACTTGCGGTCATTTACAATCCATCTTCAATATGATGGTTCCAGATATCGGTTTGGGATATCGTTGGTGCGATCCCTGCAGCACCGCATGGTTGCTCTCCTCCCGCTCTTGTCAGAATTGGAGGATTTACGACGATCACTGGTCAAGCTTGATACGCCCGGTTCGAACGAGGCTTTGTCGTTGATTGCGGTTGTCGGCTCGGCGATCGGCTCCCAATCAAAGCCCCTCCCAAGAAGCTTCCAGACACAAATTGACGCGCTGGGCCCTTCTGATGCGGCCCTTTCTTGGGAAAAGCTCCTTCTGGCCAATGCCGCTCGAAACCTCCGGGATACTCTTCGGATCAACGACGACTGCGCCACCCTTCGTGAAGCCTTAGAAGAGGAGAACACGGCGAGAGCGGCGCGCCGCCTCGCTGCTCCCAACCAGCCCCCGGCCCAGCATCATGACGTCGGCATGGCTTTGTTATCAGCGCTGGCAGTTGCGATTTGCCTCGCGTCCACGTCGTCATTCTGGATCGCGAGCGGTTGGTCTGAGGGAATGACACTCACCCAGATATCAGGTGTTCTTTGTTGCCTCCTCGCGATGATGGACGATCCAGTCCCTGCCATGCGCAAGTTTGTTGTCGTGACAATCGGGGCGTTCGTCGCGGCGTTCGTCTACGGCTTCGCGGTTCTTCCGATGATCGATGGTTTCGTGCCGCTCGCCGCCGCTCTCGGGCTGTTTCTGATTCCGGCCGGGATATGTCTCGCTTTGCCCTCCCTGGCAGTCGTCGGGATGGGGTTGTGTATAAACTTTCCTCTTCTTCTGATGCTCCAGTCACACCAGAGCAATGACTTCGTCATGTTCGCGAACACAGGAATCGCGACCATTCTTGCGATGATCTGGACGATTGTGGTCTGCAGGCTTTTCCGATCGGTCAGGGCGGAGACCAACGCCAGAAGGCTTTTTTCCGTTGCACAGAAGCATGTCGCGAAAATCGCTGCTGGAAGACATACCGACAGCCACGTCACGCACCATCGCCTCATCGATGTTGCCGGCCTCTTCGCTTCCCGAGCTGCAAAACTTCCATCGACTTCCGATGCCGCAAATGCCGATCTTACACGCGATCTGCGAACGGGATTTCATATGATGGCGATGCGAAGACTTGCCGATGAAGCGTCCAGCTCTATCCGCTGTAAAGCGGAAGCAGTCTTCGAGGCGCTGGAAGAGGTGTACGACCCTCGGTCGGGTCGCCGTCGGGGATCTTTGGAAAATGTCCTCACGACTTTGGATGATCTTGTTGTTTCCCCTTCGGGCAAGGTCCCATCGATTGTGGAAAGGGAGCTTTTGGTGAGCGCGGCCGCTCTTCGAGTTTGCCTCTCCCCGGACGCTGATCCGCCGGTTTTAACAACGCGACCTGCAAGGGGGATCGTCGCGTGACCGGGCAGTTTGATCTCTACGGAGTCTTCATGCCGTGGTTTGCGGTGGTGGCCCTTCTCGCGTACGGCGTATTCCGCGTTCTCGCTCCCGTTCTCGGCAAAATCGGATTTTATAGACTGGTATGGCATCGTCCGCTTTTCAATCTAGCATTCTACGTCACGCTCCTCGGAGGGTTGTCCGCCGTTTTAAACTGGCTTCAAAGATGAAATACATTACCATTATTTCAGGGCGTGTCCTTTTGACACTTTCCATGGTTGGCTGCGCGGCGGTACTGAGCTGGCACCTATGGACCTTCTACATGGAGGCGCCGTGGACGCGCGACGCTCACATCCGTGCTGATATTGTGCAACTTGCGCCGGATGTCTCTGGACCCGTTGCCGAGATTTTGGTGCCCGACAACGCCTGGGTGGAGAAAGGAGCGCCGCTGTTCCGCATAGAAACAGATCGTTTCAAGCTTGCTCTCCGCGAAGCGGAAGCCCGGATACAGAGCATGAAGGCCGCCGTGCAGCTGGCGAGGGCAGATTTCGAACGATATCAACTGCTCGCCTCGAAAGGAGCAGCCAGCCTAAAGCAGCGGCAGCAGGCGGAGAGCCAGATGCATCAGGCAGACGCAGCATATCAAGCGGCGCTTGCGGCGAGGGATCTGGCCGCACTCAACCTTGAGCGCACAACCGTGAAGGCACCGGCATCAGGGGCGATCACCAATTTCTCCTTGCGCAAAGGGAATTATGTTTCTGCGGGAAGTGCGATCGGTGTTCTTGTTGAAAGAGAATCCATCTATGTCGCAGGATATTTCGAAGAGACGAAGCTTCCTAGAATCCACATCAATGATGTGGTGAGGATCGATATTATGGGTGAGCGGGAACCGCTAGTCGGGCATGTCGCAAGCATCGCCGCCGGTATAGAGGATCGGGAGCGAAGCGACTCTGTCGGCTCTTTCGCAAGTGTGGCTCCTACATTTTCCTGGATCCGTCTGGCCCAGAGGATTCCGGTACGGATCGAGATCGATGACATCCCGGATGCGGTCCGGCTCATTGCGGGCCGCACCGCAACCGTCACGATTGAACCGGCGCGCGAATAATATGCGAACTTATCTGGCTCCGCAAAGGCATTCGATCGATAGTAGTATTCTGTCGCAAGAGATCAAAAAAAACCGCGACTGTCGATTGTCATCTTGTACTGATCCAGGCGAATAAAAAGAATGCCTTCAATGGGACCACAAAAGCTGCAGGCCAGTAGCGCGTCCTCATCTCAGTCGGCCCGTTAGGTACAAAAGCTCTTTCAGGCCGAGAATACGACATTCTCCCGATACGTTTGAACGTCGATTAGATATGTCAAGAGGGCGCGTTATGAACTCGGCTAAGTGTCTAGTCAGCTCAATCGCTTATGAGGCTGGCTTTGGCGATCTTTCTTATTTTAACCCTGCATTTCGCCAACGTTCTGGCACAACCTCATCGGGGATGCGAAACGCTGCGAACCAGACGAGTGGCCGGTTTAAAAGTTCAAATCCGGCTTCGTCAAAAACCGGTCAGTGTCACTGAACCGAACCACATCGGGATACGGGAGGCGGCCATCACCATTAAGAGGGCCGAAGGGGAGCCGCGAAACGGGTTGCTCGGAGGAACGTAGAGACCATCCGCCGCGTCATCACGGTGGTGGCTGCGTTAGAGCGATCATACTTTCTCGTAGCCACCTCTCTATTTCAAAGCATCCGGAGTTTGATGGACGCGTCTAGGTTCGGCGGAGTCACAAAGATCTGCCTTACCTAAGTTTGATTTGTATTTCTGTCGCTGGCTGTTGGGGCTCTCAGCCCAAGGTTTTCCCGCAATGTCGGGCCATCATAATTGCTGCGGGCAATCCCGCGGCGGCGCAACTCCGGCAGAACCAGCTTGGCAAAATCTTCAAGACCGGTTGGAAAGATCGGTGGCATGACATTAAATCCATCTGCGCCGTAGGTTTCAAAACGCTCTTCGAGTGCGTCGGCCACGTCTGTTGCCGTGCCTACGATTTGCAGATGACCACGAGCGCCTGCAACCCGCAGATATAGTTCGCGGATGGTCAGGTTTTCGCGCCGCGCCAGTTCAAACAGGAGCTCCTGTCTGCTTTTGCTGCCTTGGGTTTCTGGTAATTCGGGCACGGGGCCGTCTAGATCAAATTGGGAGAGGTCCGGACCAGACCAGCCTGAAGAAAGAATATTGAGCCCCACTGATGGGTGAATGAGATTCTGCAATTCGTCAAATTTATCTTGGGCTTCTTGCCGGGTGCGGCCAACGACCGGAAAAATGCCTGGCATGATTTTGATGTCGTCGGCATCACGGCCATAGTGCGCTGCACGTTGTTTGACGTCCTTATAGAAGGCGGCGGCTTCCTCAACTGTCTGCTGTGCTGTGAAAACGACATCCGCACTTTTCGCTGCCAGTTCCTTTCCAGCCGCTGACGAACCGGCCTGCACCGTCACGGGATGTCCTTGCGGGGAACGTGGCACATTTAACGGCCCCTGAACCGAGAAGTACTTTCCCTTGTGATTGAGCACGTGCCGCTTGCTAGGGTCGAAGAAACGCGCCTCTTCCTTATCATAGAGGAAGGCGTCCTCTTCCCAGCTGTCCCAAAGACCCTTGACGACATCTGCCAATTCTTCCGCCCGCTCATAACGGTCGGCATGTTCATAATGCCGGTCGAGATTGAAATTGCGCGCCTCAAAGTCGCTCGCGGAAGTCACAAGGTTATAGCCCGCACGTCCACCGCTTAAATGATCAAGTGACGCAAATTTTCGTGCGATGTGAAAAGGCTCATTGAAGCTCGATGAGGCGGTTGCAACTAAACCGATATGGCTAGTGACAGCCGAGAGCGCGGACAAAAGCGTGAGGGGCTCGAACTGTGCTACATAGCTATGCGCGGTGCGGCTCAGAATTTCGAGATTGTCGCCGCGAGTTCCCGCACCATCAGCAAGAAACAGCAGATCGAATTTGGCTGCTTCTGCCAGCGAGGCAACGTTGCGGTAATAGTCGAAATTGATGCCAGCATTTGCGACAGCGTTCGGGTGTCGCCATGCCGCAATATGGTGGCCGACAGGATAGACGAACAAACCAAAACGCAGAAAACCCTCACGCTTTGCCATTTCAAGCGCTCCGGGCCTGAGATGGTGTGGTAACAGATAAGGGCGGCAGTTCCAGGTTGGTGCGGAAATCTGCTCCGATGTAATCTGTATCAATCAGCGACCGGCGGCGAAGCTCCGGGATCAGACCATTTAGAAGCAGATCTTCCTGATCGGGGTTACCAATACCGTGCAGCGTGAGAACGTCAACAGCACCTGTATTGAAACGTTCTTCAATAGCATCGACGAGTTGCTCTGGCGTACCTGCAATCGACCAGTGGCCGGTTTCCTGCGCCTCAATGATCAACCGGCGCAAGGTGAGGCCTTCACGCGCATAACGACGGAACACCTCGACACGGCCCCGGCGACGGTTAATGCTGGTGATTTCCGGCAACAGGTTTTCTGGCAGCGGCTTGTCAAGCGGCAGATCGCTCAGATCTATATGCCCGCCGAGCATATCAGCAAGCTTGATCCGTCCCTGATCATAGTCGATTGCCTCGTGCTTGTCTTTCAGGCGTCGGGCCACATCCGCTTCAGAAGAGCCAATCAGCGAATGAAGCGAGTTCATGATGAATGGCAGATTATTCCCACGGCCAAACTGTGTCGCGCGGCGGCGCAGCTCGGTGGCAAATGCCACTGCATCTTCAAGCTTCGGCTGTGACGTATAGACGACCTCGGCATAGCGCGCGCCAACCGTGATACCGGCATCGGATTGACCAGCCTGAAACTGAACCGGACGACCCTGCGGCAGAGGTGGCACATTCAGGGGGCCTTCGACGCTGAAATGCTTGCCGTGATAGTTGATAGGGTGAAATTTTTTCGGGTGGACAGAGATATTACCTGACGCCTTGCGGGTGATTGCATCGCGTTCATTCGCATCATAGAGGGCGTTGACGATCTCAATAAATTCTGCAGCCCGTTCATAGCGTTCTTCCGGACTTGGCAGGTCGCCGCCGAAATTTTCTTCGCCGACCGAAGAGGTCACGGCATTCCAGCCTGTTCTGCCACCGCTCAAATGGTCCAGCGTTCCGATCTGGCGTGCAAGATTGTAAGGATGCAGAAACGTCGTTGAGACGGTCGCAATAAGCCCGATATGCGATGTGGCATGGGCCAGCGCTGCAAGAGCGATAACCGGGTCTTGTGTGCCGGTTGTGCCTGCAAGACCCGCCGGATCAAGTTGCAGAAGGTCGGCTGTAAAAAGGCCGGTGATTTTCTCGGCTTCAGCCTTCTTTGCCAGCTCAATTGCGCGTTTGAACCCAAAGGTCTTGTCCTGATCATTGTCCGCGCAAACAACGTTGCTGGCTCCAAACAGGGTTTTCAAGCGGCGGGTACGTGTTCTGGTCATTGTGATCTCCTCAAGAAGCGCATCCCGAAAAGTGAGAAACGGTTTTCGGACAAGATGCGCGTTAAATAATAATTCAAGCGGCGCTTATCGTTGGAACTGCATCCAGCAATGCGCGTGTGTAACTGTGTTGGGGTTGGGAAAAGACGCGTTCAACAGCGCCGCTTTCAACGATGCGACCGTCCTTCATCACCAGAACACGGTCTGTCAGATGTTGGACGACGCCAAGGTCGTGGGAAATGAACAGAAGCGACGTGCCGCAGGCAGCTTGTAGCTCAGCCAGAAGGTCGAGTACCTGAGCTTGCACCGATACATCAAGCGCGCTCACAGGCTCATCAGCGACCAGAAGTTTCGGACGCGGTGCAAAGGCACGCGCGATGGCAACACGCTGGCGCTGACCGCCAGACAACTCGCGGGGATAGCGTTTGAGAAGCTGCGATCCCAAACGCACGGCATCCAGCACTTCCACCACGCGCCTGCGCCGTTCGTCACCATAGACATGAACCGAGTCAAGGCTTTCACCGACAATCTTTTCAACCGTATAACGCGGGTCGAACGAACTGAGCGCATCCTGCGCAATCAGTTGCATATGCTTACGTTGCGAGCGGCGTTCTTCCTCGCGCAGATTGCTCCACAGCTTGCCATCAATATGCAATGTGCCTTGATCGGGTTCTGTAAGCCCGAGAACAATCTTGGCGACGGTGGTTTTACCTGAGCCGGATTCCCCAACAATGCCAAGCGCTTCACCCGCTTTTAGCGAGAATGAGACATCATTGACGGCAAAAGGCGTGTTGGCCTTACCATAATGTTTGAAAAGCCCTTTGGCTTCCAGAACATTAGTGCTCTCATCGATGCGCTTTGCTGGTAGGGCCATCCTGACTTGCGGTTGGTGCGGCTGTACGGGCGAGAGGCGATAGCCGCGTGATCCCGCCGACGGTACGGCTTCAAGCAAATGTCGCGTATAGGCTTCCTTCGGTGTGTTGAGTATCTGCATCGTTGGGCCTTCCTCAACTATCCGCCCATTGTGCATGACCAGAATGCGATCGGCCATCTGTGATACAACAGCAAGATCATGGCTGATCAGAAGAAGCGTCTCGCCAGCCCGGCGGCGCTCCGCAAGAAGATCAAGAATCTGCTTTTGAACCGTTGCATCAAGCGCTGTGGTCGGCTCGTCGGCAATGAGCAGCGACGGCGAACGTGCAACCGCTGTTGCGATCAGCGCACGTTGTCGCAAACCGCCCGAAAGCTGATGTGGATATTGCAGCAACCTGCGATCCGGGTCGGGAATGCCAACCGAGCGCAGCAAAGCCTTGCTACGATCCCTGACATCTGGTCGTTGGAAAAAGCCCTTCACGCCGAAGGCATCGGAAAGCTGTTGCGAGATGCGACGCAGTGGATCAAGCGAGACAAGTGCGTCCTGTAGGACAAAGCCGATCTTGTGGCCGCGTAAACTCCGCCATTCCTTGTCACGGTAATCAAGGACACTCAAGCCATCGATCTCGAAAAGGTCGGCCTTGACGATTGCGCCAGGTGCTGAGAGTCCGATCAATGCGCGTGCCGTCACAGATTTGCCCGAACCGGACTCTCCGACCAGCGCCATCGTCTCTCCTGGGTGGATGGTCAGATTAATGCCTTCAACGACTTTGACCAACTGGTCATCGCGTTGAAAGCTGATGGATAGATTGCGGATTTCAACAAGGGGCGTTGTCATGACTGCCTCCGGCCTTCAAAGGCAAGCTGCCAACGGCGTCCGAGAATGCTGATGGAGATAACGGTGAGTGTGATGGCCAGACCGGGCCAGACGCCAATCCACCATGCAACACGCAGATAATTGCGCGCCTCTGAAAGCATCGCCCCCCATTCCGGTGCTGGGGGTTGCGGTCCCATACCAAGAAAGCTCAAGCCCGCTGCGCTGATGATTGCTGTGCCAAGTCCTATTGTTGCAAGGATCGGCACTTGTGCAATGGCGTGAGGCAATACGTGCCGCAGCACGAGGATGTGACGCTTCAGCCCAAATGTTTTGGCCTGCTCGACATAACCGCTCTGCGCGACGACAAAGGTCTGTGCACGCACGACGCGGGCAAAACGCGGAATGATGGCCACGCCAAGCGCAAAAATCAGATTGACGGTGCCCGGTCCCGTGAACGAGATGAGCACCAATGCCAGCAGCAGATCGGGAAACGAAGACACCACATCGAGAAAACGGGAAACTGCTTCATCAATCAGGCCGCGCGATAATCCAGCAAGCAGCCCGAAAATGGAACCGGCGACAGCACCGATTGCCACAGCGCTAAAGCCTATCAGAACGGAATAACGCGCACCGTGAACCACGCGTGAAAACACGTCACGGCCCAGATGATCAGTACCAAACCAATGATCTACCGAAGGCGGCAATTGTGCCTGTAGAGGATCCGCTAGCAATGGATCGGCTGTTGTAAGTAAACCCGGCCAGAGCGTTGCAACGGTAATTAGCGTTAGAAAGAGCGTTGGTAGTGCCAGTGTCGGGCTGGAAAGGACCAATCGGACCTGTTTAGGTAAGCTAGTGGCAGCCGGCTTTGCCGCCGGGCGTGTTTCCAGTGCGGGGGTGACACTCATGGCTTATCTCCGGCCTTCGGTTCTCAGGCGCGGATCAATCAGCAGATAGAGCACATCAACGATGGTGCTCATCACCACATAGATAAACGCCGAGAAAATAGCGACAGCCAGCACGACCGGCAGGTCGTGATAAAGCACTGCATCAACCGTGATGCGGCCAAGACCGGGACGCCCGAAGACGGCTTCGGTAATGACGGCGCCTGAAAGAAGCCCACCAATCAGCCAGCCGGTGAGTGTTACGGCTGGCAGCGACGCATGGCGCAAACCGTGCCTCAGCCGCAACACAAGATTGCTGGTCCCCCAGCTGCGCACCGTGAGGGCAAAGGGCTCCTCCAGCGCGCGCTCCAGGCCTTCGCGTAGAACCTGTCCAATGACAGCGCCCAAGGACAAGCCCAGCGAAAGCGCTGGCAGGATGAGTGCCGCAAAATTCCTGTCCCCTGACACTGGAAATAGCTTGAGCGTGAAGGAGAAGACGAAAAGGAGGACAATACCGAGCCAGAAGGATGGTGTTGAAATGAGCACCAGTTCAACGCCTGCCGCGATTGAGCGCGGCAGCTTTTTGCCGGCTGTCAAAACAGCGCTAACAGTTGCAAAGACGATTGCGACGACAAGTGCTGCACCGGCAAGTTTCAAGGTGGGCCACATCTGAGAAAACAGAAGCTGCGAGACATCCGTCTGCAGGTAATAGGAGCGGCCAAAATCGCCATGCAGAATACGTCCGAGATAGGACAGGTATTGCATGAAGATTGGATCATCCAGCCCCCATTCTGCGCGAATGGCCGCTTCAACTTCAGGCGTGCGCAGCTGCTCGCCTATCAATATGCTGACAATGTCGCCGGGTGCGAGATGGACGCTTATGAAGCTCAGGGTGATTGCAGCCCAAAGAACCAGCAGGCCTGAGCTTATGCGAAGGGTGATTTGTCCCATAAGACTGTTACGCGGGACTCCGAAACGCCGGGGCAACCAGCTTGCAGGTGCGCGACCGATGGTCGTGGTATTTTCAGCATCCATGATCTGTAGCTCCTCTGTGCCGAAATCCGCGGGAAGACGTAGCTACTCGCTGCGCCATACGTCGTATGCGCTTTCAGGAAGTTGCTTGAAGGGACGGAAGCTGATGCCCTTGACATAGCTTGCAGCAGCAATCTGATCCTCTGGCTCATAGAGCGGCAAGGCATAGGCTTGATCCAGAATGGCGAAATTCTGCAGCTTGCTGTAAAGTTCAAACCGCTTGGCCTGATCGAGCGTTGAGGCGGCTTCATTCAGCCATTGCGCCAATTCAGGTGCTGAAGCGCGGCTGTAATTGATATAACCACCTTTATCGAGTGGCAGGTAGTGCAGTTCTATGTCGATGGCGTCGGTTGGCGTGTTGGAATTGGCAATCGAGCCAAAGTCACCTGTCTTGCGGCGGTCTGTGTAGGTCCCGGCATCAACATAAACAATCTTCAGATCGATACCCGCGCTCTGGCGCGCCTGTGCCTGCAAAGCCTGCAAGAGAACATCGCGCTGGTCACGCACCGTTGCCTGCGCCTGAATAACTTCAATCGTCAGCGGCTTACCATCCTTGGTGCGGAAGCCTTCCGCATTGCGTTCGGTCCAGCCCGCTTCATCGAGAAGTTTGTTGGCAAGTTCTGGATTGGCCCCGTATTTTCCTTCGATGCTTTTGTCGTAAAACTGCGGATCAATCGGCGAAGTGATGCCCCATGCGCGAGTGCGCTCACCCCGATAGACGGATTTGAGTACGGCATCGACGTCGATCGCAGCAATGAGCGCTTTGCGGACATTGAGCTCCTGCGTCGGACCCCGTTCGACATTGAGGAAAAGCGAATAAGGTGTGCCGGTGTTCAACGCTGTCTGATAGGTGAAATCAGGATTGTCATTGAACAGCGCTGCATCATTGCCGGATACACCTTCAATGACATCAACCTGACCAGAGGTAAGCGCGCCGGTTCTGACCGATGACTCGCCCAAGAAACGGTAGGTCACTTCATCAAGGTAGGCTGGACCCTGATGACCCGCATTCGCCGGTGCCCAGTTGTATTCCGGGTTTTTTACGAAATTGAGTTCCTGTCCTTTGGCATAACGCTTCAAAATGAAAGGACCGGTTCCTGCAATCTCAGGTCCGCCGGATTTGATTTCTTCGGATTTGAATGCAGCAGGCGAGAGAATTTCCAGGCTGGCAATATAATCGAGAAATGGCGCGTAAATGCCTTTGAGCGTGAAACTGACGGTATTTTCGTCAAGCACCTTCGCTTCTGCAATGCGCGAAACAGGCCCGGTGCTTGTGCTGCCTGAATAAGCCGGGTCTTTGAGCGCCGTAATGTTGGCTACCACGGCTTCCGCATTGAACTTTTCGCCGTCCGTAAACTTTACATCGTCCCGCAGTGTGAATGTGTAGGTTTTACCGTCTTCCGAAATCTCATGGTCTTTCGCCAGCCAAGGCACGTAACCGCCTTCAGCGGTGCGCGCAAGCAGCGATTCATAGGAATTTCGCAGCAGGAGTTTGGTCTTGTCCTGACCGTTGAGCTGCGGGTTAAGGGTCGCCGGCTGGGTTTCAACACCCCAGCCCAGCTTGCCGCCTTCAATGGGTTTGGCATCTTGCGCGAAAGCGATTTTTGGCAGTGCGACTGCCGCGAAAAGTGCAGTTCCGAGCGTGAGAAAATAACGGCGATTAAACATGTATCGGTTTCTCGTAAGCAGGATGAAATTAATCTTGAAGCCAGATATCGTAGGCGTTTTCCGGAAGCCGCTTGAAAGGGCGGAAACCGATGCCTTGAACGCGAGATGATGCGACGATCTGATCGGCAGGCACATAGAGCGGCAGGCCATAAGCCTGATCGAGCAGCGCAAAACGTTGCAGTTCTGCGTAAATTTCAAAGCGTTTTTTGGAATCGAGCGTGGAAGCGCCTTGGTCCAGCCATGCGGAGACTTTCGGGTCTTCGGTTCGACTATAGTTGATCGAGCCGCCCTTATCGCGGGGCAGATAGTGGAAGTAGATGGTGACGCCGTTTTCCTGCGTCGTCGTCGAATTTGGAATGATGCCGTATTCGCCGTCTTTCTGGCGGCTGGAATAGGTTCCCGCATCAACATATTGCAGCGCAATATCGATGCCGGCATTCTGCCGGGCCTGCGCCTGTACGGCCTGCAACAGAATATCCCGCTGGTCGCGCACGGTGGATTGTGACTGCACAACCTCGATTGTCAGGCGCTTGCCGTCTTTGTTGCGAAACCCGTCGGCATCGCGCTCTGTCCAGCCAGCCTCATCGAGAAGCTTGTTGGCAAGTTCCGGATTAAAGCCGTAAGTACCTTCAATGGACTTGTCGTAAAAGTCAGTATCGGCTGGGGTGAGGATGCCCCAGGCGCGTTCACGTTCTCCGCGATATACCGACTGAATAATGCGTTCGACATCAATTGCAGCCAGCACGGCCTTGCGCACGTTGACATCAGAAGTGGGCGCACGATTGACGTTGAGGTAGAGCGTATAAGGCGTTCCGGTGTTGATCGAAGTTTGGTAGGTAAATTCCGGGTTATCCTTGAAAAGTTGCGCGTCATTGCCGGAAATGCCTTCAGCTGCGTCGATCTGGCCGGAGGTGAGTGCGCCGATACGCACCGAAGATTCCGGCAGGAAGCGATAGGTCACATCATCCAGATAGGCTGGACCTTGATGGGCCGCATTTTCAGGCGCCCAGTTATAGTCCGGGTTTTTGACGAAGCGGATTTCCTGACCCTTGATATAACGGTCGATTATGAATGGCCCGGTTCCCGCGACTTCTCTTCCACCGGCCTTTAGCTGGGCAGACCCGAATGCTTTGGGTGAGATCAATTCAATGCCAGCCGCACCATCCAGGAAAGGTGCGTAAACGCGGTCAAGCCTGATGACGAGTGTGAGCGGGTCAACGGCGGTGACTTCGCTGACACGCGCGACGTGGCCCGCACTGATGCTTCCCGAATAGGTAGGTTCTTTGAGTTTGGTAAAGTTGAGCGCAACGGCTGCTGCATCGAATTTCTCGCCGTCCCAAAATTTCACGCCATCGCGGAGCTTGAACGTATAGGTCTTGCCGTCTTCTGATACTTCATGGCTCCTGGCGAGCCAGGGCACGTAACTACCGTCCGGCGTGCGTGCCAGAAGGGATTCATAGCTGTTACGCAGGATGAGCTTGGCTTTGGCCTGACCGTTCAAATGGGGATTGAGGGTGCTTGGCTCCGACTCGACGCCCCATGTGAGCGAACCGCCCCTCACGGGTTCGGCACGCGCTTCCGTCAAAGCGATTTCAGCTCCGGTGGCGATAGTTAGAACAATACCGCTTGCGCCAGCCAGAAAATCTCGTCTCGTAATCACGTTGAATATCCAGTGTCGGGAATTGGGAGAGTGTTATGCCGCGATTGCAGGGCGACTATTGGCAAGCAGCTCAATGGTTTTGAGACGTTGGCTGCCTTCGGAAACAGGGCAGTCGATAACGAACTCAGCGATACTCAACTCGCGGTGCAGACGTTGAAGTTCCGTGTGAACTTGCGAGGCTGTTCCACGAATGACACGGGGCGTGCGCTCTTCGATGCTGTATTGTGTGGCGCCGGCCTGCCGCACATATTCAAGCGCCTGTTCGTGACTCCCCACATTGACCGGCTGCAGGCCTTCGACCGCAACACGGAAGCGGCGAATATCACCTGCCAGTTTTTCTGCCTCAGAGTCGCTCTCAGCAACGATAACGCTGACCGCTAACACGGCAGGACGGTTCGCGATTGCCCGATAGGCGTCAACCGCTTCTTCGATCGCTGCCGGATCGCCCTGAATATGGCCGGCATAGACGAAGTTCCAATCAAGGTGAGCCGCAAGTTCAGCACTTTCGACACTCGCACCCAGCAGGAAACGTTCAGGTTTTTGCGGCGGCACCGGATATGCGGCGATGCCCTTATCATCATCTGATTTTTCAGAACCATGATCGAGAAAGCCATCGAGCTCTGCGAGTTGCTTTTGGAAGGATGGTTTTCGGTCCGGGTCATAAGCGCCTTGCAAGGCGCGGGTTGAAAGCGGCAGACCTCCGGGCGCTTTTCCGACCCCCAGATCGACCCGTCCAGGGGCAAGCGAAGCAAGAAGGTTGAAGTTCTCAGCGACTTTATAAGCGCTGTAGTGCTGCAGCATCACACCGCCCGAACCAATCCGGATATGCTGGGTGTGGGCCAGCAAAAAGCCGATTAGTACCTCCGGTGACGAACTGGCAAGCCCCGGTGAGTTGTGGTGCTCTGCCACCCAGAAACGGTGAAAGCCTGCAGCTTCTGCTTTCTGCGCAAGCTTTATCGTGCGGGTCAGCGCCGCCTGGGCTGCTTCGCCATCATGAATGGGACTTTTATCGAGAAAACTGAGCGCGTAGGGCATTTGATCCTCACCAACAACTTCAATGAGGAGATAATCTATGTTTTTTATAGAATATTAATCGAGCAACGATCTTCCAATATTTGCACGCTCATTAAACGTTCATGCCGTGCAAACGGGCGAGCAACGAGGCACCGTTAAAGGAGACCCTGTTCGATGGCGGCCTTTGCCTCCACACAACACAGGTTGGACAGGATTTGTTTCAGCGGAGGCTTTCTATGGTTGATATTATCGTCCAGTCTTCTCTTTTGGACCCTGCCGCACAGCCGCTTATTGACGGTCTGGTTCATGAATATGATAGCCGTTATGCGAATCTGGATCGGCCGGGCGGGGCGCGCAGTGAAATTCTGCGCTATCCCGCGGAGGTGTTTGCGCCGCCACTTGGCGGTTTCCATTTGCTGCAGCGCGATGGTGAAACCATTGCCGGTGGCGGCTATATGAGCCATGACGAAGAAACCGTCGAACTCAAGCGAATATGGACCGCACCGCATTTGCGCAGACAGGGGCTGGCGCGCCGTATCGTTTTGGCGCTTGAAAAAAGTGCCGGTGATCTGGGTTACACGCGCGCCTATCTCTCGACCGGCTTTCGCCAGCCCGAGGCAACAGCGCTTTACATTTCACTCGGTTATCGCCCGCTCTTCGACACATCTTTAGATGTTCAGCAATATCGCTCGCTGCCTTTTGAGAAGCACATTGGTGCCAAGCTGGGCCAGCCGATATCGTCGCCGCTCTATCCCGCATCGGCTTCATTTGAAGAGGCAACGCAGCGCGTGCAAGAGCGCAAAGCGGAGCAGGAAGTAAAAATTCTGGCGCGACTTCAGAGCTATCGCGAAACCGCTGCGTGAGAAGGGAATCAAGCCATGCCCGTTTCACATATCGAACATTTCGCCTTTCTCGTTCCGGGCAGTCATCAGGAGAATGATCCCGCAAGGGGGCTAGAGGATACGCTCCAGCTTTTCGAACATGGAGAGCGACTGAGATATAACAGCGCATGGGTGCGTCAGCGCCATCTGGAGCGTGGTATTTCTTCTGCTGCTACCTTTCTCGCTGCCGCTTCGCAGCGGACGAAACGCATTGGTCTTGGCACTGCCGTTATCCAGCTCGGCTATGAAAACCCGTTCCGGCTCGCCGAAGATCTTGCAACTGTGGACCTGCTGTCAAACGGCAGGCTGAATGTTGGGGTTTCAGTGGGGGCGCCGCCTTTCGCTCATCTTATCGCAGATTTAGTCGATGCCGCACCAATTGCCGATTACAGCCATACGCGCGCAGAAAAACTGGCACAGGCACTGCGATCAGAACCGCTTTCGGGCGAAACCGAAGCGGGCAATGCCGCTAGTGCGCAAATTCCCCGTTTGAGGCCTTTTGCCGAAGGGCTGCCCAACCGCTTGTGGTATGGAGGTGGATCACAGAATTCCGCACGTTGGGCGGGTCAGGCTGGGTTCAATCTTCTGACCGGAAACATTGTCAGCGGTGACAACACGGATGATTTTCTGACGGCCCAGAAAGCACTCATAGAAAGGTTCCGTCAGGAGTGGGTGCATGACCGTGCGCCGCGTGTTGCACTTGGCCGGGTGATCCTGCCCACGGACAGCGCAAGTCCCGATGCGCGACGTCGCTACGCGGAATTTGCGGCAGATCGCGACAAGCGAACGGGTTTTGCCCATGGTCCGCGCCGCACGCTGTTTCTGCCCGATATTGTGGGCACGACAGAACAAATTCTGGAAACACTCGCAGCCGATCCTGTTTTGCCGCTTGTCTCCGAATTTCGGTTGGAGCTGCCTTATGAGTTTCATGCCGCGGATTATGCGCAAATACTCACAGATTTCGCGCGGCTTCTTCCTGCGTCGGCCCCAAGCAAGCCAGAGCTGAGCGTTGTTCGCGCTGGCTAGGTATCCAAACCATTCAACTACGATCGGAATTCAATCATGACGCAGTCTAAAGCCCTGCTTCTGGGGGTGGGTCTCAGCGCCGCAATCGCACCTCAAACCAGCCTCAAGCAATCACGGCAGTTCTGGACGGAGCTGACAAAATCGTTCGATGGTGCCGTTACATTTCTGACACTGGAAGATGAGTTTGCACACAAGGGCGGCGATGGGCTGGACGCCCTCTTGCTGGCAAACTGGCTTGCACCGCGTCTTAGCAATATTGGTGTCATCGCCGGTGCGCCGCTGAATTTTCTGGAACCTTTCCACCTTTCGACCGCCATTGCGACGCTCGATTATGTCAGCGAAGGGCGTGCTGGACTTCTTGTCCAGTGGCTCACAAACCAGCGCAATCTGGAAGCCAGCAAAGCGCTGGGTGCATTGGATGGTTATCCTTCGCTTGATCAACAGGCGCTTAAAACGGACACTCAAGACGCAATCGAAGTTATTCGGAGGCTTTGGGATAGCTGGGAAGACGATGCCGTTATCCATGACAAGAAAACGCAACGTTTTCTGGATGCATCCAAACTGCATTACATCAACTTTGAAAGCGACAATTTCAGGGTTCTTGGGCCTTCGATCACCCCGCGTCCACCGCAGGGCCAGCCGATTGTAGCGGCCGCACTTTCAAACCTTGATGAGCTGAACATCGCTCGCAGTGCGGATGTGGTTTTTGTTCCAGCAGATGAACAGCTTATCAGAGCTGCGGGCGCATCCGTGCATGATCGCCCGGCGCCGTTTGTCGTCACCGACATCACGCTTTCTGACAAACCGAGTGTTCAGCAAATAATTGATGCGGTTACTGAGAGCCAAAAGTTGGGCGCTTCAGGCATACGGTTGCTCTTGTCTGATCCGCAATCGCAAAGCGATTTCGTTCTCAAAGAACTGCTGCCCGCATTGCAGGTTCACAAGCTCGTTCACAACGGCGAAGGCACTACGCTGCGAGCGCGGTTCGGTTTGCCGGAAGCAATCAATCGTTACTCCACAGCCGCATGAGCGAAGGAACCGGGAAAATGACAAAGCTGAAGCAGGTTATTCTTGGAGCGCAATTTCCGGGCGTCAACAATTTCACCGTATGGAGTGATCCGGCAGCGGGTAGCCAGATCGAGTTCTCGTCGTTCAAGCATTTTGCCGAAACGGTTGAGCGCGGGAAGTTTGATTTCATCTTTCTTGCGGAAGGCTTGCGCGTGCGCGAGCAAAAGGGAAAGCTTCACGAGCTTGATGTTGCTGGCCGTCCCAATACGCTGGCTATTCTTACCGCGCTCGCTGCGATCACCGAAAATGTGGGGCTGATCGGCACACTGACGACCACGTTCAACGAGCCTTATGCGCTTGCGCGGCAGCTGGCGACCTTTGACACTCTCTCCGGCGGGCGGGCTGGCTGGAATGTGGTGACATCGCCAGGCGCGTTTACTGGCGCAAACTTCCGGCGTGGCGATCATTTGCCTTTCAAGGAGCGCTATGAGCGCGCGCGAGAATTTATCGACGCCGCGCAGAGAATATGGGCTGGCGGCGATTTTGCTTTTAAGGGCAAGCATTTCGACATCGCCGGTCGCTCAGATCTGGTGCCGCCACAAGGCGCGCCGGTCATTGCGCAGGCGGGCGACTCGCAGGAAGGGCGGGAACTTGCCGCAAGCCACGCTGATGTCATCTACTCCCGTCACGGAACGCTGGAAGCAGGGCAGGCGTTCTACCGCGATGTGAAGAAGCGTTTGGCTGGCTACGGGCGCAGCCCGAATTCACTCAAAATTCTCCCGGGAGCAACCTTTGTCCTTGGTGACACGCAAGAGGATGCGGAGGAAAAGCTGCGCGAAATCCGTTTGCAGCAGGTCAGCCCGAAATCCGCGATCACCTTTCTGGAGCAGGTGTGGAACCGCGATCTTTCCGCTTACGATCCAGATGGGCCGTTGCCGGAACTGGAGCCGGATGTTGCGCATGAGCAGCTGGCTTTGGGTCGTGCAGCACGCTACGATGACCGCATTGAAACCGCTCGAACATGGCGCGAGTTGGCAGAGCGGGAAAAGCTCAGCATTCGTGACCTTATTATCAAAGTAACAGCGCGTCAGCAGTTTGTCGGCACCCCGCAGACAATTGCCGAGGAAATCAACGCCTATGTGCAAGCGGATGCGGCAGATGGGTTCGTGTTTGCGCCCCATCTCACGCCTGGTGGCTTCGACGAATTTGTCGAGAAAGTCGTTCCAATTCTTCAGGAAAAAGGCGTGCTTCGTGGCGAGTATACCGGAGAAACACTGAAAGAAAATCTCGGCTTGTCAGCGTGATCACCAAATGCAATTGGTAGCAGCGCAATCGCGTCACCCTACATTCATAGTATTGCCAGCAAAAGGGCGAAGCGCACGGACGGGAAACCAGTTCACCGGACTGATTTCTGGTCCTGCTTCGATGCGTCGGATAATGCGTAAAACGATGAATTAGAGCGGTTCCCGTGAACCTGTTTTTTGACCGGACCCGCTTTCACTCTGTTTTAGCTGTAGGCTTTAATTTTCTACAAAGTCAGTAGAATATAGAAAGTGCATTCTCGGCCAATCTTCCGGTCGCTGCTACCGTGCAGGGAATGGTAAATCGGGAGTAAAATACAGACATGGGATCAACGGTTACATATCTCCGCGAAAGTATTGAGCAATATATCGAAGAACCGGTAGATATCGAAGTTTCTCCAGGTGAGCTCAAGGCAGCAATGCGTCAGCTTGCAGGCGGCGTGAGTGTTGTTACAGCGGGTTTCGATGAGGGGCGCACCGGGGCGACTGTAACGTCAGCCACTGCGCTTTCGGTTGAGCCGCCTACGATTATCGTAAACATTAATCGGGGTTCGTCGGTCTGGACGGCGATTAGTCGCCATAACCATTTCTGCGTGAATGTGCTGTCTTCCGGCCAGCAGTCCATTGCCGATCGTTTCGCTGGCAAGGGTGGCATCAAGGGCGTTGAACGCTATGCGGATGCTGATTGGTATGCGCTCGAAAGCGGTGCGCTGGCTCTTGCCGGTGCGTTGGCTTCGGTTGATTGCGCCGTGGAAGATGTCATCGAGCGGCATACCCATGCGATCGTGATCGGGCGCGTTCTGAAGATCGTCACCGGCTCAGGTGATCCTCTCCTCTATCACAATGGGGGCTATCGCCTTCTCGATGCGCTCTCAGGCACTTAGCTGCGCCCATGCGGGTGCAGAACCATCATCTTCCAGCCCGCCATTGCGTGCAAACTGTTCGAGCGTCATTGTATCAAGAACGCCAGCTATTGCTTCGCGCACCAGCAGCATGGAACGGCGAACCTGACAAGCGCGATGATCCTCGCAATCGTCGCATGGCTCGTAGGCCGTGCGGCTGGCGCAGCGGATTGGCGCCAGCGGCCCATCGAGAACGCGGACGACTTGCCCGATGGTAATTTCGGATGCCGGTTTGGAAAGACTGTAACCGCCGCCGGGACCTTTCTTCGACCGGAGAATCCCGTCATTGCGCAACTCCAGCAGGATGGCGTCGAGAAACTTCTTGGAAATATTGTTCCGAGCGGCAATTTCCGCGACAAAGGCGCTTTCACCCGGCGCAAGCGCCGCGAGGTGAGCCAGAGCCTTCAAACCATACTTGCCCTTCTTGGTGAGCATGTGCACTCCGCCGATGTTTCGCCAGGCTGCTTTTGCATGAAATCGAGAGAATTAATAGCCTACCGTAATTGGCCGAGTGTCGCAGTAGCGCGGGTTTGGCCGATTTCGCACGGTGAGGGCGACATATAATAATAAAGCAGAGACGATGATTATCGCGCTTCAATGATGAAACGGAGCAACGCGATGATGAAGATGCAGGTATAGCTCGTATCGATGTTTGAAAGGGGCGCTGAGCGCTCTGCCTCAAGGATGAGACGCCTCGATATCCGCGTTTTTCAGTCTGCCTTTCCTGAACCCGTTACCCCGCAAAAAAGAACGATCTCACAATCTCTCTCCCCGATTGGCTCCATTCTATTCTGCACCGCACCGCTTCAGGCTGCCTCGCAATTTCAAAGTATATAAAAATTATAGAATTACTTTTCTTACGGATGCGCGAGTGTGTGTTTAGGCTGTTTCAGATGGAAAATGGCAAGTCGCTCGGTGCGATTGCGGCGCCACCGGGAGCCCCGAGATAGACGCCTGGCGTCGGAACACTTCCTTGGAGAAATGACATGAGTGGACGAAAACAAATCACGTTTGGCGTCATGCTGCAGGGGCCTGGCAGTCATATGAACGCATGGAAGCATCCCAGCGGCCCTGCCGATGCGAGCACCAATTTCGAGTTTTTCGTCAATGCCGCACGCAAGGCGGAGGCAGCAGGGATCGCTTTTGCGTTCGTTGCTGATGGACTTTACATCAATGAGCAGTCGATACCGCATTTTCTCAATCGTTTCGAACCGATTTCGATCCTTTCGGCACTCGCGGCCTCCACATCGAAAATTGGCTTGGTCGGCACCGTATCGACGTCCTACAGCGACCCGTTCACCATTGCACGCCAGTTTGCGTCACTTGATCTTATCTCCGGCGGACGCGCCGGATGGAATGCAGTCACGTCACCGCTGGAAGGCTCAGGCCGCAATTACGGGCGCCCGCATCCCGAGCATGAATTGCGCTATGAAATAGCAGACGAATATCTCGACGTCATCAAAGGGCTATGGGATTCCTGGGATGACGATGCCTTCGTCCGCGATCGCGAAAACGGTGTCTATGTCGACAAGAATAAGTTACATCGCATCAATCACAAAGGGCGCTTTTTCAATGTCGAAGGCCCGCTGAATATCAGTCGCTCCAGGCAGGGGCAGCCGGTGGTGTTTCAGGCTGGATCGTCGGATTCCGGCATCCGGCTTGCCGGTAAACATGCCGATGCAGTGTTTACGAACGGCACCAAGATTGAGGACGTGCGATCCTTCTACAGGCAGGTAAAGCAAAGCGCGGTCGCTCAAGGCCGCAGTTCTTCTGATGTTGGGATTTTTCCCGGTATCGGCCCAATTGTCGGGCGTACGCAGGAAGAAGCAGAGGAGAAGTATCAAGCCATCCGTAATCTGGTTTCGGTTGATGAGGCGCTGCTTTATCTCGGTCGCTTCTTCGACCATCACGATTTCAGCATCTATCCGCTCGACGAGCCTTTCCCTGAACTCGGTGAAATCGGCAAGAACAGTTTCCGCGCCACGACAGATCGCATCAAGAAGACGGCAAGGGAAACCGGTGCCACATTACGCGAGATCGCACTCGATGTCGCGACACCACGCACTGCCTTCATTGGAACTGCGGACGCTATCGCCAATGAACTGATCAATTGGGTGGAAAGCGAAGCTGCCGATGGTTTCATTCTCGGCTTTCCCGTCATTGCGGAAGGTCTCGACGATTTCATTCAACATGTACTGCCGATCCTGGAAAAGCGGGGCTATTTCAACCCGGAACTGCCCGGTGAAACGCTCCGCGATCATCTTGGGCTGCCGTTCCGCGAAAGCCGTTATTCGTCGGCTGTGGATCAACCGGTAAACAAGGCTGCGCGGGCCTGAGGAGCCGGTTTCATGGATGTTACCTCCCGACCCCGCAACAGGCTTGATGCCGCGAGAGAAGCCATTGCCGCGCATCTCGATGAATTCATAGCGCTTCGCCATGACATACATCAGTATCCGGAGCTCGCTTTCCATGAGCATCGCACGAGTCGTCTCGTTGCGTCAAAACTCGCCTCCTGGGGTTATGACGTCACGACGGGAATTGCGAGAACCGGCGTGGTAGCGACCTTGCCCCGGGGGGAAGGTCGGCGCCGTCTCGCGATCCGGGCAGATATGGATGCTCTGCCGATAGAAGAGGCGACGGGGCTTGACTACGCCAGCCGAAACAAGGGTGTGATGCACGCTTGCGGCCATGACGGGCACACGACGATCTTGCTCGCCGCCGCACGATATCTGGCCGAGGAGGGCGATTTCAGCGGTACGCTCGATCTTGTCTTTCAACCAGCAGAGGAAATCGGCGCCGGAGCGCGCAAGATGATAAGCGAAGGGCTTTTCGAGCAGTTTCCCGTCGATGCGGTGTTCGGATTGCACAACTGGCCGGGTGTCACTGCTGGACGTTTCGGGTTTGTCAACGGACCGGCTATGGCATCCGTGGACAAGGCTGTCATCAAGATCGTCGGCAAGGGTGGTCATGGAGCTGAACCGCACAATGCTGTCGACCCTGTTGTCGCCGCTGCGTCTCTCATAACTGCCTTGCAGAGTATTGTTTCGCGCAATGTCGATCCGCGTGAAATGGCGGTTGTCACGGTTGGCTCCATCCATGGCGGCGAAGCTTCAAACGTCATTCCTGGTTCGGTGGAACTGCAACTGACGATCCGTTCCTACAGCGAAGAGGTGCGGCGCGGATTGCAAGTACGTATCCCGGCGCTTGCTCGCGCTCAGGCTGAAAGTTTTGGTGGCGTTGCGGAGGTCGATTATAGGTTGGGCTTTCCTTCTGTCATCAATCCGGTTGAGGAGACCGCATTCGCCCGCAAGGTTGCAGCCGATGCGTTCGGGGATGATGTCCTGGAGGGCGCATTTGCGCCGCGCACTGCCAGCGAGGATTTTGCTTTCTTGTTGCAGGCAAAGCCTGGCAGCTATCTCTTCATCGGTAACGGCGACAGCGCGCCGCTGCACAGTGCCGAATACAACTTCAACGATCAGATCATCGCGCCAGCCGCTCTCTATTGGGTGCAGCTCGCCGAAGCCTTTCTCAATGAAAACAGACGGTGATGATGATGAGCGATGTCTTTCTGTATACCAGTTCTCTTGATCCGCGTGCAAAGCCGCTCATCGATGAACTTCTGTATGAATATGACAGCCGTTACGGCACATATTTCAACGCGGAAGGTGCAGCGGCGGAAATGAACCGCTATCCGCCCGAAGCATTTGCGCCACCCAGCGGTAATTTTTTGCTGTTGATCCGGGACGGTGAAACCATCGGCGGCGGTGCCTTCAAGGCTTTTGATGCACGTACTGCGGAGTTCAAGCGTATCTGGACCCGGTCGGATCTGCGGCGACAGGGGCTGGCGCGCAAGCTTCTCGTGGAACTGGAAGAGCAGGCAGCAAGACAGGGCTATTCCCGCATCTACCTGACGACGGGCTTTCGTCAGCCGGAAGCCGTAGGTCTCTATCTCAACAACGGGTATACGGCGCTTTTCGACACGAGTGCAGATCCTGAAATTTACAAGACGCTGCCCTTTGAAAAGGAGATCGGCCATCTGTGCGCTCCGCTGGGGCGCGGCACTGATCATCGCATCACGGACCGTCAACAAATCGCCAACCCGTGAATTTCATCACAGGGCTGAAGGCCAAGGAACGACCAGATGGCAGTAACGACAGAATTCACAAACGTGCAGATTGCAACCCGTTCGGTGGAGCGCAAGCAGGACTATTCGCGCTACAGGATCGTTCCGGCAAAGCATCCAGCACGTTTAGCCGGCAGCGTGTTCGCGGCCATCGTGATCGGCCTTGTGCTCTATTCGATCTTTACCAATCCACAGTGGGGCTGGAACGTTTTTGCGGAATGGTTCTTTGCCGAACCGGTACTGGTCGGCCTCGGGCGAACACTGCTGTTAACAGCGCTCGCGGCCGTATCAGGTTCCATTCTCGGTACGCTGCTGGCATTAGCCCGTGTATCGAGGTCGCCTCTGCTTTCGGGTCTGTCCTGGGGCTATATATGGTTGCTGCGCTCCATACCCCTTATTGTATTGCTGCTCATCCTGAATAATCTCGGCTACCTCTATGCGAACATCACGCTGAGTGTGCCTTTCACGGATCGCGTATTGTTCGATTACCCGACGGTGCAATTGTTGACGCCGTTTGCAGCTGCCTTTCTCGGTCTGACGCTGAACCAGTCCGCCTTTTTCGCCGAGATTGTGCGCGGCGGCATCCTTTCCGTCGATCAGGGGCAACATGAAGCCGCTGCGGCGCTTGGCCTGCCGCGCACCCGGCAAGCCTTGCGAATTGTTTTGCCACAGGCCATGCGCTCCATCCTTCCGACGGGTTTCAACGAGATTATCGGTCTCGCCAAGGGCACTTCCATGGTCTATGTGCTCGCCTTGCCTGAGCTGTTCTACACGGTCCAGGTGATCTACAGGCGCAATCTGGAAGTCATTCCGCTGCTGATGGTCGCGACCGTCTGGTATCTGGTCATCATGACCGTGCTTTCTGTGGCGCAGTATTACATCGAGCGCTATTTCGCGAAGGGCGCGGTTCGCAATCCCGTTCCCCTGCCATTCCAGACCTTCTTCAATCGCTACAAGCGCTCCTTGCCGTTGACCTCGGGGCTGTCGGGACAAGTACACAGGACGGTTCCAGTCGCCGGTTTCGGCGATGCCGGCACAATGTCTGCGGGCGCACCTATTCATATCCACGATATTTCCAAGCGCTTCGGTACGAACACGGTGCTGAACCATGTGGAACTGTCCTTTCCGGCAGGCAGCGTGACGGCAATTCTCGGCCCGTCCGGTTCCGGTAAGTCCACACTACTACGCTCGATCAATCATCTGGAGCGTGTGAATGAGGGCTTCATTTCCGTTGATGGGGCACTGGTCGGTTACCGTCAAGATGGAGATACGCTCTATGAGCTGAAGGAAAAGGACATTCTAAAGCGTCGTGCCGATATCGCGATGGTGTTTCAGAACTTCAATCTATTTCCGCACATGACGGTCCTGGAAAACATTATCGAAGCGCCGATTCAGGTAGGCGGCCTTGCACGCGATGCAGCGATCCGGCTGGCGCTTGATCTGCTGGCGCGCGTTGGCCTCTGTGACAAGGCTGAAGCCTATCCACGCCAATTGTCAGGAGGGCAGCAGCAGCGCGTGGCGATTGCCCGGGCGTTGGCGCTCCGTCCGAAGGTCATCCTGTTCGACGAACCGACGTCGGCGCTTGATCCGGAACTGGTTGGTGAGGTGCTCGACGTCATCAAGGAACTTGCCCGCACCGGGACCACGCTTGTGATCGTCACCCATGAGATCGGCTTTGCGCGCGAAGTTGCGGACACGGTTGTCTTTATGGAAGCCGGACAGGTTGTAGAGGCCGGTCCGCCGTCCAGCATTTTCAACGACGCGCAGCATCCGCGCACACGCGAATTTCTGGCCAAGGTTCTTTGAACCGGTGCCGGAAGAACTGACACAACAAGGAGACGGGAAATGACATTTATCAGAAAGGCAGCCTACTGGACCGCCGGGATTATCGCGATCGGGCTGTTTGGTTCCGGTATTGCGCGAAGCGAGGGGAAATTCGATCTCAGCCCGGAACAACCGAACCGGCTGCGTGTCGAAAAGATCGACAAGCGCATTGAGGAGATCAAGGACTTCAAGTTCGTCAAGGATGGTGTTCTGACCATCGGCATCAGCACCAGCGGACATCTGCCGTTACATGACTATGCGTCGGATTCAAAGACCGTCATCGGTTATGACGTCGATCTGGCGCAGATCATCGCCGATAGTCTGGGTCTCAAGCTGGAACTGGTTTCTGTCGCATGGGCCGACTGGCCGATGGGGCTTTCTTCCGGCAAGTTCGACGCGGTGATTTCGAATGTGACGGTGACGGAAGAACGCAAGGAGAAGTTCGATTTCTCCACCTATCGCAAGGATGAGCTTGGCTTCTACGTGAAGTCGGACAGCAAGATCAGCGAGATCAAGTCTCCGGCAGATATTGCGGGCCTCAGGGTTATCACCGATGCTGGCACCAATCAGGAGAAAATCCTGCTGGAATGGGATCGCCAGAATGTCGCTGCCGGTTTGAAGCCCATCGAGGTTCAATATTACGATGACGATGCGGTCAAGGATCTCGCCATCCAGAGCGGACGCGCCGACGCTGTTTTCAGCGTGAATGCTACCCAAGCTTACTCTGCGGGCATTAATGGCAAGACGAAGCTCGTCGGCACTGTGAGTGGGGGCTGGCCAATTACGGCTGAAATCGCTGTCACGACGCGCAAGGGAAGTGGCCTTGCCCAGCCGCTGACCGGCGTTCTCAACGATCTGATCGCCAGCGGGGCATATCAGAAGGTTCTGGAAACCTGGAATCTCGGACCGGAAGCAATCACCGAAGCGAAAACCAATCCGCAAGGACTGCCAAAGAGCGGCTCGTAAGTTGAAAGGTGAGAGGCGGGTTGGTTTGAGGGGACGCGAACCGACCCGCATATTTCTGCGATATTGGAGAAATTTACATGAGAGCAGGAGCTCTGTTAATCGCGGCCCTTGCGTGGGTGGCATTTCCGGTTCTGACGGCAATGGCAGGGGACGGTTTCGACCTCTCTCCAGAGCAACCTGGTCGTATTCACACGAAGAAGAATGAGACCGCTGTGACAGCCGTTCCCCCCGGCTTCAAATTCGTTGCGCCGGGTAATTTAACTGTAGCCGTGGCTCCGGGTGGCCCGCCTCTGGCCAGTTATGCCACTGATGCGCGAACGGTCGTCGGCGCGGATCCGGAATATGCTTCTGCGATCGCTGAAAGTCTGGGCCTGCAACTGGAGCTCGTTCCGGTGGCATGGATTGACTGGCCGCTGGGGCTGGCTTCCGGCAAGTATGATGCCGTCATCTCGAATGTTGGCGTGACCGAGGAACGCAAGGAAAAATTTGACTTTTCAACTTATCGGCAGGGCCTGCATGGGTTCTTCGTCAAGTCGGACAGTCCGTTCACCTCCATCAAAGAACCAAAGGATGCTGCTGGTTTGCGCATCATCGTTGGGGCGGGGACAAATCAGGAGCGCATTCTCGTAAAATGGAGCGAGGAGAATGTGGCGGCGGGTCTGAAGCCTATTGATCTTCAATATTACGACGATGAGGCAGCAAGCCTGCTCGCGCTCCGGTCGGGCCGCGCGGATGTGATCGTGCAACCCCACGCCCAACTCGTTTTCATTGCAGCACGTGACAAGAACATCAAAAGGGTCGGGACGTTGAGCGCCGGGTGGCCGGATCGTTCTGATGTTGCGATCACAACCCGCAAGGGAAGTGGCCTGGCTGACGCGCTGACAGTCGCCACCAATGGGCTGATTGAAGATGGGACCTATGCCAAAATTCTCAAACGCTGGCATTTGGAGGAAGAAGCGCTTCCCCGTTCCGAGACAAATCCGCCTGGATTGCCGAAGTTCAACTGAACCGGGACGTTGTTTCCATGCAATTGAAGGATCGAAAGTGACAAAAACTGTTGAGTATTTCTTTTCCCTCGGGTCGCCGTGGTCCTATCTCGGACTAGATACACTGGAAGAGCTGGCCGCAAGACATCTGGTCGAGATCAAGCCGTATCTGACTACTATCATTGAGGAGAATGGCGGGATTTTTGCCAGAAACCGTCCCGACGCGCGCCGTGCCTACGGCTCTCGTGATCTGAAACGATGGGCGAAGTTTCGCGGTAAGCCCTTGCTGGTGGAAAATCGTCCTGCGCTGGGAGACCCGACGCCCGCATCTTATCTGGTAATAGCTGCTTATCTTGACGGCCAAAACTGGTTGCAACTGGCGCGGGCACTGCAACAGGCCTTCTGGGAAGAAGCAAAGGATATAGGACAATCAATTGTGCGGAGCGCGGTGGCCGATGCCTTAGGCTTCGACGGTGATCATCTCTTGTCACGCGAGCAGGATAGCGACGTTCAGGAAAAATGGCGAAACGATCGTGAGATCGCAACCCAAAAAGGCGTCTTCGGATTTCCGACCTACATTTATGACGGCGAAATTTACTGGGGCCAGGATAATCTGGGTTTCCTGTCGAGCCATCTGCGCGGCGAGGCGCCCTAGATTTTCAGATCAGTTCACGCATGTGGGAAACGGGATTGCGTTGTGAAGCATCTTCGCGATCCTCCCTGGTGCTTTTCCAGACGGCGATTAGTGGTAGATGGCCTTATGAAGATGGTTCCGATAAAGATGCCGAGATTTGAAAATATAAATTCAGATTATACGATAGAGAAAGTCGATTATATTTAAAAACAATTTCCAATTGATCTGGGGATTTTAAATATAAATTTCTGACATATTTTTAATTGTATCAATAAGATAAAATATATAATTTTAATTGGGGTGAATTAATGGCTTCCGACAGTAAGAAATCTCATCTTTCCCGGCGTTCTTTTCTGGGAATTTCTGCGGCTGGTGTTGGTGCTGTAGCGGTTGGCGGTTCCGGTGGCCTGGTGCGCAGGGCCTTTGCACAAAGTACCTCATCATCACCGAGAGTGATCAAGCTGGCGTGGGGGCAGACCGCTGTTTGTCAGTCGCCAATTTCGGTTGCGCTCAAACAGGGGCTGTTTGAAAAATATGGTCTGACTGTTGAGCCGGTGAATTTCTCCGGTCCGACAGATCAGTTGCTACAGGCAATCGCGACCGGCAAGGCGGATGGCGGCATCGGCATGGCGCTGCGCTGGCTCAAGCCATTGGAGCAGGGTTTTGACGTGTCGCTGACAGTCGGTACGCATGGAGGATGTATGCGCCTTCTCGCAGCGCCGGATTCCGGCATCAATTCGATTGCGGACTTGAAGGGCAAGAAGGTTGCTGTCAGCGATCAGGCAAGCCCGATCCGCAATTTCTTCGCCATTCAGGCCGCCAAGCAAGGCATTAATCCCGATACCGAAATCGAATGGCTGCAATATCCTGCCGACCTCTTTGCAGAGGCCTTGAAAAAGGGCGAAGTGCAGGCGGTGGCTGGCGATGACCCTCATGCCTTCCTACAGCGCGAACGCGATGGCCTGAAGGAAGTCGCAACCAATCTTGACGGACAATATGTCAACTCGGCGTGCTGCGTGCTTGGCCTGCGTGGCAGCCTTGTCCGCGATGAACCGGAAGTCGCTGGAGCGCTTTCGCGTGCCATCGTGGAGGCTCAGGCATGGACTGCGGCCCATCCTGATGAAAGTGCGGAAATCTTCGCTCCGTTCGTTCCGGGCAATGTCTCTGCAACTGATGTGGCGCGTATCCTGCGCAGCCACACGCATGATCACCATTCAACAGGTGACGCGCTGCGTAAGGACGTCGCTTTGTTCGTGGACGAACTCAAGATCATCAATGTCATCCGGCCAAATACCAATACGGATACATTTGCCGAAAAGATCGTCGCCAATGTCATCACCTGACACAGTCTATATCTCGTCCAAGGGCGATGCGCGGGAGGCTCTGCCCTCCGCACTTCGCCGCTCGCTATGGCCGTTTGTGGCGGTGGTCGCCTGGGCTATCGTCAGCGCGATTTCCTTCTTCCTTCCCAATGTGGTGGTTGGCTTTGCAGAGCCGCTTTACGTTCGTGAAACCAATGGCGTGTTCATCGGCTGGACGATCCTTCTGGCAGTCGGTGCGGCATTGGTTGCGGTCCATCCGGTATTTGGCAAACGGCTGGTTTACTGGTCGCCATGGCTGACGGCTCTGGCGATATTTTTTGGTGTATGGGAATTGCTTACGGCCAAGTTTGCAGTGCTCCCGGTGCCGTTCTTCCAACCGCCATCATCTCTGCTGGAGGTCTATCTCGATGACTGGCCGCGTCTGCTCGACAGCCTGTATAACTCGTTCAAGCTGCTGGCCTCCGGCTTTGTGCTTGGTGCAATTGCCGGCTTTCTGACGGGTGTTTCCATCGGCTGGGTACAGGCAATCGGTTATTGGGTTCATCCGGTGTTACGGTTTCTGGGGCCAATTCCATCGACTGCACTATTACCAATGGCATTCTATTTCTTTCCATCGGGCTTTTCAGCCGCTGTCTTTCTCATCGCGCTTGCAACATGGTTTCCGCTTACGGTTCTGACATGGTCGGGCGTGGCGAGTGTCGATAAAGCTTATTACGATGTTGCCCGCACTTTGGGCGCCAGTCAGTTGTTCCTTATCCTGCGCGTCGCAATTCCCGCAGCATTGCCGCATGTTTTTGTCGGTCTTTTCATGGGGTTGGGTGCATCTTTCTCGGTGCTGGTCGCCGCCGAAATGATGGGCGTCAAGTCCGGTCTCGGCTGGTATCTGCAATGGGCGCAAGGCTGGGCGGCCTATAACAATCTCTATGGCGCGCTTATCATCATGGCGATTGTGTTTTCCGGTCTGATTACGCTGCTCTTTACTGTGCGTGATCGCGTTCTGACATGGCAGAAGGGGGATGTGAAATGGTAAATGCTGCCCTCAAACAAACGCCCGCCACTTCCGTTAATGAAAGCCGTGGCTTTCATATCCAGGTTGAAAAAGTAAGCCATTGCTTTGGTCTTGAAGGCAAGTCATTGCCAGTCCTCAACCACATCGAGCTTGATGTGCAACCGGGTGAATTTGTTGCCATTCTTGGTCCATCGGGTTGCGGCAAGAGTACGCTTTTGCGGCTCGCTGCCGGCCTGGAGCCGCCAAGTGAAGGGCGGATTCTGGCCGATGGCGAGGAAATCCTCGGTCCTAATCCGTCGCGCGTGGTGGTCTTCCAAGACCCTACACTTTATCCATGGCGCACGGTGCGGGACAATGTGGCTTTGGGGCTTCAGGCGCGTGGCGTGCTTAAAACTCAGGGACACCGCATCGATGAAGCAATTGAGCTGGTGGGATTGTCGGCTTTTGCCAATACCTATCCGCGTCAGCTTTCGGGCGGCATGGCGCAGCGTGCAGCCTTGGCGCGTGCGCTGGTCAATGATCCGAAATTGCTCATTCTGGACGAGCCATTGGGGAAACTCGATTCCCTGACGCGGCTTGCCATGCAGGCTGAGCTTCTCGATCTTTGGCAACGCAACGGCTTTACCACACTGCTCGTCACGCATGATGTCGAGGAAGCGATTTTCCTTGCGCAGCGGGTCATCATCTTTGGCAACCGTCCGGCAAGCATCGAAGCCGAACTTAAAGTGGATCTCAGCTATCCGCGCCATCGCGGCGATCCGCGATTGGCGGAACTGCGCAGGCAGGCGCTTGCGCATCTCGGGCTGGATGCAGACTGGTAAAATCAGGAAAGAAAAATGTTCAAAAAACCAATTCTTACAGCGGCCCTTTTATTGGGGTCGATGACGCAACTTTATGCTCATGCTCATCTCGCACAGTCCGAGCCAGCCGAAGACGCTGTGCTCAATAAAACGCCTGCCACTGTTTCCATAGAATATACCGATGCGCTGGAACTAGGCCTTAGCAAACTTGTCCTCAAGGATGAGAGCGGGGCAACTATCGAGACCAGTAAGCCTGAACATATTGACGGCAACCCCAAGACGCTCTCGGTCACACCGCCAGCTTTGAAGCCGGGTACTTATACGGTCGAGTGGGGCGCTGCATCGGTCGATACGCACCGCACCGAAGGCTCGTTCAAGTTCAAGATCACTAATTAAGGTTGCCGGGCGCAATGACTGGAATTGATATTGTCATTGCGCTTGTGCGATGCCTCAATCTTGCTGGCCTTGCCACGTTCGCAGGCGCGGTATTTTTGCGCATATTGGTCGTTCCAGGCGTAAAAAGCGAAGGCAAAACGACGGCTTTTTTGAGAATGTGGTGCCGATTTTGTGGCTATTTCGTGGCGGTCAGCGCTTTCGGACTGGCCCTGTGGGTACCACTTCAGTTCTCACTGCTATCTGGTGCGAATAGTTTTTCTGATGCATTAGCTTTTCTCCCAAGCGGACTGTTGGGCACAGCGTTCGGCATCGCATCGTGCCTGCGGGCCTTGGCAATCGTGCTCCTGGTTTTGCTTCTGCCTCATGCAGAAAAATCTCCGACCATACGCATCCTGTTGTTTTTGATAGCTGTTTTGGCGTTAGGCCTTCAGATGCGCATGGGTCATGCCGCTGCCGCCGACGGCCTTTGGCTGCCATCAGCCGTAGCAGCCCATGTTATTGCCGGATCATTATGGTTCGGATCGCTGCTGCCGCTGTATCTGCTTCTGCGCGTTTCGCGTGATTCAGGTCTTCAGGTCGCGCGGCGCTTTTCCCGGTTCGGCATTGTTTTTGTTACATTTCTTATTGCCGGAGCCGCCATTGCCGGATGGGTGCTGACCGGTGGAGTTCCGGGATTGATCGGCACCAGTTACGGCAAGATCATTATTATAAAAGTCGTTCTGCTTGCCTTCATGCTTATGATTGCAGCGCTTAATCGCTTCCGGTTGAGCGCCGATGGACGCAGCGGGCAGGGACTTCGTTATGCCCTGATCTTTGAGATGATAATCGGCCTGGCTGTGTTTTTCGCCGCCTCTCTTTTGGCAACGCAGCCGCCTGCTGTGCATGAGAATATAATCTGGCCGTTTGACTATCGCCTGCGCGACAACATTCTTAGCGATCCGCTTCTTGCCGATGCAGCGTGGCGCAGTTTCAAGCCGCTGCCGGTGGCGCTATTGATCGGTATCGGCTGTCTGTTTCTGCCCAAATGGCGGTGGCAGGCGGTTATTGTTGTGGCATTTGCCGGTCTGATATTTTTCCAGCCACCACGAACGGAATTGTTTCTTCAGGATGCCAATGAGGCGAGTTTTCTGCGCTCGCCCACGTCCTATACGTCGATCGCAATCGCGAGGGGCGCTGCAGCTTTTGGAAGCAATTGTGCGTCTTGTCATGGTAATGACGGGCGCGGCCGCGGTGAACAGGCAACCGGCGACCCCATATGGCCGCCCGATCTGACGGCACCCTTGTTTGCGGATCGCCGAGACGGCGAATTCTTCTGGACGATAATGCATGGCAAGGAGTTACAAGATAGTCGTCAATCCATGCCCGGTTTTGAATCGGTGCTGGATGCAAAAACAGCTTGGTCGCTTGTGGACTATATTCGCACGATTGCGTCTGCCCGGACAATTAGCCTACCAGCGCCAGATGGCGCGGTTTACCCGGCATCCAGCCCGCGGATTGCAGTTTATTGCGGGGGAAAGCTCCATGAAGTCGGGCGGCAACACGACAATTTCTGGCTGCTTCTTCTTGAGGACAAACATCTTGAAGTCTTTGCTCTCGATAGCAATGGCATCGCGACAGAATGTGATGTTTCCGACCAGACTGCGGCTGTGGTCATGCGGCTTCTGACACCTACTGCCGATGGCGCAAGCTTTCTCGTGGATCAGAACGGCTGGATACGGTTCCGATGGTTGGGGCATGAAAAACCGGAACCCTCGGTTCTTAAGGCAGCGGTCAGCAAGGTTCGTACCAATCCGGTCAGTCTATCGAACAGGGGACATCATTCTTAATGATCCAAGTAGCGTCGACACGTGAATATCAATGCAAATTGGCTGTCCGCAATGGGGTGCAAATCTACGCGCCTAGCGAACTAAGTAAATAATTTTCTTAATAAAAATCTTTGGCTGGTGAAAATTAGGCGCCGAATATTGATGTAAGTCACCTAAAGGGAGTGGAACGTGGGTAAGATATATAATGACATTTCGGAGCTTATCGGCGATACACCCCTTGTTTCATTCTCGCGGCTGCAAAAGAGCAATGAAATATCAGCGCGGCTTCTCGCAAAGATCGAGTATCTCAATCCAGCTGGTAGCATCAAAGATCGGACAGCGTTGGGGATCATTCGGTATGCGGAACGGGGCGGTAAAATCAAACCGGGTGATCTTCTGGTCGATCTGACAAGCGGCAATACCGGCATTGGCATTGCGGCCATTGCCACTGCAAAGGGCTACCGGACAAAGTTTTATCTGCGCGATACGATCAGCGAAGACAAGATTAATATTCTCCGTCAGTTCGGGTCTGAAATCGTCCTGATCGATAATGACGAACTGCTGGAGCCGGGAGTGCTGCAAAGGGTGCTTGATCGCATTCGCAGCGAAAATCCCGACGCATATTATACTGGCCAGCGTTCCAATCCTGCCAATCCGGCGATCCATTTTGAAACCACGGGACCCGAGATTTGGCGTGATACGGATGGGGCGGTGGATATTCTGGTGAGTACGGTCGGTACGGGCGGTACCATTTCTGGTACGGGTAGATATCTAAAGGAAAAGAAGTCATCGCTTCGTGTTATCCTTGTGGAGCCGACGGCGGATTCCGTGCCCTCGATCGATAATCCGCGCGTTGAAACCATCGAGGGTGTCCATAAAGTCACCGACATCGAAGAAAACGTACTGCCTGAAAACTACGACAGGACCGTTGTTGATGAAATCATCGCTGTGACCACGGAACAGTCCCGCCGGGCGGCCGTGTCGGTTGCGCGTGAAGAGGGCTTTCTGGTCGGTACGTCTTCAGGTGCAGCGATTGCTGCTGCGCTTCAAGTTGCAAAGCGGCAGGAGAATGCAGGAAAGACCATAGTCGCTGTGTTGCCCGATAGTGGAGAACGCTATTTGTCGCTGTTTCAAAGCTCGGCCATTGCGGAGTAGGACCGCTGACCGCTGGGGTGAAAAGAGGATCAAGAAAATCCGCTTCGAACTGCCGCTGACAAGGCGCTGGAGAGAGCTTTTGTTTAGAGCGTTTCCGTTTTATTCTGAATCGACAGCGGTTCCCAAATCAGTTTTGTTTTGATTCATTGACGCTGGCTCGCTGTGGCTCGAGATGAAAGCAAAACGCTTCCCAGAGCAGAGTGGTGTGGTCTCGCAATGGGCACAACGTCGACGTTTTGGCTGAGAAGGCAGGCCAGAGCGGACTTGCGCGCACGCCCTCGTCGCATGTTATTGCTCGACTCGTGACCGCCGCACGCGAAGACCTGGCAAAATCCGAGGCAATCCTTGTCGCGGCAATCGAAGTGAACGTTCCGAAGCTGGTTGCTGCCCGCAAGGCCATTGGGACTTTCAATCTATGATCCGTTCAAAGTCATCGGCGAAACTTGATGGCTGGCTAGAAACCGTTAGTTCGATGCGCAGCCGATCGCGGTCATCGGGATCGATGTGACGCACAGCGCCGAGACTTCGCCGGAGGAGAGCAGAAATCGCTGTTCCAGTGCCGCGAGTGCAGACACGTCATAGCGGAAATGTGGCCAAGCATACTGTGTCCAGTTCCAGGGCATGAGCGATAGCATCCGTTTCTAATAGCTTTTCGACCCCGTTTATATGATCGGCATGAACATGGGAAAGATAAAGTAGATCCAGCGTTTTTAAATTTGCAGCTTGGCGATGAAAGCTATCGATCTCCCGGTCGCGTTCACCCTTGTATGCAGCCATAGAGCCGCAGTCATACACATAAGACAGGCGAATTTCTCTGTCTTCAAGGATGAAGCCAGAATGAAAAAAACCTTGTCCCACAGGATGTTGTCGACGTTCATTGTCCAGAATCAAACTACCCCCCCATTAACGCAGCGATGTTTAGCACTGATTAATTATGCTCAGCGATAGCATATCACTCGAATGATTAAGCGAGGATGTCGAATCTTGACTGGCAATCAGTTTGTGGGATTGGATTATTCAAATAGCGAAAGGATCGGTGGGCCGCTCAGTTTTTTCAGCAGGTTGGAACCAGGGCCGGTTCTTACAATGGCAAACAGTCGAAACCACGATTGGGTCGAGAAACTCCCCATGTGTCTGCTGACACGCTGTTCAACGCAACATGTCGGCAAGTGTGAGGCGCATCGAGTGGCTCGAGATACCAAAAATTCCACCATACGGTAGATCAAGGTCCAGAATAACGAACACCACGCTTATTACCGACGCTATAGCAATTGCGATGATGCAGAAGGATAGGGAGTTTCGCGGCGCCTGGAGGCCGAAACTGAGAAACATCATCGTGAGCCAGAACACCAGTACCCCAACAAAAGGTTCTGAAAGCGCCCCTTGGGTATCTTCGATAACGGTCCAGCGGGCTGCGGAGACAGCGGCGAAGATGTCCTTGCAACGGGTCGCAAGCGCTTTATGTAGCGAGTCTTGTGGTTGCAAAGCTGCCAATGCAATGCCGATCTCGTTCATCACGCCCGTGAGCACAGGGACTTCTCCCACGAGCGGAAACTGCGACGTGTCGGGATAATTCACGCCTGTAGGGTGCGGTTCGTCGGGCCAGGTGCTTGCTATGACTGCCGCTGTGTAACCGTGCAATTGCTGCCGCTGTTCTGCCAGTTCGTGACCGAAATCTCTCATGCAGCCATCCAGCTGCGTCAGTTTTGCGGCATAATGATTACGGTCATGAGAGGCTGTGTTATAGGAAGCCAGTTCGGAAGCCAGTAGCAGGCTCAGAACCAACGCAACAAAGGTTGCCAGGAGTGCAGTTACAATTCGGAGAAAGTCCAAGGATTCATTGCTGCGGTGTGGAGCGGGGAGCCGGACCCGTAAAAATGCGCCCGCGGCCGCGCTGACAATCAGGACTATCAACAATGACAACGTCCAGACTATTTCCCGATTCACGACAGCCATCCATTGATCATGAACAATCTCGCGGGTGTATTGTTGCTCCGTTGAGCTTAGCCGCTATTTTTCCCATGTGCAGCGATGATCGTCAAAACTATTTGCCAGGAATAAGGAACTTTCGCGCATTGATTTTTTAAATGTCTCGCACAAGCAAGAGGATTCGCTAGCGTTTCCAGGGTTCAATCTCAAGCGCTCCGACAGACAATCGGCAGCCCCCGTCTCACGCTGTGACTGGAATTTGGATATCGCCCAAGGAGGATGCCATTGCTTAGCTCCTTTTGCGTTAATGATCGTCATCGAAAGCGCCCCCAAGGCGCCGATGACACGTTGACGTTAGGGTCTTGTTTTGCGAAACATGAAAGATGCAGACCGCAATTATGATCGATCAGGACTATCTCGTAAAACGACTGAAGGCGCTTCTTGCCATCCCGAGTCCCACCGGATTTACTGACGAAGCCGTGCGTTACGTTGCGCGAGAGCTGGAGCTTCTTGGGCTTGAGGTTATGCTGACGCGCCGGGGTGCTATTCGTGCGCGCAGGACGGGTCTGAGCGAGAAACCGGCGCGCGGGATCGTATCGCATATCGATACACTCGGTGCGCAGGTAAAATATCTGAAGGAAAACGGGCGCCTGGAACTGGTTTCCATCGGTAATTGGTCCGCGCGTTTCGCCGAAGGTGCTCGGGTTTCCATCTTCTCGTGCAAAGGAATCTATCGCGGGTCAATCCTGCCGTTGAAAGCTTCGGGGCATACTTTCAATGAGGAAGTCGATACGCAACCGGTCGGCTGGCCTTATGTTGAACTCCGCGTCGATGCGCTCGCCCGAAATCGCGATGATCTGCTACAACTCGGTATCGATGTCGGTGATATTGTCGCCATCGATCCGGCGCCAGAATTCATCGATAATGGCTTTATCGTCTCGCGCCACCTTGATGACAAGGCGGGTGTCGCCATAATGCTTGCAGCCCTTGAGGCAATGCAGAGATCCAATTTGGAAACGCCGGTCGACAGCTATTGGCTGTTCACCATCGGCGAGGAAGTTGGAGTGGGGGCCTCTGCGGTGGTTGTGCCGGATATTGCCTCGCTGGTCGCCATCGATAATGGAACGACTGCACCAGGCCAGAATTCGTCGGAGTTCGGCGTCACGCTTGCCATGGCGGACCAGACCGGGCCGTTCGATTACCATTTGACCAAAAAACTCTATGAGCTTTGCGGAGAGCATGACATTCAGGTCCAGAAGGACGTGTTCCGTTATTACCGTTCCGATGCTGCGTCTGCGGTTGAGGCGGGGCATGATGTGCGCACGGCTTTGCTGACCTTCGGTGTCGATGCCTCGCATGGTTATGAGCGCATTCATCTGAGCGCGCTCACGTCCATCGCAAAACTTGCAGTTCATTATGCAATGAGCGAAGTCGAGATCAAACGAGATGCCGAGGAAACCGCCAAGGGCCTCAAGGGTTTCACGCATCAGAAATCGAGCAAGGCGGAGCAGGATTTGAAACCCGAGGATACGCCTGCAGAATAGGCTCTGAACTTTCTGAAATCGCGAGCGGGCTCAGGCCCGCTTTTTTGTCTCGCGAAAATTAATTATGATAATTCATTGATGATTGTTGATTTATGCCTATAAATTAGAGTCTGACGGATTTGACAAATGAAGGGGAACCCCATGAGAAGGTTATTCCGTGCCGTCCTGACTGCTATGGCGCTTTCGATCGCCGGGGCGGGCACAGTCGCGCTGGCCCAAACGCCGCCCAATGTGCTGATTGTCGGGCAGATTGCTGAGCCGCAATCGCTCGATCCGCATACAGTCACGGCCACCAATGATTTCCGCATCCTCGTCAATATTTATGACGGCCTTGTTCGCTACAAGGACGGAACGCTGGAAGTAGAACCGGCACTGGCGGAAAGCTGGGCGGTTTCGGACGACGGCAAGACCTATACGTTCAAGCTGCGTCAAGGTGTGAAGTTCCATGATGGTTCGGATTTCAATGCCGAAGCGGTCAAGTTCAACTTCGACAGAATGCTAAAGGAAGACCATCCGTTCTATAACACCGGCCCATTTCCGCTTTCGTTCAATTTCTCGTCCATTGATGCAGTCAATGTGCTCGATGAACACACTGTCGAGTTCAAGCTGAAGGAGCCTTTCGCTCCATTTCTTTCCAATCTGGCCTATCCGACCGGCCTGATCGTGTCGCCGGAAGAGGTCAAGAAATACGGTAAGGAATTTGGCCGTCATCCATCTGGAACCGGCCCGTTCAAGTTCGCGGAATGGCAATCCGGCCAGCGTGTGGTGGTGGAGCGTAATCCCGACTATTGGGACACAGCGCCAGCATTGGAAGCAGTTGCGTTCCGCCCGATCACGGATGCCAATACACGCGTCGCGGAGATGATGGCAGGCGGGCTGGATGTCATGGTGGAAGTGCCGCCAGATAATCTTGCCACCTTCAAACAGGACGCGAATTTCGCGGTCGCCGAACAGGCGGGCCCCCATGTCTGGTTTACCATCCTGAACGCGAAGAGCGGTCCATTCGCGGATAAGAAAGTGCGTCAGGCGGCGAATTATGCGGTTAACAAGCAAGGCCTTGTAGATAATGTGTTGCAGGGTTCCGCAACTGTTGCTGCGGGGCCGATTCCACCCGCCTTCAATTGGGTCGAGAACAAAACCGAACCCTATCCTTATGATCCGGAAAAGGCCAAGGCGCTCCTTGCCGAAGCTGGTGCAAGCAATCCTGAAATTACGTTCTATGTGACCGAAGGCGGTTCGGGCATGCTTGATCCCATCACGATGGGTGCGGCAATCCAGGCCGATCTCCAGGCTGTGGGCTTCAAGGTCAAGATAGAAACCTATGAGTGGAACACGTTCCTTGGCCGGGTCAATCCGGGGCTGGAGGGCAAGGCCGATATGGCTGAGATGGCGTGGATGACCAATGATCCGGACACGGTGCCTTATCTGACGCTGCGCAGTGATGCATTGCCGGACAAGGGCGGCTTCAATTCCGGTTACTATTCCAACCCCAAGGTGGATGAGCTTCTGGAAAAGGCGCGGTCATCGACCGATCAAAGCAGCGCGGCAAGCTTTATGGCGAAGTGCAGCGCATTGTCCATGACGATGCACCATGGCTGTTCGTGGCGAACTGGGAGCAAAACGCAGTCACGACCGCTGCCGTCAAGGGGTTCAAGTTGCAGCCGTCCTTCCTGCTGCATTTGAAAGACGTAACCAAGGAATAAGCAGGGAGGGCATTCATGCCAGCCTATTTCCTCAAGCGACTTTTGGCCGTTGTTCCTGTGTTGCTCGGGCTCTCGATCATCGTTTTTCTCGTCATGGCGATGATCCCCGGTGATACGGCGACTGCGTTGCTTGGATCATACGCAACACCGGAAAATGTAGAGCGGATCAATCGCGATCTTGGTCTCGACAAGCCGTTGCTGCAACAATAGATCATCTGGATGGGCAATCTCCTGCATGGAGATTTCGGGCGTTCCTTCGTGCTCAATCGTCCGGTGCTGGATGAGGTTATGGAGCGATTTCAGGCGACACTCGTGCTTGCGGGCGTAGCACTGATACTGTGTTCAGTCTTCGGCCTGCTCGCGGGCATCGTTTCGGCGGTACGCCAGTTCGGCCGGGCTGACAGGATGATCACTTTCATCGTGCTTGCGGGAATTTCCATTCCCTCATTCTGGTTGGGTTTGCTTCTGATCTATCTCTTCGCGGTCCATTGGCGCATTCTGCCCGCGTCCGGCATGTATGCTGTTTATGGCGGCGGTGACCTGAAGGATCTGCTCTGGCATCTGATCCTGCCTGCCACGACGCTGGCCGTGGTAGCGGCAGGGGTGATCGCCCGTCTGACCCGCGGCGCGATGCTGGAAGTGCTTCGCCAGGACTATATCCGGACAGCCCGGGCGAAAGGTCTCAACGAACGTCGCGTGATTTACGGTCATGCGTTTCGCGCCGCACTTGTCAGCGTCATTCCTGTGATCGGAATTCAGGCGGGATTTGTGCTGGGCGGCGCGGTCTACATCGAGACTGTATTCCAGTGGCCCGGTATTGGCGCCATGCTGGTGAAAGCCATTTCCACCCGCGATATCTTGCTGGTGCAGGGTGGCGTGCTAGTGGTTGCCGCGAGTTATGTCCTCTTCAATCTGCTGGCCGATGTCATCCAGACTATGCTCGATCCAAGGATACGCTGATGAGCGCGCTTCCAGAAATTTCTGTCGCGCCTGCGGCGGTCCGCATGTCCTCCTGGCGTCTCCTGATGAGCAATCGTCTGGCGGCTTTCGGTTTTTTTCTGCTGGTTCTGATCTGCTTCATCATTCTGCTGGCCCCGGTTCTCCCGCTTCCCAATCCCGACGCGACTTCTCCTGCAATGCGATTGAAACCCATGTTCAGCGAAGGACATCTTCTTGGAACGGATCAGCTCGGGCGCGATATACTGAGCCGTGTCATATGGGGCACGCGTGTGTCCGTTGCAGTTGGCTTTGCAGCGACGCTGATCGCAGCAATCGTCGGCTCGGCTATCGGTCTTGTGGCCGGCTATGCGGGCGGACGAACCGACAATTTGATGATGCGCGGCATCGATATGCTGATGGCATTTCCTTATATCCTGCTGGCGCTGGCTATCGTGGCAGTGCTCGGGCCGGGCTTGATGAATGCGCTTTACGCGATTGCGGTGGTCAATATTCCGTTCTTCGCGCGTAATGTTCGCGGGGTTACGCTTGGTCTCGCGCATCGTGGGTTTATTGATGCTGCCCGGCTCTCCGGGAAAAGTCCGGTTTCGATCCTGTTAAGCGAAGTGCTGCCCAATGTGCTGCCGGTTATCGTCATTACCATGTCGACCACGGCGGGCTGGATGATCCTCGAAACGGCGGGCCTGAGCTTCCTCGGTCTTGGCGCGCAGCCGCCGCAGGCCGATCTCGGCTCCATGCTCGGCGAAGGCCGCGCGCAACTGTTCAATGCCCCGCATGTCTCCATCGTGCCGGGATTGATGATCTTGCTGTTGGTCATCAGTCTCAACGTATTGGGAGATGGGGTGCGCGATGTTCTCGATCCGCGATTGCGGTCAGGTGCGCTGGGGCGGCCAGGCGCGATAACCGATATTGCCAAGGACCGGTCATCGCCTATGATCAAGGATGGCCAAAAAGCTCTTTCTATTGCCGGTCTCGAAACGGGCTTCGTCAATGGCGGGCATTTCACCCCCGCTGTCCGCAATGTTTCACTCGAACTTGAACGCGGCGAATGTCTCGGCCTGATTGGGGAGAGCGGATCGGGAAAAAGCGTGACCGCCCTGTCAGTAATGGGCCTCGTGGCGTCCCCGCCCGGACTTATCCGCAACGGCGCGATCTGTCTGGGCGACCGGGACGTTCTTTCAATGTCTGAAACCGAGTTGACGGCGGCACGGGGCGCAAGAGTTGCTTATGTGTTTCAGGACCCACTGACGACGTTGCATCCTATGTATCCGGTCGGACGTCAAGTCGAGGAGGCGATTACGGCGCATCGGCGGGTTGGAGCCAGTGAACGGCGGAAACAGGCGGTTGCGCTTCTTGACAAAGTTGGCATTCCGGACGCCTCACAGCGGGCCCATCACTATCCGCACCAGCTGTCAGGCGGTCAACGCCAGCGCGTCGGCATTGCCATGGCTCTGGCCAACGATCCTGACATCATCATTGCAGACGAGCCGACCACAGCGCTCGATGTCACGGTGCAGGCGCACATTCTTGAACTGCTGCGCAATCTCCAGCGCGAGCGCGGCATGGCTCTTCTGTTTATTACCCATGATTTCGGAGTGGTTTCGGAGATTTGTGACCGCGTGGCAGTGATGAAAGACGGCGAGATTGTCGAGACGGGTACAACTTCGGCAGTTCTGTCCAATCCGCAGCACAGCTATACGAAACGCTTGATAGCTTGCGTTCCCGAACTTGGGCAAGGCGCCGACTTTCTGGAGCGTGTGGCGGGTCTCTTCAAGCGCGAAAACGGGAAGGCGACAGGATGAGCGGAAATGCAATCAGCGTTCGCGATCTCACAAAAACCTTCGGTGGCGGGCGAACACTTCTGGGGAAGGAGCGTCACAAAGTCGAGGCGGTTAAAAATGTTTCGTTCGATCTTAGAAGCGGTGAGACCTTGGCGATCGTCGGTGAAAGCGGATCGGGCAAAAGCACGCTCGCCAGAATGCTTGTCGGACTGACAGAGCCGACGGGTGGTACGATGACGATTGCTGGCCGCGATGCGCGTAAACTGCGAAATGCCGGCGCACGGGCATTTGGCAAGGTCATACAATATGTGTTTCAGGATCCTGTCGCGTCGCTCAATCCCCGAAAGACAATCGGGCAGATCCTGGAAACACCCCTCAGGCTTCTGTGCGGCCTCGATCCAACTCAACGGCAGGAACGCATGATCCAATTGTTGGACGCCGTTCATATGCCCAAGGATACGCTGAAACGCTTTCCGCACGAATTCTCCGGGGGCCAGGCCCAGCGTATCGCCATTGCGCGCACGCTGGCGGCTGAAGCGGAAATCGTCGTGCTCGACGAACCGGTTAGCGCGCTGGATGTCTCTGTTCAGGCGCAGGTTCTTCTGCTTTTGGATCAACTGAAGAAAGAGTTTGGTCTCTCCTATCTCTTCATCAGTCACGACCTTGCTGTGGTGGAAGCCATCTCCGACAGGGTTGCGGTTATGTATTTCGGGGAAATCGTTGAAGAAGCAACCGCAAGCGCTCTTTTTGCCAGACCTGAACATGCCTATACACGAAAACTCGTGGAAAGCGCGCCGCGCATCAGGAGAGAGTAGCAGGATATGGTCAAAATGGGCCTGAATTCCGATCACGAACCGCAATATCGCGCGAGGGCGGCAAAGGTCCGTCGGCGACCGGAAGAGATTGCCGACCGTATCAAGGATGTTATCCGTTCCGATGCATTGAGGCCGGGAGATCGACTGCCACAGGAAAAGGAACTGATTGACCAGTTCAAGGCCGCCAAGGGCACTGTGCGCGAAGCGATGAAGGCGCTGGAGACGCAGGGTCTGATTTTTACGCGCAGCGGTCCCGGGGGCGGGGCTTTTGTGGCCGAACCTTCCGCCCAGCACGCAATGGAAATGCTTGGGAGTTATTTTTTCTTCGACCATCCGAGCCTTGCGGAAGTCTACGCTATCCGCAAGCTTCTTGAACCGGAGGTCGCGGCTATCCTGTCGGGAAGGCTGACCGAGGACGAGATCATCCGACTAGAAGACACAATGCGGATTTATGACCGTCCACCAGTTGATCTCGACGACCAGTATCGCCAGCGTGTTGCGGAGCTGGATTTCCATTCCCTGCTGGCGCAACTTTGTCCGGACCGCCTGCTCGGCTTCATCTGCGGATTGACCCATAACCTGCTGCGAAGCCTGCCAATCGCACGCGCAATTTATGCGGACCCCACGCCAGCCTCGCGTGAAGAAGGGCTCATCTTTCAGCATCGATTGCTGGCGGCGCTTGTCGAAAATCGCAGCGAAGATGCGCGACTCATCGCGTTTGAACATATGGTTTCCGCCGAAAACTATATGCTTTCCAAAGCGGAAACGGTCCGAAAGATCGCATAACGGAAACTAAAAAGTTGGGAACCATCCCGGCGCTCCCGCATTTGCAATTATGCAGGCCGTCGCCATGAAAGATGCGACGGCCTCATTTGTTTATGACTGATAATGGAGGTTTCGACCCTTTTTATGTGTGGTATTTGCGGAGAAGTCAGGTTTGACGGTCGTTCCCCGTCAGTTTCGGCAGTCTCGAAAATGGCGGATGTACTCAGTCCTCGCGGGCCCGATGCATCCGGGATTGTGGTCCGGGGCAATATCGGCTTCGGGCATCGAAGATTGAGAATCCTTGATCTTTCCGAAAAATCGCAGCAACCGATGATCGACGCCGACCTCGGTTTGACGCTTGTTTTCAATGGCTGCATCTATAATTTCCGCGAATTGCGCACAGAGCTGGAACAGAAGGGCTACAAGTTCTTCTCCGACGGTGACACAGAAGTCATTCTCAAGGCATGGCATGCATGGGGCGAAAGCTGCGTTACGCGTTTTCTTGGCATGTTTGCTTTCGCCATTCACGAACGCGATACCGGCAGGGTTATCCTGGCGCGTGATCGCTTCGGCATCAAGCCGCTCTATATCGCCGAGGTGGCCGGTGCCTTGCGGTTCGCCTCTTCTTTGCCTGCTCTGGTTAAGGCAGGCGGCATCGACACCTCGATAGACCGCGCGGCCTTGCACAATTACATGAGTTTTCATGCCGTGGTGCCGCCACCACGCACGATCTATAATGGTGTTCGAAAGCTCCCCCCGGCGACAATCCGTGTCTATGAACCGAATGGACGTTTTGCTGACCGCGTCTATTGGCAGGCGCCTTATCGTCGTCTACCCGGCGACGGCGCGTTGAGCCGCGAGGAATGGCAGGAGCAATTGCTCGCCATGCTGCGTGTCGCTGTCAAGCGCCGGATGATTTCCGACGTGCCGGTCGGCGTGCTTTTATCCGGAGGGGTGGATTCAAGCCTGATCGTCGGTCTGCTGGCTGAGGCAGGTCAATCGGGCCTGATGAGTTTTTCAGTTGGTTTTGAGGAAGCAAACGGGGAAAAAGGCGACGAATTTGTCTATTCCGATCTGATCGCCGAGCATTTCGGGACCGAACATCATAAGATCTTTGTGCCTTCTGCAGACCTCATGGACGCCTTGCCGGGAACGATCGCGGCAATGTCCGAACCAATGGTGTCCTATGATAATGTCGGCTTCTACCTTCTTTCCAAGGAAGTTTCGAAGCATATCAAGGTTGTCCAGTCGGGACAGGGCGCGGATGAAGGGTTCGGCGGCTATCACTGGTATCCACCGCTAGTCGATTCCAACGATGTCGTCAGCGACTATGCCAAAGGGTTCCGTGACCGCTCGCACGACGTTCTCGTCACGCAGCTATCGCCGGAATGGATGCCGGAACGTGATTACAGTCAGGACCTTCTGGAAGAACATCTGCTGCAGGATGGAGCGGATACGCCTGTCGACCGTGCGCTGCGGCTCGATACGAATGTGATGCTCGTGGACGATCCGGTCAAGCGCGTGGACAACATGACGATGGCCTGGGGGCTTGAAGCGCGGGTGCCGTTTCTGGATCATGAGCTGGTCGAGCTTGCCGCCCGCATTCCGCCGGAGGAAAAACTGCGTGACGGCGGCAAGGGTATCCTCAAGGATGTGGCGAGGAAGGTCGTTCCAAGCGAAGTGATCGACCGCAAGAAGGGATATTTCCCGGTTCCGCAGCTCAAATACATCGATGGCCCTTATCTCGATATGTTGCGAGATGCCCTCTCTTCACAAAAGGCGAGGGAGCGCGGACTTTTCCAACGCGATTATCTTGAACGCCTGTTTGCAAAACCGTCCGAACACATAACGCCGTTGCGCGGTTCGGAGCTTTGGCAGGTTGGCCTCCTTGAAATGTGGCTGCAAACGCAGGAGGCATGAAATGCGGAAAACCGGTGAGGTGGATATGACCCGGCAGAAAGCGAAAGGTCGCAAAGCCTTTTCGCACCGTCTAACGCGCTTGCGTACGCCTGAAAGCGCTGGCTTTTATCAGGAACATGCGCATGGCCACGACAAGACGGGAAGCGGAGATCGCAAGCAGGATGTGTTTGTCGATTGTGGCTGGGGTCGGCTGCTCTTCGCGCAGACCTTCGAAACCAATGAGGCCATTGTGGAAGCTTTGCGGGCGGAAGCACCAGCAAGCCGCGATATCGTCTTTTACGTCAGCGATCCTCATGTGCTGCTGTCGCTCGCACCACACGAGATATTTCTCGATCCGTCGCATACGTATCGGATTGAACTTGCTACCTATCGCCCGGGCGGGCGGCGGACACGCGGCATAACCATCCGTCGTGCAGTCTCCGAAGTGGACGCGGAAGGCATCAACGCCGTCTATGCGGCCTGTGGCATGGTTCAACTGCGTCCCGACTTTTTCTCATCGGAGCGAGACAACCGTGCTGTTACCTATTTTGTGGCTCAGGACGATGCTACCGGCGAAATTGTTGGCACTGTGACGGGTATCGATCATCAGCGTCTTTTCGACGATCCTGATCGCAGTGCTTCGCTCTGGTGTCTTGCGGTCCATCCGCAAGCACGACAGCCCGGTATTGGCGAAAAACTGGTGCGTAAACTTGCCGAGCATTTTCAGGCTCGTGGTTTGAGCCATATCGATCTATCGGTTCTGCACGACAATGAGAATGCTATAAGGCTCTATGAAAAGCTGAGGTTTCGCCGTGTTCCGCTCTTCGCGATCAAGCGCAAGAACGCAATAAATGAGAAGTTCTTCGCCTCACATCTGGAATCCTTTGACGCGCTCAATCCCTATGCCCGCATCATTATTGATGAAGCGGTGCGCCGTGGTGTTCAGGTTGAAGTGACCGATGCCGATGGTGGCTTTTTCCGTCTCTCCTATGGCGGACGCTCGGTTCATTGTCGTGAGAGCCTATCTGAAATGACATCTGGTGTCGCAATGTCGATCTGTGACGACAAGGCCGTGACGCGGCGTGTCGTCGAGAAGGCGGGTTTGACAGTGCCGGAGCAGATTGCCGCCGAAGCGAATGACGGTGCGCTGGAAGATTTTCTAAAGCATCACGGCAAGCTGGTGGTGAAACCAGCCCGGGGCGAACAGGGAAGAGGCATTTCCGTCGGGATTTCGACCATGAAAGACCTGCGAACGGCGATCAAACAGGCGCGAACCGTGTGCGACCGTGTGCTGCTGGAGGCGTGTTTTGAAGGCGAGGACCTTCGGCTGGTGATAATAGACTACCAGCTCGTTGCAGCTGCGGTTCGCCGCCCGCCACGGGTGGTCGGCGATGGCAAAGCAACAATCCGCAAGCTTATCGAGATACAATCCCGCAGACGCGCTGCGGCGACAGGCGGAGAAAGCCGTATTCCTGTAGATGCTGAAACGAAAAGATGCCTGGAGGAACAAGGTCTGTCGCTCGATTCTGTTTTGGAGGATCATCGCGAAATTACGGTCCGCAAGGCGGCCAATCTTCATACAGGCGGTACGATCCACGACGTTACAGCTACTGTTCATAGAGACCTTGTTGATGCTGCCTGTAAGGCTGCCCGGGCAATCGGTATTCCCGTTGTCGGGATCGATTTCATGGTCAAGCAACCCAAAAACCCGGATTATATCTTCGTTGAAGCCAATGAGCGTCCGGGGCTTGCTAATCATGAGCCCCAACCGACTGCCGCAAGATTTCTCGATTTGTTGTTTCCTGGATCAAGATAATGGTAATTTAGCGAAATCGAGATTAATTTATGTTCGTCGGAGAGGCACTCCGGCGACAGCTGCATTTTTGACTGGCAACCTGGAAATTAAGCGGTTCGCCTTTGGTCGGACCAGAGCATCTTACCTGTGTCTTTAGATCAAAGACGGAGTGCCAACCAATTAATCTGTCCAACTTTCTGAATTTTCAGTGGGATTCAGATTGTACGAGCTGACAAGCCAGTATGGAGGTTTGGAGGCCCCCAACACCCTCGATTTTCGTCCCGATGGCAAGAGGGTGACGGTGTTCTTGCTATCCATTCGAAAGACGAAGGAGTAATACTCCTAACCCGGATAAGTCATTGTCAGGATTTGTTGACTGGTGTTGTTACTCATGAACAGTGAGTTGAAACCAAGTGTCGAGAAAGCGGCTTCGTTTTAATCCATCCAGATAAACCAGAAGCTCCGGCCCAAGCTCGACAGGTTGCAGCGATGCTACATCCGAAGGGCTCGTTTCCGATACAAGACCAGTTTGTTGAAGGATCGCCTGACCGTTAGAAGACAGAAGATATGTGATTGCCTGTTCGGCAATGTTTGCGTGTCTACTTCGGTCTGGGATGAGCGCGGTCCAGGGTAGAGCGACGACGTAATCCTGTGGTATGATCACTGTAAAATCCCGTGCGTCATATTGCCATTTGCTCACGTCTGACAACGACACGTTATAGGCAAGATCGATGCTGCCAGCCGACAATGCCTGTAATAGCTCTTCACTCGTGTCGAAAATACGCGCTTGCGATGCGCCGAAGGCGCGGACAATACGCCAGAATAATGGAGAGCGGATCGAATCCTGAGCCGCCAGCGTATAGCTGACATTATCAATGCCGATATTGACGACGCCGACGCGCCGTTGAAAACGCGGTGCGTTTTGCTCTAACAATCGTGCAAGTTCAATGCGTGTCGTTGGCAGTTCATTGTCGAGCGCGCGACGTCTGACAACGCTCACCGCTGGATCGAAACCGATGCTGAACAATTCGCTACGCCAATGAGCTTGTGGTGCTAAACCTGCATTGCGAACAATTCCATTTTTTGGTTGCGCGCCACCTTCATTGGCGATGAGTACCGCAAGATCGGGCGTCGAAAGGATAACGAGATCGGCGGTGCTCGCTTCTTTAGCGCCAGCAAGAAGCCGCAAAGTCCATTCACCCGGTCTGATCTGCCGATAAGCAATGTTCACACCGAGCAATTGACGGGCAAGACCAGCCTGTACGGGGGCTATGGTTCCGGGTGCGATGTCGCCGACAATCTGAAATTCGGGTTTTGAGACCGGGTCATTTTGCGCATGCGTGTTATGCCATGAAGGAACAATCAATATCAGAACGGCACAGAATTGCAGGATAATGCATTTCATGCGCGCGGCTCCGGTGTCGTTGCGGGCAATGTCACCAGCACGCTTGTTCCACCACCTTCGCGGTCGCGCAGTTTAATCTGGCCGCCCAACGCTTCCGCAACCATTTTTGCTATCGACAAACCAAGGCCGGAACCGGGCTTTGATTGATTTGCTCGGACGAAGCGTTCGAAGACACGGTCTTTCATGTCGGTCGCAAGCCCTGCGCCTCTGTCATGAACACCAAGGGTGATCGTAGCTCCATTCTGGCTAAGGCTGATAGTAACAGGGCCGGGCGCATGAATAAGTGCGTTTTCGACGATATTGCGGATCATTTCTCTGAGGCTGATGGCTTCGCCACTCATATAGAGCGGCTCATCGGGCATATCAAAGCTGATGGTTTGTTGCAGATCGAAATAACTGCCTTCAGCGCGCAGTCTTCGGACTGCTTCCTGTGTAACCTGCCGTAGATCGAGCGTTTCGAGCCTTCGCGATTGAATACTGTGCAGCGTCGTCGCCTCAGATAAAAGCTGATTTGCGAGAAGACTTGCGCTTATGGAGTTGGTATGGACACGGGCAAGGATTTCCTTTTGCCGGTCTGGATCAGTTTCTTCGAATGACAGTTCGGTCAGGGCACGCAAGGCGGTAAGTGGCGTGCGCATCTGATGTGCTGCATCGGCTGTGACCAGCTTTAATCCGGCAAGCACATCGTTCAGCCGCCCCATGAAATCATTGAGCGCTGTGACAAGTGCGCTGACTTCCTTGGGAATAGGACCGGCAACCGGGTTAAGGTCGGATGAGGAGCGCTGGCGCAGATCAAACTCAACCGTTCGCAGCGGTCTGAATGCAAACCGGATTGCGAGCCAGATAAGGACCAGTGCGAGCAAAGCCACTCCAAGCGCAGGCAAGAGAGTGTTGAGGCTTAGTTGCAAGGTTAGCTGCCTCCGCGCTTCGCGCGTTTCACCCACCAGAACATCGACCCAGCCGCCGCCTCTTGCGTCGCTGTGATAGCGTGCGACTGCAGCAATTCGTACTTTTTCACCGCGATAAACACTGTCGCTGAGGCGAATGCGGCTATTGTTGCCATGCGGAATTTCGAGCCCGAGAATAGGCGAACCGGTCAGGAGGCTGCCATCGGGTGCTACGATACGATAGAAAATGCGATTGAGGCGCGAAGTGCCCAGAATGGAAAAGGCCGAGTGTGGAAGATCGACGCTGAGCGCACCATCCTGCAGAGTTATCGTGTCTGCGATCGATAGGGCCGCCGCTCCAAGAACACGGTCGAATGCTTCATCGGCTGCACGATGCGCATACCAGCGACCAAGAAAGAAGAGCAGAACGGTGACGGCAAGCAGCGTTAATCCACTGCCCACCAAAATGCGGCGCTGGATCGAATATTCCCTGTTTGCGGCTCCTTTGACCATCAGAGCTGCGGCGCTTTAAGCCGGAGCAAATAACCCACGCCGCGTTGTGTAACAATCTCAACTGTGCTGTGCTCGAGCTTCTTCCGCACGCGTGAAACCAGCAGTTCGATAGCATTGGGTGTGCCGGTATCTTCATGGCCAAACAGTTTCAGAACCAGCATATCTTTTGGAACCGTGACATTGAAACGGGTGGCAAGCATTTCCAGAACGTCGAATTCCCGCCGCCCGAAATCCAGTGGCCCGTCACCCTGCATCACTGATCTTTGTGTTAGGTTGATCGATAATTCGCCGATCCGCAAAACCGGCTGTGCCACGCCCATATGCCGTCTTGCGACGGCTCTGATACGGGCAAAAAGCTCCCTGAGATCGAAGGGCTTTACCAGATAATCATCAGCGCCAAGCTCGAGAAGATCGATCTTGTCGGCAATCTGATTGCGAGCGGTGATCACCAATACCGGGCATGACAAGGATTGTTCTCGCATACTGCGCAGGATGGCAAAACCGTCACGTCCCGGAAGGTTGATGTCGAGTACGATCAGATCAAAGGAGCCATTCACAGCCAGATCTTCCCCCTGCACACCATCATAGGCAGTCGTGACAGAGTGGCCTTCCTTTTCAAGCTTTGAAGCAATAGCAAACGCAATATCGATTGTGTCTTCTACAAGAAGGATACGCATGTTGTGTTCGACGATTCTATTCAAGGTTTTCGGGACGACAGGATTCTGACAGTTAGAATTGCTAGTATCTGAGAAAATACTGGATGAGGCTGCGGCACTTGTATCATAGCAAGTGTCCAGGGAGGAAAAAATGTTCTGGCGCGGGTTGGCATGTCGTATCGGCATGACCTTGTTTGGGCTTCAGCTGTGCATCGCTTATGCGAATGCTGCTGATGCTGCTTGCGCTTATCGCGGTGCGCTGGATGAGCGTTATTGCGACGAGAACCGCGACCTTGTCGCAGATACTCCCAAAGACGCTTCCCAATGGCGTGATCCGCAAACACTCGTATGGGCTTATTCGCCCATCGAAGACCCGGCGGTTTATGCTCGGCTCTTTAAGCCGTTCACCCAGCATCTTGAAGCCTGCCTTGGACGGCAGATCGTTTATTATCCGATTCAGTCCAGTGCTGATGAAGTTGAGGCGATGCGTTCAGGACGCCTGCATTTTGCGGGCTTCTCTACAGGGCCGACAATTGAGGCGGTCAATCGTGCAGGTGCGGTTCCTTTTGCCGCCAAAGGCACTGGCGATCAGATGCGCGGCTATAGGCTGGTCGCGGTCGTGCGCGCGGGCTCGCCCTATGAAAAATTGGGTGATCTTAAAGGGCATCGCGTCGCCCATGCATCATTGTTCTCAAATTCTGGCAATGTCGCGCCACGCGCTCTCTTTCCAAAAGAAGGTCTCACGCCGGGGCAGGACTATGCGCCTATCATGTCGGGCGGACACGATAAATCGATCCTCGGTGTTGTCGCCGGTGATTACGATATGGCGGCTGTTGCCTCCGATGTACTTGAACGCATGATCGAGCGGGGGCTTGTGAAGCGTGATGCCGTTCGTCTGATCTATCAGAGCGATCTGTTTCCGACCTCTTCATTTGCTTATGCTCACAATCTTGCGCCGTCGCTCGTGGCGGAGATGAAGCGCTGCTTCTTCAATTTCACATTCACGCCTGAAATGAGAGCCGAGTTTCAGGGCGACGATCACTTCATTCCCATAGATTATGCAGCCGCGTGGTCCGTGGTGCGTGAGGTGAGCGAGAAGGCTGGCGCACCGCCTCCATAATTCGCTTCGCAGCAAGCGATCAATTCGCATGGCATTTCTCTGAGTGCCAGCTCCCGCAGCAAGCCAGAACACAGTTAACTGCAACCCGATTGGGTTTCGGTCGGAGTCTCTTCGGCTCAAAGTGGATAAAATAATGAGTTTTTACAAGCAACTACCCTACAAATATAAGGTCTATAATGCAGACCCCACGACACTGATCGGGGTTATGCTGGCAATCGTTTTTGCCTATCTGATTGCAGCGCCAATCGTGCTGCTTTTGTCAGATGCAGTGATTGTCCAATTTGCTGATCGGGCACGCTCGGGCCAGCAGATTGGTGAATTGACCTTTTATTATCTCAACCGTGCGTTCTTCTCGGCGATTTCGACCGATGTGTTCTGGCGTCCGCTTTGGAACACAGCAATCATCGCACTTGGTTCGATTGCCTTTGCGCTTGTCACAGGCATTCCACTCGCATGGCTTTTGAGTCGCACAAATTTGCCGGGCAAGAAGTGGTTCTCGACAGCATTGATCGTTCCTTACATGCTGCCTTCGTGGACCTTCGCACTGGCTTGGCTGACCCTGTTTAAAAACCGCACCACCGGTGGTCAGCCAAGCTGGATGGAAGCTTTGGGCTTCTCGCCACCTGATTGGCTTGCTTACGGCATGTTGCCAATCACGATCATCCTGGCCATGCACTATACGCCATTCGTGATCCTGCTTTTCGGCAATGCGTTGCGGCAGTTTGATTCCACGCTTGAAGATTCAGCCCGTGTCATGGGCGCAGGCAAATTGCTGATTGCGCGCCGCATCATTCTTCCATTGATGCTGCCCTCGCTTGTGTCGGCTTCAACGCTGATCTTCGCCAAATGCCTCGGCGACTTTGGTGTTGCCTATATTCTTGGCGTGCCGGTTGGTTTTGACGTTCTGGCGACGTCTCTTTTCCGTGCAATTTCAACCAGTCAGACTGGCATGAGTGCCGTTCTTGCGGCAACCATTGTCGTGCTTGGTAGCATTTCAATCTTCCTCGATATGTATCTGCTCAAGGAAGCGCGCCGTTTCGTCACTATTGGCAATAAGGGCTCGATGAACCGTGAGACAGACCTTGGGCGCTTCCGTGTACCTGCATTCAGCTTCGCCGCACTCATGTTCGTTGTCAGCGCGTTCATTCCGTTGATGGCGCTTTTGCTGACGACGGTTATGCGTGTGCCGGGCGTTTTCACGCTGGATAATTTCACGCTGGATTTCTGGATCGGCACCTGGAGTGCTCCCCATTTCACCGGACAGGTCGGCTAGTTTGATTTAGCCCTGATGAACTGCCGAGGGGAAGCCATCTTGAGCGCGGAATGTGGATGGATTTCATTATAGTCCTCGATCCATCCGTCGATGAACTGGAGCGCTGTTTCTGCGTCCGGTAGTGCTGCGATGCGAATATAATCCCGCTTCAGGGTTTTGACGAAGGCCTCCGACATGCCGTTCGACTGCGGGCTGGCGACCGGCGTGAAGCAGGGTGTCAGATTGAGTGCTTGCGCAAACAGCCTCGTGTCCCTCGCGGTGTAAGCAGAGCCGTTGTCCGAGAGATGCTCGATTGCATGTGGGGCTCTGGTTCCATTGAAGCGTTTCTCGACCGCCTCCAGCATCATGTCGCGCACGTCTGAGCCGGAGATGCCCGCGTTGGCGACCGCCGTCCAGGCAATGATCTCGCGGTCGAAGGCGTCGATGATGAAGGCGAGACGGATGACCTCGCCGTTCCAGCAGGTGAACTCCAGCCCATCCGAGCACCAGCGCAGGTTGGAGCGCATGACCATGACCTTGCCATCGTGGAGGCGGCCCTTGCGAACGGCTGTGTGCTTTTCCAGCAGCATGGCGTGGTTGCCCATGATGCGATGGACCCGTTTGGCGTTGATGACAGGCTTATCGGCGGCTCGCCTTTCGCGATTGAGGAGCGCGGCGATCCGCCGATAGCCATAGGTTGGCCTTTGATCTACCAGCCTGCGAATGATGGGCAAAAGCTCTGCATCCTCGGCCTTGTGATAGGAGCCGCGCGGCTTCGATCTGCCTTTCAGCCGCTCGTTGAGGTTGGAACGGGATACGCCCAGCGTGTCTGCGACGGCCTTCATCGCGAACCGTCCTTCGGCAACAAGATCGGCCGCGATATCCGTTTTTTTGAGTCTGCTTTGGACAAGGCTTCCCGAAGGATTTCGACCTCCATCGTCTTGCGGCCGAGCATGCGCTCCAGCTCGCGGACGCGATCTTCCAGCTTCTTCACTTCCGAATTGCCGACCACCGGCTCGTCAGAATCCACAGCTGCAGCACCTCCCTCGCTCAAGAGCCTGCGCCACCGATAAAGCAGATTGGGCGCGACGCCATGGCGGCGAGCGGTGGACGATACCGTCTCGCCTGGTTCGAAACTCTGCTCAATGATTGTCAGCTTTTGCTCGGTTGTCCACCGCCTGCGGCGAACATCACCCGTCAGCAATTCAACGTGTCGATACTCGTTAGACATAAGCCTATACCCAAGCCTGTGCTTGAGCCTTTCTGCTTATGCCGACTGTCCGGTCGAAATGGGGGGCAGTTCAGCACCGATCTTAACACCACCGCGATGAGCAATGGCATCCTCTTGACAGGCGAGTTCTGGAAAGCGACCTGGAACACGTTGTGGATCGTCGGCTCGGCTGCTTTGGGTGCAGGTCTGCTTGGTCTTCTGGTCGGCTATGTCGTGGCTCGCACGCCTGTTTCGCTTGTTGGCACGTTCCTGCGTCAGGTGACATTCCTGCCTTATCTGGTTCCGGGCATTGCCTTTGCTGCGGCCTATCTCACGATGTTTGCAGTGCAGCGTGGTCCGCTTCCCGCCCCTTTACGGAACGCCGATCCTGCTGGTTCTCGCGATCCTTGCCGATCAGATGCCATTCGCATCGCGCGCGGGTATCTCTGCAATGATGCAGCTTGGCAAAGCGCCTGAAGAAGCGGCCCAGATCGTGGGTGCCGGTTTCTGGCGTCGTCTGGTTTCGATTGTCGCGCCGATCCAGAAAGGCTCTCTGGTTTCTGGTATTCTGCTGCCGTTTATCTCCGGCATCAAAGGCTTGAGCCTCGTCGTCGTGCTGGCTGTGCCGGGCACGGATGTTCTCACCACCTATGCATTGCGCCTCGTCGACTACAGCTATAGCCAGGCCGCGAATGCAGTCGTTTTGATGATCTGCGTCATCGCCTTTGGCGGCACGGTCATCGTTCAAAAACTCACCAACAGCAAATTGTCTGACGGATTGGGAGGCAAATAATGTCGAGCATTACTATTCGCGATGTCAGAAAGAGCTACGGCAAAGCCGCCCGCGCCGCAATTGAAAAGCTTTCACTCGAAATTCCAAAGTCGGAGTTTCTCTGCCTGCTTGGACCTTCGGGCTGCGGCAAGACGACGACGCTCCGCATGATTGCGGGTCTTGAATATCCAACCGAAGGTCAGATCCTCGTTGATGGTCAGAAGATCGTATCGGTGGATGACGGCATTTATGTACCACCAGAAAAGCGTGGCATGGGGCTGGTGTTCCAGAACTATGCCCTTTGGCCGCATATGACGGTCGAACAGAATGTCGAGTTCGGCTTGAAGTTGCATAAGGTAGCCAAGGCTGAGCGTCAGCGTATTATCGATGACGTTCTGCAGAAGCTTGGCATTGAGCGTTATCGCGACCGTTTGCCAGCGCAGATGTCTGGCGGTCAGCAGCAGCGCGTAGCGCTTGCGCGTATGCTGGCGCTTAAGCCCGATATTATTTTGCTCGATGAACCACTTTCCAATCTCGATGCGAAACTGCGTCTCGAAATGCGTGCGGAACTCAAGCGTATTCATCAGGAGATGGGGTCGACGGTCGTATTCGTAACCCACGACCAGTGGGAGGCCATGACATTGGCAACCACGATTGCGGTGATGAGCGAAGGCGAGTTGCAACAGCTCGGCACGCCTGACGACATTTACGAGCGGCCGGCCAATCGCTTTGTGGCTGAATTCATCGGCAATCTGCCGATCAATATCATCGAGCTTAATGACAGCAATAACGGCGCGTTGGCGACATGGGCACGCGATTACCTCAAGGCGCAGAGCATTGCGGCAAGCAATGTCGGTTCCGTCGGTATCCGGCCGGAATCCGTGCCACTCAGCGATACGCCTGTTGAGCAGGGATGTGTGGCCAAAGTGGTCGATATCGTGCCCACCGGCGGTAGCTGGATCGTCGAAATGTCAGTTCATGGCGAGCAGTTTTTTGCAATCGTCGCAGATGCTCCAGCCCAGAAGGCTGGCGATGAAATCTGGTTCCATGTCGAACGCAGTCACGTCCATGTGTTCGACAGAGAAGGCAAGCGCATCAGCGACTGAAAAGAGGCGTATCGAATGCGCGTCGATGCTTTCGCTTTCAAACAATAACTATCAACTTTGGAGGAAATAATGAGTTCAACCCTTCGCAAATATGCGGCCCTTTCATTGAGTGCCGCACTTCTGGCAAGCACAGCTGCCTTCGCAGAGCCTGTCGCTGAAATCGGTATCAAGGATGCAGATTATTCGCTCGACGCACTGATTGAAGCGGCCAAGAAAGAGCCTGGCATTACCGTTGTGGATGCCACTGGCAAGATCGTCACCATGGCTGAAGCCTTCACCGCAAAATACGGTGTCAAGGCTACAGGCGTGAAGATGAACGGCCAGAACCAGGAGCAGGTCATTCTGCGTGAAGCGGCCGCGAACAATGTTCGCACGGACGTCTTCAACATGAGCAATCTACCATCAGTTACGTCGGAAATCATCGTTCAGGGCGCAGGTCTCAGCTGGCTTCCCGTCGATCTCAAGGATCAGGTGCCGGCGGAATATCAGAACCCAGCCATTACCAGTCTCAATCCATGGGTGTGGGCTTATAACTCTGATGTTCATGGCGATAAGTGCCCGATCGACAATATCTGGGCGTTGACCACGGAAGAATGGAAGGGCCGCATTGCTATTCCTGATCCGCTTCTGCGCAACGAAACCATGTTCTGGTTCAATCAGATTGCCGAGCATGATGATGAAGCCATGCGCAAGGCATATGAAGAGTTCTTGGGTGAGCCACTGAAAACCGAGGAAGCAAGCGCGACTGCCGAATGGGTCAAGCGCTTCGCCAAGAACCGTCCGAGCGTTACACGCAGCGATACGGAAGTCGGTCCGATCATCGGTGCAAAGGGGCAGGAAAAGCCATTTATGGGCTTCCTCAGCACCTCAATCTTCCGTGACGCCAAGAAGAATGGCTACACGATGGGCATTTGCGCGGGCATGAAGCCCTGGGCCGGACAGCTGACACCACGCGTTGCCGTTATCGCATCTGGTACGAAAAGCCCGAATGCATCGAAGCTCTTCGTGCATTACATGATGACGGAAGAGGGCATGGCGCCGCAGCTGGCCGACGGAAAGATCTCATCGAGCAAGGGAGCGAAGATTCCGGAAAGCGAAGTTTCCGGCATCGTTAACGTCATCGACCAACTCTATGTTCCACATTCCGAGACTGCTGAAAGCGACTATTCGAAGCTACAGGATTGGCAGGATTTCTGGACCATTAACTCTCGATAGAGAGTATAGCAGTAGGATAATGGCCAGAGGTTTAATCCTCTGGTCATTTTTCTGTATTTGTTTTCGAAACTGGCACGTCACTTTAGCATTATACAATCCTGAGCCTATAAACCGAACTTTGCACTCGGAGCCTCAGCCAGCCGAATCATATGATCAACCTGTGAATTGAAAATATCCGATTCAAATAATTGCAGGGATCGTATCCAGCGTCAATTAGTGACAATTTCTTTGGCTACTCGGGGTGCACCTCACTATCGCAGTTTTTGGCCAGCCGTTAATCATCCCGCTAGCCCCAAACGTCGTCGCTATAAAAATCGCCAGGAGAACAAATTTTCTGAGCATCGTCAGATCCTTTTCGGCGCAGTATTGAAAGTAAGTGGCGAAAGCTTTGACCTATGTTGGACTTGCGCAAGTCAACTGGATCTGGATTTCCCGATTGGCGGCCAGTCCAGGTTCGCTCGCAAGAACAAGAGACTTTGTTGCATTCTTATTGATCACGATAACGCCTTGCTGCAATACTTCTCGCGCGCCTCCTATATTGACGCTGCTAATATAGGCTGCCCGCGCCGAGAAACATCCGCAGTCACCAATTGGCTTGTATAATTGAAAACTGGTTCTGACCGAAACGAGGTTCGTTATCGTCTCAGTTTCTGCGGCTTTGACCGTCACGCATGCTGCCAGTCTATTCTGAAAGGCAACGCCGCCAGTATCTTCGGCGGTCGCCGAACTGCAGAGCAATGCGGATAAAACCGCGCCATAGATCAAACCTTGCATGGACGGCTCCTCGTTTATTGCGGTGGTAGTTTTTTAATGCAACTTAGAATATCAACATCGCAAACGGGAACTTCGGACCGTGTTGCGGGCTCATCCAGCCACCGATGATACGCGCTACGAATCTCCACGTCCTTATAACTGTAGATTTTCACCTTCTTGTCGATGCGGCTCGCCTGCAGCGCTTTCGGGGTTACGGCCATATGAAAGGCCAGCTCATTGAACTGCCAGACTTTCCAGCCTTTTTGCCTCTCAATGACCCGTACATGATAATAAGGATCATCTGCTCGCTCCGGACGTACTTTATAGACGTCGGCCCACCGTACCATTTTCGGTGAAACGGATAAGACGATGCTTTCCTGCTGTTCCTGGGCTAAAACTGGAGTGACAGCGAGAACGCCAAAAACTGCCAGAGAAACGAAAGGTCTCAATAGTTTCGACATTCATTTCCTTCCATCAATTGTCCCATCCTTCATTGTGAAGCGGCCGATATTGCAGGGTCTTGCAATATCCTGAATCGCTATCCATGACGAAATTGACTGATCTCCAAAGTAAGATGGGGAACTGGAAAAAACAAACGCCAATTTCTGCCGAACGATGTTAATGACGTTTAACAATAATCCAGCACATATGGCTCGGCAAAGCAGATATCGACCTAGAATGATCGTCTGGCTTTTCGCACATTCTGGCCAATTTTGAGATGTGGCGAGTATTGAGTAAGCTAATCTGTATGAGTATTGATTCTCTACCGCCAGATAGATCGGCGACCTTGTTATGGCAATCAGTTGTACCGGTCACAGCAGCAGTCATCGTCGTTCTTGTCGCCTCGCAAATCCCCTTGCCTGGTATCGATACGTCTGTACTGGCCGAGCAGGCGATTTACTCTCCTAACGGAGCGCTGGCGCGTTTCTCAATCTTCGCGCTTGGGGTCATGCCGCTCTTCACTGTGCTTGCCCATGTGGAAATTGCGAAACTGATTTTCCCCTCTTTGGCGCGTTGTCAGATTGCCTCTTCGGGAAATGCTTTTCGGATTAGCGTAGTCATCAAGTCCATTGTCCTCCTTTTTACTGCCATCCAGGCATACGGCATGATGAGCGCGCTGGCGGCCATGGACCTCGTGGAGGGATTTCCTGGAGCGACGAGTGTCGGAATCGTGTCATTCGTCGGCACAACCGCGGTGCTGATCTGGCTAAACGACATCGCGCGCTTCCCCAATTTGGGTAATGGCGTCTGGTTGCTTCTGGCGATCCCGCTTCTCGGCGCGTTACCGCTTGATCTCGTCACATCAATCGAACTGACGCGCTTTGGCGCGGTTTCCGCCATGGACTGGCTGATCGCCACCCCTGTCATCCTTCTGGCCGTTTGGATGATCGTTGTCGCCAATGCACTGTTATCAGGAAAGGGTGGTGAAGCAGCGCCAAAACTTTCGCTGACGGTTCTGCTCTGGCCACCATTTCTCGCCAGTACCGTTGCCGGCTATCTGTTCATCGTCCCGCTGATCTTCACCCCGGAATTGTTTTCCGACACGCCCTGGCTGCTGAACCTGGGGGCTCTGGCATTGTCCGCCATCCTCATCCCGCTTTTCGTCTACGGCTATCACCGGCTCATTTCAATCACCCAGCCTGAGATAGCGTGCGGCGAAATCAGATCGATCCTAGTTGCGGTCGCCGGCGTTCAATTCCTGGTATGTATAGGAATGGGCATTCTGAGACAGGCTACATCTTTTTCGTTCATTCCCAGTGGCGGGATGCTGATCGTTTGCGTCACAGTCCTGCTGGCTTTCAGATCGCTGCTGGACGAATGCTTCGGGGTGGGCGCGTGACAGGTACCGCAAGGATCATACTGGGATTTGCTTTGTCACCTCTTGCATCGGGCGTACTGAACATGATCCTCATGGGAGGCTTTCACGGCTTCCCGATCATTATGTTCAGCTATCCACTCGCATTGATGTTCGGAATACCTGGATTCTTCGTTGCCCGATATCTTGGGTGGCTGAGCTTAAGGGCTGTGCTCCTTGGCGGTGCCGGACTTGGGTTATTCGTGCGCTGTGTGATGGTCGCGTTTGATGGCGGATATCACGGGCGCCCGTCGCCGATCATTCTTGGCTTTGCAGCGATGGCAGCTCACAGCGCCGTTGTCGCAGGGCTGTTCTGGTTCATCGCCTTGTGGCCGCGCAACGAACATAAAGCTCCACCTTCAGGACCACAGAATTGATTGCAGAAATTTTTGCTACACATCGCCGCTCTCGGAAACTCAAATTCAGGAATGCCCAAAAACTATGAAGACCCCCTTCTCAACCGCTTGTCTGATTGCGATATTTCTATCGGCGAGTGCTCCGTCCTGGGCTGACACAGTTGAAACGTCTGTTCAGAACGCTTTTGATGCGATGGCGTCTGCCCAAAGCGAAGATGCATATTTTGCTGCAACGCGCAGCATCATTGCACTTGGCCCTAACGCGTTGCCGAGTCTGACAAAACGTCTAGCTGCAGCCAAGGACGACGATGAGCGTATCGAGGTCACCTATCTCCTTGCCGGAATTATTGGTCCGATGAAATTCAAGCGAGAGCCAATCGAGTTGCCGCCTGAACTAGTCTCTCTTATCGGAAGACTTCTTTTTGAAACGAGAAACCTGCAACTTGAAGCCAATCTTGCCAATTTCACCGTTGTAGCTCCTCATCCCGCCGAATTCGGTCCGGGATTACTCGCCCTGCTGGAGCGAACGGAAAACGAAGCCTTGCGAGCCACCACTTCGGCAGCAATCGTCTATCAGGGGGAAGAGGCTCTACCTCTTGTACACAACGCATTCTACGCCAGCACCAATGACAGGTTCAGCGGAGATCTGGCACATTTGCTCGCCGATACGGACCTCAGTGAACGGTCGATTGCCAAAATGCAGGATTTGCTTAAATCTGACAACGCTGGCGCACGTCAGTCGGCTGCGCGAACACTCGGGAAGGCGGGCTTAAAAAATGACGCTTTGCTGGAATCTGCCTTGAAAGATCTCGCTTCCGCCCGAACAGAAGTCGAATTGAGCCTCGCCGCCGGTAAAGTCAGGAAACAGACCGACGGCAGCGATCGCGTCGCTAGTGCGCTTGCGGATGCATTCAACCGGGCACATAGGATTGAGGAGAGAGCCGAACTTGTATCTGCAATGCGGGCCACCGGCGAGCCCGGTGAGAAGCAGTTATTTGCCGCTTTGCAGGCTTCCAACGATCCAGATGAGATAACTGATATAATGAGGCTTACGAACAGTAGCTTTCACAATGATCCACGGTTGTCCTCCGCCTATGTAGCCATCCTGAAGCGGACTGACGACGAAAAGGTAAGCGAGGCCGCAATCTTTGGTCTCGTGATGATGCGAAAGTCCGGGCAGGAGGCCATAGATGCGGCGCTGAATGAGACATCGGACGATGATCGGTTACAACGAAGGCTCACAAAAGCGGCAAGATCGTTCCCCGCCAATAGGTCTCCCCAATGACAAAGCTGGGTGTCTACGAATTTAATGGTATAGCAAATTTTACGCCTTGGTTTCTCAAATCCATCCCAGTAGTGAGCCCCGTATTTATAGCTTGGGCGTACGACTGCTCCATTCACTGTAGATCATCAGCAGGATGGTGATTGGAAACAAAACGCCTAGCGGGAAGTGGTAATAACTGATTGCTGCGAGCGCTATTGTGGCGGTTGCAGCCGCAATAATTCGTCCCCAATAGGCCATCCGTCCTCGTTTCTCCGCCTTGAAATAGGCCAGCAATCCGTAGCTTACGGTGGGATTTACATTGATCAAGAATAGGACTGCCGAAGAGATCGGGCCCGAAGAACGGTTAAATAAAATTATTGGGCCTGTCGTTCCAATCTCTCCACGATAGCACTCCAGGCCAATGCCAAAATCGGAGAATGAGCTTCCTGCCGGACAAGAAAGTGGTAGTCCCGGCGAGCCAAACCACCTCTGCAAGAGGCGTGAAACCACTTGCTTGGGTTCGGTCTAAGCGCAATGGTTCAGACCTAACTTGGCCGCGCTTAAATTAATGTAATGGTGCCCTGAATGAACAATAGAACTTTTATAGCGGTCGTCATCGCGATTGCACTTGCCGGAATTAATGTCCCCGTGCGGGCCGACGGTTTCAAAATCCATGAGCTGACGCCCATCAAGCAGGAGTTCTGGTCAATTTTCGATGCCTCCGCGCATCATGCGGAAGAACCGACTAACTTTCGGATGTCCTGCTGCGGAACAGATGACGACCAGCATTTGATGATCGCTATCGATCGCCATGTCGACGAGCAAGGGCAAGAAAACAGAACGGACGAAGGTTATCTCACAGAGCTGGACGTCAGTTCCGAAAAAATCGGGTTCAAGATTGAGAAAATCGACCTCTCCCCTGCAATTGGGCGACTTATCCGCCTTCCGAATGTAGGTGGCCTGAAAGGGGTGAATATTTTTGTCGTAGAAGCCGGAGACAGGCTCACAATCCAGTCGGCCGCACCGACTGAGGAGGCCGCTGAGAACAATGCACGGAAGGCCTTGGAAATAGCAAAAAAGTCCGTCATCGGACGATGACCCTGTCTAGAGGCCAAGCGCTTTCTTTAATTGACTTCTGTTAAGTCTCCGTCGAGCGGTCTGGACGAAGATTTTATAGATAGAAAACTGAAATCAAAAACAATGTCATTCTTCGCTTAAGCAATCACAGTGCTTGCAAACGATAGGCAGCTGCGAAAGCGGATAGGTCGACGTGTACTTCAGTACATTGCCTGCAGATCGCAGTTCGATGCGATCATCAGTGTGCGTGCAAACGTCAATGATTGCCTCACCGAGGGCAAATGCGTCAAAGGAAGCCGTAAGTAGCTGGCAGCCACCTTCATTCAGGGCTTGTATCGCTTTGTAGAGCGCCTGGGCTTGAGCGTCGTTTAAAAGCATGGGCGGCTCCGTCAATCTAAGTCAAATGCGAATTCGATCATAACTCACGGCCGTGTTGGATGACTTCTCAAAAGAGAAAGCAACGGGTCCGGATTTCTTTCACTGAAATGCGAACAGGTGACCGGCGTGTAGGAAGTCACCTGTTCTGATGGCGCTTTCGCAGATACTACGATTGCAATTAGTCTCAAGCCTGTCCGAGACGTCTGCGCAGTTCTTCGTTTTCTGCGCGCAGTTTTGCGGCGAGTTCCTTGCGCAGCTTCAGGTTTTCCGCTTCAAGCGCAATCAGGGCCTTTAGATCGTCGCTCGCCCCCGCTGTCGTTTTTGCCTTTGCTGCTGCCGGTGCTGTTTTTCCGGCGGCGTTCTTCCAGTTGTAATAAGTCTGTTCGCTGACTTCCAACTGCTGCAGCGCGGCTTTCAATGTGGTCTTGCCACTTTTGGTCGCCTTTTCAACGGAAGCAAGAATTGAAGTGCGTTGTGCGGGAGTATATTTCTTGACCGTGCGGGTGGCTGGCTCTGCTGCAACGGAGGCTGATTTTGCTGCGGCCCTGGTAGTTTTAGCGGCAGGTGCTGTAGCCGCCTTTGCGGGCCTAGGCTCAGCTTTTTTGCGTGACGCACGGGTTTTCTTCGTGATGCCTACAGGCTCGGCGGTTCTAACCTCAACTGGTGTCTCGTTTACTGCTGCAATGGTTTCGTCTGCCATGGTATGCTTCTCCAGATCGATGTTTGGAAATTCATTTAGGCGTCAAAAATACAGGTCAATGGTTGATGTAACAATAAGGCCGTGTACATCATGTGTTCAAGATGAGATAAACTTGCTTTCAGGGCATATCGATCAGGTCGGACATTCTGTTGAGTGTTGAAAATCCGCCGCATAATATGTAGCTACTGCTAAAAGCCCTTTGACGCGCGTAGAGCGTACCTTCAAATTTCCTCGGGAAAGCTACTCACGGATGAAAAATCGAATCCGCAATGTTGTCGTTGATTATAAGAACAAGCGTACTCGCAAGGGCTCGTCATCTTTGTGGGGGAATCTGGATCTGAAGTCGATCACCGAACAAGTGGAAGCGGATGCGCCCCAATCTCCTATGGACGCTCAGGTCCAGCCTGATCTATCCAAGCCGATTGAACGCAAAACTGAGACTACGACCATAAATGCTGTGTCGCAAACTGAGCCGGTCATCGAGCAAGTTGAAGAGGCTTTGAGCGAGCAAGAACTTTCCAACATGGACGCCTCGAAACCGGAAGAAGCACCCCTTACAATGGAAGAGCTGCAAACGGAAAACATGGTGGGAAATCCTGTTGTCAGTGAGAAAAAGCCGTCTGTTCGACGTGGTATGAAAAAATCAGCTCCGCAGAAACAACAAGCGGCAATTCGGGTGTTTGCCGAGCCTGATATTCAGGCTGAATTGTCAGCTCTTGAAATAGAGAATGCCGATCTGAAACGTGAACTGGCCGCCAGATTACGCATGGAGAACAGGCAGTTGCTCAAAATGCTTCGACGATTGGAAAAGCAATAGAGAAACGGTCGCTAAGACTGCTCTGCTGGCCTCATAACTGATCTGTTCACGCGTTCTGGTGACATGTGTAAGAGCTATGGTTGCCAAAACTATTGTGTTGTCAGGCTTAAGCTGACAGCATTTCTGCGTACTGTTGCGGCAGGTATAGGGAGGTCGATCACGATGAAGTCACTGGGTAAGCGTCTTATTGCGGGATTGAAAAGCTGGCGATCGCGGAAGAAGCCGGCTTTGCCGGACGAAATGCCAGACGCTGGACCGGCGGCCAGTGAAAGCCCTGAGCAGCCTGAACCTATATTGCCAACGCGACTATCCATCAAAGTTACGACCAAAGATCCCGACGAAGAGAGTGACAAGGCAATCCGGCAGGTTGAACTGGCACCTCTTCAGGAGGTATTATCGTTCGCTGAAGAGCCGAAGGTCCCTCAAGAAGCGCCAGTTGTTGTGGAGCCCGAGCGGAAAGAGGAGGGGATAGATGAAACTGTCACCTTACCTCCCATTCGCAAATCACCACAAAAGCGGCTTCGTGCGAAAAGGCCAAGTTCCAAGACTGAAGATGGACCGGTGACAGACGAAGAACTGGAAGAGCTGGAAGCGGAAAATGCGCGGCTCAAGCTCCTATTGAATGAGCGGTTAAAAGCGAAGCAGGATGGTTCTGAGAACTGACAGGGCGTAAAACTTCGATCGATTTAGGTGAGCTATAGGGAATAGTGATGGCTGTCACATTATTGCATGGAATCGGAAATCTCGTTTGCGACGGCGTTGATGTTGGGGCGTTGAATTCAGCATCGCTAGCCCTGAAGATGGTCCGGATGTGATCAGGCGCGGAAAAGTGTGTGACGTGCCCGTGTTAAAATGGTCCGGATTTAATGTTATTTTTCCGGTGGATTTTCCCGATTTGAGAAGGAGAATTTGCCATGAAGAAGAGATGGTATTCGACGGAGCAGATCGTCGCGGCGTTGAAGCAGGTAGAGCTGGGATTGCCTATTATCGATGGAAGAAGCAATATGCCGGCCTTGAGTCCGATCAGGTTCGGGAGCGGAGGCAGGTCGTGGAGGAGAGCGCCCTTTGACGTAACGGCCAGCTATCCGGCCTTCCGCATCCGGGTCACCCATATCCCGGCCGGTATGCGTGAGGTTATTTGGCGTAAAGTCCCTGAGCCGGTTCCAACTGTCAGGCTGGACGGATCAGTAGATTATGAGACGAGCGATGGCGAGGTCCGCCATGTTCCGGCAGGCAGTTTTGTGCTGGTCCAGGACGTACATGGCAAAAGATACTTGTCACGTCATTCGTCGAAAGCACAGACTGTCATCTGGATCGCGCTGCCGAACGGGCTGGATTTGTCACAAACCTAGCCGCCGTTCCGTCAGGAGAATACCCAGGGCGGCTATCGTTTGCCTTATCGTGTTTGTGGGAACAGATCTTGTTCCCACCCCAATCCTGATGATTTCGGTCTACGATGCTGAATGCCTGAGAGATCGGAAACAACTCGGCTGGAAGGCGTCTTTTTAAGAATCCGTTCCATCTTTTGTACGAGAACCGCCTTACTCCGTGAGATGCCCGAAGAACGTATCTCCTGAATATTCTGAACGCAGCAATCCTTCTTCGCTAAGCCTTGGCATGAGTTCATCAAGCGCTAGCCGCATTGATCCGGTTGAGCCACCCGGCGCGGTTATGAACCCGTCGATCGCACCTGCTTCAAACCATTTGCGAATGTCTTTGGCAGCATCATCCACCGTGCCGATGACCTGCCAGTGTGCGGCGCTGATAACCTCTGGTCTGCGCAAGAGTTCATCTAGTGAAAGCTCTTCACGCTGTAACAAACGCCGAAGCAATCCTGCATGGGTTTTGCTTCGAACCTTTTCCGGTCGAGGTGGCAGGTCGTCCGGTCGAATGAGACGATTTGCGGGCCATTTCGATAGGTCGAGGCCGGTCATTTCGTGGATGAATGCGATTTTTCGAGCCCGATCACCTCGCGCATGCGTGTAGGCGAACAGTTCATCCGCTTCTTTCCGCGTTGGTGCCAAATAGAGGCTGAGACCGGGGAGCAGGCGGACGTCGTTCGGCTTTCGGCCATGGAATTGCGCACGGTCGCGAAGATTGCGGCGAAGATCGATTGCCGCTTCCATATCCGGGGTCGCGGAAAAGACGGCGTCGGCAACGGATGCCGCAAAGTCGCGCCCTGCCGGTGACGCGCCAGCCTGAATAAGCGGAATGGGAACATCTTGAACGGAGGGGACATTGAGCGGACCCTTAACCCGGTAAAAGGTACCTTCGTGGTCTATCGGATGTATGGCTGCCGTATCCGCAAAGCGGCCACTTTCACGATCACGTTTCAAGGCCGATCCGGGAAAACTCTTCCACAAATCACGCACGACGCCGGTGAATTCGGCTGCCCTTGCATAGCGTTCGTCAGATGAAGGCATTTCCGTCAAACCGAAATTCTCGTTGCCATCGAGTGCCGTAACAATGTTCCAACCGGCCCGGCCTTTGCTGAGCCAGTGCAGGGACTGGACCTGACGAGCAACGACATAAGGCGGCATGAAAGTTGTCGATATCGTGGTCAGAAGACCGATATGCGAAGTCTCCCGAGCCAGTGTCGCCATGACGAGCGTTGCATCCATGCTGCCGAAGCCCGGAGTGGTTTCCATGATCTGATGGTTCATGAAAAGGCTATCGGGACGGAATACGAAATCAAGTTTTGCTGCTTCCGCACGTCGGGCGATATCGACGTAAAAGTCCGAGCCGAATGTCCCTTCGATGTTGCTGTCCGGATGCCGCCACCCGTCGCCACTCAGCCAGGTCGGTGCCAGCGACATACCAATGTGAAGTTTCCGTTGCGCACCCATTCCAGGCTCCCGTTAATGCATATAAAAAGCTGTGTCGACCACAGATGTGACCGACTGGTTGGCGGTTTTACAGGATACTTAGAACGTGCCCTTGATACCGACGCCGAATGTGCGTGGCGTGGTTATACTTGCCTCGATGCCACCAATGCCGCGGTTCTGCTGCAGATAGGTTGGAGTGCGCTCGTCGAAGATATTCTTCACATAGCCATAAAGCTGCAGCGATTCATGGAAATCATAGCTCACTCGCGCGTCGGCAATCGTATAGGCGTCCACGACATAGATCGGTGTATTGGCAAGGTCTGAATAGTAGCCGTCAGTGTGGCGAACCTGTCCGGAGATATTGAGCTTTTCCGTTGCATCCCAGCTCGCACCGATGCTGAACATATAACCGGGAGACTTGGCGAACTCATTGCCCTCATAGCTTACATTGCTCGAAATTTCGTCGATTTCGGTGCGGAGAATACCAGCACTTGTCTTGATCGTCAGATTAGACAAAAGCTGATAGTCGAGCCCCATTTCAAGACCATAGGCATGAGCCTTTTCGGCATTGATCGTATAGGATTGCGCCACACCGGGAGAGACGACGACAGGAATGTTGTACTGGGCGTTCTTGAAGTCCATGTAGAACAGATTGCCTGTCAGCGTGAGCTTGTCGTCGAGCAGATTGGCGCGCGTGAACAACTCGTAGTTCCACAGTGTCTCATCCTCAAAAGGCTTCCACTGCCGCGAATTGAGATTGAGGGAAACCCCGCCGGGGTTGTAACCTTTGCTGACCAACGCTCCGATCGTCAGATCGGGGGTGACAGCATATGCCAGCGATACCTTTGGCAAGAGCGCGGAGAATGTTTCGTCGTAATCGAGTGGCGTTGGCGCCAGTGCCGATTTTCCGATGCGCTGTACACGATCCTGCTGGTAACGTAGCCCACCGGTCAACGTCCACTGGTCATCGAGCCGGTAGCTCACTTCGGCAAAAAGCCCCAGATTGTCTTTCGTATCGTCAAACGTCGTCGTGCCTTGAAGCAGCATGAACTCGTCCGACTTGGTATTGGCGTAGAAAATACCGGCGACACCGCTGATGACGTCTTCCTGCTCGCCAAACGTGATACGAGACTCATTGGAAATGTTCTTCTGATTGATATCGGCCTTGCCGTTATTCGCAATGCCGGTATGGCGATGCACCGAGGAGGCGGAATATTGCGCCTGATTGTAGAATTTCACGCCGTTGCCGAAATCATAGCCGACATCAAGGATGCCTGTATTGGTATCCTGCTTCCAGCTTGGCATGGTCGTGGTCAGATGTTCGAGCTCATCGAATGGTGCGGATGCTGCTTCCTGGCTTGGACGGTTGGATCGATTGTGGGAATAGGTCAGCTTTGCCGTAAGGCCTGGTATCTCCGCTGGTTCCCACAGCAGTTTCAGCCGTGCATTCAACGCCTCGAAATCCTGATTTGTCTTTTCGGAAATGAAGTTGGGGCTGATATAGTCGATGAAGGTATCGCGGCCCGAATAGTCGATCGCGAGGCGCGCGGCCAGCTCATCCTTGTAGATGGGACTGTTCAGCATGATTGAGGTGCGTTTGGTATTGTAGTTGCCGATCTCGACCTGATAAGCACCTTCACGTGTGAATACCGGGTCCTTGGTGTTCACGATGATCGCACCTGCAATTGCATTCGCACCCTGAGATGTAGTCTGTGGGCCACGGAACACCTCGATACTATCGAGGTCCCACACCGAAGTCGCGCCGAAGTAATATTCGTTATAATTCAGATAATGCCCATCGAGATTGATCGTGGCGCGCGGCACGGTGCCGCCCCAGAACACGTTCTGCCCTGTGTTTGGGCCCTGCGTATCCTGCCCGCGAATAATAGGAGCGCCGACATTGTCGGTATAGATGACGTTCGGAACGTTCGCGATCACTTCAGCCACGGATGAATCGCCTGTCTTTTCCTTGTCGATTTCCTTGGCCGAAATGACGGTGACAGATGACGCCGTGTTCTTGATGTCGCGCGCAACTTTTTCCCCTGTCACGACCACAGTATCAAGCACAATCGCATCGGAGCTGGCTTTCGCAGCCTCCTGGGCAAGCGCAGGCGTTACCACAAACACCGCCAGCGTGAGTGCACTGGCGCTGGACATCAAGCCACGATTCAAACGGATATTCATAAGTCGCCCCAAACATGAGTATATTAGTCATGTTCTGTTAAAGCATAAGGGTGTCATTCCGCAATAAGGAATGCATGCCGCAATACAGTATACTATCAAGCCTCCGATATGTGTTGCATGCCCGCAACAGTGAGGGAGGGCCAATTCAATCCGTCCAAAACCCTCGAGGTTCGCCCATCGCATTCGCAATGCAGAGGGCATGACTTTCCAACGGCTTGTCGCTAAACATTGTTTTGCTATTACCGCGGAGGAGGCAAAGCATTTGAACGAGAACGACCTGTCCGATGAGAGCGACACCACGAGTGAAAAACGCTCGGGTACAATACAGTCGGTTTCCATTGCCGCGCGCTTTCTCCGGATTCTGGCCAATGCTGAAACCGAGCTTGCGTTGGGCGAAGTCGCTCGACGGGCAAAGACGGGAGGATCGACAGCGCATCGTTATCTGCAGAGCCTTGTCAAGGAAGGCCTTGCGAAACAGGACGCTGCGAGCGGTCTTTACGATCTGGGGCCGACTGCGCTGAGCATCGGCATTGGCGCTTTGAAACGTGTGGACGCCGTGGAGATTGCGGCGCAACACATGAAGGCCCTTTCGCAACGACATGCCGTCAGTGGTGGTGTTGCTATCTGGACAGATCGTGGCCCGACCCTCGTGCGCTGGTATCGAAGTGCGTATTTCTCGGTCAATCCTCTGGCTCTGGGAGACACATTGCCCATCGATAATACGGCTTGCGGTCTGGTTTTTCAGGCTTTTCTACCCAAGGCTACGGTCGATGCAGCGCGTAAGGTACAGCCAGCTCACTTTCGGGGCAGCCCGCCGGCAAAGTCATTGCTGGACCAAGTGCGCAACGAACGATGGTCCGAAATGACCAGCCATCTTCTTTCAAATGTTACAGGGCAGGCCGCACCGGTCTTCGACGCGCAGCGGGAAATCGTTTGCGTCATGACGACGGTGGCTGATCTTGGACAATTGCGAAGCGAGGACGAGCGGAGAGCGCTCTTTCATGAGGCGTCACTGGTCAATCAGGCAACTGGCGGAAGGATCGTAGACGGGGAGGGGGGCGACGCCATCGATTGAAATGTCACGGAGATTGCGGGGGCGTTCCTCGGGGGACGACGAGCGGCGTTCCCGAAACCGGATCGGTAATGATTACCGATGCAAGGCCGAACACATCTTCTATCAGCTTTTCTGTAACGATCTCGGATGGAGCGCCTTCCGCCATGATCGCCCCGTTTCGCATGGCCACCAGATGTGAAGCATATCGGCAGGCATGATTGAGATCGTGTAGTACGGCAACGACAGTCCGGCCCTCGCGGTTAAGTTCCGCCAGCAATTCCAGAAGTTCGATCTGATGCGCGATATCGAGATAAGTTGTCGGTTCATCGAGCAGAAGGATCGGTGTTTCCTGGGCCAGGACAAGAGCAATCCAGACGCGCTGACGCTGGCCGCCGGAAAGTTCGTTGACTGAACGGTTGGCGAGGTCGGAAATACGGGTGACTTCCAGGGCGCGTGCTACTGCTTCCTCGTCCTCCACTGACCATTGCCGCAGAAAGGACTGATGCGGATACCGACCTCGAGATACCAGATCCGCAACGGTGATGCCGTCTGGGGCGACCGAGGTTTGTGGCAGAAGACCAAGCCTGCGCGCGACTTCCTTCGCCGGCAAATGGCTTATGTTCCTGCCATCCAGCACGACTTTTCCACTGACCGGAGCAAGCAATGGTGACAAGGCACGCAGCAATGTGGACTTCCCGCACGCATTGGGACCGACAATGACAGTGAAAGACGCATCGGGAATAATGATCGACAAGTTCTCGACGATGACCCGATCATCGTAGCGCAATGTAATGGCGTCTGCATGCAGGCGTTGCATCATGGTTGGTCGTCCCTGGAGGAAATCACGTGGCTGTTCGTATTGCATTGTAGAACGCATTCTGCAATATGGAGTAATCAGCTCCAGTTTTCGGAGCCGAAGCAGACCGCTCGCTCCTTGTTCGATAACGGCGCAGTGTTTTCCCATTCGAAACGCTGGCTGGTCGCGCGTTCGTTCGGAAAGCTTTCCATCTGAAGATTTCCAATTTGCGTTGGTGGAGAATAGCCATGCAAGCTGCACGTCCGATTTTCTTGCTTCTCGCCACCATGGTCATTCTGTTTTCTCCACCTCGGACGGTCATGGTCGCCGAACAGGCCTGGCCACGTACCGTAAAGCATGAAGCGGGCGAACTCGTACTGAAAACCAAACCCGTTCGCATCGTATCGACCACACCCAGCATAACCGGTATACTGCTGGCCATGGGCGCTCCTCTGGTTGCGACAGCCGCGACGACCCCGAGCCCACTGACAGATAACAAGGGCTTCTTCCTTCAATGGGCAGAAGTTGCCGACGAGCGGGGCGTCGAAGTGCTATATCCCAATCTCGAATTCGACATGGAAGCTATTATCGGGGTTGAACCGGACCTGCTGATCGCATCGGCGACCGGAGCCGACAGTGTCGTTCAACATTATAGCGAATTGGAAGCGCAAGGCATTCCAACGCTGGTCGTCAATTATTCCAACCAGAGCTGGCAGGAGATTGCTACTGAGCTCGGCACAGCGTTGGGGTTGGAAGATGAGACCGGCGCGACGATCGCCCGTTTCGACGCCAAGGTTGCAGAGGTGGCTGCAACGATTATGCCGCCCAACGAACCGGTTACAATCGTCGGCTACAATATCGGAAACAGTTACTCGGTCGGCAGAACCTCAAGCCCGCAGTCCCTGCTTCTGCAAGCATTGGGTTTCAAGGTCGATGGCTTGCCCGATACGGTAGCCAAGGATGTCAGACGCCGGTCTGATTTCGATTTCATTTCCCACGAGAACCTCTCGGCAGCGATTACAGGCAAGAGCATTTTTCTATTGCGCGGCTCACAAAATGACGTTCAGGCATTGCTGGAAGATCCAGTACTGGCGAACCTTCCTGCGGTCCGCGATCATAACGTCTATCCTCTCGGACCATCTTCATTCCGTATCGACTATTATTCCGGTCTCCAGATGATCGAGGCTGTCGCGTCCAATTTTCGCAAATGATGCCCAGACGGATACAATTCATCATGCCATTGCAGAAGCGGCGTGTTCGGGGTCTTGTTATTGTCGCCGCCAGTTTAGCCGCTATGGCGCTTTGCAGCCTTGCTCTGGGCTCCCGGTCAATCGCCCTTACCGAGACCATCCATGCGCTATGGCAGCCTGATTTTTCGAACAACGAACATCTTGTCATTCTCGAACTGCGTATCCCGCGCACCATCGTTGCAATCATCGCAGGGATGGCTCTTGGAACCGCTGGCGCCATCATGCAGGCTGTAACGCGCAATCCGCTCGCCGAACCAGGATTGCTGGGGATCAATGCAGGTGCAGCCGTCGCGGTCATTCTGGGGATCGTGACCTTTAACCTGACGACAATGGCGCAATATGTCTGGTTCGGATTTGCGGGCGCTGCTCTTGCAGGAATTGCCGTCTTCATTCTCGGAGACACCCACGGCAAAGCGAATAATCCCGTGCAATTGGTGCTGGCCGGAGCCGGATTGTCGGTTGTGCTTGCATCGGTCACGGGCATTGTTGTCATCAATGCACCGCTCGCTGTCCTTGACCAGTTTCGTCACTGGGCCGCAGGCTCCGTTGAGGGGCGCGGCCTTGATGTCGTCGCCATTCTGGCTCCGGCAGTCATCGCAGGGCTTGGCGTGGCGATGTCGATCGCCGGAAACCTGAATGCAATGGCGCTGGGCAGGGATTTTGGTGCTGCGCTTGGCGTCAACCTGCACGTGACCTGGCTTGTGGCCTGTCTTTCCGTAATGCTTCTGGCAGGTTCTGCCACTGCTGGGGCTGGCCCCATCGCGTTCGTCGGACTGGTGGCTCCTCATCTGGCCCGGACCATCACTGGACCGGACTATCGTTGGATACTGCCATATTCCGCATTGCTGGCGTCCAATCTTTTGCTAGGCGCTGACATCATAGGAAGGCTGATTGTAGCACCTTCGGAAGTTGCAGCCGGGATTGTCTCCATGTTGATCGGCGGGCCGTTCTTTATCTTTGTCGTGCGCAAATTCCGGTTGACGAAACTATGAGCACATCAATGAATATATTTCGGATAGGTCCTGTTTCTGTTCGCTGGAAATCGCGCCCATTGATGATCTGCTGCCTCTTGCTTGCAGCCATCCTGCTGCTTGCGGTTTTCCATATCGCAACAGGTACAATGTCATTCAGCTCTTTCCAGGTCATTTCGAGTCTGGTTGGTGGAAGCGACAACGCGACCGCCGATCGCATAATCCAGCGCGTACGTTTACCTCGCCTTGTCACAGCCTTGTTTGTGGGTGCTTCACTCGGTATGGCAGGCGCGATCTTCCAATCAATCTCGCGCAATGCCCTTGGCTCGCCCGACGTGATCGGCTTTACGACAGGTGCAGCAACTGGCGCTATTGCACAAATCATATTGTTCAATGCCGGTCCGCTTGAAACAGCGCTTTCAGCCGTTGCAAGTGGAATGGCGGCGGCAGTTCTTGTGTTTATGTTGGCTGTCAAGGGGCGACGAACCGGCGGCTATAGGCTTATCCTTGTCGGAATTGGCGTGGGGGCCATTCTTTCGGGCATCAATACCGTACTTCTGGTCGCGGGCGATCTGGACCAGGCCGCGTCGGCCCAACTCTGGCTATCGGGATCACTCAATACAAGAAGCTGGGCACATGTTGTCCCAGCAATGGTCGGTTTCGCGGTAACCGTGCCGTTGGCGCTTCATTACGCCAAATCTGTCAATATCTTGGAAATGGGCGATGATGCAGCATGCCAGCTCGGCATCCAGCCGGAGCGTACGCGTCTGGCAATGGTGTTGGTCGCGGTCACGCTAACATCTGTTGCTACCGCATCCGCCGGACCGATTTCCTTTGTCGCTCTGGCAGCGCCACAGTTGGCCCGGCGTCTGACGGCGAGTTCGAATGTCCCACTCATTTCGGGCGCCCTTATGGGGGCAACCCTTCTGGTGGTTGCTGACTTGTTAAGCCAGCATGTGCCATTCGGCATCAAAATGCCGATTGGTCTTACGACCGGGCTATTAGGGGGACTTTATCTCCTCTGGGTTCTTGCTTGCCAAAAAAAGTGATTAGTTCTAGTTGAGAAGCACCGTAAATCAGCGAAACAGATGGCTCACGCCAGGACCTTGGCGACGCTGAGCGGCTCGACTGTCTCGTGAGAATTACGCGCAGCGCCGGCCCAGCTTCAACAGAGATGGACCAGCACCCGATGCTGTTTAGTAATCGGTGATCTTTTTCATGTAGCGGCGACCATCCAGCATGACCTGCTCACGCTTCGCCGCCAGTTTGTAGGCAAATTTCCAAAGCGCATCGAAGAAAATCAACGGCACGAAATATCCCTTGAAAGTGTCATCTATGTCAGCGAGATCGAGTTTCGCTGCATCCAGCACCAATATATTGTCCGGCTCGCCGAAACGGTACAGGAAATCCCGGCCACGCTCGGCCAGCGCACGCGTTTCATCGAGTCCAATCATGACGACGAAGCAGGCATTTTTATCGACGACTTCGAATGGGCCATGGAAGAACTCATTGGCGTGGATAGCTTGCGAGTTGATCCACAGCATTTCCATGAGCACGCAGATGGAGAATGAATAGGCTGCGCCATAAACCGGACCGCTAGCCATGGTGTACACGACTTTTTCGCGGCCGTAGCGCTCTGCATATCTGGTAAAGGTTTCATCAAAATGCTGCTGACCGCGTTCAATGGCCGGTTGCAGTGCCGGCAGGCTTTCCAGCAGTTTGGGCAGCAGGCTGGTCTTGTCGCGTAAATCGACAATGCCCGCCAGCAACATGTAAAGCACGCTGTAATTGCTGTCGGCACCATCGATCGGAATGCCGGTGGTGTAGGACGCCTGGTATTGCAGCACGTGGTCGGCGGCGGCGGCGAGCGGCGATTGCGGATCCAGCGTCAGGGAGATCACGCAGGCGCCCCGGCGACGGGCATGTTCTGCCGCCCGCACCGTTTCCTTGGTGGTGCCCGTCTGGGAGCACAGAATTACAATGGCATCGCTGTTGAGGCGACGCGGGTCGCGTGTGACGAACTCCTCGCCATTATAGACATCAGAGGTCAGCAGTCCCGAATGGCGATCCAGAAAATACTTGCCCGGATGCATGATTGACAGCGATCCGCCGCAGGCAACCAGAAACACATGCGAAAAATCCCGCTGCGCAAGCGCATTCAGGGTTTCAGCAATATCGGTAGGAAGTTGTTTGGGCATTCTATTCCTCTTTTCAGCGTCTTGAAGAGCCTGGCTGCGCCGATCGGCAGCCGTTCCGGTCCAGTGCAACATTTCCCGGTACCAACCCCGCGATACATTGACAGTTCTACTTTAGTGTGCGAACGTTCTCACATCTTGTCAATTGGGAAAATAAGAATGATCAAAATCGCGGCGATGGGCGATAATGTCGTCGATTGTTACATTTCGCGTCGGGAAATGTTTCCAGGCGGTAACTGTGTCAATGTCGCTATCCATATGAGCCGTTTTGGGGCCGAGGCGGCCTATATCGGTGTGGTTGCCGCAGATGCGGCCGGAAGGGTCATTCAGGCCGCACTGCGCGACGAGGACGTCGATACTTCGCATCTGCGCATGGAGGGCACAGGCAAGACGGCCTATTGCATCATTGGTCATCGCGGTAACAATGATCGCTATTTCATCCGCTTTGATCTCGGAGTGTCGATGTTTGAGCCGAGCGCCGCCGATATTCAGTTTGCGCGCCGGTTCGATGCCGTCCATATCGGTCAGTCGAGCGGCCTTGACGGCTGGCTGGATGCCATTGCGCCGCAACGTCTGTCCTATGATTTCTCCACCCGTCGCGACGTGGAACACTATCGACGCATCGGCCCGAAATGCTTTCTGGCCGCTGTTTCGGGCGGTGAGCTTTCGCCGGACGAGATTACGGCGACCATTGCCTGCCTGCGCGAGAGCGGCGCGGATTGGGTGCTGGTCACCCGCGGCACCAAGGGCGCAGTTCTTGCCAGTGCGCAAGGGGTTTTCCATACCGAAGCAACGCCGATTGTGGCGGTTGACACGTTAGGCGCTGGTGACAGTTTCATCGCCCGCACCCTTTATGGCCTGGTGAAAGGCGAGGCGCCCGCAACATTGCTACAGGCGGCGTCACGCGTTGCTGCGGCGACATGTGGCCAATATGGTGGTACAGGTCATGCCGCGCCGATTGATCTCGGCGAGCCTATAGCCGAGTTGCAGGATTGAGCTCGCTGCGCATGTCTTTTCGAGGTTAAGACCGGCCAGATCAACCGGGATGGCGGGCGAGCGAACAACGGGGCTGCCATTCGGCATGCAGCACGATATCCTGCTGCGCGCGATCGGCGCTATCGAGCCGCTCCAGGACCAGACGGGCCGCGGCTTCGCCAACCTCGAGCAGCGGCTGCCGGATTGCCGTCAGTTTAGGGGTAAAGAACGACATCCAGTCCAGATCGTCGAAGCAGACCACGGACAGTTGCTGCGGAATGGAAATATCGAGTTCGCTAATTGCCAGCATGGCGCCGGCTGACATCAATCCATCGGTGGTAAACAGCGCTGAAGGCGGGGTTTCCCGGGTCAGCAACGCGATGGCGTGCTGGCGGGCAATATCGATCGAATAGCTGCCCACCTGGCCAACGAGGCTCGGATCAAAGGCGATCCCGGCTTCCTCATGCGCTTCGATATAGCCGAGCAGACGTTGCCAGCTCGGATAAAGCGATGAAATATCGATTTTCTTGTGCTGGCGGTCGTGAAGAAATGCGTTGAGATTCTTGTAGCGGCCATGCTCGAGTTCCGCCAGTACGCCAATCCGACTGTGGCCGTCGAGAATCATTTGGGTCACTGCGGCGTGGGCGGCCTGGCGGCCATTGACGGTCACCGAATCCGCCTTCAATCCCTTCACGCGGCGATCGATCTGAACCACCGGACAGCCGCTGGCAACGACATCGTGCAAGTGCTGCGCCTTGAGAATATCACAGGGCGCAATGATGATGCCGTCGGCCTGCTTTTCGCGCAGAAGATCCACTGCCTCCAGCTCACGATCGATCGATTCATCGCTGTTGGTGACGATCAAGCCAAAGCCGCGCGCACGAACCACATCGGAAATACCGCGCAGAATACTGGCGTAAAACGGGCTTTGCATGTCGCCCGCGACAACGCCTATGGTCTTGCTGCGCCCGGTGATAAGACTGCGTGCCAGCAGATTGGGGCGATAGCCCAACATATCAGCGGATTTCTTCACCTTGTCGCGGATTTCTTCGCTGGTATAGCCATAGCCGCCCAAGACACGTCCGGCGGTCGCGGTGCTGACGCCGGCCAGGCGCGCTACATCGGCAATGGTCGTCTTGTCGGCGCGTCGTTCACTCATGTCTGCGCGTTCCTTCCAAGCAGTTCCACGCTGCTCAATACCTGTACCGTTTCATAGGCGATGATGGGCCTGATCTCAACTTTCAACTTGACGGATGCGTTCAATCAATGGCTATATTGTGAGAACGTTCGCATATCATTCTCAGCAACGCAAGTAGAAGACGAGCCTCGCACGGGGATAAAGTTCCAATCAAAGGGGAGATAAATGACCAATCGTCGCAAAACCGCATCCCGGCGCATGATGGTAGCGCTGGCGGCGCTGGCCACGGCCGCCAGCATCACCTCGGTGCATGCCGCACCGATCAAGGCACTACAGGACGCTGTGCCGGAGAATTACAGGAAGGGCGTCAAGATTGCTGCCTTCAATGACTGGCCACCGGACGAGTTTGTCGAAGACGGCGTCCTGAAAGGCTGGAGCATCGACATGGCCAAAGCCATGTCGGAACGCATTGGCGTACCATTCGAATTTACCGCAACCAGTTTCGACGCCATCATTCCGGGACTGGCCAGCAAGCGTTTTGACGCCGGATTTTCTTCCTTCGGTGTGACGCCGGAACGGCTTGATTCGCTTGATTTCATTCCTCAGCGCAAGGAAGGTACCGCCTATGCCTTCTTGAAAGGCAAAGACTTTTCCATCAAGTCGGAAAAAGATCTGTGCGGCCAGAGCGTTGCAGTGATGACAGGCGCCTGGGACTACCAATATCTGAAGGAAAAGAGCGCGGAATTGTGCGAATCCGCCGGTGAGAAGCCGATTAACCTGCAGCAATTCACCACCCAGAACGCCGCCGAACTGGCTGTGTCCTCGGGGCGTGTTGAGATGGTGGCGGCCGGATCGGCAAAAATGCACTATATGGCCAAGATTACGGGGCGCTTCAGCGTATCTGAACTGGTCAGCAATCCGGTCTTCAACGGCATTGGCGTGCGCAAGGGTGATGCGCTTGGGCCAGTTTTCCGTGATGCCATCCAGTCCATGATCGATGACGGCTCCTACAAGGAAATCATGGCAAAGTGGGGCGTTGATGGCGCCGGCACCCTGGAAAAGGCGGTGCTGGTTACTAAGGACAATCCGGAGCCAAAATAGTCAGGGCCGATTGAAGGAGAACGCCTGTCAGCCGGCGGCGGTGCGAATACAGCCGCGGTCCATTACGCAAGGGCCGGCCCGGAACACGGGCCGGCGGGTTTGGTAAGTTCGAATACGAATTTCGCTAAACACGATACGGTAGTCTGGAGTAAATCATGGCAAGAACAGCAAAGACGGTCGCGCACCGGCCGGATATACATAGTGTCAAACCGATACCCGTGCGCCATCCGTCTCGATGGATCACCGGCGCCGTGCTCATTCTGATCGCATTGAGTTTTGCCAATATGCTGGCGACCAATGAGAACCTGCAATGGAACATTGTTGTGCGCTACATGTTTCATCCCGACATTCTCGCTGGCTTGGCGCGCACGCTGTTCCTGACTTTTGCCGCAATGATCTTCGGTTTTGCAATCGGCATCATACTGGCCGTGATGCGCCTTTCGGCCAATCCGGTGCTGCAATGGGCAAGCTGGCTGTGGATATGGTTCTTTCGCGGCGTTCCACCCCTGGTTCAGCTGATTTTCTGGTACAATCTGGCGCTTCTGGTTCCCAATCTGACCATTGGCATCCCGTTCGGGCCGACCTTGTGGTCCTGGGACATGAACACGCTGATCACGCCGATGAGTGCAGCACTGCTTGGCCTGTCCTTTACAGAAAGCGCCTATGCCGCCGAAACCATCCGCGCTGGCATCCAGGCGATCAATCCGGGCCAGACCGAGGCCGCCGCGACACTTGGCATGACGCGGTTTCAGATCATGAAGCGCATCGTGCTGCCGCAGGCAATCCGTATTATCATTCCGCCGATCGGCAATGACACCATTTCAATGCTGAAATTCACGTCGCTGGTCAGCGTGCTTGCCTTGCCCGATCTGCTCTATTCGGCGCAGATGATTTATTCGCGCACATATCAGACCATTCCGCTGCTGATCGTGGCTACGATCTGGTATCTCATCCTGTCAACCGCCCTGACTATCATCGAACACCATATCGAGAACCACCTGAAATCCCGGCAGATCACCTGTTCCGCGTCATTCCTGTCCAGACTGCTCCCCTTCAAATTTGCGCTTGGATATCAAAAATGAGTGAAACGCCCGCGAGCTTGCCACTGTTGCAGGTGGAAAGACTGACCAAATCTTTTGGCAATCACCGGGTGCTCGACGGCATCGATATGACGGTGGAAAAGGGGGACGTGACCTGCATTGTCGGCCCATCCGGCTCCGGCAAAAGCACATTGCTGCGCTGCCTGAACTATCTCGAAGTGCCGGATTCCGGTGCCGTGTTGCTCGAAGGCGAGCCGATCGGCATGCGTTGGCAGGGTGAGCGGCTTTATACGATGTCCTTCAACGAACTGGCACGCCAGCGCCAGAAAATGGGCATGGTGTTCCAGGGCTTCCATCTCTTCCCCCATAAGACCGTGGTGGAAAACATCATCGAGGCGCCTATGATCGTACGCAAGATAGGTCGCCAGTCGGCCACCGCCGCGGCGATGAAGCTGCTGGAAAAAGTCGGCCTTACCGAGCGCGCGAATTATTATCCCGACCAGCTCTCCGGTGGGCAGCAGCAACGCGTGGCGATTGCCCGTTCATTGGCGATGCAGCCTCGGCTGATGCTTTTTGATGAACCCACATCAGCTCTTGATCCGGAACTGGTCGGTGAGGTTCTGGCGGTGATGCGCCAGTTGGCCGAAGATGGCGTGACCATGATTGTCGTCACGCATGAAATGAACTTCGCTCGCGAAGTCGCCGACCTTCTGATTTTCATGGATGGTGGCGTGATTGTTGAATCCGGCCCGCCTAAAAAGGTTATGGGCAATCCACAACATCCGCGTACTAAAAGTTTTTTGAAGCGCGTGGCGTGACAGGAACGAATGATGATAATTCTCAATGCACAGCAAACCGAAGCCGCGCTCGATTATCCGGGATTGATCGAAGCCTTGCGTCAAGCGCATGCGAGCGGCAAACGACCGCAAAGCGACACTACCGTGCTTCAGGATCGGAAAAGCGCAGACAACCAGTTTGTGTCCCTGGTAGCTTGGCTCGAAGGGGAGGCGGTTGCCGTCAAGCTGGTCGGTGTTTTCCCTGCGAATGTCAAACTTCCTGTGGCCCAACCTTCGATCCAGGGCACGGTAACGCTGTTCAGCGGTCAGACCGGCGAAGCACTCATGGTCTGTGATGGCGCCATTGAAACCTTCAAGAAGACGGCGGCAGATTCGGCACTTGGCGCCAGCCTGCTGGCGCGCAAGGACGCCCGTACCTTGCTGGTGGTTGGTGCCGGGGGGCTAGCGCCCCATGTGGTGGAGGCTCATTGCGCCAGCCGACCGTCGATCGATCAAGTCTTTATCTGGAACCGCAACTTCGACAGGGCGGAAAAACTTGCCAGCCGAATTGACATTGCCGGCGTCAACATCGTTGCCGTGGAGGATCTCGATAACACAGTCTCGAAGGCGGAAGTGATATCGTGTGTCACCATGTCGACCAGTCCGCTGGTTAAGGGAAAACTCCTCAAAGAGGGCGCTCATGTTGATCTGATCGGTGCCTATATGCCAGACATGCGTGAAGCCGATGATGACGTGTTCCGTCGTGCCGGACGGGTATTTGTCGATACGCGCCATTGCTGTGATGGTTCGGGTGAACTCGGAATTCCGCTCGCTACAGGACTTATCAACCATGAGCAAATCGAAGCTGATCTGATTGAGCTATGTCAGGGAAAACATCCAGGCCGCAGCGACGACCGCCAGATCACCGTCTACAAAAATGTTGGCGGCGGGCATCTCGATCTGTTTACCGCGCAATACCTGTACAGCACTCTTTAAGAGGGATGCCACGTTCAACAAGCACGGTATTGAACACCGGATGGCTGTGAAGACCCGTTGTTGACTGGCAATCAGCGCATTGCAAGATTGATTGAAGTGCCATGTTATTTGCCTTGTTCCAGCTCCCAGCGTGTTGCGCGCGGGTAAGCTAGATGTATGTGAGACCTTTGATGGATCGTGTTCAAAACTATCGACTTGAAAGTGACCTAGAATTGTTTTTTGAAACAGGTATCCTTTGCGTCTTTATCGGGAATAGACAGGGCTTCTAAAGCTCTGGAATATTCTCCTTAAATATTACTTGGATGCGTGGCGGATGGGAGTCAAAAGGTTGACCTCTGATGCTGCTCGTCAAAATGGCCAAAGCCTCTCGCGCTTCCACTCGCGGGTTTTGGTCAATGACGGCGTCCATGGCGCCGAATATCCAGACGCCGCGCGTCGATCCCGAAGAGCAGCGCCGGCTTGCCGAGATCGAGGCGGCGCGGCAGGCGAAACTCTTCACCGATAGCCGTGGAGAGCGGACTGCCGGTAATCCGCAGGTCGCATCCACTACGGCGGCGACGGCAACAGGTTCGGGCATAGATTCCGCGACCGGTCTCGCTCTTGCGGCCGAAACCCCGCCGCTCGATTCCGGTTCGGCGCAGAACATGCAGGATCGCAAACTTGCCTTCGTCAACGCCGATAACGACCACCGCACCGTCAGCGCTGACCGCGTGCAGGAAAAGGCGTCGCCCTATATCGTGCAGGCCGGAACCGTGATCGCCGCCGCGCTGATTACCGGCATCAAGTCCGATCTTCCCGGCCAGATCATCGCGCAGGTCACGGAACACGTTTATGACAGCCCGACCGGGAGCCACCTGCTGATCCCGCAAGGCTCCCGCCTGATCGGTCAGTATGACAGCCAGGTCGCGTTCGGTCAGTCCCGCGTATTGCTGGTATGGAACCGGCTCATCATGCCGGACGGTACATCCATCGTGCTCGAACGCCTTCAGGGGCTGATCCGCAAGGCTACTCCGGTCTGGAGGATGGCGTCGATTACCATTGGGGCCAATTGTTCAGGGCCGCGGCCCTCTCGACGCTGCTTGATATCGGCACGGAAATCGGTTCCAGCAATGACGAGGCCGAGATTGCCAAGGCGATCCGCGAAAGCGCGCAGGATACCGCATCCGACGTCGGCCAGCAGATCGTGCGACGCCGGCTCAACATCCAGCCGACGCTCACCATCCGGCCGGGCTTCCTGGTGCGCGTGATCGTCCAGCGGGATTTACAGATGCAGATATATGGCGCGGCGAAGGAGCCGACATGACCAAGCTGAAACTCTCCGCGATTCCTGACGATAAGCCGGTCAAGATCACCGTCGAGCTTCCGGCAGAGGTGTTTCAGGATTGCAGGCTTCGCCGTTTGACTGTAGCAGTTTCGATAACGTGCTGTCTGCCAGTGGAATTTGCACTTAACCGTTGTACAGGCGCTCTTTCACCTTTTATGAATATCGGCGTGAATTCACCTTACAGATATCAGGCTGTCTGCGATTGCCTGGGTACTATTTCCAGCTGTGAAATGACACCCGCCAGCATGTGGCGAGGGCTAACCTTATCGGGCATGATGTTTAAGTTTGCGTACAGCATTCGCTATAATTAGAGTCGACTTTTGAAATATTATACAAAGCTTTAATAAATTATAGCGCCGTGCTTTCGAATGAGCGTGCGACGCTGTTAGCAAAACAGAGCCGACGGATCAATCCATGAGATAACGCCATTTCACCATGCGTTCGCCCAGATCGATCATCTCGCCGTCGACGCTGAAGCGGCCATCGCCCTTATGGTGGATCAGCCGCTTTTCTTGCCGTGTGTTATCCACCCATATGCGCTGGACCTCCAGCACAAGCAGATTATAGCGTTGCGACCATCCATCATCCGCGATGCGGCATTCGAGATTGGCCCAGCATTCGCCCACCAGCGGCGCGTTCACGGTTTTTGCAGCGACGGGTGTGAGGCCGAAACGCTCGAATTTATCGAGCGTTTCGCCTGAACAATTGCCGATATCCACCACCTTTTCCGCCAGATCGACAGTCGGCACGGCCAGCACGCATTCACGGCTTTCTAAAAGCGCCTGATGGCTGTAATCCCACGGACCGATGATGGCGCCGACCAATGCCGGATCGTGGCTTATCATCATGTGAAAGCCCATGGTCATCAGGTTAGCGGAACCATCCGTCCCGCGCGTGGATACAAGCAGGATTGGGCCGGATTCGAGAATGCGATAGGCCTGTTCAGCCGGAAATTCGTCAAACATGATACAGATCCATCGTGAATTTGATGGCCCGCCGCAAGCCATGCCTGCGGAGGGCCTTATTCATGCGGTTATTCGTCGAAGTCGGTGGCGTCTGACGCGCCACGCCATGCATCGATGTCCTTGCGCACGGCTTCCATCTTCTGTTCGGCCAGCATATTGGCGATCTTGCCCGCAAACAGATGCACCGGCGGTTCGGCCACGCTTGCCGCCTGCAGGACCAGCGTCGCCACTTTTTCGGGATCGCCCGCCTGCTTGCCGTCCAACTCGTTGAGATGCAGATCGAGCGAAGCCTGAGCTTCAGTATAATCGTCGATGGAGCGCTCGGCCACGACGAGACTGTCCTTCGACAGGAACCCCGTGCGCACCGGGCCGGGATAGACGACCGTCGCCTTGATGCCCAGTTCTGAAAGTTCGGCGGCAAGGGTTTCGGTCAGACCGGCAAGCGCGAATTTGCTCGCGACATAACTGCCCCATCCGGCATAACCACCCTGAAAGCCGACGATGGATGCCACATTGAAGATATGGCCGCTACGCTGCCTGCGCAGATGCGGCAATGAATGGCGCAGCACATGCAGGGGCGCGAAGACGTTGACGTCGAAATTGCGGCGCAGTTCGGCGTCGCTCAGCGCCTCCACAGCGCCCTGTTGACCATAGCCGGCATTGTTGACCACGCGGTCGATGCGACCGAAACTGGCGATGGTCTTGTCGATGGCGGCTTTCACGCTTGCCTCGCTGACGAGATCGACTTCCAGTGCCAGAAATTGCGCGCTGTCGTCGCCAAATGCCTGCCGCAGGCTTTCGAGCGTGCGCGAGGTGGCGGCCACGCTATCGCCTTTGGCCATGGCCTGCCGTGCCAGAGAAAGGCCGATGCCGCGCGCAGCCCCCGTGATGAACCAGACCTTGTTTTGAGTTTGTTGCTGCATGAATGGATACTCCTGTTGTTTGTTGATTATTGAATGGCCACGCTCATCCCGCCATCGGCCATGACGATGGCACCCACTATGTAGCTTGCGCGGTCCGAGGCGAGGAAAGCGACGACTTCAGCGATTTCCTCAGGGGAAGCAGCGCGACCGATCGGTGCTTTGCGGCCATGTTCGGCAAGATAGGCGCGGCCATCTGGCTGGATTGCATTCGTGATATTGGTCACTGCATCACCTGAGCCGACCGCATTGACGCGGATGCCGTGGCCGATGGCCTCAAGCGCCAACGTGCGGGTGAGTTGCGCCAGCGCGCCCTTGGATGCCGCATAGGCGGCAATGCCGGGAAAGGACTGGAAGCAGGCATAGGAGCCAATATTGACGATTGCCCCGCGTCGGGCAGGCATCATCGCCCGCATGGCTTCACGCGAAAACAGGAAGGCACCAGTCGCGTTGACCGCAAGCACCTGGTTCCACTCATCAAGGCTCATCTCGGCCAAGGGCCGGTTGATGATGATACCGGCATTGTTAACCAGAATATCCAGTTGCCCGAATTCTGAAAGCGCTGTATCCACCGCACGTGCCGCGCTCGCTTCCTGCGCGACGTCCGCAACCAGTGGCACGATGCTGTCGCGGGCGAGGGCCTTGACATTATCGCTACGGCCGACCGCCACGATACGTGCGCCTTGAGCGTGAAGAAGCTCGACTGTCGCAAGGCCGATGCCGCTGGCGGCACCGGTGACGATAGCGACCCTGCCTGCAAAGGGCAGGTCGTGTTGGGGTGATGTTGTCATTGTCTGTGACATGATAGTCCTTGTCGATTGGGATTTGTCGCTCAAAAGGGGCTGGCAGTGGGACGCACGATGATTTCGCTGACATCCACGTCGTCCGGTTGCGAGATCGCATAGGCGATTGCCTGCGCCACCGCCTGCGGGGGCAGGGCAACACGGCGAAATTCCTCCATGGCGGCGCGCGCCGTTTCATCAGTGATGTGATCCGCCAGTTCAGATTGCACGACACCGGGACTGATGACGCTCACCCGAATCTGGTCGGTTTCCTGACGCAGACCATCTGAAATGGCGCGTACTGCAAACTTGCTTGCACAATAGACTGCGGCAGTGGGCGAGACGGCATGCGCGCCGATTGAAGCGATGTTGATGATGTGCCCTTTGCCCTCTGCATGCATGACCGGCAGGACGGCTGCAATGCCGTGCAAGACCCCCTTTATATTGACGTCGATCATGCGGTTCCATTCATCGACTTTTAGCGCCGCCAGAGGGGAAAGCGGCATGACGCCGGCATTGTTGATCAGCACGTCGATTTGCCCATGCCGTTCGCGCGCGAAATCAACCATGCGCTGAAGGCCTTCAAGCCGTGTGACGTCGAGTTCCACGGTGTCAACCTCACAGCCTTCGGCCCGCAATTCTTTCTGCAATACTGCAAGACGTTCGGTGCGACGCGCACCTATGACGAGATGATGGCCCATTCGGGCCAGATGGCGGGCGGTGGCTTCGCCAATGCCGCTGCTGGCACCAGTCAAAAGAATGACTTTGGCATCTGGTGATATATCCATGTTTTTTCCTCCTTTCCCGCGGCAGTCGCATGCGGCACCGCAGAGGGTGTTTGAACGAGAAAGAAGTTAGTTAGGCGGTGCGGAGCGAGCTAGACCGAAGCCTCTTGCATCATTGCCTAAAACTATTTCTTTTGATGCCTATTGCAGATAATATGCGTGTTATTGTATCCATTTTGTATGGATAACCGGCACATAAATACGAGAGAATTCAAGTCGGATACCTCGCGGCAAGCCGAGATGGCGTCGCTGATCCGGCAGCTTGCTCCGCATGAGGGTCATACGAAATCGCTGCTCGATGGCGTGCGCCTGATGCGGGCGGATCATCCGCTGGGCCGCACGCCGGTGCTTTATGAGCCCAGCATCGTGATCGTCTGTCAGGGGCACAAACGCGGCTATCTGGCCAATCAGGTCTATCATTACGATGCACAGCATTATCTGGTGCTTTCCGTCCCGCTGCCTTTCTCGACAGAGACGGAAGCCAGCCCCGAAGAGCCTTTGCTGGCTGTCTCCGTTCGTCTCGACATGACCGCCGTGGCCGATCTGATCATCGAGGTCGATCAACAGGCCACCAGTCCGGCAAGCCCGCCCGCCGGCATCGTTTCCACGCCATTGGACGCCACACTGGCCGATACGACGGTGCGGCTGCTTCGCGCATTGTGTTCGCCGCTGGAAGCAAGGGTGCTGGGGCCTGCCATCGTGCGGGAATTGTGTTTCCGCGTTCTGGTGGGCGGGCAGGGCGGTGCGATCCGGGCCGCCTTGGCAAGCCATGGCAATTTCGGACGCATCGCGCGTGTTCTGCGGCGCATTCATAGCGATTACGCGCAGCAGCTCGATGTGAGCTCGCTGGCAAGTGAAGCAGGCCTTAGCACTCCCGCGTTCCATGCCCATTTCAAGGCGGTTACAGCAACTTCACCCATTCAATATATCAAGTCGGTTCGCCTGCATCAGGCGCGCCTTATGATGATCCGTGACGATGTAACGGCTGCGGGCGCTGCGGCACGGGTCGGCTATGAAAGCGCGTCACAGTTCAACCGCGAGTTCAAACGGCTTTTCGGTCGCAGTCCCGGAGAAGAGGCGCGCGAGATGCGCTCCGCATTCGCGCTTATGGCACCCGCGCAACTGGAAGCCGTAGCGGCTACCCATTGACCGAAAGATTCAGGCAGGCGGCGAAAGTCAATCTATCTCTCCATCAAGGCACTGCCGCAGCAGTCCTGCGGCATATCGCGTGGTGGGAGGTGTTTTCGTGAACAATATCCGGTAGATCACCGGTGCCACGACTCGGTCGAGCAGGGTTTCCGCGTCGGGCGGGGTTGCGCCTTGCCGGACACCGCGAGCAATGATGCTGGCGAGGTTGCGCAGGATACATTCCGTGCATTGGCCCGCACGTTCGGTCGAGCTTCCGGCCAGCGCTTCACGCAGCAATTCGCGTCCGGGGCCGGAACTCATTTCATCGACGAATTGTTCAAGCCAAAGGCCAAGGTCGCTTTGCCAGTTACCGCTATCCGGCGGCAGGGCATCAGCCTGAAACTGCCGCACGGCGACATCGGCCAGCAATTGTGAAAGATCACCCCAACGGCGGTAGATGGTCGAGGGCGTGACGCCTGCGCGGGCCGCGATCATCGGCACGGTGATCTCGGATGCGGCCTTTTCCTGCCGCAGTGTTTCCACGGCTTCCAGAACGGCGGCCTGTATCCGCGCCGCGCGGCCTCCCGGTCGGCTGATTGGGGCAGGGGCTGTATCTGTTTGATCTCTCAAGGACAATTCAAGGTCTTCCACGGTATGGCATGACGCATCAAACGCCACTAACGCAAATAATTTGCTTTAGTGGTCAATTTGCGCTACAAACGCAACAAATTCGCTTTTAGCATGGAATCGCTGACATGACCACCCTTTGTAACGAGACGCGGGGTGGGGCGGAAAGATCATCCGCCCTTGCTTTGCACGGCCTCACCATCATTCTGTTTTTCGCGGCATCGAGCATGACGACGCCGCTCTTTCCGCTTCATCAGGCAAGCTGGGGCATTTCGGCCTTTCTGATCAGCGTGATTTTCGCGGTCTATGTCGGCACGCTGCTCGTCTCGCTGTTGTTTCTGGGGGCTTTATCCAACCATTATGGCCGACGGCCTGTCATCGTGGCGGCGCTCGCGGTGGAATGCGCAGCACTTGTCATGTTCCTCGTTGCGGACGGCGGAAGCTGGCTCGTGGCGGCGCGTCTGGTTCAGGGCTTTGCCACAGGCATCGCGACCACGGCGGTTGCGGCAGCGCTTCTGGATGTCGATCACAAGGCGGGTGCGGTGATCAACAGCTTAGCGCCTATGGTCGGCATGGCATTGGGCGCGATCGGGGCGGGTGTACTGATTCAGTTCGCGCCGTTGCCCTTGCGGCTGGTCTATGCGCTGACCTTGGGGCTTTCCCTGATCCAGATCCTGCGCACCTTGCTTTCAGCGGAGACTTTCCGGAATCGAACCAGCAAAGGCTTGTCCCTGCGGCCAAAGGTCGAGATTCCGACCGAGGTGCGGGGAATGTTTCTCCGCATCATCCCGCTGAATGTCGCCGTCTGGGGATTGGGCGCGCTGTTCCTGTCGCTGTTGCCCGGACTTCTGCATGAAATGGCGACAGGACCGTCGATGGCGTGGCTGAGTGGCGCTGCGGTCGGAATTCTGACTCTGGCGGGTGCAGGTGCCGTCATGCTGTTCCGCGACCGTTCGGCTGCAAGCGCTCGCAACTGGGCCGGGCTGACGATTATTGCCGGAACCGGGATCGTCCTGCTTGGTGCGCTTTTTCACAGCCCTGTCTTGCTTCTGCTTGGTTCACTGCCGACAGGCATCGGCTTTGGCGCCGGGTTCCTTGGCGTATTGCGCGGTCTGGTGGCGCGTGCAAGGCCCGAAGAACGCGCCGGCCTGATCTCGTCCTTCTACATTGCCAGCTATCTGCCGAACGCGCTTCTGGCGATGATCGCCGGATATGCCGCAGGCCAGATTGGTGTTTTCGATACTGTGCTGGGGTTTGGCGCATTCATCATCCTTATGGCGGGTCTATCCCTGACCATAAATGTGAATGAGCCAAATTGAACGGTATGGCGCGGCCTAACTGAAAGAACGCCTCAGTCCCTCTATGAAGCTTCGGGTGCGGATCGAAAGGTGACGCCTGCTGGGATAAATCGCATGGATGGCGACTTCGTTCATTGCGGTTTCCGGCAGGATTTCCACCAGATTGCCGTGCTCGATGTCTTTTTCAATGATGAATGAAGGCAGAAGCGCGATCCCAAGGCCCGCGAGCGCGGCCACACGGATCGCGTCGCCGCTGTCAAAGCGGGCATGGGCACCGCCATGGATCGTGACGGGCTGCCCGTCTTCGCCGGGCAGGCTCCATACCGTTGATGTCGAGCCTAATCCATAGACCAGCCGCTTGTGATGCGCCAGATCGGTGACGCTGGCCGGTATGCCCTGTTTGAGGAGATATTCGGGCGAAGCGTAAATTCCGAGCCGCGCCCGGTCGATCACCTGCGTGATATACTGCCCGTTCGGCGCGACCGACCCGACCCGGATCGCAAGGTCGAACCCTTCCTCGACAAGATCGACCAGCCGGTCGGTGAAGCTCACTTCCACGGCCAGATCGGGTGCGGTTTCGAGATAGGTTGCAAGGTAGGGAATGATTTTCGCCTTCCCGTAGCCTTCGGAGACCGTCAGGCGCAGTGTGCCGTGCGGTCGAAGCTGATTCTGACGAATGCTCGCCCCGGCTTCGGCAAGGTCTTCGAGCAGTTGCAGGCTACGAAAATGCACAGGCGGCCCTCAACGGCTGGATCGAGGCCGCGGGTCCCGTGGTAGAAAAGATTCACGGCACGTCAGAAGCCAGTTGGGCGCAAGTCCGTACTGATTATATGAGCGGTCTTGGCCACCTGTTTCCCGCGCTTAAAGACGTTTCCTATGGAACCGCCACGCTGGATTCCGTGCCGACGATGAGGGCTGTTCCTGAAGGCTCGGAACCTCAACGGGTCTTGCTCTATATCCACGGTGGTGGCTATGTTCATGGCGGTGTCGAGGGCTATCGTGGTCTGACTGGACGATTGGCCAAGGCCTTGAATGCGAAGATCTATGCACCCGATTATCGTCAGGCACCGGAATTTCCGTTTCCAACCCCGATTGATGATGTGTTTGCCGCCTATCGCGCGATTCTCTCATCGGACGTTGATCCGAAAAATCTCGTTCTTGCGGGCGATTCCGCTGGTGGCGCTATGGTCGTCACCATGATGCGCAAGGCCCGCGATGCGGGGATCGCATTGCCTGCGGCAGGTGTCGCCTTTTCGCCCTGGGCCAATCTGACCCATAGCGGGCGGTCAGCCACCGTGCGCGATGGGATCGATCCGCTTTGCAGCGTGGAATTCCTGAACAAGCTAGCGCGCATGTTCCTCGCCGGTGAATTGCCGACACATCCTGATGCCTCTCCAGTCTTCGCCGATGTTCACGATCTGGCGCCGGTGCTGATCCAGATCGGCGAAAACGAGGTCATGCTTAGCGATGCGATCCGTCTTGCGTCCAATCTGGGCGAGGCACGGGTGCGCACGTCGCTCGAAGTCTGGCCGGGCATGTCCATGTCTGGCATCTGCTGGCCGGTCTCCTGCCTGAAGCGGATCAAGCGATCCTCAATGCCGTCCGGTTTCTTGATGATGCGCTAACTTCAAAGGCCCGTACAGGGCTTTAATCCGCGATTGGTGAAACATCTGGTAGCGCTGGCCGTTCGACGGATTAGCTGCGGATTTTGCCGTGCATTCTTCGATACTTGAGCGCCTCGCCCTTGCCGATCAGACAGGTCCAGCGTCTTCAGCGCTTCGATGATCTCGTCATATGAGACGGCCTTATCGGTTCCAGGATAAAGGCGAAGGGTCGGACTGGAATCGATGGCAAAGATGTCAGATGCCCACGACGCAAGAATGGCGCGTTTCTCGTCTATGTCGATATCGTCGGCTGCAAGAACGTCTCGGGGATGACCGAAATGTTGGGCCGGATGATGCAGATGCTCGGCGCTAATTGCTGCTGGTTTCTCCGGAATCGAATTTTGCAATCTTTCCTTTCTCATAGGTTGACCCCCCTTTTGATGCCAAGTGGATGGTTTCGGTTGCATGTGGCGCAGGTCGTTAGTGCGCCTGGTGATCGAACACGCCTCGCGCGGCCTCGACCATTGTTTTTAGATGGCTCGGTTCGCGAACACCTTGCCTGTATAATTCCACAGTGATGGCCGCCATCCGCTCCGCTTCCTCAGTTTCCTTGGTAACTCCAGCTCTCGATCGAATGTCATCGAAAACCCTCTGACAGACAACAAGGTCTCTAGAATAGAGTGGTTGGGGTGAGCGCTTGATTGTAGTCTGAACCATGTTTCATCTCCTCATTGGAGGCTCGCCCCCAGCGGAGGCGAGCCAAAGACAATCGCTTAGAAATCCATGCCGGCGCTAGCCGGCAGGGCTGGAGTGGCTTCCTTTTTGGGCTTCTCCGCGATCATCGCTTCCGTTGTCACCAGAAGACCGGCAACCGAGGCTGCGTCCTGCAGCGCAGTGCGCACAACCTTGACCGGATCGATGACACCCTGAGCATAAAGATCACCATATTCGCCGGTCTGGGCGTTCCAGCCATAGGAGAAGTCGGTTTTTTCACGCAGTTTGCCGACAATGATCGAACCTTCGGCACCGGCATTTTCGGCGATCTGGCGAACAGGTGCTTCAATCGCCCGTCGCACGATCTCGACGCCGACACGCTGATCGTCGTTCGCGATCGGAAGGCCCTCGAGCGCCTTAACGGCACGCAGGAGAGCGACACCGCCACCCGGGAGAATGCCTTCCTCTACCGCGGCGCGGGTCGCATGCAGCGCATCGTCGACGCGGTCCTTTTTCTCCTTCACTTCGACTTCCGTCGAGCCACCGACGCGGATGACGGCAACGCCCCCGGCAAGCTTGGCAAGACGTTCCTGTAGCTTTTCGCGGTCGTAGTCGGAGGTTGTCTCCTCGATCTGAGCCCGAATCTGGGCAACGCGGCCATCGATTTCCGCCTTGGAACCGACGCCATCGATAATGGTGGTGTTCTCCTTCTCGATCGCCACTCTCTTCGCCCGGCCGAGCATGTTGAGGGTGACGTTTTCCAACTTGATGCCGAGGTCTTCCGAGATCACGGTTCCTCCCGTCAGGATGGCGATGTCTTCCAGCATGGCCTTGCGGCGGTCGCCGAAGCCAGGAGCCTTGACGGCAGCGATCTTGAGGCCGCCACGCAGCTTGTTGACGACGAGCGTTGCAAGAGCTTCCCCTTCGACGTCTTCAGCGATGATGACGAGCGGTTTGCCGGACTGGACCACGGCTTCGAGAACCGGCAGCATCGCCTGCAGGTTCGACAACTTCTTCTCATGGATCAGGATATAGGGATCTTCCAGTTCCACCCGCATCTTGTCTTGGTTGGTGACGAAGTAGGGGCTGAGATAGCCGCGATCGAACTGCATGCCTTCGACGACTTCGAGTTCGGTTTCAGCGGTCTTGGCTTCTTCGACCGTTATCACACCTTCGTTGCCGACTTTCTCCATCGCCTCGGCAAGATAACGACCGATCTCCGTATCCCCGTTGGCGGAGATGGTACCAACTTGAGCAATTTCGGAATTGCTGGTGATCTTGCGGGCGTTGGTCTTCAACTCCTTGACAACCGCATCGACGGCGAGATCGATGCCACGCTTCAGGTCCATCGGATTCATGCCGGAGGCGACGGCTTTGGCGCCTTCCTTAACGATGGCCTGGGCAAGCACGGTCGCGGTTGTCGTGCCGTCGCCGGCGAGATCGTTCGTCTTCGATGCCACTTCGCGCAGCATCTGGGCGCCCATGTTCTCGAACTTGTCTTCCAGTTCAATTTCCTTGGCGACGGAAACGCCGTCCTTGGTTATACGAGGGGCACCGAAGGACTTGTCGATCACGACATTGCGGCCCTTTGGACCGAGCGTGACCTTCACGGCATTGGCCAGTACGTCGACTCCCCGCAGCATGCGTTCACGGGCATCGGTGTGGAACTTGACTTCTTTCGCAGCCATTTTCTCTAACTCCTCAATAGGCAGCTATTTGACTGATGGGTTGGATTGACGGGTTATCGCCTCAGGCAGCTTTTTTCTGCTCTGCCTGGGTTTCGATGATGCCCATGACATCGCTTTCCTTCATGATCAGCAGGTCTTCGCCGTTGATCTTGATCTCGGTGCCGGACCATTTGCCGAACAGGATGCGGTCGCCGGCCTTGACGTCGAGCGCCTGGATCTGGCCGGCATCGTTGCGCGCGCCGGGACCTACGGCGATGACTTCGCCTTCCTGCGGCTTTTCCTTGGCGGTGTCGGGAATGATGATGCCGCCCTTGGTCTTTTCTTCGGATTCGACCCGGCGGACGAGAATGCGATCATGAAGCGGTCGGAACGACATGTTTTCCTCCGTTGAGCAAAAATGATGACGTTGTTCCCTCTGGCCGGACCGAATGATCGGTCCAGGCGGGTGCAAAACCTCAAGTCGAGCATTTTGCGCAAAATGATCTGGTTTTGAGATTTTTCGATTTCAAGAGGGAGAAACGAAAAAATTAGCACTCGTCTTCTGATGCTACTAACATACTGGAAAGGAACAATAAACGGCGCGATTGCGTCTAAAAATCCGTTGATGGTCGTGAAATTTTGCGACACACTTCACAGTGTCATGAAACGGAGATGAAGCATGCAATTCTCATCGGATCTGGAACGTCAGCTCAATGGCTACGGCCTCACCACCGCGCACATCCTCTATCGCATTCCTGATTTCGAATCCGTGCTGCAGACCTATGTCTGGCAGGACTACGATCTGGCACCCGATTTTCCTGAGATGCACAGGTTCCTGGATTTCTGGCAGTCCAGGCTTGAAGGCCCGCTCCATTCTGTCCGCTATACGCATCAGTGCTTGATCGGACCGAATGAATGGCGCCGCGTCGAAGGCGAGTTCAAGCTTCACTGAGGTCTTGAACAGAAATTTCCTCTATCCTAGCTCTGTCGTGACCGAGGCTTGATGAGATCGGTCAATATCCCACGTCTGTTCAGAGTGAGACCGGATAGGGAAGAGAAGAGAAGAGAAGATAAAACTCATCAAAGACCTCAGCATCAAGGAACGCGAAGAGGTCTTTGCCGCCGTCGCGCGTGTCCTGCAGGGGGCCGCTTGCGAGGCTTATGTCGAAGGCAGCCGCCATTAGACGCACGCTTTCCCACTTCGATCGGGTGTCTATTGGCATTTGGGAAATCGGGAAGATCGGTGCGTCGGTGGCTTCGGGAACAGATTTGCAGGCGACAGGTCACGTCGTGGTGAGCGATCCGCAAAAAAATCTCTTTTATTGACGAACAAAACATGAACATGTATCTTCGCTCACATGGTGAAAAAGAGCCTTCAGGATAAACTTGCCATCCTATCGGATGCGGCAAAATACGATGCATCTTGTGCGTCAAGCGGTGGCGAGAAGCGCGATGCAAGCAAGGGCGGTGTCGGATCGTCGGGAGGCGCAGGGATTTGCCATGCTTACACTCCGGATGGGCGCTGTATCAGCCTGCTGAAAATTCTTATGACCAACTTCTGCATCTTCGACTGTGCCTATTGCATAAACCGGGTCAGCTCGAACGTGGAACGGGCGCGGTTCTCAGTCGAGGAAGTTGTCTCACTCACGCTGGAATTTTATCGACGCAATTACATCGAGGGCCTGTTCTTGTCCTCGGGCATCATCAAGTCCCCCGACCAGACCATGTCCGATATGGTACGCATCGCGCGGACATTGCGGGAGGGTCACGGCTTCCGCGGCTATATCCATCTCAAGACGATTCCCGATGCAAGTCCGGACTTGATCCGGGAGGCCGGGCTTTGGGCTGATCGGCTATCGATTAATGTCGAATTGCCGGAGGACGCAAGTGTGCGCAAATTCGCTCCGGAAAAACGCCCTGAAACGATCCGTGGTGCGATGGCACAAGTGCGGCTGGAAGGCGAGGCGGCAAAAGATAAGACCCATACCGGGCGTAAGCCGCGCCGGTTTGCACCGGCCGGGCAAAGTACGCAGATGATCATCGGCGCGGATGGGGCAGACGATGTGACCATCCTCAAAATGTCGACACGGCTTTACAGTGGTTACAAGCTGCGACGGGTTTATTATTCAGCATTCTCCCCGATCCCGGACGCCTCCGCAGCTCTGCCCTTGATCCAGCCTCCTCTACTGCGTGAACACCGCCTATATCAGGCAGATTGGCTTTTGCGTTTTTATGGTTTCACTGCCGAGGAAATCGCTACCGGCATGAAGGCTGGTCATCTTGATCTGGAACTGGACCCAAAACTTGCCTGGGCCATACAGCACCGTGGCCTGTTCCCTCTGGATGTAAACCGTGCAAGCCGTGAATTGCTGCTGCGTGTTCCTGGATTTGGCACCCGCACGGTGGATCGCATAATCGTTGCGCGCCAGAACGGCGGTTTAAGATACGAAGATCTGGTGCGGATAGGTGCCAACATGAACAAGGCACGCCCTTTTATCATGACACCTGGCTGGTCGCCGGGGCGGCTCATCGACAACGTCGATTTACGCGCTCGATGTGCACCTCCCGCTGAGCAACTGCGGCTATTATGATCTATTCCGTTAAACTACCCGACGGCGGCACCTTCGATGCGTGGCGTGAGATGGCGCGCATCGCGATATCACATGGTATCGAGCCAAATGATATCGATTGGATCGGAGCAGACGGATTGTTTGATGGGGCGTCGCTGCCCAATGCGCCTGGTGAGCATAAGGCAAGCGTTACGCAGGGGTTTTTGAAGCTTGCGCATTCGGTTATCTGGCATTCTAATCCGGAACGGTTCGGACTGCTCTATCAGGCGTTGTGGCGGCTTGACCGAAACGCGGGAGAACCTTTAAGCCATGCGGACCCGCTTGGGCGGCGGCTGCATCTCATGGCAAAATCGGTTGGTCGTGATATCCACAAGATGCATGCTTTCGTACGGTTTCGCGAATTACCTGAGACTGGATTGCGTCGTCGCTTTGCTGCTTGGTTTGAGCCGGAGCATAATATAGTCGAGCCGGGTAGTTCCTTTTTCGCAAAGCGTTTCGCGGATATGGACTGGGTGATCGCCACGCCAAGGCTTACAGCTCGATTTGAAGCCGGCAGACTTAGCTACCATCCAGGCGGTTCACGCCCTGACTTATCGGAAGATGCCACCGAAACGCTTTGGGGCACCTATTTCGCGAACATCTTCAATCCGGCACGGGTAAAGTTGAATGCGATGCGCGCGGAAATGCCTAAGAAGTATTGGAAGAACCTACCCGAAACGCGCCTGATTCCAGATATGTTACGAGATGCCGAGTCGCGAGTGGAGCGAATGCGCGCGGCCGCAGAAACGTCACCAGCGGCTGGCGCAGTCGCGATTTCGACCCGTTATCGCGCTGCGATGCCGCAAACGCCCGAGTTCCCTCAGACAATGGTCGAAGCGCGAGCGGCTGCCGGACATTGTCGGCGATGTGGATTATGCGAGGCCGCAACCCAGACTGTTTGGGGTGAGGGGCCCGAAGACGCTGAGCTCATGATTGTAGGAGAACAGCCGGGTGATCGTGAGGATCTGGAAGGTCGACCGTTCGTAGGTCCGGCAGGTCACCTCTTGCGTGAAGCCATGGTTGCAGCAGGAGCAGAAGTCAGGCAGACATGGCTGACCAATGCAGTTAAGCACTTCAAGTTCATGCCGCGTGGCAAGCGCCGCCTGCATCAAAATCCTGACCGGCAGGAAATTCTGCATTGTCGCTGGTGGCTGGGGCTCGAATTGGCTTTCATCCGTCCACGCATGGTGGTTGCGTTGGGGGCCTCTGCGGCGTTCGCTCTGACGGATAACAACGCTCCTCTTACTTCGCGACGCGGTCAGGCTGAAATCGGGTTACATGGTGGACCGGTGCTGATCTCCTGGCATCCATCCTATATCTTGCGGTTAAACGACAGTGTCGCGAGAGAACGTGCAAGGCGTGAATTGATCGAAGATATAATCCAGGCCGCTCGCATGGGCGTATCTGTCTGACCCGTCAATGTTTCAGCTTCGATCAGGAGAGATCAATAAAAGGAAGCCGCCGGCGCGTTTGGTGTTTTAGTTCACTGACAGCAGTGGCCATTGCTGCTCCAATGTCGGCACTTGCCGTAATTCCCTGCACGAAGGGCTGGTCGTGCATCAGATACGGCAGCGCGCCGAACGCAATCTTGCCACATGCAATGTCCGGTACCAGCAGAGTGTAGTCGTCTGAGACCTCCGGAATATCCTCTCCGACCGAAACGAGTTGCCGGCGCAGTGACGGAAACGGCAAATCCTTCGTCTTGAGTGGCTTCTGGCCTCGGGCGTCGATGAACACGTCGAATGTCCGTACTTCCGAGCCGATGGCGATGACGGTGTGATCGTTCCTTACCTCCATGTCGTAATCGTGCCCTAGTTCGAGGACGTCTATCAGGCCGGCCTTGCGCAGCGCCAGTAGCCTGCGGATCGATTCCGACGGGATTGCAGCATAGTTGTCGACGAAGACCTTGCAGAGTCCTGTATCGAACCGCTTGCGGTCCTCTTCATTGAGACGCGGAATAATCTCCTGAACGACCTCGTGCAGCCGAAGGATTGCATAGCGCCAGGGGACGGTATGCTTCTCCCGCTTGTTGCGCTCGACTTCTTTGAGATTGTATTCTGCCCAGCGGAACGCATCGTGGTTTTGGCGGTCGGCAAAGTAGGCATCAGCGAAGCTGTCAGCGTTGAGTTCCGAAAGCGAAACACGCTCGCTCCAGGCCGGATCGGCGTCCTCGATTTCGCGCGCGACCAAGGCGAATATCCTGTCAAGCAAGCCACTGGCACCGCTCTCGATCTCCCTGTTGATCGCCTGCTCCGTGGCAATCTGCAAGGGCTCGTAAGGGATCGGGCAATAAAAATCCGCTTCTGGCAGGATGCCTGAACGGGACATAAGCGTTATCGCCAGACCTTTACTGTCCGGGTCAAGGTCGAAGCGCAGGTTTTCGTCTTCTTCCTCGATAAAGCTTCCATGTTGGGCAACGACCGCCATTGCTGCGTCGATGGCGCTGAGCGATGTCCCCATAATGCCCACTTTACACGCTGGTATCCTGGCTTCGATCAGTCCAGACCAGGGGCTGGGAAAATAACTGCGCGTTGCTTCGTCGCCGTCGGGCCAGACGTGGCCGGTGGCGATGACGACGAGATCGAGGAGTTTCGAATCGAGCTTCCCCTCAGTCCAGAGTTTGACACCATCGGCCGTGGCTTCGATATCCGTGACCTCGCAGGATTCGTGCACTTCGACTTCAAAGTTTTTTCGACGCGCTGCCTCGACAAGAGCCAGAAACTGATCCCGGAAATATTCGCCCAGCAGAATGCGAGGCAGGAATTGTCGATCGTGAAGACCTTCCTTGTCGACCCGGTATCGAGCGAGACGCGTCTCGTCCTGCTTGCGCAGCCAGTCCAGATAGGTCGAGGTAATCGGCGGAATCTCGATGCTGGCGATGTTGGCCAGCATCATCCGGCTGTTCTCATCGTCATTATAAGGCATGCCTACGCCAGCTTCATCTTCCTTCTCGTAGATCGAGATGGACATTGGCTCTGCGAATTTGAGCAGCGAAAAGAAAGTGTAGATCCCGGTCGGACCGGTGCCGACAATAGCAATGTTCTTCATGGGCGATTACCAATTTCTCCACATTCCAATACGCGTGGTAAACGGCCCAGCTGGGCCGGCCCGCTTGTGTTTGCAGTTCGAACATCTCTTCACATCAGTTGTATGCTGCGAGATCAGAGCTTGACGGCATTTTCCCGCGCCCACAACCGGAGCTTGCGGCAGGATGTAACAAATTCCGACGCTCCCTTTTCATTGTCCAGCGAGATTAGTCCCTCATCCATATCGGGTTCAATGCCCGCCTTTGCCAGTAGCGGCATCGCGCCTGCGGTAAACCCGATAAACTTACAATGGGCAAAGGCGTCGGCAACGAAATCCCGCGCCGCGGCTTCTCTGGTCAATCGATCAGCTGCCTCGTCGGACAGTACAAGTGCGACAGCGTCGAACAAGACGGATGGACCGCCATCGATCATATGATCGGCCTCTATCCAGTCGCCGCTGGAGGCCTCGAAACCTCCGACCGTCGGCGCAACCAGTTCCACCATTGCGCCTTCCTTCTCCGCGGCGTGCCGGATACCCTTGAGCACCTGCGCATCAGTGCCATTGGCAACAAGCACGCCGATCTTTCTGCCGTTGAAGCTGCCGGGTCCGTTCTCAATAATGCTGAGTGCAGGAGACGGAGCAAGATCGTCACGTACGGGCACCATCGCATCCGCAGCTTTCGGCATCTTGCGGATGCCAAGCTTGCCGGCGACCGCTTCCGCAAGGTTGGCATCGATGTTGAGCAGATTAGACACAATACGCTCGCGGATCACAGGCGTTTCCACCTTCGACAGTTCGAAGGTCAGCGCCATCGCTATATGCTTCTGCTCCGTCTCGGTCTGGCTCAGGTAGAACTGGCGCGCCTGGCTGTAATGGTCGGCAAAGCTTTCCGCCCGAAGGCGAACCTTCTGCCCATCTTCCTGCGAGGCCGCCTTCTGGAGATCACGCCAGCTTCCGGCATGACGGTCGATGCAAGCGATGCTCTGATTGCCGCTCTGGCAGCGGGCGCGGGCATTGGAATGTGCGCAACATTCGTCACGGCACCTTATGTGACCCGCGGCGAACTGGTGCCGGTGCTCTCGGACTTTGCTGTCGAGCGCCATAATATTACGGCGCTGTGGCCAGAAAGCCGACGCGCAAATCCTGCTGTCCGCGCGTTTCTCTCGATGCTTCAAGAGGCACTTTGAGAAAAATGATTGAAGCGGGAAAAGGCAGTCATTGGCGGCGGCAGATCTCGGACACGGATTGGCCCGACCAAGATGGCTGGGAAAAAACGGATAGCCATGAGAACTATATCTACTCCATATCCCTCCATGGCACTTCAAATTAGTGCAATTGTCGCATTGCAAATTGGGATGGTTGTTTTGCCTGTCTGCTTTTGGCCGACGAAGCCACGAAGGCGGCCCTGTCCAAGCGCGCCATGCTTCGGTGGTAGACCAGATTATCCGGCTCCTCCGGCTTTAGAGCATCTTCAGCACATTCCGACGCCTTGGGGCCGGTGGACATCATCAGCCAGTAGACCGAGTTTGCCGCATGCCCCTCTCCAAGCCAGATCTGCGGCATCAGACAGCGGCACTCGTGACTGATTCCTCGAGCTTGCCGACAAGCTCTTGTATTTCCAACCCATCCAGGGTCTCCTTCTCCAGCAGGCGGCGGGCGGTGCGCTCGAGCATGTCCCGGCGTTCCGCCAGCAGGCCGACGGTCCGCTCGAACGTCTCGTCGACGATCCGGCGCACCTCCTTGTCGACGGCGGCGGCCGTCTCGTCGGAATAGGTGCGTTCCTGCGGGCCATAATATGGCTGGTCGGTGGCGAGGAACGAGCGCCGGTCCTTCTCCAGTGCGATATGGCCGAGCCTCTCCGACATGCCGTAGCGCGTGACGATGGCACGGGCGATGTCGGTGACCTTGGCGAGGTCGTCCGCGGCGCCGGTGGACAGATGGCCGAACACGATCTTTTCCGCCGCGCGGCCGCCGAGGAGCACCGCCATCTTGTTCTCCAGTTCCTCCAGCGTCATCAGGAAACGGTCCTCCGTCGGCCGCTGGATGGTGTAGCCCAGCGCGCCGATACCGCGCGGGATGATCGAGACCTTGTGGACCGGATCGACGCCCGGCAGCGCCATGGCCACGAGCGCGTGGCCCATCTCGTGATAGGCGACGATCTCGCGCTCCTTCGGGTTGAGCAGCCGGTTGCGCTTTTCGAGACCCGCCACGATGCGCTCCACCGCATTGTTGAAATCCTCCATCGTCACCGCGCCGGCCTTGCGGCGGGTGGCAAGCAGCGTCGCCTCGTTGACGAGATTGGCGAGGTCCGCGCCGGTGAAGCCGGGGGTCAGCGCCGCGATCTTTTCCGGCTCGACGTCCGGCGCGAGCTTCGCCTTCTTCAGTCGCACGTTCAGGATCTGCACGCGGCCTTTTCTGTTCGGGCGGTCGACGAGAACCTGCCGGTCGAAGCGGCCGGCGCGCAGGAGCGCCGGGTCGAGGATTTCCGGCCGGTTCGTGGCGGCGAGCAGCACGAGGCCGGTCGAGGGATCGAAGCCGTCCAGCTCGACAAGGAGCTGGTTGAGCGTCTACTCCTTCTCATCGTGGCCGCCGGCCATGGGGCCGATGCCGCGGGCGCGACCGAGCGCGTCCAGCTCGTCGATGAAGATGATGGCCGGCGCCTTGGCCCGGGCCTGCTCGAAGAGGTCGCGCACGCGCGCTGCGCCGACGCCGACGAACATTTCCACGAACTCGGAGCCCGAGATGGAGAAGAACGGCACGCCGGCCTCGCCCGCCACGGCCCTTGCCAGCAGCGTCTTGCCGGTGCCCGGCGGGCCGACCAACAGCACGCCCTTTGGCATGCGCCCGCCCAGCCGGCCGTAGCCCTGCGGATCCTTGAGGAAGTCGACGATCTCCTTCAACTCGTCCTTGGCCTCGTCGACGCCGGCCACGTCCTTGAAGGTGACGCCGGTGTCAGACTGGACGTAGACCTTCGCCTTCGACTTGCCGATCTGCATGAGCCCGCCGCCGATGCCGCCCCCCATGCGCTTCAGCGCGAACATCCAGATGCTGACGATAAGGAGGACTGGCACGATCCAGGACAGCAGGTCGCGCAGGAAGGTGCTTTCGATCTGACCGGTGACCACCACGCCGCGCTCCTGAAGCTGACGTGCGAGGTCGGGCTCGACGCGGGTGGTGATGAACATTGGCCGGCCGTCGACCGGCTGCTTGAAGGTTCCCTGGATGAAGCGGTCGGATACCGCCACCTCCGCTATCCTGCCCTCGTCAAGGTAGGTCTCGAACTGGCTGTAGGGAATCTGCGTCACCTGGGTGGCGGTGGTGAAGAAATACTGGAACGCCATCAGGAGGAAGAAGGCGGCGATCCAGTACCAGATGTTGAACTGCGTTTTCTTGTTCATTTCCATTGTGGCCGCTCCCGGTTATCTCACGACCAGCAGAAGGCGGCCGCCATCGCGAAACAGTTCCAGCGCTAGGATGGCACGCTGGCGCGCGATCGCGCTGCGCAAATCAGCCAAGGAAGAAACAGGCGACCGGTTGACCGCAACGATCAAGTCGCCCGCTCGAAGGCCAGCACGCGCAGCCGGACTGCTCGGCGTGATGCTTTCAATCAAAATGCCTGGGGCGCCGGCTTGCCGCGCCTCGTTAACGGAAGCGGCGCGCATGTGCGCGCCATCGAGCGGGGTGCCGGATAGATCGGCGGATGCACCAGTTTCTGAAGCGATCTTAGCGCTGACGACCCGCTCGCTACTACCACGCTTGATTGTAAAGCTGATCGTGCTGCCGACTGGCGTGAGGCCGATGCGGTTTCTCAGGTCTGTCGCGCCCTGAACAGCACGCCCGCCGATCGCGGTGACCACATCGCCCACCTGCAAGCCGGCGCGCTGTGCCGGAGAGCCGGGCTCGATGCTGACGATCACAGCTCCGCGCAGTTCGCCAAGCTTGAGCGCCTCCGCGATATCCGGCGTAAGGTCCTGGATACCGACGCCCAGCCTGCCGCGCCGCACTTCACCGTGTTCGATCAACTGCTTCATGACGGTTACGGCCATGTTACTAGGCACCGCGAAGCCGATGCCGATGTTGCCACCCGCAGGCGTAAGGATCGCCGTATTGATGCCGACTAGCGTGCCGTCTAGGGTCACCAGGGCACCGCCGGAATTGCCCGGATTGATTGAGGCGTCAGTCTGAATGAAGTCCTCGTAGCCGTCATTGCTGATGCCGCTGCGACCGAGCGCGCTGACAATACCGGAGGTTACCGTTTGTCCCAGGCCGAAGGGGTTCCCGATCGCGACCACATAGTCGCCGACCTTGAGGCGATCCGAATCGCCGACCTCCTACGCGACGAGATTTCTCCTCTTGACCTTGAGCAGCGCGATGTCCGCTGCTTGATCGGAGCCGACAAGCTCGGCACGCAGGCGTTGCCCGTCCTTCAGTGTGACCGTGATCGTGCGAGCATTGGCCACCACGTGATGATTGGTCAGCACATGACCTTTGGCCGCGTCGACGATCACCCCGGAACCGGCGCTCATGCGCTGTTGCGGAGGCGGCGCATGCGGAAGATCAAAGAAGCGTCGGAAGTAAGGATCGTTGTAGAGTGGATTTGATGCCCCAGGTGTTTCTGAGACAACCGAGATGTTGACGACAGCCGGCGTCACCCGTTCCAGCACGGGGGCAAGGGTGGGAAGCTCTCCCGCAACGCCCGGCACGGCCTGCCCGATTGTCGCGCACGGCAGCCCCGCGAAGGCGAGGATGGCGCATAATGTGATGATGGGCGGACGCAGGGCTATGAGATTCCTGAACATGAGCGATCTCCGTTTGGCCAGTCTGTTGGCTCCTCTGTTCCGCCTGAGGTTAGACGGAGAGTGCAAGAAAATGGCCCGGCGCGTGCCGGGCCACGTTGCAAAATCATGCTGTCGAAAGAGGTCGGTTTGTCGTGGACCACAGGCTGACCGCAGCGAGCACGGCGACGACGAGGCCGGCGACCACATGCACCCACATCGCGGCTGGGAGGGCAGAGAAGCCCAGTGCCCAAGGCGCGATTACGGACCAAAGGCCGAGCGCCACGTTGGTCCATTCCTCGACCTGATGGAATGTGTAGAGCGCAGCGACCGCGATCAGCGTCACGGCAGCACCGACGATCCAGGCATTCCATGCGGCATAGGTTTCAGCCGCATAGCCGAGATACCAGGGCGAGAGCAGAAGACCGAGACCGGCAATGATGTTGACGACATCGAAAGCCGTCCGGTTATAGGAAGACAAAGACTTCAGCATCGTTCATTCCTCCGTGTCGGTTTGCTTGCCTCTTCAATGAACCGTCTTTCGCGAACGGGAGGCGGGTGCGGCGGCGCCTCCGACACCGCCATCACGAAGCTTGGAAGCCGGATCGGGCGGAGGCAAAAGCTGCCTTTCATCCGCCCCAGGCAGAAACGGTGCGAGTTCATCCCGCGTGAACACGCCCGCTGCGATCTCGTGCAGGGCAAGATCGCCCACGCTGCGATCGACTGCGTCGAGCCTCGGTTCCGCGCCCCGGGCGAGCGCCCGGATGCGGGAGGCAGCGGCAAGCGTTAGCGCGAACCGGTTCGGCAGAACCTTCTGGCAATCGAAAACGACATGCGTATCCATCGCCGCACCTCATGCTGCCTTTCGTGTGTCTGAATCATCCCGATCATCCGCAACCTCGCGTTCAAGCGCGAGCAGCGCCTGCTCGACCTCGTAGAGCCGCGACGGCCGGTCGTTCTCGGGCATGCCTTCGTTGGTGGCCTGGTCGATCAGGTACTCGGTCCAGGCCCAGTTCATCAGAATCGCGCGCTTCGCCTCTAGCGTTAGCTTCGGATCGCTGATCACCTTCATGGGCGTCGTCCAGCTTTCAGGACCGGACGGGTCGTTGCGGTTCACCGCGCCGTCGAGCGCACGCCCGTAGGTCTCCTGAAGGGCGGCGAGCCCGAGCCGGTCGAGGGTCGCGTCCGAGAAGGCGTGGGTTGATTTTCCTACATACGCCTGCTTCTCATCGGCGCGCTGGCTGCGGCCATTGCCTGTCTTCTGCCGGGGCGGTGTCTGGACCATATAGGTCAGACCCTGTCGCTCGGCATAGCGGATGGCCGATTGCAATGTCGGGAAGCTCAGCTCGACCTGGGTCAGCGTATCGTCGCCGCCCGTGTAGCCCATCAGCGGCTCAATGAAGGGCGCGGTGCGCCGCTCGAACACAAGTCGCCAGCCCTTCGTGCGGGCCTTGCCGGAGGTCGTCACCGCGCGGGACGGCTTGTAGATACGCGCAACCGCGCCATCCGGGAAGACCGAGCGCCCCATCGAAAGGGGCTTGTGCCGGTTGTCGTTCGACGGCCACTCTTGCGGAATTGAATTTCCAGTTGATCTGTTGATCTGTCTCGTCATCTCCATTGTTCATCCCTCCCTCTCTGGCGAAGGATGCAGCCGACGGCGGCCAGATGGCCCGCCGCCGGCGCCTGCCATGCGTCAGCTCTTGATGGCGATGCGCTTCACCTGCGACTGCGCCTTTTCGCTCTTGGGCAAGGTCACGGTCAGCACGCCGTTTTTGAACCGCGCGTCGACCTGGTCGTCCTTGACCTCGTAGCCGAGCGGGATGCGACGCTCGAAGCGGCCATAGAAGCGCTCGGAGAACTGTCGGTCCTTGTCCTCCGTCTCGGAGCGCTTCTCGCCCCGCAGCGTCAGCACGCCGTCGTCGAGCAGGACCTCGATGTCCTTCTCTTCGAGGCCCGGCACCTCAGCTGTCACCTTGATTTCCTTCTCGCCGTCGGAGATCTCCACGCTCGGCCAGCCGCCGCTGAAGGCGGAAGCTCCCACGATAGAGGGCAGGTTCGAGCCGACGCCGCGGAAGACGTCGTCGAACAGCCTGTTTACCTCGCGATGCAGCGAAAGGAACGGATCACGATCGCCATCGCGCAAGACACTGGGAACCTGATTGCCGCTGCTGCGGCCCCAGGGGATCAGATCACGGACACTCATTATTCTTCTCCTTTCTGTTCGTTCGATTGACAATGCTTTCCGTCGGCGCCCGGAAGTGCCCGGCACCTTGCGCGAATTACGCTGAGAGAGCTACCTCAGGCGGCCTGCTTGTCGGCCTCGATCTGCCTGGTCTCGACCTTGGGCAGTGCCTCGCCGGCCGCGATCTGGATCTTGCGCGGCTTCATCTCTTCGGGAATCTCACGCTTGAGATCAATCGTCAGCAGACCATTGACGAGGCTAGCGCCCACGACCTTCACGTGGTCGGCCAGTTCAAAGCGACGCTGGAATGTGCGCGCGGCAATTCCGCGATGCAGATACTGGCTGTTATCCTCGCCAGCCTTCTGACCGGACACCACGAGCATGTTCTGCTCCTGGGTGATGGTCAGTTCGTCTTGCGAGAAGCCGGCCACCGCCATGGTGATGCGGTAGTCGTCCTCGCCGGTCTTGGCTATGTCATAAGGCGGCCAGTTGTCGATGGTCTCGACACGGCTCGCAGCTTCGAGCGCGTTCAGCATTCGGTCGAAGCCGATGCTCGACCGGAACAGGGGAGTAAAATCGAAAGTGGTTCTCATAGCCACATCCTCCTTGTGAAGCAACATGGGTACAAGTTTCTATTTCCGTCAGCGATGTCATTCATCGTTCGACGGGCCAGACCCCGATGGGCGTCCGGCGACTGCGATTTAGGTTTGGCAATTTGCCTGTTCAAGAGGTCGCCGAGCGCACCTTAACACTTTTTTTCTGTGACCGCGCCGCTTATCTAATAGCCAGGTGAATGATCGGGATAGCACCCGAAATGCAGGAGGTAACTAAATGACGCTGGATGAAATTAGTTCTGTCCTGGGCCCGGTAGACTCCAGTCTTGTTGCGGAAATCAACCGAACCGGCGCGTCAGCGGCTGAACTCGCCGAAGCTTGGGCCTGATTTAATGCTGACGAAGCGTTGGCCAACGAGGGACGATCACTGCCGTCAGGAAGAGTCGCAGAGCTTGTTGGAATCCTGGAAGTGGCAGAATTGGCCGAGGATACCTACGGGGGGAAGGGCGCCGGAAGTTGATAATCTCCTTCGCGATCAGCGCTCGCTGTTTAACTGGGCTACGAGGTTTTTATTCGGCGCCTTTGAAGGCACTGTTACCTTAACCTAAGTGTAAACATCAGTTGCGATAACGGGTGATGACCGAACCTCGTTCTTCGCTTTACCGCCGCCATCGTTATCCATCTGAGATTATTGCAGAGGCGGTGTGGTTGTATTTCCGCTTTCCGCTAAGCTTTCGCATGGTTGAAGACATGCTGGCTTATCGTGGCATCTTCGTCACATATAAGACCGTGTACGAATGGGCGGAGAAATTCGCACGTGCTTATGCCAGTAATATCCGTCGCCGCACACCGCGGCTTGGCGATAAATGGCACCTGGATGAATGTGTAATATCTATCAAAAGTGAGCATCACATTCTTTGGCGAGCAGTTGATCAGGATGGTTTTGTTTTGGATGTTCTGGTCCAGAAACGCCGTAATACCAAGGCCGCCAAGCGCTTCATGCGCAAGCTTCTCTCTGCACAGGGCTGTGCACCCCGGATCATGGTCACCGATAAACTACGATCATATGGCGCTGCCAAACGAACGATGGGACTTAGCGTTTGCGATCATCGCCAGCATAAGGGTTTGAACAATCGGGCAGAGAATTCGCATCAGCCGATCCGACGACGAGAGCGGGTTATGAAGCGCTTTAAATCGGCGCGACATGTGCAAAATTTCACGTCGATACATGATCCGATCTACAACCTAAATTATTTCCCCGGAAACCAATTCAATGCCGCCGATCATCGTGAGTTACGACAAGCCGCCACTGACATGTGGCGCGAAATCACGTGCCTGAAATCCGCATGACAGATGCGCCAAAGAATACGTTACGTCTGCACTCTCGTTAAAGTAACAGTGCCATCTGCAGATGTGATGAAACCCGGTCCGCCTCCATCAGCGGGCAGACCTCCATCTCCTTGTGCGCCGGATCCTCCGGCCCCGTCTGCGCCCCAATTGCCGGAGTCCTGTTGCGTTACGCCATTATTATCGATGTGACTGGAACCGCCCCCTTGGCCATTGCCGACCCCTCCGTCGCCGCTGCGCCCGGGGACACCAAGGCCGCCTGGCGCACCACAGCCCGTAAAATCGCTCGGGCTACATATGCCAGCCCAGGATGGTGTGACCCCACCTGGACTAATAAGCAATACCTGTATGGGGAGGAGGGCAATGAGAAAAACGTTGGGAACAAATGCAGTTGAAGCAAACCAAAATGATTTTCGAGCACGCGGTAAAACCTGGTTTTGCGAAGATCTGGTTTTAGAAAAATTATGCCCCATTACTGGCCCCCTGTTTCGCAGTTAGCTACTACGTTGCAGCTTTATATATCAGCAACGACTTCATTGCCAACCGACCACATAAACAATGCAATATAAACAAGGATAGGACTTGATCATTAAAGTAGATGCATAGCTCTCTGGCGATTAAGCTGCGATGGAGGACTGGGTTTCTCGCGCTAATAGCCTCTACGCCTGTCCGCCGTGCCATTTGGAGATATTGCAATAGTCGAACCTCTCTGCGTATTGGTCGCCGTTGAGCGTTGGTTGCACTACGATGTTTAAGACAAGCCGGAAACCGGGCGGAAAGGCGTTGGCGAAACTGACGCCATTTCACAAGGAAAACCTCTGAGCATGACCAAACGCCCGACACGTTTAAATCTGTTACCTCTCTCCATCTGGGATCAAATGTTTAACTAACAGATGGTCGACACTTCGTTGACGAGCCAGTCGCGAAAAAGCTGCAGCGCCTGGTTGGTGGCAATGTTTTCTTGGGAGCATATAAACTTGTAGGATTCCTCGGGCTCGAAATAGCGCTCGGACACAATACACAGGCTTCCGCGCTCCACGTCGTTTTTGACCAGAGGTCGATGAGAAAAACCGATGCCCTGTCCGGAACGAGCAGCCGCCAACAATGTGTGTTGGTCGTCAAAAAAGAGGTTTGAATTGGCGGTTAGATCATCAAATCCGTGGTGGGATATCCATCTTTTCCAGTCCTTTACGTCCCGATAATGCAAGCGAGGAATGCCAGGGTCCACGAGAAGATCTTCTGGATTTGCCACATTGGCCAGAAGTAAGGGACTGCAGACAGGTACCAGTTTTTCTTTTAGAAGTTCGATGTTGTACATGCCTGCTGGCGGATGCAGACAATATTTTATCTGTGCGTCTTCTGTATCCTGAGCGATGGAATCTATGTCGATATTATTCAGGTGAAGCTGGATGCCTGGATTTTGCTTCAAGAAGCCAGCAATCCTGCTCGCGATCACTTCCATTGCGAAAAAAGGACCGGCGCGAACCCGGAGGATTTTGGTCTTGTTGTCCTGTCCGATCAGCGTCGCAACTGCGCCGATTTCATCAAATGCGCGAGCACAAACCTCCAGCAGCAGCGCGCCTTCTGCGGTAACGGATACACCGCGCGAGCCGCGAATAAGCAACTGACAACCCAACGACTGTTCCAGGAGTTTGATTTGATGGCTCACAGCGCCCTGACTGACTGCAAGCTCTTCTGCGGCGGCAGTGAAGCTTTGGCAATGTGAAACGGCCTCAAAAGCCCTTAAGGCTTTCAAGCTTGGGAGTTTTCGCCGCTTCGCCCTTGAAGTCATATCGTCATGAATTTTTCTAATACCATTGAATAGTTCTTTTGCATTGATCGACCCACGGCACAAGCATAATCGTCAATAAACAAAAAACGCCCTTGGGTATCATTTGGTTCTGGTCTCGCACTTCAGAGAGCATCTCAGATGTACCGGACAACGGCGTATAAAAGGAGAACGAAACGTGCTTACGCAAGCTAAAATGGGAATTGTTGCTGCTCTTGTTGCCGTATGTGGCGCGCTTCCGGCCCACGCTGAAGAAATCCGCATGGGAGCTGAAGGTGCTTATGCCCCCTTCAATTATCTGGACCCGAGCGGGCAGCTCAAAGGCTTTGATATCGACGTCGGCAATGCGATCTGTGAGAAGCTGAAAGCTGATTGCGTATGGAGCGCTAACGAGTGGAGCGGGATTATTCCGGCGCTTCAGTCAAAGAAGTTCGACATCATGGCTTCGTCAATGGCTATTACTGAATCGCGTATGCAGCAGGTCAGCTTCTCCGATCCCTATTATTACAACACCATGCGGTTTGTTGCTTTGAAGGAGCTTGGCCTCAAGGATGTGACGCCGGAAAGTGCCAAGGGAAAGGTCATAGGCACCCAGACAGGCTCTATCGCATTCGATGCTTTGCAGCGCTTTTTCCCCAATAATGAGGTGAAGCTCTATCCGACACTTGAAGAAGCCTTCCTGGATATCGAGAATGGCCGCATTGACCTCTTGCTGGAATCCAAGTTCGCTCTCAGCGATTGGATTAAGAAGGGTGCAGATTGCTGCGAATTTGTCGGCAACGAGTTCCTTCTGGATGGAACTCTGGGTGCCGGAATGGCCTTCCGCAAGGATGACGTTGAACTGCGAACGCGCGTCAACAAGGCGCTTGCGGAGATCATCCGAGACGGTAGCTACGACAAGATCAGTGCCAGGTACTTTGATTTCGACATCAGGGAAAAGCCGAAATTCGCGAGTGAAATCTTCGCGAAGTAGTTTGCTCCCATTGCCACCCAGAGTACCTGATTTGAGACACCACATCAGATCAGGTGCTCACTGCGTGTGGCATTGTCAGGTCAGCCATTTCGTTTCGACCAACACAGAGTGGTCTTCGCCGACAAAAGAAAGGTCCATCCGTGTCCTATCGCGTTGCGATCATTGAACTCATCAATGAAAGTAATACCTTCACGCAAAATCGCACGAGCATCAGTGATTTTCGGGCGTCGCATTATTTCAAGGGCGATGAGATTCCAGCCAATTTCCGAGGCACCGGCTCAGAGGTCGGTGGCGCGATAAAGGTTGCGGACGAAAAGAGCTGGACGCCTGTTTATATCACCGCAGCCCATGCGGAACCTAACGGACCGGTGCTTGAAACTGCGCGTCAGGAAATCACCGGCGAGTGCCTGCGGCGGCTGAAGGAAGCCGGACCTTTTGACGGCATATTTGTTGCTCTGCATGGTGCCATGGTGACGGAGACCGATCAGGATGGCGACAGCCAGTTCCTTCGGGAGATCCGGTCGGTGGTTGGTTACGCTGTGCCGATCGCCATCACCCTGGACCTTCACGCGAACATTTTTGATGAATTGGCTGATCTGGCGCAGATCGCAGTTTCATTCCGGACTTATCCTCATATCGATATGAGTGAGGTCGGAGTAGAGGCCTGTTCGTTGCTGGATCAAGCCATGAAAGGGGAAATCGAACCTGCGCTGGCCATTGGGCGCCCACCAATGCTTCTTGGTTGTGATGATGGTCGCACAACAGATAACGGTCCCATGTGCCGCCTGCTCGAAAGTGCATACGGTGAGATGCAACAACCGGGAATCCTTAATGTGGCGGTCAATGCCGGTTTTACCGATGCTGATGTCTGGGCGGCGGGCCCGAGTGTGATCGTCACCTTCGACTGTAAACGCGTTAGCCGACAAACCGCTTGCGATGTCGCGGACAAGATGTGCGATGAAATCTGGGCTTATAAGGATCAGTGGTCGCAGCCGATACCTCTCGATGAATGTATTCGGCAATTGAAGGAGGCCCGAGGGGCCGAAGGCACGATTGTCGTCGCTGATTTTTCCGATAATCCCGGTTCGGGGGCCTATAGCGATTGCACTGCGCTCATTGCAGCGATGCTTCAGGCAGGTGTGACCAATGCTGCCGCAGGCGCGATTCTCGACCCCGAAGCGGTGGCGGAGATTGCAGCCAAGGCGATAGGAGAGACTGTTACGGTAACGATCGGCGGCAAATCTGATCCATCAGTCGGTGGCGGTCCTTTGACCGTGACAGGTCGTGTCATGTCGGTCAGCGACGGTGCCTTCGTCTTTGAGGGGCCGATGTTTACGGGTTTGCCCGGCACAACCGGAAAAGCCGTGTGCCTCCGCGTCGAGGGGATCGATATCATGATTGTGTCGGAACGCATGCAGATGCTGGACCAGAACATTTTTCGTATCGTCGGCATCGAGCCGAAAGAAAAATCCATTCTGGCGGTCAAATCAATGCAGCATTTCAAAGGGGCGTTCGGCGCGATTGCGACACAGATCCTTGTCACCGATGCTGGTGGCCTGAGCTCGCCTGACCTGTCGAGACGGACTTATGCTCGCGTGCGGCGTCCGATTTTCCCCCTGGACACACTGCCGGATCAACATCACTAAGTGTGCTGGTGAAACTATTGGACTTTTGACAGCGAACAGGGAATTTAATTCGGTAGAGGGGAACAATCAGGATGACGTTTCGTCACCATCGAACTCCTGGACCAGATTGATCATTTGTACTCATGGATGGGGTGTCCGATGCACGCAGCGCCAATCTTCGCCGGGTTAAAAATCGAGGCGGCTGAAATACGTGTCATACGTTTGCCGCTGCTCGTGCCTTTCGTGATTTCCACCGGAACAATGACTGAAAAGATCATTCCGGTCCTCACCCTGCGATCTGGAGGACTGGAAGGATACGCCGAAGGCGTGATGGATCCGTTGCCGGATTATCTGGAGGAGACTATCTCCGGTTCGCTCTCTTTCCTGCGGGACGTCCTGCTGCCACAGATCGTTGGGAAACGCTTCTCCGGTCCGGCGGATCTGTCCGCAATTCTTGATCCGTGGCGCGGGCATAGAATGAGCAAGGCCATGGTTGAAATGGCCGTGTGGGACCTTTGGGCGAAAGCACTGAACCTGCCATTGAGCGTTGCGCTTGGCGGCGTTCGCGATGCTATCGATGTGGGTGTCAGCCTTGGGATTGCCGATATTCCAACGACGATTGACCGGGTCGCGGCCTCGCTCGATGCCGGTTACAAGCGCGTTAAGCTGAAGATCAGGCGCGGTCATGATCTCGCAATGATTCAGGCGGTCCGCGAGCGTTTCCCAGATGCCAAGCTGACAGTTGATGCCAATACGGACTACCGGCTTTCCGACTTGCCTCTTCTGAAAGCAATGGATGCTTTCGCACTCGATTATATCGAACAACCCCTGGCTTTCGATGACATTAGCGACCATGTCCATGTGCAGGAAAAGCTGCTGACTGCCATCTGCCTGGACGAGAGCATTCGGTCTTCGGTGGATGCGCGCAAGGCGCTTGTCGCAGGAGCTTGCCGTGTCATAAATATCAAGGTGGGTCGGGTCGGTGGACATAGTACGTCACGCGCGATTCACGATGTTTGCGCAGCCTTCGATGTACCTGTATGGTGCGGCGGGATGCTTGAAGCAGGCATTGGCCGGGCCCACAATATTCATCTGTCCACCCTGCCGAATTTCACCAAACCGGGGGACACATCATCCGCCAGCCGCTATTTCCCGCGCGATATTGTCAACGAGCCGCTGGAAGCTGAAAATGGACGAATGGCCGTTCCCAAGAACGGTCCGGGTATCGGTGTGACGTTGGACCATGCATTTCTCGATACGGTCACCAGCCACCGTGAGGATTTCGTCGCATGAGCGTAATATTGGTCCGCGAGCTCGCCTCTCTCCACGAGATGAAGGATTCGGAGACCGTTCAGCGGCTGGTGTGGGGAGAGGACGATCCTGTCGATGCCTCAGACCTGTTGCTTGCAATCCAGCACGAAGGCGGCCTTGTTGCCGGAGCGTTCGATGGCGGGAAGATGATTGGCTTCATCTTTGGTTTCCCAAGTGCAACGCCGGGCGTTCAGCATTCTCACCGTCTGGCGGTTCTTCCGGAAGCAAGAGGCTTGAAACTTGGCGCGCGGATGAAGTGGTTCCAGCGCGATTGGTGCCTTGCGAGAGGCATTACGCATGTGCGCTGGACCTATGATCCGATCCGGGCGGTCAACGCCAGTCTGAACATTGCGAGCCTTGGGGCCACATCGTCCACTTATCATATCGACTATTACGGCCCAATGGTCGGCATCAATTCTGGCTTGCCTTCGGACCGAATCGTGGCTGACTGGCAATTGGACGATCTGCGTGTAGAAGCTCGATCTCGCGGCCAGAAACTTGAGTTTCCCGCAGATGCTCGACGCGTGAAAATACCGGGCGATATCGATCACCTGCTTGCAATTGATCCGGCGGCTGCAATGAATGCAAGGGTGTCGCTTCGCCAACAGCTGCTGACTGCCTTCGACGAAGGTAAGCGTATTGTTGGCTTCGACCAGCAGGCCGCGACATATTTATTGGTTTAAAGCCGACAGTTGAAATTTCAGGCAAGCCGGATGCCTATCCGTGCGTTGGTACAGCCGTTTGACCAACAATCGGCCTTCTGTGTAGTCGGCGAGCACTGCTTCATGTTTGTAGCGTGGCTGATCTAAGCCGGGGTGTTCGGTTCGCTAGACCGCAGGCTTGTTAAGCAACCGTAAACAACCTTGACCGCGCAGACAGTGATCGTTCACAAGATGACGGATCAACAGAAGCTCCGGGAGTTTGTCCAAGAGCGTCTGGCCAAGGCGAATGGAAATAATCATGAATGAAATCATCTGCCCGCATTGCAACAAGGCATTCAAAATTGATGAGACGGGCTATGCCGATATACTGAGGCAGGTGCGTGACAGTGATTTCGAGAAACAGCTGCATGAGCGCTTGGAGTTGGCTGATCAGGACAAGCGTAACGCTGTTGAGCTTGCACAGGCTAAAGTTGCCAATGAACTGCAGAAGACTGCCGCAGCCAAGGATTCTGAAATCCAGGAACTGAGGGCGAGACTTGAATCCGGTGAAGTCGCGCAGAAACTCGCAGTTGCTGAGGCGCTGGGTGCTGTCGAAAAACAACGCGATACTCTTTTGTATGAGCTTGAGAAAGCAAGAAGGGAGCAAGAAACTGCATCAAAACTGGCCCAGGCGACGCTTATTGCCGAACTACAGAAAATAGCCGCTACTAAAGACGCGGAGATCCAGAGCCTGAAGGCCAGGCTCGATGCGGGGGCGCTTTCGCAGAAGCTCGCGGTTACCGAAGCCGTCATAACAGTTGAGAAAGAGCGTGACGAACTGAAGAATGGACTTGCTCGGATCACGCTCGAAAAGCAGCTTGCTGAAACTGCACTTAGGGACAAATACGAAACGCAGCTGAAGGATCGCAACGACGCAATCGAGCGTCTGAGGGATATGAAAGCGAAACTATCGACAAAAATGGTCGGCGAGACGCTGGAGCAGCACTGCTCAATCGAGTTTGACCGCATTCGTGCGACCGCTTTCCCCCGCGCGTATTTTGAGAAGGATAACGACGCGCGCAACGGTAGCAAGGGGGACTTCATCTTCCGCGAGAGGGATGATGCAGGTTCTGAAATCGTCTCGATCATGTTCGAGATGAAGAACGAAAATGACGAGACGGCTACCAAGAAGAAGAACGAAGACTTTCTCAGGGAATTAGACAAGGACCGGAGCGCGAAAGGCTGTGAATACGCCGTTCTGGTCTCGTTGCTTGAGCCTGAGAATGAGCTCTACAACACCGGGATCATTGACGTATCCCACCGCTATCCGAAAATGTACGTCGTGCGACCGCAGTTTTTCATCCCGATTATCACGCTGCTGCGCAATGCGGCGATGAACTCGCTCCACTACAAGAATGAGCTGGCACTGGTGAAGGCACAAAATGTCGACATCACAAACTTCGAATCCCAGCTTGACGACTTCAAAGCCGCATTCGGGCGCAACTGGCGTCTGGCTTCAGATGGCTTTGAGGAAGCAGTCAAACGCATCGACGAAGCCATCAAGGATCTGGAGAAAACGAAGGAAGCGCTTCACAAGTCTGCCAATAACTTGCGGCTTGCAAACGACAAGGCGGAAGACCTGACGGTCAAACGGCTCACCCGCGGAAATCCAACGATGGCCATCAAGTTTGCCGAACTCAAGCAGAACGGTATGGATGATAATTAATGAGCAAGTAAGCAGATTTTGGTGAAGCGCTGCCTATTCCCCGTCACGTCAAGAGATGTGCGATGACCTGCTCCTCTGAAATTTCCTCGCAGTTTGACTGCAGATGCCGGGCTTGCACGAGGGACGCTCTATCATAATGTCGGTGACAAGAAGGGTTTGCTGGCAGTGATCGTCGCTCCAGTCGACTTAAAAGTGGCACTGCGCGCGCAGCAGGCGGCGATAAGCGTGCCGAACGAATGTGAAGCCTTACTGCTGGAAGGCGCGATATAGGTTGAAATGGCGCTCGATCCTCGGATGCGCCGCACCGCCTCGTTCGTTGAACATGCTTTTCTTAGAGATCCGACGCAGTGGTCGACCCAGAACGCTTGCGTGGAAGTGACAAAGCAAACGATAGGCAGGCTGATAGCGGCGCAGCCCGTCAGGCGGGTGGACGTCGGAACAGCTGCCCGCCTGCTGTGCGGGACGACGGTGAACGCAGTCTTTTGGGTTGCGGCAAGTGAGGAACTGCGTTTTGTCCAGCCCAATCATCGGAACAAGCGTCATCGCCAGCACCATCATCAAAAAACTTCAGCAATGCAGACAGCAAGGACCACAATGCACAGGCTGCCGCTCTTGTGGTCGATATGCGGTCAATGGATAGTAGCCAGCAGGCTGCTGTGGCGCGCGAACTCAATCAAGACTAAGAGGCTTCCCGTTTCTATCGCTCTCAACGACATATATTTATGAGTAATAGAAGTCACCCCTATCCCTCACCGACGGTATTGTGGAGGAAATCCGTGCGCCAGTTTCCGTCATTCAAATCTGAATCTGGCAGTCCCGAGAGAAGATGCACGTAAAACGACTTTCTAAATCACCTCCAGCAGGCATGTCCTGTGCGCCGTGTTTGAGTGCGTTTTCGATAAGGCTTCGCGCCGGCTAGAATTAACTCAGCTGATGCATGATTTAGTGTTGAAAAGGCAGAGTTCGAGAGTGCTGCGTGCGCTGACCCCCAACATTTGAAATCTGGTGTGATCCAGTTTAAATCTGGTTGCGTATAATGCTGATGAACACAAAATTTTCGTTCCTCTCGCAATAGTGGCACATGGAAGCTCAGCATTAATTTACAGGTTCTGACTTCGCTACTTCTGAGCGGATGGGGTTTAATACGGATGAATGGACAGACCGCAACTGAAGATCAGCCTTCAATGGAAGAATTGATGCTGGCGGTCAGTTCCCGACGCGACGTGGACGCTTTCGAGGTGATTTTCAAGCATTTCGCACCCCGGGTGAAGGCTTATATGGCCAAACTGTCTGCTGATACGCAAGCAGCGGAAGAATTAATGCAAGAGACTATGATTGCGGTCTGGAACAAGGCAGATCAGTTCGATGTTGCCAAAGGAGCCTTGTCCACCTGGATTTTCACCATTGCACGAAACCAGCGCATCGATGCAGTGCGACGCGCCCGGCGCCCGGAGTTCGACCCAACCGATCCGGCCTTTGTGCCCGATGAGGAACAGCTCGCTGACCTGAGTATTGCCGAGCGGCAATCCGCCAGCCAGTTGCGCGCTGCAATGGCCGACTTGCCGAAGGAGCAATCTGTCTTGCTTGAACTCGCTTATTTCGAGGAACGCACGCATAGCGCCATCGCAAAGAAGCTGAACCTCCCGCTTGGTACGGTTAAATCCCGCCTGCGGCTGGCATTCAACAAATTGCGCGCAGCGCTCGATAATTCGGGAGCGCACTGATGGATATCAAGCATCATTTGAGCGACGAACTCCTTTCAGGCTATGCTGCAGGCACGTTGGCCGAGGGTTGGAGCATCGCAGTCGCCACTCATCTTGCGCTCTGCCCGGCCTGCCGTTCAAGGCTCAAGCAGTTTGAACAGATTGGCGGACAGCTTCTTGACGCGGGTGAGCCGCAGAAACTCGAAGTATCCACATGGGATAGTTTCAAGGACAGGTTGCAGAAGACACCGCAATCAAGGGAACCTTCGGCACCGCGCTTCGAGATAAAGCAGCCTGCCGTGATACCGGAACCACTGCGATCCTACGTCGGTGGCGATTTGCCGGAGCTGAAATGGAAATCGCTTGGCCGGGGTGCCTATCAGGTGTCAATTGAAACTCGAGACAGCGAAACGCAGGTTCGACTTTTGCGAATTCCCGCAGGAAAGCCAGTGCCAGAACATGGGCATGGCGGTCGCGAACTGACATTGGTGTTGAGCGGCAGTTTCCATGATGGAACCGGGCTTTTTGCGCGCGGCGATATTGAGGAAGCGGATGCTGATCTCGTGCATCAACCGATTGCCTCATCGGATGGCGATTGCATCTGTCTTGCGGTGACTGACGCACCGCTCAAATTCCAGAGCTGGCTTATGCGGCTCATGCAGCCATTGATCGGCATCTAAAGAAAGGCGGCATATTTGCCGCCTTTTTCATTAGTTCAACACGACAATTGCCGCATTCAATGCTGTCGCCAGCGACAGCCATATGAGGTAAGGCACGAATAGCAGTGCCGAGATGCGATCTGGTCGCCATGCGCGAATGATAAACAAAAGCACGCAAAGCCAGACGCCGATGATTACGACAAGCCCCAGCACGGTCATGTGAGCGCCGAAGAAAATAGGCGTCCAGAGGAAGTTCAATACCATCTGGCCAAACCACGGTCCGCGCCGCTGCCAACCACGATCGTTTATCCATGTGCGCCAGCCTGCAGTGGCAATGAAGATATAAAGTATCGTCCACATGGGGCCAAAGGCAGCGTTAGGCGGGGTAAACCAAGGTTTTTGAAGCGCTGCATACCATTCGCCCGGCGGGAAACCGATACCGATTGCCATTCCTACGACAATGATGACGAGGACGACGGCGGCCAGAAGACCCCATTTTTGCATATTCTTACTCCAACCTAGCCGCTGATCCGTGACGTAACACAATAGCCAACATAGGCTGACGCGGTAGACAGGAGAGTGCCCCAGACCATGTCTGCGATTGTCAGTGTCCATGACCAGTTTTTCAAAGTGGCCTGATTGGTCAGATCATAAGTCGCATAAGCGACAAATCCGAGAAGCGCCCCGTGAACGAGTGTGACTGTACCACTACCGGCCAGAAGTCCGGGCTTGACCGCGAAGAAAACCAGTCCAAACACGAAAATCACATAGAAAACGACAGCTGGTGCGAGACGAAAACCCGGCGCAAGCATGTCACCCATGACAGGGCGGTAAAACACGTTCGCCATGTTGGACAACCAAACGGAGTCGATTGCCAGAAATGCAACCGCTGTCACTAAATAGGCTATGAGATAATCTTTCATCGATAGCTCGCTCTCTTACTTGATGCGGGTCCAGCCCACATTGCGACACAGGAGGCTAGCCAGAACGCAGCCATTGGTCGTCATAGTGTCGCCGTCGACTTTCACCCTGATCTTGTAGGTCAGGTTGCGTTGCGGATCGAAAGCCGTACCAGAATATTGCCCGTCCGCAGTTTCGTTAATGCTCATCACCAGCCGGTCGCCGGTTTTCTCTTTTGGTGTTCCGGGCTTGATCCAGGTGTTGGTCGCGCAGAGATCCTTGCCGCATCCCACAACTCTCACCCGCGCGTTGCCATCTCCGCGCGCCCAGTTACCGTTGATCTCAGCCGGCTGCGCCGAGAAAGGAAACAACACCATCATCGTGCCGACCGTCAGTATCCATTTCATCGACGCTTCCTTCGTTAGTAGGTGTGGAGTCTAAGCATGTTCAATCGTGTAGAGCCCAACGTTGATTGCTCCTTCCTCGAACCCACCTTCGCAATAGCAAAGGTAGTATTCCCAAAGCCGCCGGAATTTATCGTCAAATCCAAGCTTCTCGATTTCAGGCCAGTTGGCGATAAAGCGCTGACGCCATTCGGCAAGCGTAAGCGCATAGGAACGGCCGAAATGCTCGGTCTCCTTTAAAACCAGACCGGCCTTTGCAAGGTCGCGTTCAAGCACTTTATCCGACGGCAGAAAGCCTCCCGGAAAGATGAATTTCTGGATGAAATCGGCCTTGCGACGATAGTTTTCGTAGCGTGTTTCTTCTATCGAAATGACTTGCAGGACGGCTCGACCGCCGGGCTTGAGACAACGCTTCAGGGTTGCGAAATATTCCGGCCAATAGGTTTCGCCAACGGCTTCAAACATTTCGATTGATACAATGCGGTCGAACTGGCCCTGGACATCGCGGTAATCCTGCAAGCGAAGGTCAACGGCTTCGCTGAGCCCGACGTTTTCAACTGCGGCATTTGCCCAGGTGAGCTGCGACGGCGACAGGGTTATTCCTGTCACATGGGCATTACGACAGTTTGCGAGATAGCCAGCTAAGGCACCCCAGCCACAACCGATCTCCAGAATTCTTTCGCCGCCCTCAAGCGCCAGTTTTTCAGAAATATACTGCAACTTCTGCTCTTGGGCACTTTCAAGGCTATGGGTCGTCTCAGTCCAGATCGCTGATGAATAAAGCATCGAAGGGTCGAGCCACCGGGCATAGAAATCATTGCCGAGATCGTAGTGGGCTTCGATGTTGCGCCGGCTGCCGCGACGCGTGTTTGCATTGAGCAGATGTCCGATACGGTTCAGCGCTCGCGTCCAACCAGATCCGCGTAATGTGGATACAAGCGTATCGCGATTGCGCGCCGCAAAACGGATGACCGATGTGAGATGGGGCGATGTCCATTCGCCTTCGATATAGGCTTGGGCAAAGCCGATATCCCCGCCCGTCAGCAGGCGACGCAGGCTGTTCCATTTAACAATTGCAATTTTGGCTTCCGGTCCGGGCAATCGACCGTTAACGGCAATGACCTGACCGTCGGGCAGCGAAAGCACCAATCGCCCATGCTGAACCTGCTTCAGCAGCCGTTTCAACACGATAGCCGAGGGGCTGAAAGCCGGTCGTTCAGTCCGGCTTGATGCCGATAGTTGATGATATTCGTCGAGCTGGCTCATGCGGCCTTGTTCCTCTGCTGGGCGGTCTCGTTACGAACAGATGTGATGGAAATCTCAGGCGCTGCGGGTCGTTTGCGTAAACCGATGCCCTTCAACCATATTTTCAGCGCCTCCCAGTGAATGCCGCCAATCACTTTCAAGGTGAGAAACGGAATTGTAAGAAAGGCGCGTAGCAAGGCGGCGTCGCTCAATTCAACCCGGCGCGCCAGATGGCGAGCAGTCAAAAGCAGGCCTTCATCGTCAAAACTGTTGATCCGGATGGAAAGCCAGTCTGCGGGAGGCGTGACTTCAAACTCATATCGCAGCTTCATGTCCATGAAGGGCGAGACGTAAAAAGCCTTGTCGCAGCTTTGTACGATGCGTCCGTTAACGCAGTTATGGACCGGGATCATATAGCCGTGGCGCTGGCGGAAAGTATTATCAACTTCCCAAAGGATTGCCGCAAGCTCACCGCCACAATTATAGCAGAAGAAAACACTGAGCGGGTTAAATGCCCAGCCCGCAATACGCGGCATAGTGAGCAGGCGGATCGCACCGCCATCAGGCAGTATTCCGGCTGCCTCCATGGCATGTTCCACCTGCTTACGCAGCGGCAGAGCCGATCCATCGCCTCTGTCTTTCCTGTAGAAAGAAAACAGATTGAAACGGTCAAGTGAAAACAGCTTCAATTTGCGATCGAGGGCTTCCAGTTCATCAAGGTCGAGCAGGATCGAGTAGATTTTATAGGCCAGTTTGTGAACCTTCGGTCGTAACCGCGCATGGGTCACATGACCGGGAAACAGTGCCGACTGGAAGCTGTCGGTCATGCCAGTGCCCTTTCCCGGAGAGTCAAACTCTGGCGAACGATGCGCCCACTTTCCTGCTCGACCAGCCATGGGCGGCGCATACCGCCCAGATCTTCTGCCACGGCGAGACCGGCCTGAAGACCGTCCTCATGAAAGCCGGAGCCGAAATGCGCGCCGCAAAACCATGTCCGGCGCTGCCCTTGCAAGGACCAGATTTCTTTCTGCGCACGATCCGTTGCCATGTCGAAAATCGGATGTTCATAGATCTCGCGACGGATCACCAGTTCCTCGCGCGGTGCACGACAAGGATTGAGCGTAACAAAAGTCTCAGGCGCGTTGCCCAGCGGTTGCAGGCGGTTCATCCAGTAAGTAATGGATGGTTGCGTCGGGCCAGTGGCTGCGTTGGTAAGGTAATTCCAACTGGACCACGCCGCACGACGATTGGGCATCAGTGAAATATCGTTGTGCAGCACCGCTTCATTTCGTGAATATTGAAACGCGCCAAGAATGCGGCTTTCATCCCCGCTCCGATCGGCCAACATCCGCAAAGCCTGATCGGCATGCGTGGCAATCACAACATCGTCGAACACATGGGAAATGCCGTTTCCGTCGATCAACTCGACGGAATGTTCGGCACGTCGCACGGATTTGATCGGTGTTGAGAGCCTGATCCGGTCCGCATAGGGCTTTGTGATCCGCCTTAGATATTCCCGACTGCCGCCAGTTACCGTACGCCAGATTGGCCTGTCACGAAGAGCAAGAAGACCGTGATTGCAACAGAAGCGGACGAAGCTTGCAGCCGGATATTGCCCGACTTCCATGGCAGGGGTGGACCAGATCGCTGCCGCCATCGGATAAAGATGATCATCACGAAAAGCCCGGCCATAACCATTGCGTTCAAGATAATCATCAAGCGAAATACCGCCCATGATACTCAGGTCTTTTGGTGCATTGCGATAAAATCGCAAGAGATCGCGGATCATCGACCAGAAGCGCGGGCTGACCAGATTGGAGCGCTGGGAAAAGAGGCCGAGGCGGGTACCGCCGGAATATTCGTAAGCGCCGTTTCCGACTGAAACGGCAAACGACATGTTCGACGCGGCGGTTGGAACTTCAAGCGCGCGAAACAGGGCGGTCAGATTGGGATAGGTCACTTCATTATAGACAATGAACCCGGTATCGACGGCCACAGGACCATGACCGCTCTCAAATTCGACGGTGTTGCTATGACCGCCAATGCGGTCCGATGCTTCAAATAAAGTCACATCGTGGCGTTGCGAAAGCAGCCATGCAGCAGACAATCCGGAAATCCCGCTACCGATGATCGCGACGCTGAGATGCTTATGGCTGCCCGGACTGTTCGTGATATCCATAGTCCCTCTCTTCACCGCGAGTTGAGGCTGCGTGTGTGCTGCATTTTCATCGTTTTACGTTTTGAGAAGAAGTTTGGTTCAATCGGCGACCCAACTTTTTGATTTTTTTGAGCCGCTTAAGAAACCAAGCAGACAAACAGAACGTATTGCATGCGGAAAAGCAAACTCTCCAATAAAGGTCCGACATGCAACCCGGTCTGCTCTTAGTTGTTGCCATCAGCCTGTCTGCCATCATGGCATTTGCCTGGGCGCTTGAACGAAAGACCGGTAAAAGCGGCTGGATCGATGCCATCTGGTCGTTTTCGGTTGGGGCGGGCTCAATCATAGCCGTCATGTTTGCAGATGCGACCTGGCAACGGCGTTCAGTGATACTGATCCTCATTCTGGCGTGGTCTCTTCGCCTTGGCTTTCACATCGCCAAGCGCAGCATGCGCCATGGGGAAGACCCCCGTTATGCAAGGCTGATAAAAGAATGGGGCGAAAACGCATCCGTTCGCCTCTTCTGGTTTTTGCAGATACAGGCTCTCGCAGCCTTCATTTTGGTTGTGACTGTCTATCTCGCTGTGGTTGGTCGCCCCGGTTTTCCATATGTCGGGGATATGGTCGGGGTTGCAATCATCGCCATAGCGTTGATTGGTGAAGCGCTGTCTGATGCGCAGCTTGCGCAGTTTCGCATGACTCCAGAAGCCAAAACAGAAATTTGCGAAACCGGTCTTTGGGCTTTTTCCAGACATCCCAACTATTTCTTTGAATGGCTGTTCTGGTGCGCGTGGCCGTCGATGGCAATTACCGGATCGCCATGGAGTTGGCTGTCGCTGCTTGCTCCGATCCAGATGTATTGGCTGCTGGTGCATGTCTCCGGCATCCCTGCGCTTGAAGAACACATGCTGAGATCGCGGGGTGAAAAATTCCGTGCTCTGCAAGGCCGGGTCAACGCGTTTTTCCCTGGTCCCCGAAAAACACCGGGAAGATTACGGCGTTCGTCATGAATATGGTGAGATTTTTGCGTCTGAAAACATGTCCTGCAACCGTTTAACGAAGGATCAATGAATGATTGCCAAAGCGCTTGTATGGTTGCGCAACGATCTGCGCCTTGCTGACAATCCTGCCCTTCATGCCGCATTCAAGCTGGGTGGCGCGATCACGGCCCTTTTTGTGCATGAGTCCAATCCGCAATTGCGTGACCCGGGCGCTGCCGTCCGTTGGTGGCTGGAACAGAGCCTGGACTTGCTGGCAAGAAGTCTCAATGAACGAAATATAGAGTTGATTGTTGCCGACGGCGAAGCGCTCAATACCATCGAACAATTAATTGAGGAAAACAACTTTGATACCGTTTTCTGGAACCGTCGTTATGCTCCTCAAGAGCGAGAAGTCGATGCAGTCATCAAATCCGGCTTAAAGGACAAAGGACTGCGCGTGGAGTCTTTTGCAGGCAATCTGCTGGTGGAACCCTGGGAGATCAAATCCGGCAACGGCGGATCTTATCAAGTTTTTACACCATATGCCAAATCACTGCGCCAGCATGGTGTGAGCAGACCACTACCCTTGCCAGACCGAAGTGTCGAAACGACGACCGTCAAACACACGCCCAAGCAGAAAAACTACAAAGAGGCTGTCTGGTCCAGAAAGATGAGCGGTCTTTGGATGATCGGCGAAGCGGCTGCCATTGACCAACTGTATCATTTCTTCGATACAACTATTCGCGATTATGCCGGAGATCGAGATCGTCCCGATCTTGACGGCACATCAAAACTTTCGGCCCATTTGCGCTTCGGCGAAATTAGCCCGAGACAAGTCTGGCATGCTACTGTGTCACTTATGGATCAAGATCATAGTACTGTGCCTGGTGGTCAAAAATTTCTTTCTGAACTGATTTGGCGAGATTTCCATTATCATCAACTTTATTATCGTCCAGATATTGCTGAAATAGACATGCGCGACACTCTGGCCAATACTCGCTGGCAAAGCAATTCAGTGGGGATCAATTCCTGGAGGAGGGGTAAAACAGGCATCCCGATAATCGATGCTGGTATGCGTCAGCTCTGGGCGACAGGCTGGATGCACAACCGCGTGAGAATGTTGGTGGCATCGGCCTTATGCAAGAACATGCAAATCGATTGGCGCGAAGGGGAAAAATGGTTCTGGGATACCTTAGTGGACGCGGATGTCGCGAGCAATCCGGGGAACTGGCAGTGGGTAGCCGGTTGCGGGATGGATGCCGCCCCATATTTCCGGGTTTTCAATCCGGTCCTGCAAGGAGAAAAATTCGATACAAAAGGCGTTTATGTGCGCAAATGGGTGCCCGAGATTGCAGCACTACCGGATTGTTGGATTCATAAACCCTTTGCTGCGCCCCCGGCGGTTTTGCGCGAAGCCGGAGTGGTTTTAGGACAGACTTATCCACTTCCCATCTTCACCCCATCAAAAGCTTGCTAGCACTTTAGGTGTTTGGTCCCAGCATGTGTTGGTGTATCTTTGACGCCAATACAAAGGGAAGCTCTATGGGTCAATTTCCGCTCGGGAGCGCTCAGACACGGACGCCATTCGAGCAAAGCTACAGCGGTCGATAGCTCCGGTCGCGGAACTGCCGCGTCGCTATGGGATCAACGAAAAGACGGTAAGCAAGTGGTGATCCAGATCGGACATGATCGACGCGCCGATGGGACCCGAGGAACGTAAATGCACTATTCTTTCAGTGCTGGAGCTGAAACGAGACCTCAATGCCGCGCTCGGCAAAGAGGTCTTCAACGTCGCGAAAACTGAGCGGAAACCGATAATAAAGCCAAACCGCATGCGCGATGATCTCAGCAGGAAAACGATGGCGGTGATAGTGAAACTGGTGTTCTTCGGTCATGCCCAGCCTTATCATCCAACTACGCACATTTCCGTTAAGGCGACCCCACCCTTCGAAGTTGAAAAATGCCGAACTTGTTTTCGAATTCTTCGAGTGAGTTAGAAAGTCGAAGCACTTTTCAGGCAAGTCTCCTCCTAAATGACTTCAAAACCCATGGCTCGCCCCGGGGGATTTTGACGTTCTACCATTTGGGAAGTGCGTTCGCGTTAGAAATGAAAATTGGACGCCTTTTCACCAATCTGCCTAAACCCGAGATGCAGCGCCTCCACCACGTTTCCAAACTCGCCTCTTGAAAACGTTCCAAGTGCCAATTTAAGAGCTTCCTGCCATGAGGGGCCTCTGTGCCAAGCTTCCGAAAACGCTGTTGCCAGATCGCCTTCTCTGCGGGTCTGAATGAGGGCGTCAATTAAGGCTTTCGACTGCATCAGATCCTTATCCCGCTTCGAATAGCCTGCCGCATCCGTTCGCCTGCGGGTGCTGACTATCAACTTATGCACGGCAAAGCGTTCTGGAGCCGGAATCGTGACAGGCACACCGCTTTTATGGAGCATTACGGTTCGGATCGGCTCATGGATCAAGAAATCCAGAAACCGCAACGGCTGAGCACTCGCACCCCCAAGGGCAGGCATTGGCGAAGCATGTCCCGACAGGTCATCACTGCCACGATTTGGCGTCAAGAACTCGACCTTGTAGCGTTTCGAATTTTCATATTGTGTGGTGTATCGGCCGTCATTGTGATGGGGGATTTCCCTGAACGTTTCATCAAGCTGCTTCAAAAGATCGAGCATCGGCGGCAGACTGTCCCCCACAGCAACCGACACAGAATGGAATTGGGCGAAATCAGTATCGCCTGTCTGCATAGCACTGATCGGCAGCTTGATCCCCAGAAGACCTGAATAGCATTGAAATGCGACCGTCCCTACCAAGACGCCGTGCAGCCGGAAGAAGCCCGCGTTGCCGAGGGCCTCGACAACATCACCGGTGAAATTCTCCGGCTTCGGCAAGCCTGCATTTCGGGTCAAGGTCGAAACGAGTTGCCGACGTGATTTGAGATCGTTCTTGATTTCATTGAACGCCCGAACGCGTTTTGTGATCTCCTCGTCTGAGATCGGTCCAACATATTTTCGGTGGGCTACACCATCCGTTCTGATTTGGAAATACCAGAATTCTTTGTCTTTAGATGTCTGCCTGACAAAATTGCCATCGGTCGAGAACTCTGTCGCAAACGATGCATCCAGGGATCGCTGTTCGAGCTCCGAGAACATGGTTTTAAACGTGATGTCGATCTCTTTCATCGGGCGTTGTACCTCTTCCGCAATTTGTGTACAACCGATAGCACAGACTTAGTAATGGAGCAAAGGTTATAAACAATTCGCAATTTGTGTATAACAAAATTCCGGCCAGTGAGGTGGCGTCGCCTTAACGATCTCCGGCGTAGATAGTGCGTATATGTGGAATGTTCGGACGGCACTGTCCCATGCGATATCACGCTGTCAATCGGCGTTTAAACGGGACCCCTTATCGGCGTCCAAAAAGTACCCCTCCTTTAGGTTGCAAGGTATAGCGTGCGCGGGCCCGGAACTTTAAATTTAGTGCAGGGTCTGCGCGCGCGGATCGTTAGCGTTCTTCGGCTTTAGCTTTGAGAGCGATTTTTGAAGCGCCACGATTCATTTCCCGTTTCAACGATCTCGCAATGATGGGTAAGCCGGTCGAGCAGAGCGGCGGTCATTTTTGCATCGCCGAAGACTGTCGGCCATTCGCCGAACGTCAGGTTTGTGGTGACGATGATTGAAGTCCGCTCGTAGAGCTTACTGATGAGGTGGAACAGCAACTGTCCGCCGGCCTGGGCGAACGGAAGATAGCCAAGCTCGTCCATAATGACGAAATCGAGCCTGGAGATAAAGTCGGCAAGACGCCCCTGCTTACCATTACGCGCTTCCGTTTCAAGACGATTGACGAGATCGACGACGTTGTAGAAGCGCGCGCGCGCGCCGTTGCGGATCAAGGCACGGGCAAGTGCGATGGACAAATGGGATTTTCCAGTGCCAGTTCCTCCAACGAAAACGATATTGTGCTGCTCGGCAAGGAAAGCTCCGCTCGCAAGCTGGCGCACCAGTCCTTCATTGACCGGCGTGTCAGGTCGCCGACAATGCGCGGTGGTTCGTGCTGGCGCTTGATGCCAGAGGCCATGATCTCGTCATAGGCGCTGCGCATGCCGTAAAGCTTCAGCGTGCTCATCATGTCGAAGATTTGGGATCGTTCCATATCAGCTTGCCCTCCTGAGGCTGTCATAACGTGCGCAGTCTGCCACAGGCTCATGGGTCAGGCGCAGCGCATCGGGGATGGAAAGAATGGCGGCGGGCTGTGGGTCTCGCTTGCGAGCCAGAATGTTGATGATCACAGCGGCGGAGAATACGCCTTGATCAAGCGCCTCCTGGCAGGCCGCTTCGACTGCAGGAAGGCCGTCGATACTGACACATTCCAGGATCGACACCATCTGCCGGTCCCCATCATGCATGGCCTTGAGCTTTCGCCGAACATGCTCCATGGAGGCTGGCAGGACCCAATCAAGGAATGGTGCACCGTTCCTCAGTGCTCCCGGCTTGCGCGTCAGGACCGGAACATAATGCCATGGATTATAAATCGTCTCGCCACGGCCGAAGCAGCGTTCATGCTGGCCGATCTCGACACCATTTTGCCGTATGACGATGCGGTCGGCATAAGCATGTATCTCGGCCGGGCGGCCAACGGCAGTCGATAGCACCGAATATTTGTTGTTGTCGAAACGCACGAGGCAGGTCTTGCCGATCGAGGCCTGTATTGCGTGGAAGCCATCGAACTTGCCGGGATAACCGACCAGATGAGCCTTCTCCTCTTCGAATACCTCCCAGATCGTGCGCTCCGTCTGATCGACATGCTTATGAGCGCGCGCGTAGCTGATGCATTTATCCAGTAGCCAGCCGTTCAACTCATCGTAAGATTTGAAGCGTAGCCGTGGCGTGAAGAAGCGTTCCCGGACCAGATTAACTTGGTTCTCGACCTGACCCTTCTCCCAGCCCGACGCCGGTGTACAGGCCACTGGCTCGACCAGAAAATGACTTCACATTTGCTGAAAGCGTCGATTGTATTGCCGCTCTTTACCGACGAAGACCGTTTCCACTGCGGTCTTCATATTATGGGATGGACGCCTCCCTCCGAACCTTCAGAATGAAAGGCCAACCAAAGGAGGAAGTCATGACATTCGAATTGCTCGCAATCGATCTCGGAAAGTCGTCGTTTCATCTGCACAGCATTGCTTCAGATGGCGCTATTCTGTCGCGCAAGGTCAGCAGATCGAAGTTGGCCGAGACTGTTAACGCACTCGCACCAAAGACGATTGCTATGGAAGCGTGCGCCAGTGCGCATCACTGGGGACGGCAATTCAAAGATAATGGGCGAGAGGTCCTGCTTATCAACCCTCGCTTTGTGAAGCCCTTCGTTCGCGGCTCCAAAAACGACGCCGTAGATGCTGCGGCAATTTATGAAGCGGCGACCCGGCCGACCATGCGATTTGTGCCGGTCAAATCGATCACACAGCAAGACGTTCAGTCGCTGCATAGAGTTAGAGAACGTATGATCATCCAGCGTACATCGCTGATCAATCATGCACGCGGTCTTCTCGCCGAATATGGCATCGTGTTGCCGCAAGGAGCATGGCGTTTTGTATCCCAGGCACCCGCGGCTGTTGAGAGCGCTGATCTCTCCGATCTCGGGCGCGAGCTATTCCTCGAACTACTCGACCAACTCACCGATGTGAATGACCGAATTGCCAAGATTGATAGGAAGATTAGCGAGATTTGCCGCGATCGAGAGGATTGCCGTCGTTTGTCCGAACTGCCAGGCGTCGGTCCGATCATTGCAACGGCACTCGTTGCTAGCGTTGAGGACGGACGTCACTTTAAATCCGGGCGAGAGCTGGCGGCTTGGATCGGGCTGGTCCCGCGACAATACTCGACTGGCGGCAAACCACGCCTTGGCGGAATTGGCCGCCGAGCGAACCATTATCTACGTCGCCAGATGATTCATGGCGCACGTGCAGTTATCAGCCGACTTGCCAGTCACGATGATCGTCGATCTCAATGGCTGAAAGAGCTCGTCTCTCGCCGGGGTTATAACAAAGCGATCGTAGCGCTTGCCAATAAGACCGCGCGGATAGCATGGGCCCTGCTCACACGACAGGAGCGATACGCCGCACAATAGTCATTTGCCAATCGTTGCCGATGAGGCAATGATGAATGCGGGGTAAGAACTGATGGCGTAACGGCACGGACCGCAGCTTCGGATCCTGATTTACGACAAGGCCATAAAGGTCGATCATGTTATGAGGACAGAGGTAGCGGACTCCCATCAAGGCCAGGAGCGTGATCGCTCCAGCGATAGGCCGGATAGATTCACGCATCCAATGCCGAGTTGCCGCCAAATGTTCTTCTCGCCCGGGAGGCGTCCATAGATTGTCGTAGATGCCGCGCGTGCAGGACCCGCCAAAAAAGGCGAATGCCCGGTCATGGGCGTCGAAGACCATCTCCTGCGTCTCGCGCGGATAGGCCCGCACATACATCATCCGGCTGTGGCAGAGCCGGACATGCGCAACCTTCACGGTCGTCGTCACACCGCCCAGAACAACAATCTCGTGGCTCCAGTCGAACTGGTAAGCTTCGCCCGGTGCGTAATAAAGTGGTACATAGGCTTCCGCCGTTACGGCCCCACGCTCTTTCAACCACGAGCGTGCATAACGCCGGACCGTATCATAGCCACCCGTGTAACCCAGATCGCGTAGATCTTCGAATATCCGGATCAGTGTCAGGCGTTCGCGCGAGGCCTTCGCCTCATTAGCTAGCAGTATTCCATCAAGATGGTCACGCCAGGGACCGAGCTTTGGCTGTGGTTGACGGCTGCGCTCCTATTTGAACTCAGTTTCTTCACTGCGCAGAACCCTCCGCACAACTTTGCGCGAAACGCCCAGTTCCCGACAGATCGCTTTGATCGTTTTGCCCTGCACATGAACAAGACGTCGTATCTTCGAAATAGTCTCCACAATAAGCATCCAATAGAAAACCTCCGATTGAAATCGAAGGTCATGTTACCCTTTAAATAAGGGGTCCCGTTTGGATGCCGATAACCCCTCAAATGGGGTCCTTATTCCATGCTTAATGACATCCTACGAAATGCAGCAAAGATGGTGCTTGGCAGAAGCGCGGGCAGGGCCTTCACCGCTGCCAGTTGCTCTACGCTGTTGCGCGCCACGGCATCATCAACCCCGTACAATAGAGATTCCGCACGATCAGCGGTGTCCGATCACTTTGACCAGCGCCTCCACATACTCATCGAACGCGCTTGCCCGCCCATCGTCCATCCTCTCCATGTCGCTCATCCATCGCTGTGAATCGGCAGCGTATCACACCACGCCATGGGCGAATCCCCGGACCAAGATTTCGTGACGCATTAAGACTATAAGCGTGAAGGTTTTTGGTAGGCCGCCCGCAACTGATTGTCATGCTGCTTCACGCGTTTCCGTTTTATGCACAAGCGGTAGACGAGTCGGTCGACTTATCCAAATTGTCCACCGGACTATTGACAAGCCGGGTTATGCTTTCCATGCTCGACGGACACAATTCGAACATAATTTATGAGGGAAAGAGGCGGTTATGACATTTGGAATATTTACCCGGCGCGGGATGATTGCAGCGTTTGCAGGGGCTGTGGCTCTAGGCGCCGGTATCGCGTTTGCACAGGCTCCTGCCTTTTTCCGCATCGGTACCGGCGGTACGGCCGGTACTTATTATCCCATCGGCGGCCTGATCGCGAACGCGATCTCCGGCGCGGGCGACAAGGGTGTGCCGGGCCTGGTGGCGACGGCGGTGTCCTCGAACGGTTCGGTGGCGAACATCAACGCGGTGCAGTCGGGCTCGCTGGAATCGGGGTTCACACAGTCGGACGTAGCCTATTGGGCCTATACGGGAACGGGACTCTATGACGGCAAGGGAAAGGTGGAAGACCTCCGGCTTCTTGCCACGCTCTATCCCGAAACCATCCATCTGGTCGCGCGCAAGGATTCCGGCATCAAGTCGGTTGCGGATCTCAAGGGCAAGCGTGTTTCGCTTGATGAGCCGGGTTCGGGCACGATCGTCGATGCGCGCATCGTTCTTGAAGCCTATGGCCTCAGCGAGAGCGACGTAAAGGCGGAACATCTCAAGCCCGGCCCTGCGGGTGAACGGCTGAAAGACGGCGCGCTCGACGCCTATTTCTTCGTTGGCGGCTATCCGACCGGGGCGATTTCCGAACTTGCCACCTCCAACGGTATCGCTCTGGTTCCGATCAGCGGCCCGGAAGCCGACAAGATTCTGGAGAAGTATTCATTCTTCACGAAGGATACCGTCCCCGCCGACACCTATAAGGACGTCGGCGAAACCCAGACGCTTGCTGTCGCTGCGCAATGGGTGACGAGCGCCAAGCAGCCGGATGAACTCGTCTACAACATCACCAAGGTGCTGTTCAATGAAGCCAGTCAGAAGGCCCTCGATGCCGGCCATGCCAAGGGCAAGCTGATCAAGCTCGATACGGCCACGGCCAGCCAGGGCATTCCGCTGCATCCGGGAGCGGAACGCTTTTATAAGGAAGCGGGTGTCCTGAAATAATTCCAGGAAACTTCCTACCGTTTTCATGAAAGAATCGAAGCATGTGGGACGGCAACTCAGAGATTGAGCGGCCGTCTCCCAATTTCTTATTTGGCCCAGTCAGAACGGGCGACATGGAGTTGAACCGACATGTCTGAGGACCAGAACGTAAAACTCGCGCCGATGGAACTGGACGAGGTCAAGGCGCGCGAACTGGAAGAGCAGTTCGATACCGAAATTCGTTTCCGCCCGCTGGCTCCGCTCTCTGCCCGCATCGTTGGCGGCCTTCTGATCGTCCTGTCGCTTTTTCATTACTACACGGCCGGCTTCGGTATCCTGTCGGAAATGGTGCACCGCGGCATCCATCTCTCGTTCGTGCTCGGCCTCGTGTTTCTCGTCTTTCCTTTCTCCCGCACGGGTTATGACAAGCCGGCGGTTTCCTCGCTGCTGCGGCCGCTCGGCATATCGATCATCGACTGGGCGCTGGCGATTGTCGCGGTCGTGGCTGTTCTCCATGTGCCATTGATCCCGCTTGACGATCTGGCTTTCCGCGTCGGCAATCCGACGACCACCGATGTGGTGCTCGGGGGCCTCCTGATCCTCATTCTTCTGGAAGCGACGCGCCGATCGGTGGGTTGGCCCCTGCCGATCATCTCTATCCTGTTCATGCTTTACGCACTTTACGGACCGTCCATGCCGGGTATTCTTGTTCATCCCGGCGCCACGGTCAGCCAGTTGGTCAATCATCTTTATCTGACCACACAGGGCATTTACGGCATCGCGCTCGGCGTCGTCGCAACCTATGTCTTCCATTTCGTGCTGTTCGGCGTTTTCGCCACGCGCATCGGCCTTGGCCAGTTGTTCCTCGACTGTGCAGCCTGGGTGGCAGGGCGTTTTGCGGGCGGTCCCGCGAAAGTGTCGATTTTCGGCTCCGCGCTGTTCGGCATGATTTCCGGTTCCTCGGTCGCCAACACAGTCACTGTCGGATCGCTGACCATCCCGGCCATGATCCGGCTCGGCTACAAGCGCCATTTCGCGGCCGCCGTAGAATCCGCATCCTCGACCGGCGGTCAGATCACGCCGCCCATCATGGGCGCTGCCGCCTTCCTGATGATAGAATTCCTCAATCTGCCCTATACGACGATCATTCTGGCCGCCATTGTTCCGGCCTTCATGCATTTCTTCGGCGTTTTGATGCAGGTGCATTTCGAGGCCAAGCGCAACGGCCTGCGTGGCATGACCCGCGAGGAACTGCCTGATCTGAAGGAAGCGTTCAAGCGCGACTGGCCGACCGTCATTCCGCTGATCGTGCTGATCGGTGTGCTTCTGTCCGGCTATACGCCCTATCTCGCGGCCTTCTGGGGCATCACGCTGTGCATCGCGGTAGGGTTGCTCAATCCGCGCAAGCGTATGACCGTCAGCGAAATCTTCGATGGTCTGCGCGATGGTGCGAAATATGCGCTTGCCGTCGGCGCGGCTGCCGCCACGGTCGGCATCATCGTTGGCGTAGTGACGCTGACCGGCGTGGGCTTCAAGATCTCCTATATCGTCACATCCACCGCAGGGCAGCTTGCTGCCTTCTTCGGTACCGTTCTGCCGGCAAGTTGGTTCGGTCCGCAGACGCTCACCCTTCTGTTCACGCTCATCATGACCGGCGTCGTCTGCATCCTGATGGGCTGTGGCATCCCGACGACGGCCAATTACATCATCATGGCCACCATCGCCGCTCCGGCCCTCGGCCTTCTGGGCGTCGAGCCGATCGTCGCGCATTTCTTCGTCTTCTATTACGGCGTTCTGGCAGACATCACGCCGCCCGTAGCGCTGGCGGCTTATGCGGCCGCGGGCATGGCGGGTGCGGACCCGTTCAAGACGGGCAACACCGCATTCCGCCTCGGACTGGGCAAGGTGCTGGTGCCGTTCGTCTTCGTCTTTTCGCCGTCTTTGCTGCTGGTAACGTCGGGATTCAACTGGGCGGATTTCCTGCTGGCATTTCTCGGCTGCGCCATCGGCATCACCGCACTGGGAGCTGCACTTTCCGGTTTCTTCCTCGTGCGGACCAAAGCGTGGGAAAATGTGCTGATGATCGTCGGCGCGATGCTTCTGGTCGCACCGGAGATTTACTCGTCGGCCGTAGGTCTGCTGCTGTTGGTACCCGTTCTGATCCGCCATCTTGCAGCGCGGAAAGAGCCTGCAGCAATTTAAGGCGAGCGTGAATTCGGCAGCAGCTTTGTCGGAGGCCGCTATCTCTACTTATTCAGGCAGTCGGCGCGAGCCGACGTGCCTGTTTCGAAAGACTGGCTTCTCGCGCAGGCTGCAACATTCCTTTTTGCGCCGTTATCGCGTCTTAGTCACACGACCTGATATGGATCGGCTCTGCTTCCGCCTCCTTGCCCAGGTCGGTACAGGTCTGGCCGGCGCACAGGGTCCAGCCGCCACCCGTCTTGCCGGACGCAGCGAGGACGATATCTCTTCGCGGCGGGATGTGCGGATGGTAGCTGTACCAGCCGTTCCGCAAGACCGCGTCTTCCGGTGGCTCCATCCCGGCTCCCGATCCCTTGATGCGCGCCTCGGTGAGCACCAGCCCCTGATCCGTGACCGACCAGTGTTCCTGCCAAGGAATTTTTTCCACGCTATGGGTCCATGAGAGGACGAAGCTTGCGGCGGCGATTTTCATGAGGCCGCCGGCCGTCGTGATGCAGATCGCCATCAACCCGACGACGCGACGACGGATGGCCGCGACCTCCAGAAATGCCATATGAGGAAGGCCGCGCAGGCCGCAAAGCCCAGTTCGTCGCTATAGGGATAGGTGGCGAGCATCAGCGCGATTGCTACAAATGCCCAGATACGCTCCCATAGCTGGAGGGGCGTGCGCAGATGTCCGATGGCCGCCGCGCCCCACAGAAGAATGCTCAGCAGCGCCTTGACGAGCATATACGCGAAGGCCAGCCAGAAGCCGTATTTTTCGGTAAGGGGCCCGCCTTCCTGAAGCATGATGACCGGCTCATAGACGGCCATGAACGGCACGGCGAAGCCTGCCACCGCGATGCGGATCGCCTGCATGCCGATCTTCATCCCCGATTCCCGCGCGATGGGCGCGGCGGCGAAGGCGGCCAGCGCCACCGGCGGCGTGAGGTCCGCCATGATGCCGAAATAGAAGACGAACATGTGCGAGACGAGAAGCGGCACTTCTAGATGCAGAAGCGCCGGGCCGGCGATCGAAGAGGTGATGATATAGTTCGGAATGGTGGGAATGCCCATGCCGAGCACGAGGCAGGCGAGCATGGTCAGCACCAGCGAGAAGAACAGCGAGTTTTCCCCCACGCTGACGATGACGCGGGCAAATGTCGAGCCGGCTCCGGTCAGCGCGAGAATGCCGATGATGACGCCTACCAGCGCACAGGCGATGCCGACCGGCAGCGCGTTCTTGGCGCCTTCCGCAAGGCTTTCCAAGCAAAGGCTGAGCGTTTCCCGACCTCCGCGCACCGCGAAATTGATCGCTACCAGAAGGGCGACGAGGAGAATGATCAGCGTGATCCCGCGCAGCGCATAACCGAAGATGTTGAACGTGGTGCCGAAGGCGGCGGCGGACATCACGCCGAGCGCGATCCAGAACAGAACCCGCAGCGGCATCGACAGGCCACCCGACACCGGCACGCCCAGTATGATGAGCGCGGTGAGGCTGAGACCGACCGTGCCGGCGAAAAGCGGTGTATAGCCGGAGAAGAGAAGCCAGACCAAAGCGGCCAGCGGCAGGATGAGGAACCAGCGCCTGCGGATTGCTTCCAGCGCGCTCGGCATTTCGCTTTTGTTGAGGCCCTTCATCCTCAGGCGTCGCGCTTCCAGATCGACCATCACGAAGACGGTGATGAAATAGAGGATGGCCGGCACGATGGCCGCCTTGACGATCTCGACATAGGGCAGGCCGAGCGTTTCGGCCATGATGAAGGCGACGGCCCCCATCACCGGCGGCATGATCTGACCACCCATCGACGCCACGGCCTCCACGCCCCCGGCAAAGGCCGGGCGGAAGCCGGAGCGCTTCATGAGCGGAATGGTGAAAGCGCCCGTCGTCACCACATTGGCGACGCCGGAGCCGTTGATCGTGCCCATCAGCGCGGATGAGATCACCGAAACCTTGGCAGGGCCGCCCCGCGACGCGCCAACTGTGCCCATGGCGATGTCATTGAAAAGCTGGATCATGCCGGCGCGCTCCAGAAACGCGCCGAACAGGATGAACAGGAAGATATAGCTCGACGACACATAGATCGGCGTGCCGTAAATGCCCTCGGTTCCCAGAAACAGGACCTCGACCACCTGCTCGAAATCATAGCCGCGGTGATTGAACGGATGCGGCAGATACTGGCCGAACAGGCCGTAGGCCAGAAAGATCAGACAGATGAGCGGCAGGGTCCAGCCCATCATTTTCTTGCCGGCCCAGAAGACGAGCCCGACGGCGAGGACCCCGATCACGATATCGGTGTGGCTGGGCTCGCCCGCCCGAATCAGGAGGTCTTCATAGAAGATCCAGTGATAGAGACTGAGCGCGAAGGCCACGACCGCCGCCAGCCAGAACACGGTCCGTCTGGCGGCGTCCGTCGCCGCATTGGCGTAGAGGCCGAACAGCAGTAAAAGCAGAAATCCGACATGGACGGACCGCACGACCTGGCTCGGCAGGGGCGAGTAAGCCGAGGTCCAGAGCTGGAAAACGGAGAAGGCCACGGCGATGGCGAACAGGATCCTTGCGCCTGCGCCTGAACCCCAGCCGGGAATATGTTCAGCCGATTCGATAGCCGTTTCGGCAGCCGTTTTTTCGCTCTGCGCCATGAGGAACCTTCACCAGATTATGCATTGGGGGGAACGGATGGATGCCCGGATGTGTCGTCCGGGCATCTGAGCATTGGGCGAGGCGGCAGGCCTCGCCGATCTGCCGGCGATCTATTCGATCCCCTTTTCCTTGAAATAGCGCATTGCGCCGGGATGGACCGGAACGGGCGAGACGATGGTGTTCTTGTCGAGCTTGATCGCCTTGGCGGAAGCGTGCGCTGCCGCAAGCTGGTCGAGATTCTCGAACAGGCCCTTGGTCATCTGGTAGACCAGTTCTTCATCCATGTCGGGGCGCACGATCAGATAGTTGATGACCGAGGCGGTCACGACATCCTTGTCCTGCCCAGTATAGGTGTTCGCGGGAATCGTGTTGACCTGATAGGGCGCACCGATCTTCTCGATAACGTCCGAAGGGATCTCAACGACATTGATTTCAACCGAATTGGCGAGATCGCGCAGCGAGGCGACGCCGAGGCCCGAAGACTGCAGGGTGGCGTCAAGCTGGCGGTTTTTCATCAGTTCGACCGATTCCGCGAAGGGCAGATATTCGATCTTTCCCAGATCGTCGTAGGAAAGGCCCGCCGCTTCCAGAATGGTGCGCGCATTGAGTTCGGTGCCGGACTTCGGCGCGCCGACGGAAAGGCGCTTGCCCTTCAGGTCGGCCAGAGTCTTGATGCCCGATTCCTTCGAGGCGACGATCTGGACGTAATTGGGATAGATAGCCGCCAGCGTGCTGAGCTTGGTGAGCTTCGTCTTGAAACCGGCGGCTTCATTGCCCTCGTAGGCATCGCGCAGGGAATCGCCCAGTGTGAAGGCGACTTCACCACGGCCGCTGTTGATCAGATTGATATTTTCGATCGATGCCTTCGTGGCCTGAACGGAAGGCCGTACGTCGGGGATGCCGGAATAGATCTTTTCCATGGCAACGCCGAGTGGATAATAGACCCCGCTGGTGCCGCCGGTCAGGATATTGACGAATTCCTCGGCACGGGCCTGCGCCGCGCCGAGAACAAATCCAAGCGCTGTCGCCAGAGAAACGGCCGTCTTCTTGTCCAGGAATTTCATGTTTCCTCCTCCCTTTCATAGATATCGCTGTGCCGCGACAATCTGCTGCGAAGCAGGGAGATTCATGAAGATCATTTCCCTCACCACGTTCGCAAATTTCCTCCCTTGGAACGAGAGAAAAACGCTATAGCATTCCGGAGAAAATCCCAAGTGCTTTTGGACGTTGTTAGACGGAAGAATAATTTCCTCCCGCGCCAGGCGGGTTTGACTATATAATTCTTGGGGACAGTTCGAGCAGCGAAGAGCGCGATCTGCCTTGGATCAACTGTCGCACATAGTATGCAAGGAGGGTCGGGTGTTCCGGCACATGGAAATCTGCCGGAATCGCGCCTCACGATATAAAACGCCCGTCAGCGCGTTTCGATAGTCTCAGCACGATATAGCCAGCCAGGCCGGCGATCAGAGAGCCGATCAGAATTCCTATTTTTGCTTCATCCTGAAGGAGCACGTCGTTGAAGGCGAGCAGCGAGATAAACAGGCTCATCGTGAAGCCGATACCGCAAAGAAGTGTCGTTCCCAACATCTGCTGCCAGCTTGCACCGGCAGGCAGATCGACGATGTCGCTCTTTACAAGAATCAGAACCGCGCCAAAAATCCCGATGAGCTTACCAAGTGCCAGCCCCGCTGCCACACCCATGGTCACCGGAGCAAAGACTGCATCGATACCCAGACCTGTAAAGTTCACGCCTGCATTGGCAAAACCGAAAATCGGAACGATAACGAAAGATACGGGTTTGATCAGGCTATGTTCGAGGAGGTGTAGCGGGCTTTCGGAAATATGGGCCTCGGGTGCGGCGGGTGTTCGTTTGATCGGCACCGTCAACGCCAGCAGGACACCTGCAATCGTTGCGTGGACGCCGGAGCGATAGGTGAAGATCCAGAGGAGGAGTCCAAGGATCAGATAGGGCAGGAGACGCTTCACACCCGTAAGATTAAGGACGAGAAGAATCGCAAAGACCAAGGCAGCCAGTCCGAGATCAATTGCCGAGACGCCAGTGGTGTAGAACAGGCCTATGATGACCACTGCACCGAGGTCGTCGATAATGGCGAGAGCGGCGAGAAAGACCTTGAGAGAGGTTGGAACCCGCGGGCCGAGCAGAGATATGACGCCAAGCGCGAACGCGATGTCGGTGGCGGCGGGAATGGCCCATCCGTGAGAAGCGCCGCTGTTCAGGTTGAAGGCGAGATAGATGACTGCCGGCACGGCCATCCCGGCCATTGCGGCTGCACCGGGCAGAATGCGGCGGGGCCATGACGAAAGATGCCCGTCAACCATTTCACGCTTGATCTCGAGGCCGACCATCAGAAAGAAGACCGCCATCATGGCGTCGTTGACCCAGTGCTGGACAGAAAGGGGCCCCAGATGGAAATGCAGTACATGGAAATAGGAATCCGCGACCGGGGAATTCGCCACCATCAGGGCGGCGATGGCCGAGGCGATCAGAAGCAGGCCACCTGCGGATTCGCTGTCGAGAAAATTGCGGATAGTATTCTGGATGCGGCCAGCCATGGGCAACTCCCTGTCAGAAACGGTTAAAAACAGTCTCCGTAGTCAGGGCATTCCCTGGGCGCACGCAGCACACGCCGTACCACCGAAAGTAATCACCTGACATAAAAGTTCAAGGCCTTGTGATATGCGAACGACTTGAACGCCGAAGTCGCGCTTCATCACTTCGTTGGAAGCGGTTGCCTCAGCCGACGCGGCCTCGTAGTCTGCTTCCGTTTGAAGATTGATAGACTCTGTCATCATAGTTCGCCTCAATGTTCGTAACTATGATGGTTTTTCTCCAATCGTTATCCGTCCGTGGTGCTGGAATACCTCCCAAATTTCACCAACCTAGCGGCTGATCCTAAAGGAGAAAGGCAAAGAGCCATGATATCTTGTTTCTAAACAGGTACTTGCAATGAATGTCGGCATCGGTGGTTGCACACCCCCGCAACCACGCTATAGCACGCTACGATATCCAAAGCTACGATCCTGTGCGCCAGATAATTTGCTGCTTGCGGCTATGATCCAGTTTGAAATGATTATGTTCCGGTTTTATGAAACCGGAACAGCTGGCAGGTCCGCCTTCAGCGCACTGACGTCATCTGGTAATTCGGAAGCAGGCAAAACCATGGGAGAAATAGAGCACAAATGCGGCCATTTTCCCAACCATTACACCATCATGATTCATCTTGCCGCAGGCAGGTATCAGCCCGTCAGCAACGGTCGCCGGACCTTGGCTGGACGGATCTTTTTCCAATCCATTCCGGCCAGAAGCGCCATCAGTTGTGAATGGTCGAGACGCACCCGCGCCGCCGATATGCCCGGCCAGCAGAAGCTGCTCTCTTCCAGGGTTTTCGAGTAGAGGCAGACCCCGCTGCCATCCCACCAGACAATGCGGACACAGTCCGCCCGTTTCGACCGGAAGACGTAAAGCGCGCCATTGAACGGGTCGAGGCCGCCATCCCGCACCAACGCCATCAACGATGCGGCTCCCTTGCGGAAGTCGACCGGTTGGCAAGACACGTAAACCACAACGCCGGAAGCAATCATGCCTTGCGCACCGCGCCGATAATGCCCGCCAACTGGTCCGGATCGATATCACCGCGTACCCGCATGACGACATCGCCAATCACGATCTCCACCGTCGCGCCGCCGCTCGCCTCAAAGCGCGTGAACTTCGCCGGCTCGCTTTCCATCATGGTTCGTCCGCCCAATCGCACCGTCAATGGCGCCATCGCCCCCCTGGAAAGCGCCTTCCTGCGCCACGCATAAAGTTGCGACACGTCCAGTTCATAGGCGCGCGCAACCTCCGCCACCGTGCCTGCCGGCGAAAACGCTTCCGCTACGAGCCGCGCTTTCTCGTCATCAGACCAATGCCGCGGCGAACGTCGCGACGGCGTCGCCGTCAAAACTTCGAATGTCCGAACCTGATTCACCTTGTCGCTCATATGACTCTCCGCATGATTCATGCAGAAAATGAGCTTCCAAGCACAAACGCGCTACGTGGGATCGCCTACACGCTTACATTTATTCTGATCTCATCATTCTTGATGAGCTCGGATATCTACCATTCGTGCATCCGGTGGCGCGCTTTTATTCCACCTGCTCAGCAAACTTTACGAGCGCACGAGTGTCATAATCACCACCAATCTCAGCTTCAGTGAATGGGCAAGCGTGTTTGGAGACGCCAAAATGACGACTGCATTGCTCGACAGGCTCACCCATCACTGCCACATACTGGAAACCGGAAATGAAAGCTTCAGGTTCAAAAACAGTTCCGCTCAGGAACCAAAACGAGCAAAGGAATACACGAAACTTGACCGTGAATAAAAACCCGAACATTAATTAAAAGGCGGGTCAATTCTCGGCTCTGACGCAGATTTGCTGAAGTAGAAGCCCTATGATGTACCAATCAGCCGTGCTTGCAGAAGGTCGATTTTTGCGCGCCCGTACATCTGGCGTTTGATCAGTTTCAGGCGGGTAATTTGGCCTTCTGTTTGCCCGTTCGACCAAGGGGAGACGATAGCATTTCGGACTGCATCGAGGTCCTTTTCAACGCCGCCTACAAAGGACCCAATCAAACTGTCCCTGGCGGTTTCAAGCCAGCCTTCAAGTTTCGCCGCTGACTTTGAACGGATCATAGATTGAAAGTCCCCAATGGCCTTGCGGGCAGCAACCAACTCCGGAACGTTCACTTCGATTGCCGCGACAAGGATAGCCTCGGATTTTGCCAGGTCATCGCGTGCGGCGGTCATCAGTCGAGCAATAACCCGCGACGATGGCGTGCGCGCAAATCCGCTCTGGCCTGCCTTCTCAGCCAAACGTCGACGTTGTGCCCATTGCGAGACAACACCGCTCTGTCCTGGGAAGCCTTTTGCTTTCATCTCGCGCCACAGCGCCAAGGCGTTTCGCGCCCCTTCTTCCCAACGGTTGTTAAGCCATGGCAGCCAGTTATCCAGCGAACTCGGCTTCGTTCGGAATACATCGAGGCGTTGACCACGCAGGACATCGCGAACCAGTTTTCGACTATGACCGGTTTGCCGGACAATCTGCCGAATTGATATTCCCTTCTTGGCCAATCCTTGTATCGCCTCATTGGTCTCCTGACGGCGCAGATATCTAAACTGAACCGTACCGGGTTTGCCGGAGGCTCCAACTTCTGAGAGATTGGGGCCACTATGAGCAAAACAACGAACAAGTTTTCACCTGAAGTGCGTGAACGTGCCATCCGTATGGTGCTGGATCACGAAGCAGAGCACCCTTCTCGGTGGGCTGCCGTTTCATCAATCGCTACCAAGATTGGTTGTTCGCCAGCCACCCTGCATGAGTGGGTGAAGAAGACCGAGGTCAACACTGGTAAACGAGCAGGCCTGCCGAGCGATGTCGCCGAGAAGATGAAGGCTCTTGAGCGAGAGAATCGCGAGCTTCGTCAGGCCAATGAGATATTGCGCAAAGCGTCTGCTTATTTTGCCCAGGCGGAGCTCGACCGCCCCTTCAAACGATGATTTCATTCATTGACGAATACCGTAGCGTGTTTGGGGTCGAGCCGATCTGCAGATTATTGCCGATTGCCCCGTCAACCTAATACGAGAACGTCGCCAAGCGCCTGGACATCAACCGGCTGTCGGTCCGCACCCGCAACGATATCAGTCTGAAGATCGAGATACGTCGTGTCTTCGAGCAAAACTTCTGCGTTTATGGCGTTCGCAAGGTCTGGCGGCAATTGAAGCGTGAGGGGTTCGATGTCGCCCGCTGCACTGTGGCTCGACTTATGAGGTCTATGGGTCTTCAAGGCATCATTCGTGGTAAGCCAGTCATGAGGATGGTGTTGCAATATCGCACCCGGTCTTCATAATGGATCGGACACGCGGCGAAAACGGCACGCTGGTCTCGCATGTTGCTGCATCCAACGATCATGTTGAGTTTCTGAAACGTGGCCTGCCATCAATTGCAATCCTGATGGATGCTGGTCATTATGTGTCATCGTCTTGGTATCCGGGTTGTCCGGAAAGGGACAGCGCGCCGACCTGGAGCTTCATGGTTGCTCATATCCATGGCACGCCCAAAATCTTATCGGAAGGAGCGACTGCAAAGCATCTCCACGAACTCGTCAAACATATGGAGAAGGGTCGTGACAACCCCTGGCAGATGAAGGAACTCGGCCCCGGTGGTCTGGAGCGGCGTCTGCGCAATATTGTCGGCTACGAAATGCCTATTGAGAAGATGGAAGTCAAGTTCAAGCTGGGACAGGATGAGCGGGCAGCAGATATGAGTGCAGCGATCAAAAAGTTGCATGAAGAGGGGCGGGAACACCTCGCCGAAATGATGGCCCGTCACTGCAAGCTTTGACCAACGAAATGAAGGGGTCGAGGTCTGACGGAGCGAAGCGCATTGACCATGCCAAACATGGAATCCAGTATCGACTGGCAATCAACACATCGCCTATTGGCAGAGGCAAGCGGCGCTCCATTCACGGCAAAGGACGTTGTCGTTGGACAAAGTATTTCATAACCTACGTCATCATGTAGATCGAGGTTAAATTGAGAAGAGATCTTTCTCCAAATTCGTATTGTCCCATTGAAGGCTGGTGTCCGGTTTCAGTGGCTATAGGGGGTATCATTTACTTTACTGAATAATCCCCTTTGCCGTTTGATAAACAAGTTAAGCTGGCAAGTAGATTTCACGCACGCGCGCATCGCCGGACAACTTGTCAGCCGGGCCGGAGACGTGGATCTCGCCATGTTCGAACGCATAAACATAATCGGCTATTTCGAGGGACAGATCGACATTCTGTGCGACCAGAACAATGGAGACACCCGCCTCGGCGAGCTTGATCATGATCTCGAAAATCTGGTGAATGATAATCGGCGCCAGACCTAGCGAAGGTTCCTCGAGCAGCAGGAGTTCGGAATTGCCCATCAGTGAATGGGCAATGGCCTGACGCGTTACATCAGCGACGGCAGGATGCCGATCGATAACAATATTTTGGAATGTGACATCAGAGTTTTGCGACCAGAAGAAAATCATGGCTGTTCAGCGACACTGCTGACGGAGCCAGGGCCAGCGCAGTGATCTATAGTTTGATGCTGACATGCCGCGCCTGTGGACACTCTGATCTGGCTGCGGCACGTGCTCACGGAGTGCCGCAGCGAGACGACGATGCCGACATCGGCGACCTGCTACCGATCAACTTCTCGAAAACCTCCGCCGCCTAACGGAGCCGGATATCGCTTCCGATGCAAGGCGGCTCTAGCGGTGCCACAGCCGTCAATCCGCATCGAAAATCGCGCTTACGTTCAAAATCCTCAGGTCGTCAACAGGGTATCACGCACTTCATCGGAACAAGGGGGCTATCACTGCCTTCAAATCGATGGATACAGTGGAGCACAAGGGTATGTGACCTAATCTGGCTCGTGGATGATCCAAAACTTCTGCAGATCCGTAGGATTGCTCCACGCGGCGATAGCGCCGGGGCGAATAAGGAAAATGTCCCCTGCCGCAAAAGACACGCTCCCCTCGTCTGGGTTGGATAAGGTAACGTCGCCCTTGCGCAGCATCATCAGTTCAGAGAAGGAATAGTTGATGGGATGGCGGGCGTAAGGCGTAGTCGCCCAAATGCCCCAGGAAAGTGGATCGTCACTCTGGAATTCGTGACGATGAGTCGTCGGAGCGGGCGTGGTAAGCAGCGCTGCATTGGGCGCGCCACCGGGAACCATGGGATGGTCAAGGTCGAGTTTGGTGAACGACACTGGCGCGGTCCCCTGATGAATCGTGAGGATTACGCAATCGGCCGCCTGTGCCTTCCATGCAAAACTGGACGCGGGTAGGCTCGCGGCCTCACCCTTGGCCAGCACGATTTCGAAACCGTTACTGTCCACGAGCGATAAAGAGCCCTCACGAACCATTACAATAGAGGGGAACAGGCTTTTCGTCCCCTTTCCTTCTCCTGAAAGAACAGCGCGTCCGACGCCGAAGGGTTCAGTAGACTGTCCATTCAAAGTGAGGGCTTGGAAAGCTGCTTCCAAATCCGCGGCGCAAGAGGGCGCAATTCCCAGATTGATTACGTTTTTCAACAAGTCCAGTACTTTCTGCAGAGGGTTTATTTCGATGCGAATCCAAGACTGTCCTTGACCCAATACCAGCGGATGCCAACATCCATGACGGGTTTGCGGATCGAGTGCCAGGAAAGGCGCGGTATCTGCGTGGTGGGATAAACCATGGGGCGGCCTTCGGCGATGTATTCGGCATACATCTTGCCAAAAGCGGTCGCCATCGCTACGCCTCGGCCGTTATAGCCAAGCATTGCGTGCAAACCTGGAGCGGGATTGTGAAGATGAGGCAGGCCATCCATCGTTAGCGCCACATGACCGGACCAGTGATAGTCGATGCCAATGCCATCCAGTTGCGGAAACAGCCTAACCATTCCGGCCTTCAGCGCTTCCATGAGTGCCTTCTTTTCGTTCATTCCCACGGCGCCGCGTCCGCCAATGAGAAAACGCCCGTCTACTGATTGACGCATATAAAAAGCAATCTTGCGCGTTTCGGAAAGTACCACACCCCCCGGCATGATTTCCCCGCGTTGCTTTTCTGAAAGGGGCTCTGTCGCGATCAGCATGCTTTGCACAGGAAGAATGCTTTGGGCGAGATTCGGCACGAGTTTGTCGGTGTAGGCGTTGGTTGCGACGAGGGCCTCTCTCGCGCGAATTGCTCCACGCGCCGTCCGTGCCACCCAATCGCCGTTTTCGTGCGTGAGAGACGTGACGGACGAATCTTCAAAAATCTGAACGCCGCGTGCCGAAGCGGCCCGCGCCAGCCCTCGGGCATAATCCAGCGGTTGCAAGGCGCCGGCGCGTGGATCACGCCATCCACCGAAATAGCGCTCCGTGCCGGAAAGTCTGGCAATCTGTTCGCGGTCCAATATCTCGACTTCGACGCCTTGCGCCTGCCATTGTCGGGCACGCTTGTGAACGGCAGCGGTTGCAAGCTGAGAATGGGCGGCCTGAATCCATCCGGCGCGAACGGGCGAGCATAGGATAGCGTGTTCGCGCACAAGGCTAAAGACAAGATCGGCTGCGCCCCCTACAAGGTCGATCATGCGCTTGCCATGTTCGAGCCCATAGGTCGCAATAAGATCTTCCGGATCGTGCTTCAAGCCGGGGATCACCTGTCCGCCATTACGTCCAGATGCACCGAAGCCGACATGACGCGCTTCAAGGACCACGACCGTCTTGCCACGCTCGGCAAGGAACAATGCGCTTGAAAGACCCGTAAAGCCGCCGCCGATAATAACGACGTCCGCATCGTGTACGCCGTTCAGTTTGGGATGGTTCGGCTTTGCTTCGCCAGCCGCGTTCCACCAGAGCGAGCGCGAGAAGCTCTCAGGACTGCTTGCCATTTTCATCTTTCTCCAGCTTTTTTTGGCCTGCCAGGTGATTTCACTCGGGTTTGTTCACCCAGAGAACGAAAGCTTCCGCTTCACTATTATTGAAGAATCTGTGGCGGGTCGTTGAAGGCAAGGCAAATCCGTCACCTGCTGAAAGCAGATATTGAGCATCTTCAATCTGCAACGTGAAACTGCCCGAAATGACATACCCTAGCTCCTCGCCGGAATGGGTATAGCACTCCTCACCGGAACTCCCTCCCGGAACGATCCGCACCGCGAAGGACTTCATGGTTTCAATGAGTTCTGGCGAAGCGCGGTGCTTGATGACACCGCCACCGTTCAACACTTCGGGCTGTTCGCTTGCCCGCAATACGTAGGGATTGGCGCGAGCTGCAGCTGCGAACCCCTGCGGGTCAATGAGCTGCGCCGGACTCATGGAGAGCACATCGGCAATAGTATAAAGGGTGCGAACCGTTGGCGACACCAGACCGCGTTCGATCTGGGACAGCGCCCCTGTCGATAGGCCTGACACTTCCGACAGATAGCCAAGAGTGAGGCCCAGTGCCTGCCTGCGCGTACGGATACGTGCTCCGATATCCCCCGCATCGTTCGGTGTGGGTTCGCTGATAGGGGCGATCCGCGATATCTCTGCCTTGTTCACTTTTGGCATCTTTTAATGGCTCTCGCTACGAACTCGAATGAATCGGGGTTGATTAGTTTTTAGTATTCTGCTTCATAATCGTCATACATTCAATAAACTAAAAACAAAATCCATCCAGAACATGGAGGGGACATGTCAGAAATGGCTCACAAGGATACGCCCTACTGGTGGGAGGCCGCCCCGCCGCGAAGCGTCGGACAACGTGCCATCGAGCCGGACTGCGATGTGGCCATCGTTGGCGCCGGTTATGCGGGCCTTTGCGCTGCACTTTATCTGGCGAGAGCCGGGCGCAAGGTTCAGGTTTTCGAGCGGGAACAACTTGGCTTTGGTGCTTCCAGTCGTAACGGCGGGTTTACCAGTGGCAATATTCGTCCCGATGACAAGACGCTGATCCGCAAATTCGGTATGGAACGGGCGGCAAAGATTGCTTCTGAAGGCCATGAAGCGCGTCGCTTCATGATCGATTTTCTGGCCAATGAAGGCGTTGACGCGGATTTCAAGCTTGTGGGTCGATTCAGCGGTGCGATGACGCGCGCAGAATATGATGCCATGGCGCGAAGCGCTGAAGCTATCCAGCGAGCAACCGGTGTCGAATCCTACGCGGTTCCTCTTAGCGAGGTCCACCGGCATATCGCGACTGACCTCTATGCGGGCGGCAGTGTTCGTATGGATATTGGTGGCCTGCATCCCGCAAAGTTTCATGCAGAACTGGTACGGCTGGTCGTTGCTGAGGGAGTATTGATCCACAGCGAATGTCGCGTGGAAGGCATCAACCAAGGAGCTGATAGGAAAACGGTAGTAACCGCACGCGGTCGTGCCCGGGCGCGCGATGCCCTTGTTTGCACGAACGGATATACCGATCATTCGGACCGCTGGCTGCGTCAGCGACTGGTGCCATTGCGTTCCCGAATAATCGCAACCGAGGATCTGGGCGAGGAACGTGTAAGCGCGTTGGTGCCAGGATTGAAAATGCTCACCGACACCCGGGCGATGACCTACTATTTCCGCCCGTCGCCGGATGGGCGACGCATCTTGTTTGGTGGTCGGGATGTTACGAGCCGCGGCGATCCGGATAGCGCTACGCAACGTAACTATACGGAAATGTGCAAGGTTTTTCCGCAACTGGAAGGTGTCGGTATTTCGCATAGCTGGTTCGGCTATGTAGCCATGAACAGGGACATGGTTCCGCGAATTTTTCAGCGCGGGGCAGTGCATTATGCAACAGGATTCTGTGGCTCCGGTGTTGTCTGGGCACCATGGCTCGGCTTCAAGGTCGCGCAGAAAATACTGGGGGTGCCGAACAGCGAAAGCAGTTTCGATTTTCGCGCGCCGCAGTTTGTGCCGACCTGGCGCGGAAAAGCCTGGTTCATGCCGCTGGTTTTTGCCGACCTTGAACGAAAGGATCGCAAGTTGGAAGCAACAGCATCCAATGAACGGGCGTTGAGAAACAGTGCCAGCTTCCAGGGTGAACGCAATTGAGAAGCTGCACCGTGAACGCTGGTCACAACAAATTTCACTTTATCAAACGTGGTTTCACGACCGGCGTTTCGAATAGAAAACTTATCGCTGCATTTAGGAAGGAGAATGCCATGCGTCTCAAGAAAATTTTTGGTTTGGCAGCTACGGCGATCATCATGTGGGGCGCAATGCCTGCCTTGGCTCAGGAAGCGGTCAAAGTAGGTTCGTCTCCCACCGGTTTGCCGTTTACCTTTGTGAACACGGAAACCAAGGCCATGGATGGCGTGTTGATCGATGTGGTCAAGGCCATCGAACCCGATATCGGTATCAAGGCGGAATTCGAGGCCGTACAGTTTTCGGCGCTCGTGCCGTCGCTCACCGCGAACAAGATCGATATGATTGCTTCGGCAATGTTCATCACTGAAGAGCGCGCAAAAATCGTGGACTTTTCCGATCCGGTCTATGGCTATGGTGAAGGCGTTTTCGTGCCGGTTTCCGATGATACGGCCTACAAGACCTATGCGGATCTCAAGGGTAAGACCGTCGGCGTACAGGTGGGAACCACCTTCGTTGATCTGTTCAGGAAGAGCGGCCTGTTCAGTGATGTCAAGGTCTACAAAGGCATTCCCGATATCATTGCTGACGTGAATGCCGGGCGCATCGATGCCGGCTTCGGGGATGGACCAATGGCTGCCTACTACCTCTCGCAGGGCCGCTACCCCAAGGTGAAGATGGTCGAGAGCTATGAAGCGTCGGCCGGGGGCGAGTTCGGTCTGGCCCTCCGCAAAGGCGACGAACGTATGCCCAAAATCAATGCAGCCATCGCCCGCATCAAGTCGGACGGCACGCTTCAGAAAATTCTTGCCAAATACGGACTGAAATAATTCCGGTGTGAGCATGGGGATTGATCCCCATGCTCACAATTCAGGTGTGCTCCACGCGCGTCCAAGCAGAAGCTCTTTGTGCTTCTCGGCCTGCGCCCGAAACGGGGCTTACCGGCCGCAGCGCCTCATCCGCGTTTGATCGCGCCAAATAAATAGAGTTAAAGTCAATGCAAAACTTCCTTATGGACATCCGCGAGTTCTTCCCGATCTTGCTGGAAGGCGTGAAATATACACTCCTCGTGACGCTGGGCTCACTTGTCCTTTCGACCCTTCTGGGGCTTGTCTGGGCGCTGATGCGGGTGTCGGGAATCGGCTGGCTGTCGGCTGTTGCCGGAGCTATCGTCAATGTGATCCGTGGCATTCCTATCCTGGTGCAGCTCTTCTATATCTACTTCGTTCTACCGGAATTCGGCATTGCGCTTTCCGCTCTTCAGGCCGGTATCATAGGCCTCGGAATTGCCTATTCGGCCTACCAGGCAGAGAATTTCCGTGCCGGCATCGAGGCCATCGATCACGGGCAGACAGAAGCCGCGCAATCCATCGGTATGGGCTGGTTCATGACGATGCGCCGCGTGATCCTGCCGCAAGCCGTTCGAGTGATCCTGCCGCCCTATGGCAACATAATGGTCATGCTCTTGAAGGACAGTTCGCAGGCGTCTGCCATCACGGTTGCCGAACTGACCCTGCAAGGCCAGCTGCTCGCTGCTTCGACCTTCAAGAATATGAGCGTCTATACGCTGGTTGCCATGTTCTATCTCTGCCTGAGCTTGCCGCTGATGATGGCTGTCGGGCGTCTTGAAAAGCTCTTTGGTAAAAGAAACGGACATTGATCATGGCGATGATTGAAATAAAGAACGTCACAAAATCCTATGGTCCGCTTCAGGTCCTCAAAGGCATCAGCGCTGACGTGCAGAAGGGTGAAGTCGTTTGTCTGATTGGCCCTTCTGGGTCGGGAAAGTCGACGATGCTGCGCTGCCTGAACGGGCTCGAAACCTATCAGGGTGGCGACATTTTGATCGAAGGTCAGCGGGTTGACGCGCAGGATCGATCGATCCGCGATCTCCGCACGCGGATGGCGATGGTTTTCCAGCGGTTCAACCTGTTTCCACATCGCACGGCCCTCGAAAATGTCGTTGAAGGACCGGTTTACGTCAAAGGCGAAAACCCAAGTGAAGCTCGTAAATACGGCCAACACCTGCTTCAGCGCGTAGGTCTAGGAGACCGGGCCGACCATTACCCGGGCCAGCTTTCCGGCGGTCAGATGCAGCGTGTTGCGATTGCCCGTGCCTTAGCAATGCGCCCGCAGGCGATCCTGTTCGATGAGCCGACGTCAGCGCTCGATCCTGAACTGGTGGGCGATGTGCTCGATGTCATGCGCAGCCTTGCTGACGAGGGGCTCACCATGTTGGTCGTAACGCACGAAATGGGCTTCGCCCGCGACGTGGCTGATCGGGTACTTTTCCTTGATGGCGGCGTCATCGTGGAACAGGGCAAGGCAAAGGAAGTGCTCGGCGCGCCACAGCATCCGCGTACGCAGGACTTCCTGCGCCGCGTTCTTAATCATTGATTTATATGGATGCGCGACGCGGGTTGCGTGTCGCGCAAGGGGAGGCGTTATGGCTTTCTATTGTTCCCTCGATCCGGCCCGCGCCGGAGTAATCCGCGGGGTATTTGCGCGCGAATTGCCGGAAGTGGAGTTCCTCTCAGGGGAGTTGGATGCCGATGCTTCGGCAAGGGTGCGTCATTTGCTATGCTGGCAGGTTCCTGACAGGCTGCAGGATCGGTTCCCTGCGCTTGAGATTATTTTCTCAAGCGGGGCGGGTGTAGAGCAATTTCTCCAGGCGGAGATCCCTGCTCATATCCGCATCGTCCGCATGACCGAGCCGGGTCTTGCCCGTATGATGCAGGAATACGTGACACTCGCCGTGCTGGCTCTATTCCGACAATTGCCCGCTTATCTGGAACACAGTCGTAGGGAGATCTGGCAGACGTTGCCCCAGCCAAGCGCCCGCTGCCGTCGGGTAGGTGTAATGGGGCTTGGATATCTGGGGCAGGCTGCGTTGTCGGCCCTCAAGCCTTTCGGCTTCCCTCTGTCCGGCTGGAGCCGAAGCGAGAAGAATGTCGAGGGCGTACGTTGTTTCTCCGGGGCAGAAGGGTTTAGGACATTCGTTGCGCAAACAGACATTCTGGTCTGTCTGCTACCGCTCACGGCAGAGACGGAAGGCTTGATCAATGCCCAATTTTTGGCCTGCTTGCCCACAGGGGCAAGCGTAGTTCTGGTCGGTCGCGGGCCGCAGACGGATTACGACGCGCTTCTTGCAGCGCTCGATAGCGGCCAGCTTTCCTCCGCCTTCATTGATGTAACAGCACCGGAACCGCTCCCCTCCGGACATCCACTCTGGTCTCATCCAAAGGTGATCGTTACCCCGCATATCGCTTGCATGACTGACAGCCAAGGCGCGGCAGACGTACTGGTTGAAAACCTCAAGCGGCTGCATAGAGACGAAGCGCTTATTGGAGAGATCGACCGCAGGCGAGGATATTGAAGCATAGGATGCAGTGGTGTGACTGATTATTGGGCCTCATCCGTTGCCATAGGCTTAACGCATTTCCGGGAGAGGGTTGGAACTCATGCAACTGTGGGGCGGAAACTAATACTCGTGGACGAGGGATCCCGCTGTCGCCGATGATCCTCCCGAGGCCTGCGCTGCGCTTGCGATGGCGAGTCTAACCGCCCGCAGTGAGTCTTCCTGCAGCCGCGTGAGATGGTACGGCCTCGATCTCCGCTATGCGACCGGTGCCGCCATTCCCGAAAGCCGATGGGTCGCTTGACGAAAGGCACCGTTGCTTTTACTCCAGTTCAGGATGCTGGTTCACCAGGTCGCGGCGCCGCGCCTCCAGCTCCGCGAGCTGGGCACGGACCGCTTTGATCTCGGCGTCGATATCCTCGACGCGTTGCTCGATATGGTCATAAGCGTCCTGCAGCAGTTCCTTCGCCTCCGCATGGCTGGAAGCGTTGGGCGTATCGCCACGCAGCGGGCGGTTAGCTGTTTCCTTCATGATGAGTGCCGTTACAAACCCCACCACAGCCACGGCCATCAGATAGTAGGCCGGCATCATCAGGTTGTCGGTGCTTTCGACCAGCCAGGCGGCAAGCGTGGGAGTAAGGCCCGCCACGATGATCGATACGTTGAAAGCACTTGCAAGAGCGCTGTAGCGGATGCGTGTCGGAAACATGGCCGGCAGGGTGGATGCCATCACACCGGTAAGGAAATTAAGCAGCACCGCCAGAAGCAGCAGACCCAGGAAAATGAAACCGATATTGCCGCTGATGATGAGCCTGAAGGCGGGCAATGCCATAACGAACAGCCCGATGCTGCCCGCCATGATGAACGGCCTACGTCCCAAGCGGTCGCTCGCAAAACCCACGACCGGCTGCACGAACAACATACCGATCATCACCACAATGATGATGAGCACGCCGTGGTCCTCGGAATAATTCAGGTTGTGGGACAGATAGCTCGGCATATATGTAAGCAGCATGTAATAGGTGACATTGGTTACCAGCACGATGCCAATGCACACGACGAACGCGTGCCAAAATTTGCGCAGAATGACCCGGATGGAGATACGCGGTGGATTCTGGACTGCATCTCTGTCCTCCTGCTCCATCTTTTCCAGCTGTTCTTGGAACGCCGGCGTTTCCTCCGCCGCGCGGCGCAGATAAAGCCCCACTAAGCCAAGCGGGGCCGCAAGGAAAAATGGAAGGCGCCAGCCCCATTCCAGAAGACGTTCTTCGCCGAGAATAGTCGAAATCAGCACCACCACCCCCGCGCCAAGCACAAAGCCCGCTATGGAGCCGAAATCAAGCCAGCTTCCCAAAAACCCCCGTCGACGGTCGGGCGCATATTCAGCGACATAAATGGCGGCACCGGTATATTCGCCGCCGACTGAAAAACCCTGCGCCAGCTTGCACAATAAAAGCAGAATCGGCGCCCAGATCCCGATCTGCGCGTAAGACGGAATGAGTCCAATGCAAAGCGTGCTGACGGCCATGATAACGATGGTAAGCGACAGCACTTTCTGACGACCAAATCGGTCGCCCATCACGCCGAAAAACACTCCACCCAACGGACGCACCAGGAAGGGCACCGAGAACGTGCCGAGCGCAGCAATCATCTGAAGGCCGGGCGAAGCGTCGGGAAAAAAGACCTGTCCGAGCGCATAGGCCACGAAGCCATAGACACCGAAATCGAACCATTCCATGGCGTTCCCGAGCGCGGCCGCCGTGATGGCTTTTTTCAGCTTGGCATTATCGATGATTGTCACGTCGCCGATCGCGAGCGAGCCGCTCGCGGCTGGCTCGGAAGGTACAGTGTCGGGACTGGCCATGGATACTCCTGCTCACCAACCGGTCGTCCAACGCCAGAGCGACGAGACGAAGCGAACGGCCTTTATCTGGAGTAAATGGGAGGCGAGGCTATCTCGTCAACAGTCTGCGTCAACAGGTGCCCGGCAAGCCGCACCGACCGAAGAACGCAGACTGAGCGCGCGCAATCCAAGCTATTGGTTGCGGCGGTTGTATTTCCTGAGGTTCCCCCGCTGATGGCCATGTGTGATCGCGAAGGACAGGTTGTCGTCGCGGTTCCCGCCGCCACCACGGCATTGACCACGCGAGCGCCGTCGCATGGATCAACGGGTCCCTCTCGTCGTTGGAAACGACTTTGGCTGTCGCATTCTTCTCGCGGCTGAAGCCCCTTCGTTGGCGGTGGAAAAGGCAATGAAGATATCGCCGCTGCCATTGCCACCAAAGCCACCCACGCGGCCGATACCGATCGGCACGGGCCGCGCAAGACGCTTCAATTGATAAAGCAGGAGCCGGGTATCGGTCCGCCGCTTGCCGAAATTGCTCTGCACAAGAACGCCCACCTTATAGCCGCCGGCTTCCTCCGGCAGTCTACGCCCGTGCGCCCCAAGAGTCCCCGAAAGCTGACATATACTGCGGAATGGCGGAGCGTCAGTCGAGCGCGCCCTAAAAGTTCGAATCCCGCCCGGCCTGCCAGTTTCGCCGATCACTGCCGATGGCCGCAACACTCAGCAAGTAACATCCACCCAGTCGATCGCCGCCGTTTCTACGGTAAGGTCTGACATCTCCCCCCCTGTCTACGGCAATGAATGATCTTATGGCTGACTCGCTATCTGTTGGTTTTCAAAAGCCCAGTTCGACCGCAGCATAAGCGGCAGCACTGGTTTATTTCGGTGAGCAGGATCGCGCGGCCAGCAATTAATGACATTGTCATTCAGCCAAATGATGTTCGCTTCGAAACTTTGCGTGCTGGTGGTCCAGGCGGTCAGCACCAGAACACAAGCGACAGTGCCGTACGTGTTGTTCATATTCCAACGGGCATCCAACTGATCGCGCGCAATGAGCGATCTCAGCATAGAAACAAGGCAACGGCGCTGGAACGTCTGGAAATGGTCCTGAAACATCTGCAGGAAGACGAAATTGAAAATGCAGAGGCTGTCCGTCATCACGAAAACCGAAATATCGAGCGCGGAAACGAAGTGAAGACATTTCGTTTCTGATCGACATAAATGAAGGGCCCGGATATCCGGGCCATTCATTTATTCGGGCTTCTTTAGCGCTTTTTCTTGTTACGCCAGGGTGCGTTCTTCTGCAGCCGCTGGCCATGATCGAGCCATAGAGAATGACCTTATCGACATTCTCGGCCAGTCCGTATTCACCTCTCTGCGCCTTGACCTGTGCGGCGTTCTTACAAGCGTCGGGAGTTCCAAGACATCAGCGTTACCGAAGAAACGAACGTCAATCCCGCTCGTTTCCTTTACCAGAATATCTGCGATGTTGTTGGACCTGCCGCGGTCCTTGACAGGCAACTTGGCTCGATTCGTTCTTTTTATGATTAGAGTTCTCCTCACGCCACCTAACGCACCGCGAGCCCAGGACTCACCCTCGCCTCGATCGTTGGGCCAATTTCTACTCGGCGTAACTCCGACTAATCAACGCGATAAATGCGTACACTTCGGCCTCGCTTTGCCGACAATGGTTTCGGACACGGCAAGGTACAATCTCGGATGTTACAATTGTTTGCTAGCGTATGCTTAGTTGGATAAACGAAGCCCATTTATCTGAATTCCCACGATCTCCTTAGCTAAGGTGATTTTGTCGTTTTCGGTTTCTGCGCTTCTCGGTTGATACCAAATGGACAACCAGTTGATCGCGCCGAGCACCGCCTTGGCAGCTATTGATATATCAACTTGCCGAATGCTGCCGTCCTCTATTCCATCGCGAATAGCCTGCTTGAATAAACCTTCGAAACGGCGCCGGATGGAAATAAGTTCGTTCAGTGTGCGGCGCTGATCTGGCGTGGTTGCTGCTAGCTTGTGCATATGGACGCCTTGCACCACGACGGCTTCGAAAGCGACGTTGGTCATCATGGCGAGCGCATGCGCCATGAGCATCTCCTCAAGTCGGTGCAGGCCCGAGCTGTTCATCGTCATGACCGGTTCGACAGCCTTGAACAGCCGATCCATACCTTCGCGATGCACGTCGAAAAACAAATCCGTCTTCGACGAGTAGTAGTGATAAATGCGCCCTTTGGTCGAACCCATCCTGCGCGCCACATCATCAATGCTTGTTGTGGCGAAGCCTTGCTCCATGAAGCACTGAGCGGCGGTTTCCAGGATTACGACATTCCCGGTACTGTCCGTTCGGTTATTACGGCGGCTTTCAGCCATCTGCTTCTCCGATTTATGCATAGGTAAGCGGCAGCTTAGCAAATTTCGATGTCAGAATGCCACTAGACAGAGCTACGTTCAAGTGCATACTACTCAGTATGTTGTTAAGTAATGGGCTACTGTCCATTTCTCGACGCTTGGAGGATGTAATTTGGAAACTAGCCCTAATTCTGTTGCGTGTGCACGCCCAGCAGACGCACAAAGCCAGCCCCTTTATTCGGACTGGATCAAGATCGATCAGCAGCTTGTGGATCGGTTTGCAGATGTGATTGACGATCATCAATTCATTCATACCGACCCGGCACGCGCAGCGGCGGAAAGTATTTTCGGCGGAACTATCGCCCACGGTTTTCTCCTGCTTGGTCTGTTGACCAAGCTCAGTCGCCAGGTATTGCCGGAGGTTGCAAGTGGCACGATTGAAGTCAACTATGGTTTCGACAAGGTTCGCTTCCTTTCACCAGTAAAGGTGGGAGCTTCCATTCGAGGTGTGTTCAGCTCCAAATCGGTTCAACCAAAGGGTAATGGTCAGCTCCAGTCCCTTGCAGCGACTATTGAAATCAAAGACGAAACCAAGCCAGCACTCGCCGCTGACTGGCTCATACTGACAGTAGGTTGAGGACCACATGGCTATTTCTTTCGAGAATCGTGTTGCAATCGTAACGGGTGCAGGCGGTGGACTTGGGCGTGCTTATGCCCTTGAGCTTGCAGGGCGCGGCGCAAAAGTCGTCGTGAACGATTTTGGCGGCAGCCGTGATGGCACCGGCGGCACCTCTGAAGCGGCGGAAAAGGTCGTTGCGGAGATACGCGCCAGGGGCGGCGTCGCCATTGCTGATGCGGGCAATGTCACGAAGTTGGAAGATATGCAGGCGCTGGCAAAGCGCACAGTCGAAGAATTCGGTCGCATCGATATTCTCATCAACAATGCCGGGATCTTGCGTGACAAGAGCTTCGCGAAAATGGAAATGGCTGATTTTCGCGCGGTGGTGGATGTGCATCTTATTGGCTCGGCCAACGCCAGCCGTGCCGTCTGGGACATTATGAAAGGCCAAAACTTTGGCCGCATCCTGATGACGACGTCCACGTCGGGCGTCTATGGCAATTTCGGCCAGTCCAATTATGGTGCGGCGAAGGCGGGGCTCGTCGGTCTGATGAATGTGTTGCATTTTGAGGGTGATAGATATGACATTCATGTCAATGCGATTGCCCCGACAGCGGCAACCCGTATGACAGGCGATGTGCTGGACGAGGAAATGCTGGTGCGTCTCGCACCCGAAAATGTGGTTCCTGCGGCTCTCTTCCTTGTCAGCGATCAGGCGCCAAGCCGCACCATGCTTCTGGCAGGCGCGGGCACTGTAGCCCGTATGGCGATTGTGGAAAGTGAAGGCGTTTATCTGCCGAAAAGTGAGCGGACGCCAGAAGCCGTTGCTGCTGCTTTCAAAAAGATCGGCGACATATCCAACTTTATCGAGACCGATGCCGGTTTGGCGCATGTTGATCGCATTATCGCGACCTCCCGCGCACATGAGGTCATCGAATGACGGCCTCAAAACCCCGCCCCAAGGCTGAACCACGGTCAGCCTATCGGGAGTTTTATCAGATGCAGACGCGTTGGAGCGACATGGACATTTATGGCCATGTCAACAACGTCGTCTATATGCAGTATTGCGATGCCGCACTGAACCGATCGCTTATTGCGGCGGGTGCACTGGATCTGCTTGGCTCCACGCCCATTGGTATCGTTGCGCGCAATTCGACGAATTATTTCGCCGAGATTTCCTACCCGGACAATGTCGCTGTTGGGGTTCGTGTCGAGCATATCGGCAATACCAGTCTGCTGTGGGGATTTGGCATTTTCAAGGATGGCGAAGAGCTGGCCGCAGCTAAAAGCGAATATGTGCATGTCTATGTCAACCGAGACACGCGACGCCCGGTTGCGCTGACCCCGGAGCTGAGACAATTGGCCGAAAGGCTTTACGTGCCCGCGTCAGCGGAGGAGATCTGATGAGAGAAGCTGTAATCGTATCAACTGCACGCACGCCGATTGGCAAAGCCTATCGCGGAGCCTTCAACGATACGACCGCGCCAACCCTAGCAGGCCACGCGATTGCCGCTGCAGTGGAGCGCGCCGGTATTGATAGCGCGGAAGTGGAGGATGTCGTCCTTGGTGCGGCACTTCAGCAAGGCTCGACCCACATGAATATCGCCCGTACATCCTTGTTGCGGGCTGGCCTTCCGGTTTCCGTTCCGGGCCAGTCTATGGATCGCCAATGCGCGTCCGGCCTGATGGCTATTGCCACAGCGGCCAAGCAGATTACCGCCGATGGTATGACGATTGCCATTGGCGGTGGCGTGGAGCAGATATCGCTGGTGCAAAACGAGCATATGAACGTCTATCGCTGGCGCGATCCGTGGCTGACGGAGCATCTGCCCGCCACCTATATGAGCATGATCGAAACAGCGGAGATCGTTTCGGCGCGTTATGGCATATCGCGTGAGGCGCAGGACGAATATGCGTTGCAATCGCAGCAGCGCACTGCCGCCGCGCAGGTCGCAGGTCGCCTTAACGCCGAGATCGTCCCGATCCGCTCCACCATGCTGGTCAAGGACAAGACCACCGGAGAAGTCTCCGCGAAAAACGTTGAGCTGGCTATGGACGAAGGCAATCGTTCCGAAACGACTCTGGAAGGCTTGCGCGGATTGAAGCCTGTCTTTTCCGATGGTCAGACGATAGCACAGGGTCACTTTATCACTGCTGGCAACGCCTCGCAATTATCGGACGGCGCCTCGGCATCGGTGCTGATGGAAGCGAAGGAGGCTGAAAAACGGGGGCTTTCGCCGCTCGGTATCTATCGCGGAATGGCTGTAGCCGGATGTGAACCGGACGAGATGGGTATCGGCCCTGTTTATGCCGTGCCGAAACTGCTCAAACAGCATGGCCTGACGGTCGATGATATCGATCTGTGGGAATTGAACGAAGCCTTTGCGGCGCAGGTGCTTTATTGCCGCGACAAGCTTGGCATCGATAATGAAAAGCTGAACGTGAGTGGCGGCGCTATTTCGATTGGCCATCCCTATGGAATGTCGGGCGCGCGAATGACCGGGCACGCCCTCATCGAAGGCAAACGGCGCAATGGACGCTATGTGGTGGTAACCATGTGCGTCGGCGGTGGCATGGGTGCTGCGGGCCTGTTTGAAATTTGTTGATGGAAACGAAAAAGGCCGGTGAAAACCGGCCTTTTTTTATAAGATTGCCTGCGTTGCGATCAATATGCGGCTTTATAAATCGACAGGGCATCCGCCTCTGGCCGGCTCAGTGATCCGAGCTTGCGCTCCCTTGTCGGTGACGATAACGACGCTCTTGCCCAGCAAACGCTCTGTAATATCAACCATTTTCGCCAGCCCGCCGGTTTGTTGCACGATAGATGGCGTGGTGTTGATGACGAAGTTTGTTTCAGGTCTGTCGATTTTGAGAGATCAGCTTGCGCGCTTGGCGTTGAAATCGCGATCGATTGTATCTCCGGTAATGCCTTGGCTGCGTAGGATATGTTTCTGGATTTTACCGCTTGACGTCTTCGGCAAAGAATCCAGAATTCGTACATAGCGAGGCACCATAAAGCGGGGCAGGCGGCCTGTTAGAAACTCCAGCAGTTCTCCAGCATTGATTTGGTGGCCTTCGACAGGGGTTACGGCGATAAGAACTTCATCCTCGCTCAATTCGCTTGGCACCGCGATAGCCGCGCACTCTTTGACGCTGTCGTGGAAAAGCACTTCGGCTTCCAAAGCGAAGGAAGAGATATTTTCGCCCCGCCGTCGGATGATGTCTTTCAGACGATCAACGAAGAAATAGACGCCATTTTCGTCCTTGCGAAAGCTATCGCCTGTGTGAAACCAGCCGTTGCGCATGGCTTCGACGGTAGCTTTCGGATTGTTGTAGTAACCTTTCATCAAGGCCCAGGGGCGGTCGGAACGAATGACCAACTCACCGGCTGTGCCATCGGGCAGCTCGATATCGTTCTCGTCAACGATGCGCAGCTGATACCAGGGGCGCGGTGTTCCCGCGATTCCCTTTTGCGAAATCCCGGGTCCGGCAACGAGTGGGCTAGCGATTTCGGTCATGTTGTAGATAGTCCAGGCCTCGACGCCAAATCTTGCCGCAAATAAGGGGCCATCCTCGCCAAATGGGGTAATGAAGGCGCGTCGCAGCGGGTGGTTGCGATCATCCGGTGAAACCGGCTGTTTCAGAAGGAAACTCGCCATGACGCCTAGCAACAGGCAATAGGTCGAGTTCGTTTCCCGCACCGCCTGCCAGAAATGCTGCGTTTTGAACTCGCGCATCATGCCAATCGACAGCCCGCGCGCCAGCATCGCATAGACATAGAGCGTGGAGCCGCAATGGAAGATCGGACCACAAATCATACAACGGTCCGTTTCATCCACGCACTCGAAGGCGTCGGGACCCATCGTGTAAAGTTGCACATAAGAGGTCACGACGCCCTTGGCATTGCCGGTCGTGCCCGACGTATACATGATGGCAAGCGTGTCCCACGGCTCAATCGGCGTGTCGAGGGCAAGTTCGCTCTCGCTAACGGTTTCCACGTCAGTCAAAGGCAGGATTTCCACCCCAGCAATGGCGCAGCTTGCAGAGCCTTCGACCACCAGGACTTTGCGCAGCTTGCCGGGGGCAACGTCCAGCAATCGCTCCACCAGATCGGCATGGGCAACCATCAGCGCGGCATCCGCATCGCCCAGGATATGTTCCAGGGAGCGCCCGAGTGCTGCAGTGTTTATGGGGACATAGACCGCCCCGATATAGTTGATTGCGAACCAGGTAGTGAGCAAATCCGGGCCGTTACCCATAAAACAAAGCACATGATGGCCACGTTTCACGCCGTGTGATTGAAGCGTCGCCGCCCGCTGACGGACGCGGTCTCTGGTCGTTTTGTAATCCCATTCGGTCGAAGGCCAAAAATGCACGAATGGTGCTGCGGGGCGCTCCGCTGCATGTCGATCGAGAAGATATCGCAACACGGAATGGCTGCGGTCGAGCGCGCGCTGGTCTGGCGTCATGTTCTGAATTCCTCCTACTCGGCCGCAACTAAACCGCCAAAACAGGCCTGTTGCAAACCTATTCGGAATATGCAACATACTCGGTAGTATGTCAAAGTGAAAACCTGAGGAATGTGGAAATGGCCATAGTCGATATAAGGCGTGAAGGACCGATTGCGGTGGCGCGCTATGACCGTGGCGGTAAGGCCAATGCTCTCAATGAAGAATCGATAACTGCGCTCATACAGGCGGCGGACGAATTATCAGCGGATGACAGTGTCCAGGTTGTTATCCTAACAGGAACCGAAAGTCGTTTCTCCGGTGGAGTGGACCTGACGGACGAGAATCTGTGGCGCGTCAACGCGGGCGCTGTCACACGCCATACGTCCATGTCGCTTGGCGGCGTCATGTGTGATCGGTGGCGGTTGCTGCCACAGATCACTATAGCAGCGGTTGAAGGCCCGGCGATTGGTGGCGGCGGCATTCTGGCTTTGGCAACCGATTTCCGCGTGATGGCTGAGGGGGCCTTCTTTCAGTTTCCTGAAGTTCGTCTGGGCATGACGCTAGGCTGGGGCGGACTGCCGTTACTTTCATCGCTGATCGGTCCGACACGCGCCAAGCGTGCGCTTTTCGCCAATGAACGAATTGGCGGGCAGGACGCGCTTCATATGGGGCTTTGCGACAAGTTTTCACCGGCCGGTGGCGCGGTCGAAACCGCCAAGCGCTTCGCGCAGACCATCGCTGAATGCCCGCCCATGGGCTTGCGGATGACGAAAAGAGCCATTGATCAGGAACACCGCGCCAACTGGGCCGCATCTTACGAAGCCGACCAGTTTTATCTGGCGAGACTGATTGCGGAAAGTAGCAGCCAATCGGGCTGACACATTTATAATTTGGGAGGAGGAAAACATGAAAATGAAATCAATGATGCTTTCGGGTGCTTTTGCCACCATGGTGCTCGCAAGCCCGACCTTGGCAGAACCGGTTAGACTGGGCGTGTTGACGGATATGTCCGGCATGAATTTCGATCTTGCAGGCGACGGGTCGGTCGTCGCGGCTAAGATGGCTGTGGAGGATTTCGGGGGTAAGTTGAATGGCGAGCCTATCGAAGTCATCGTTGGAGATCATCAGAATAAGCCTGACATCGGGTCCACTCTGGCACGTAGCTGGATCGATGAGAAGAACGTCAAGGCAATTATCGACGTCCCCACGTCCTCGGTCGCAATGGCCGTGCAGGAAATCACCCGCAACAAGGATGTGGCGTTTCTGGCGTCCACCGCAGGCTCTTCGGATTTGACGGGGAAAGCTTGTTCACCCACGACCGCGCAATGGACCTGGGACACCTATGCGCTTGCCAACGGAACGGGACGCGCCATGACACAGGAGGGGGGCAAGAAATGGTACTTCATTACTGTTGACTACACCTTCGGTCATGCGCTTGAGCGCGATACTGCGGAAGCCGTCAAGGCTAGCGGCGGTGAAGTCGTGGGCTCTGTGCGTCATCCGCGCGAAACCACCGATTTCTCTTCGTTCCTGTTGCAGGCGCAAGCATCGGGCGCTGACGTTATTGCTCTTGCTAACTCGTCGGGCGATACAATGACCGCCCTTAAGCAGGCGAATGAATATGGGATAGCGCAAGGTGGCCAGAAAATTGCAGGAATGCTGCTGTTTCTCTCCGACGTGCACAGCGTCGGTCTCGAAACTGCAAAGGGCCTGACACTGACTACCGGCTTTTACTGGGATTATGATGACCAGACCCGTGCTTGGTCGAAGCGCTTCGGGGAACGAATGAACGGCAAGATGCCGACCATGGTTCATGCTGGCGTTTATTCGTCTGTCATGAATTACCTCAAAGCTTCCGAAGCTGCAAAATCCACCAGCGGCAAGGCTGTGCTCGACAAGATGCGCACCATGGACATTAACGATTTCTTCGCCCGAAACGCCAAACTGCGCGAAGATGGTCGCATGGTCCACGATATGTATCTCGTTCAGGTTAAGTCGCCGGAAGAATCCAACGGCCCGTGGGACTATTACAAGGTTCTGCGCACCATCCCGGGTGATGAAGCGTTCCGTCCGCTCGATAAAAGCGGCTGCCCGCTTGTGAAGCAGTAAAAGAGGCTGGTTGAATGAACGCAGCAACTGGCAATATGACGGCCCTGCATGAAGCAGGGCCGGACGATGGCGGCTCATCCGGCGGCCGGACGGTTTTGTCGGCGCGCGGACTGGGCAAGTCCTTTGGCGGCTTTCACGCGGTGAGGAACGTCGATCTCGATGTGGAACATGCCCGCGTCCACGCGCTGATCGGGCCGAATGGCGCGGGCAAGACGACCGTTTTCAACCTCCTGACCAAATTCCTGCAGCCATCGAGCGGCGAGATCACGCTTCTGGGCGAAACCATCACCAGAGCCGATCCGGCCCGGGTGGCGCGCATGGGGCTGGTGCGCTCGTTCCAGATTTCGGCAACCTTTCCGCATCTGACGGTGCTGGAAAACGTCAAGGTCGCGCTGCAGCGCCCCAACGGGCTTGCCACGCAGTTCTGGCGTCCGTTGTCGGCGCTCGACCGGCTCGACGCGCAGGCGATTTCGCTTCTGGAGCGCGTCGGCCTTGCCGATGCCCGCCATGCGCTGGCCGCCGACCTGTCCTATGGCCGCAAGCGCGCGCTGGAGATCGCCACCACGCTGGCGCTCGATCCCAAGGTGCTGCTGCTCGATGAGCCGATGGCCGGCATGGGCCATGAGGACGTCCACACCATCGCCGCCCTCATCGCCGATGTGGCGAAGGACCGCGCGGTGCTGATGGTCGAACACAATCTCAAGGTGGTGGCCGACATTGCCCACCACGTCACGGTGCTGCAACGCGGCGAAATACTTGCCTCCGGCAATTATGCCGCCGTCTCGAAGGACGAGCGCGTGCGCACCGCCTATATGGGAACCGAACATGAATAGAGGCCAACCGTTATTGTCCGTGCGCGGGCTCAATGCCTGGTATGGCGAAAGCCATGCCCTGCACGGCGTCGACCTCGACATCTGGCCCGGCGAGACGATCACGCTTCTGGGCCGCAACGGCGTCGGCAAGACGACGACGCTGCGCGCCATCATGGGCATCATCCGCAAGCGCACCGGCACCATCACGCTCGACGGCAAGGACATCATGCGCGTGCCGTTGCACCGCATCGCCTATGCGGGCCTGGGCTTTGTTCCCGAAGAACGCGGCATCTTCGCCACCTTGAACGTGCACGAAAACCTGCTTTTGCCGCCGGTCGTCGCCAGGGACGGCCAGAGCGCCATGTCGCTCGATGAGATCTACGAACTCTTTCCCAACCTGCATGAGCGCCGCAACAGCCCCGGCACCAAGCTGTCGGGCGGTGAGCAGCAGATGCTGGCGATTGCGCGCATCCTGCGCACCGGCGTCAAGGTGCTGCTCCTCGACGAGCCGACCGAGGGGCTTGCGCCCGTCATCGTGCAGCGCATCGGCGATGTGCTGGTGGAACTGAAGAAACGCGGCATGACCGTGCTTCTGGTCGAGCAGAACTTCCGCTTTGCCGCCAAGGTCGCCGACCGCTTCTACCTCATGGATCATGGCGTGGTGACGGACAACTTCCCCACCGCCGAACTGCCCGCCCGCATGGCAGAACTCACGCATGCATTGGGGGTCTGAATGACAATGATTTTTGGAATACCCTTGCAGGCACTTCTCGGGCAGTTGCTGGTCGGCCTCATCAACGGCTCCTTCTATGCGATGCTGAGCCTCGGCCTTGCCATCATCTTCGGCCTCCTGCGCATCATCAACTTCGCCCATGGCGCGCAATATATGCTGGGCGCCTTTGTCGGCTATCTGCTGTTGAGCTGGCTCGGCATCGGCTACTGGCCGGCGCTGATCCTCGCCCCGCTCATCGTCGGGCTGGGCGGCGCGATCGTGGAGCGCGTGGCGCTGTCGCGGCTCTATAATCTCGACCCGCTCTATGGCCTGCTCTTCACCTTCGGCCTGGCGCTCGTGATCGAAGGCACGTTCCGCTATTATTATGGCGCGGCGGGCCAGCCCTATGCGGTGCCGCCGTCGCTTGCGGGCGGACATAATCTGGGCTTCATGTTCCTGCCGAACTATCGCGCCTGGGTGGTCGTCGCCTCGCTCATCGTCTGCCTGGGCACATGGCTCCTGATCGAAAAGACCAAGCTCGGCGCCTATCTGCGCGCCGCGACTGAAAACCCGACGCTGGTGAAGGCCTTCGGCATCAATGTGCCGCTGCTTCTGACTTTCACCTATGCGCTCGGTGCCGCCCTTGCCGGACTTGCGGGCATCATGGCCGCGCCGATCTATCAGGTCAGCCCGCTGATGGGCTCCAACATCATCATCGTGGTCTTTGCCGTGGTGGTGGTCGGCGGCATGGGATCGATCCTCGGCGCCATCATCACCGGCTATGTGCTGGGGCTGGCGGAAGGTCTCACCAAGGTCTTCTATCCCGAAGCTTCCAGCATCGTCATCTTCGTCATCATGGCCATCGTTCTTCTGGTGCGCCCCGCCGGACTGTTCGGGAAGGAGGCCTGACATGGCTGATACCGCTCTCAAGGCAAATACGGCCTCGCGCGACAGCAAGGCGCCTGCCGTCAACAGCCTCTCGGCCGTCATCCTCGGCATTGCCCTTGTCGGGCTGCTGGCCGCACCCTTCATGGTGTATCCGATCTTCCTGATGAAGATGCTGTGCTTCGCGCTGTTCGCCTCCGCCTTCAATCTTCTTCTGGGCTATACCGGCATTTTGTCCTTCGGCCATGCCGCCTTCTTCGGCGGCGCGGCCTATATCACCGCCCATACGGTCAAGGTCTGGGGCGTCACGCCGGAGCTTGGCCTCGTGCTCGGCGTCCTTGCCGCCGCAGCCCTTGGCCTCGTCATCGGCTATCTCGCCATCCGCCGTCAGGGCATCTATTCGACGATGATCACGCTGGCGCTGGCGCAGATGTTCTTCTTCTTCTGCCTGCAAGCATCCTTCACCCATGGCGAGGACGGATTGCAGGGCGTGCCGCGCGGCTATCTCTTCGGCATCATCGACCTCAACCAGCCGATGACCATGTATTATTTTGTGCTGGCGGTGTTCGTGCTGGGCGTGTTCGTCATCTGGCGCATCATCAACTCGCCCTTCGGCATGATCCTGAAATCGGTGCGCGAAAACGAAAACCGCGCCATCTCGCTGGGCTATTCCGTCAACCGCTACAAGCTTGCAGCCTTCGTCATGTCGGCAGCGCTTGCCGGCCTTGCCGGCGGCCTGAAGGCGCTCGTCTTCCAGTTTGCAACGCTGACCGATGTCGGCTGGCAGATGTCGGGCGAAGTGATCCTGATGACGCTTCTGGGCGGCATTGGCACGCTCATCGGCCCCATCGTCGGCGCCGCCTTCGTCGTCGCCCTCCAGAACTATCTCGCAACATCGGACTTCCCCGTCACGATCGTAACCGGCGTCATCTTCATGGCATGCGTCCTCCTCTTCCGGAAGGGAATCATAGGCGAGTTCTACGGGTGGTTAGAGCGGAGGAAATGAGCATGAGCGAAGCATTAACGATTTATAGCACAAGCGTTTCGCCAAACTGGATAGACTACAACGGCCATATGGGGGACTATGCCTATGGAATCGTCTTTTCCGACGCGGCGACCGCCTATATGGATCGAATTGGCATCGACGCTGTTTATCGTGCGACCAACAATGCCACTCTCTACACGCTCGATAGTCGTATCGCGTATTTGAGAGAATGTCATGCCGGCGAAATATTACAGGTAGAGCTGGCCTTGATCGATGCCGATCACAAACGTTTGCATCTATTCATGAGATTGTACAATGCGGAAAGGGAGATGTTGGCACTCTGCGAGCAACTCTTGATGCACGTAAGTCGAGAAGGGAAGCATCCACGGGCAGCAGATCTGCCCATAGACGTGCGAGATGTCGTCTTGGCGGATCTCCAGAGTTCGAAGTCTGTTGAGAAAGCAGAAAGGATCGAATGGCGTATTGGTCTTCGAAGTTAGCAGATTGTTCTGACAAATCGGCAAACTAACCGGCAGTAGAAGCTCTGGTAATTTACAATCAGGCCCCTGCTTTTGGACTGGCACTCAATCAGATCGACGGACAATATGTCTGCTTTCCAATTCTTTTAGGTAAAACTGGTCATTTCGTCAACGGTCCCCGGCCACGAATCTCGAACTGACTCGTTCTTCCAGTGGCCCAGGGTGGCCGGGAGAACTCAAATGGGCATCGCACAATATGCTTCTGCTGCACTGGGCGCTTCGTATGGAACGCTGGCAGGAAGGTTGACGTAAAGAACCGCTCAAACAGCGGCAACTTTGGCAGTTCGCTTCTTCCTTGATAGAGAGGCGCGCATGCGAGACCGAGCGTTGTTTGATCGCCCGATCGACAGCAAGCTAAGTGACTGTGATCTCGTCAAGATTAAGATCGAAACTCGGGTCACGGCGAAGAGATTCGAACACGAGCAATGGTCATGAGTGGGTCACCGCGATTGGGTTGCGTGTTGAAGATAACGGCACGCACTCTCTTCGACGCTGGAAGGCGGCGA